>PLLJ01000015.1 GCA_003140935.1 Candidatus Omnitrophota bacterium
TCGAATCCCGGTGGGGACGCCATAATAGTTTCAATATGTTAGCGATTTTCAGCACCAACCTCCTTCCCTTTTCTGGTAAATTAGTTTCGGAAAGCAGGTCCGCGGTCTGCCGGGGATCATCCGTAAGCGAGTGACTGTGGACATTCCTTCCACCACAACCACTTTTTGATTTTATGTATCACCAGACCTCCGAGACAATTTGAGATTTCCGATTCACAGGTAGGGAAAAGGGGGTACAGGTGCTTGCGTAATTGGCACTTCAAGAAATGGCGAACGCGCCGTTAGTGGTCATTGATCTGTTTTCTTGGTCAACACTTGGTCAACACTTTGCGGAAAATAACCCCTTGTTTCCCTGTTTTTCCTTGAATTGCTCTACAAAACAGAAAAGGGATAACTACTTGAAATGTCAGTTTCTTTCGTTATCCCTTGCTGTCCCTGCGTTTCCCGATGGAAACACTCATAACCCAAAGGTCGCGGGTTCAAATCCCGCCCCCGCTACCAATTCGCAAAAAAGCCGGCTGAGAAATCAGCTGGCTTTTTTTATAGGGAAAGGTCCTTTCGGTGAAAATCCTCAGCAGTATCAGCGATATCATTTGGGGCTGGCCGCTCATCCTCCTGCTTTTCGGCACGCATATTTTTCTGACGATCCGCCTCAAGGGGATCCAAAAGTATCTCGGGCAAGCCATCCGTTTGTCCCTGGCAAAAACCGGAGAGGGCCGCGGGGACGTCGGGCATTTTGGCGCGTTGACGACCGCTCTGGCCGCGACCATCGGGACCGGCAATATCGTCGGCGTCGCGACCGCGGTCGCGATGGGCGGCCCCGGCGCGGTGTTGTGGATGTGGCTCACGGGTGTTTTCGGGATCGCGACCAAATACGCGGAAGCGGTCCTCTCCATCAAATACCGGATCAAAACGCACAAAGGCCATTTTGCGGGCGGCCCGATGTACGTGATGCAGCTCGGTCTCAAGTCGAAGTGGATGGGCGTCTGCTTTGCCGCGTTCACGGCCGTGGCCGCGTTCGGGATCGGCAATACAGTCCAGGCCAACTCGATCGCGACCCTTGTCCAGGAGACTTTTCATATCTCTCCCTGGGTGAGCGGCCTGGTTATGACCTTTTTTACGGCGCTCGTGATCCTCGGCGGCATTCAATCGATCTCGAAAGTCTGCGAAATGCTGGTCCCTTTTATGGCAATCAGCTATTGCGGGGGATGCCTCATCATTCTTTGCATGCATTGGCAGGGCATTCCTCATACGCTGAACGTGATCCTCAGCGGCGCTTTCCACGGACAGGCTGCATTAGGCGGGTTCGTCGGCGCGGGGATCCGTGACGCGATCCGCTACGGCGTGGCACGTGGACTTTTCTCCAATGAATCGGGTCTGGGCAGTGCTCCGATCGTGGCCGCGGCCGCGAAAACGAAAAATCCCGTGGAGCAGGCCCTGGTGTCCTCGACCGGCACGTTCTGGGACACGGTCGTGGTGTGCGCCATGACGGGCCTCGTACTCGTGAATTCCGGGGAATGGATACACGGGCTGAACGGCGCGACGCTCACCAAAGCGGCTTTTGCGGATATCCCTGTGGTGGGCCCGGTCATTCTCTGCACGGGGCTTTTGACCTTTGTGTTCTCGACCATCCTTGGCTGGTCCTATTACGGCGAGCGGGCGATCGAATATCTTTTCGGCCACAGATCGGTGCTGCCTTACCGGTGGCTCTGGGTCGCGGCGGTCATGGTAGGTTCCGTGGTCACGATGCCTGCGGTCTGGGCCTTCGCCGACATTGCGAACGCGTTCATGGCCCTTCCGAACCTCATCTCCCTCATTCTCCTCAACGGCGTGATCGTGAACGAAACCCGCAAACACCTCTGGGATCCTAGGCGGCTTGTCCCGCGGGGGAGAACAGTTGTGAGAGGTCCAGTTCCTGTGATTTGAGAGCGCGCAGGAAGGCTGCCACCTCACCGTACCGGACCGTTCTTTCGACCGCTTTGCAGTTAAGGGCCTCACTGAAGTTTTCGGTGAGCTTCCGGACTTGCGAGGCATAAGACATCCGGTTCGGTACCCTTTCTATCGTTTGAAAGTCCGGGAGAAAATTCCCCCGGGCATCCGTCCGGCGAAGGATAGGGATCAGGGCGATCCGAACTTGCGATCCCGCAACGCAAAGACGCCCCTTTTCTTGAATGAAACGGTAATTTCCGAAACGGAAATGTACGCTGTCCCCCCTGGGAGAGTTCCTTATTCCGGGCGTTGCCTTTTTCGGGCATGAAACATTTTCCGGATTGAAGACCCTCGTGCCAAGGTAAAGATCAGCCTTTTTTAAGTCCGCGACAATATGCCCCCGGGAGTTCAAGGCGCCGTAGACGGTATCCTTTGTCTGGAAAGTGAACCCCAAAGAGTCCTCTCTTTTAATGGCCAGAGCGATCTCCCGCAGTTTTTCCGCGCTGACGGGGCAGGGGTACCGGAGATTTCCGTTCAAAAAGAACTCGTTTTGCCGCGCGTCGTATCTTAGGCTCCGGATACGGGGAAGCCCGTCCGCTTTCCCCTCCAGGGTAATGCCGCCCGGGATCGAGCCGTAGTGCGTCCACAAAGCAGCGATTTCCGTTGCGCTTGAAGGAACGTAACTCGCGCGGACCGGAAATGCTTCCGCGACCTCTCCGGGGAAGATCATACTGACCACGACCCAGAACGTACAAAACAACAACGAACGTTTTCGCATACGTTTTTTTCTCCCTCAACCACCTCCATTGAACGGCAAAGGAAGATTTTGTGGAATCAGGCGGAAGCGGAAAAAGCGTCGGAAAATAGCCATGGGGGGTGGTCCATTCCGGCCTTGAAGGACCGACCCACATTCCTACAGAGGCTCGTCTTTCCCCTTACCTCTTCTGCCTACTTAACCACGGACGAAACAAGCCTGCTCCCGATAGCGAGACCTCTCCAAAGATCCTAGGATACCCTTGTGGTAGTTCCACAAAAAAAGGAGGGACGAACATGCGATTTCTTCTAAAGGTCCATATCCCGGTAGAAGCGGGTAACCAAGCGGTCCTGGAAGGGAGACTTGTGAAAACGATCCAGAAGATCCTTGAGGCACAGCGTCCGGAAGAGGCTTATTTTACGGCGGACAGCGGAGAACGCACCGGGCTTCTGATCGTGAATCTTGAAAATGCCTCCAAGATCCCTGCCATGGCGGAACCCTGGTTCCTAGCTTTCAAGGCGGCGATCGATTTTCAACCTCTCATGACGCTGGAAGATCTTCAAAAAGCCGCCCCGGACATTACGACAAGTGCTAAAATATGCGCCCAGGAATTGGTAGGGGTCTGATACGTTGGGGAAGGAGCGAGGCATGACGGGCTATTTTCGGGATCATCGCACAGCGCTCATCACGGGGGCATCGACCGGCATCGGTTTTGAGCTTGCGCAATTGTTCGCGCAAGATCACTTCGATGTGGTTCTGGTCGCAAGAGATCAGCCGAAGTTAACACAACTTGCCGAGGATCTGGTCCGCCGCTACGGTATCTCCGCAAAAGTGATTGAAAAAGACTTGTCCGAACCTTCGTCTGCGGTCGAAATCTACGAAGAACTTCAACGCGCCGGCCTTTCCATAGATATTCTAGTCAATAACGCCGGGACCGGTGTCTACGGATCATTCGCGGAGAGCAATTTGGGAGAGCAACTCGGTGCGCTGCGGCTCAACATCATGACTTTAACCAGTCTAACGCACTTATTTCTCCCCGGGATCAAGAGCCGGAAAGGGAAAATATTGAACGTGGCTTCGACCGCCGCGTTTCAGCCCGGGCCTCTCATGGGATGCTATTTTGCCAGTAAGGCCTATGTTTTGCTTTTTTCGGAAGCGATCGCCAATGAGGTGAAAAGTTCCGGCGTGACGGTCACGGCGTTCTGCCCCGGACCGACCCAAACCGGCTTTCAAGCCCGGAGCGGCACTCAAAATATCCGGGAGTCCGCCAACATGATGGATGCTAAAGCGGTCGCGAAGATCGGTTACCGGGGACTCATGGAGGGGAAAACGGTGGTCGTCCCCGGCCTGACCAATAAGATCCTTGTTTGTCTTGTCCGGTTTTTCCCGAGAGATCTGGTGACGCGGGCGGCCAGATTTTTTGAGGAGAGAGTTTCGGAGAAAGGCTTGTAACGACTTATGCGTTGGGCGGGGGGACTCTCGTTTTCAGCCCGAATTCTAAACAAAGCCTGAGATCTTCCCAAGCGGAACACCCACGAGAGTGCGTGCATTTGACGCGCCGCGTTCCAGGCAGCCACAGCTTCCGCAAAACCCCCGCCGCCTAGGCGCCCCAACAAAATATTGACAAGGCCGTCTGCCGTTGCTATTATGAGTATATGCTCATAACTGGAGGAAGCGATGAGGCCTAAAAAGACAAGGTGGGTCGGCTGTAAACCGGGGGACCGGTGCTTCCGTCCTCTTCATGTGCCGCGTCACGAGATCATCGTGACCAAACTCACCTTGGATGAACTAGAGGCTTTGAGGCTTTGCGACGGCATGCGTCTGGAACAGGGGGATGCCGCAAAGAAGATGAAAGTGCATCGTGCGACCGTCTCGCGGATCCTGCTGGAAGCTCGCAAAAAGGTCGCCAACGCGCTCGTTCACTGTCATGGCATCAAGATCGAGGGGGGCTGTTGCAAGACATCGCCGGAGAAGAAAAAATGAAGCAAAAAGTCCTTATTCTATGCACCGGGAATTCCAACCGCTCGCAGATGGCGGAAGGAGTGCTTCGTCATTACGGAAGCAGTCGCTATGAAGTTTTCAGCGCGGGGACCCTACCGTCCTCCGTGAATCCGGTCGCCATTCAGGTCATGAAAGAGATCGGGATCGATATTTCCGGACATCGCTCCAAGCATGTGGATGAGTTCAAGGGACAGACCTTTGATTATGTGATTACCGTTTGCGATAACGCAAAAGCATCATGCCCGTTCTTTCCGGGTCCTACAAAACGCCTGCACTGGGAATTTCCGGATCCTCCGCACGGTGAAACCGTCACGGAGAGCGTGGTTGCGGAGTTCCGGAAGGTCCGGGATAGGATCCATGAGAAGTTCAAAACAGCGGCAGAAAAAGGTTTCGAGTAAACCAAGAGGGATCTATGAGCGAATGTCATAAAAGACAACTATCATTTCTGGACCGGTTTTTGACGCTTTGGATCTTTCTGGGCATGGGGATCGGTGTTGCGGCAGGATATTTCTATCCTCCCATCGTTGGATTCTGGAACAAGTTTCAGGTAGGCACGACCAATATCCCGATCGCGATCGGCCTGATCCTCATGATGTATCCGCCTCTCGCCAAAGTGAAATACGAAGAACTCGGCGATGTGTTCAAGAATACCAAGGTTTTACTCTTATCGCTGGTCCAGAACTGGGTGATCGGTCCCATTCTGATGTTCGTGCTGGCGATCACGTTCCTGCGCGGTTATCCGGAATACATGGTGGGACTTATCATGATCGGCCTCGCGCGTTGCATCGCGATGGTCATTGTCTGGAACGATCTGGCCGAAGGGGACACGGAGTATTGCGCGGGGCTCGTGGCGTTCAATTCGATCTTCCAGGTGCTGTTTTTTTCACTCTATGCCTGGGTTTTTATCACGGTCCTGCCGCACTGGTTCGGTTTAAAAGGCGCGGTGGTGGATATCACGATCGGCCAGATCGCTAAGAGCGTTTTTATCTATCTCGGCATTCCCTTTCTTGCGGGGATGTTGACACGATTTGTTCTGCTCAAAAGCAAAGGCAAGATGTGGTATGAAACGCGGTTCATCCCGGCGATCAGCCCCGTCACGCTGATCGCTTTACTCTTCACGATCGTCGTCATGTTCTCCATGAAGGGGGAATATATTGTGAAGATCCCGATGGATGTTGTGCGGATCGCGGTCCCGCTCCTTATTTATTTTGTCGTGATGTTCCTGCTCTCTTTTTTTATGAGTAAAAAGATCGGCGCCTCCTACGGCCAATCGGCGACGCTCTCTTTTACCGCGGCGAGCAACAACTTCGAGCTTGCCATTGCCGTCGCGGTCGCGGTGTTCGGCATCCACTCCGGCGCCGCTTTCGCGGCGGTGATCGGCCCGCTCGTGGAAGTCCCGGTCCTGATCGGGCTTGTGAGCGTGGCGCTCTTTTTCAAGAAGAAGTATTTTCAGGATCCACGCAATGATTTTACATGCTGAAGTAAATCAAATCTCAAAGAAAGGTGATTTGTTATGACAATGGACAGGGTAATCAAGATCATGGCGGGAAGTTTTATTTTGATCAGTATTGCGCTTGCGGTTTGGGTCAGCAAGTGGTGGCTTCTCTGGACTGCAGGCGTGGGTGTGAATCTCATCCAGTCCGCTTTTACGGGATGGTGTCCGGCCTCGGGTTTTCTCGCAAAACTGGGCATTCAAGGGACCTGTTCTATGAAGAAGTGATCCGGAAGGTCCGGGCCGGGGGAACCGCAGGTGCTTTCGCGGACCCGGCTTAGAAGGTGTGATCTGAATTTAGAACTGAATTTTAAGAAAGGATCTCAAAGTGAAAGAAACGGCTCAAGCCTATTATCTCGGGAAGAAGGGCCCCCACAGGCTTAATTGCGCACAATCGATCGCGGAAACGCTCCGGGAAAAATATCCGCTTGATGAGGCAAATATGAAGTTGTTCTCAACTTGCGGGGGAGGAAGAGCTCCGGAAGGGTACTGTGGCGCATTTTACGCCACAAAGAGCATCCTCGAACGTTACTTTCCCCAAAATGCCGCAGAGAAAATGGAACTACTCCGGTCTTTCGCAGGCTCTCTGAAATGCCGCGAGATCAAAGCGCTGAAGAAAAAAAGCTGCCTCGAATGCATCGGGCAAGCGGTCGAAGCGGTCGAGGGGACCTCGTAGGAGTTTCGAAGCTCTGGACAGTTCCTTCGTTAGGATCTGGAGGATCTCTACCTTCCCCGAGGTCATCAGCCGGTTGCGGAAATCCCCCCTATCCCTGCTTGTCCGTAGTAGAAAAAAGTCAAAGCAAAGCAGATTTAACCCATACATTTTTTTTCCAGCCTGTTTAAGCTATCCCTTGGATAAAAGCAAAAACCACCCTATCGGGCTAGGAGGCAAGCGCATGGAAAAAATAAGTAAGGGGGCTATCCAAAATCTTCTGATCATGTCCAGCTTTGTGTGCGCTATAACGACTTGGGCCGGCATGCCACTCGCCTACGCAAAGTCTGAGGACGTGCCGGTGAAGCAGCCGCAAGAAAAAAACAAGGAAGCCGGCATGTGGGCCAATCCTTTATGGGATTCCCAGGAATCCCTTGAAAACTGGGTTCCTTTCCAGGAAATGGGGAAGCTTCAAAAAGATATCAACCAGTTGTTCCGGAAGAGCATGCTCGAAGCCGAGCGGGCAACGGGGCCCATGAGCCAGGGAATTTTTTCCGTCCGGACGGATGTCCGGGAATTGCCGGATAAGTACGTCTTTACGGCGGACATTCCCGGGATGGATAAAGACAAGATCGAAATCTCCGTGACCGATCAGACGCTCAAGATCTCGGGCGAAAGAAAGAACGAGACGGAACAAACGGACAAAAAAGGGATGTACCGGGAAGAACGCAGCTTTGGCTATTTTGAGCGTGTGTTTCCATTGCCCCGGGATATTAAGACCGATCAGATCACATCCAAATATGATCGCGGGGTTTTAACGGTGGAGCTCCCTAAAATAACGCCGACCTCCGCGAGCGAAAAAGGAATCAAAAAGATCCCCATTCAATAAAAAAATCTAAAAAACCGGAAGCGTGGGAGCCTTGATGGAAAAAATAAATATTTTCCGAGGGTGGCGGCCTTTAGCAGCCGCCGGGATGCTGTTGTTATCTGCCCATGTTTTGTTCGCTTATTGCGAGGCCCTGGAAGAACCGCTCGTCAGGGACGCGCGCAAGGCCTTAGACCAGCACAAAGTGGAACTTGCTTTCAAATGGGTGGACAAAGACAGGGAATCTGAGATCCGGACGGCCTTCGACCGTGCCGTCAAAGAACGTGAAACAAGCCCGGCGACAGGGGACGCGACGGACAAGATCTTTTTTGAAGTTCTGGGCCGTGTCCATTGCGAAGGAGAAAATTTTCCGTTTCTTGGGGAAAACCCGGCCGGGCCTCATGTTCATCCTGTCCGTCAAGAAATTGATCGTGCGCTTTCAACGGACGAAGTCGATGATCTTTCACAGAGGATAAGCTCGGAAGTTTCCAAGGGTATTCATGAGCGATTCGATAAAGTCCGGCAATTTGAGGCGGGCCAGCAGGATAATGTGGATATCGCACGGAAGTATGTGGACGCCTACGTCGATTATGTCGACTATGTCGAAAAGATCCATCGGGACGCCATGGAAGGGCGGAATGCCGGGAAACACGGCTGAAGCATGAATGTCCTGATCTTCACGATGCTTGTTTGGCTCGGTTCTTTGGCCGCCGGATTTTTGGGTTCGCTGACCGGTTTGGGCGGCGGCGTGGTGATCATCCCGCTGCTGACGCTGGTGTTCGGGGTCGACATACGGTATGCCATCGGCGCTTCGCTTGTCTCGGTCATCGCGACTTCTTCCGGGGCCGCTGCCGCTTATGTCAAAGAGGGTTTCAGCAATATCCGGATCGGAATGTTCCTTGAGATCGCCACTGTCGTCGGAGCTCTTGCCGGCGCATTCCTGGCGCTACGGCTCTCGACTCCGGTCATTGCCGTTATTTTCGGCCTGGTCCTTATCCATGCCGCTTATGTATCCAGCCGGCCGAGGCTTGAAACTTCAGGCGTCGAAAAGCCGGATAAACTCGCCACTGTTTTGAAAATGCACGGCACCTATCCTACCTCCCGGGGCTTGAAAGCGTACAACGTGAGCTCTGTTCCGTTCGGATTCGCCCTCATGTTCATTGCCGGGATCCTTTCAGGATTGCTGGGTATCGGTTCAGGCGCTGTGAAGGTTTTAGCCATGGATCAGGCCATGCGCCTGCCTTTCAAGGTCTCGACCGCCACAAGTAATTTTATGATCGGCGTCACCGCTGCAGCGAGTGCCGGGATCTACCTCCACAAGGGTTATATCGATCCGGGTCTCACCATGCCGGTGATGTTGGGAGTCTTGCTGGGTGCCTCGCTAGGGGCACGGCATCTTTTTGAAGCGGAAACTCAAAAATTGAGAGTCGTCTTTAGCGTCGTCATTTTTTTATTAGCTCTTCAAATGATCTATTCCGGATTCATGGGATGGAGGATCCAATGAACGGCAAAGGTCCCATGCCCGCGGATCACGAAATGGATAGGACCATCGGCAATATCCTGCGGGCGGGCGTTATGACGGCGGCAGGGATCGTATTAGCAGGGGGTCTCATTTATTTGTTCCGGCACGGCCTCACGCCGGTGCATTACGCGCTTTTTCAACGGGTGCCTATGGACCTGTGTACGGTGGGAGGCATCTTGGGAAGCGCGTTTTCATTTCATGGCCGCGGGCTCATTCAACTGGGATTGTTGGTCTTGATCGCTACGCCTGTGGCCCGGGTGCTTTTTTCCATGGTGGCTTTCGCGCGTCAGCGGGATGTTATGTATACCCTTGTGACAGCGACCGTACTGATCGTTTTAGCGCACAGTCTTTTAAGCCAGTGATGCGGGGGAAAAGGTCCGGCAAATAAAAGAAACGGCCCAAGCCTGTTCTTTGGGAAAGAAGGGGCCTCAGAGCCTGAAAGGCCGCGGGATCAAAGCCCTCAAGAAAAAAACAGATGAAGATCGTTCATCCGGTCACTCGGTCCCGGCCCATGATCCGTGAAGGGACCCGGCTGCGCTCACGATCCCGCCCCCGTTAAAAAAATCTTGAAACTTTTCCGCAGCAGGAGAGACTCTAGGCACGCGCAGCCTGCAAGCTCGGTAAAGCGGGGTATCCCCGGAGCTGATATAAAAAAACATTCTGATCCTTTCGGGGAGTCCGAAGAAGGACGGTCCTACCGCCGCGCTTTAAGACCTTGGGATAAAGCGTCCCGGCGCGGCGGAGATAAAATATTCGCGCGAGGGAAACAGCGAAAAATCTATTTTCATGTTATGATTAAAGAAAGTAGTTTGTCAGCCTTTAAAAACGAGCGGCCTAGAGATCGTGCAAAACCCTGAATTGTCGGAAATGGCGCAAGGAAGAGTCGGCGATTTTAAAAGATTACAAACAGAAGGACTTATCCCTCTCTCCGGGCAATTCTTCCCGTCGGTCCACTATCCTCCCATTACGATGTATCCTCCCATCGAGGAGGCCGCGCTTTTTTCAGGTTATAAAAATCCCCCCGGGAATTTATTTGATATTTATGTGCACATTCCTTTTTGTATCCGGTATTGCAATTTTTGCCACTATCCGAACAAGATCGGCGCAACACTCCAGGAAAAGGACCGCTACCTCCAGGCGCTTGATCAAGAGATGGATCTTTATCTTCGCCGGCTGGGGATCCCCAAGATCAAGGCCCGTTCGATCCTTGTCGGAGGCGGTACCCCCACTCATCTCGCTCCGGCACAACTCGAACGTTTTCTTCAGAATTTCACCGCCAAAGTCGATTGCGCCTCTCATCCTCAGTTTAATTATGATGTCGATCCTTCCACCCTGCTGGGAGGGGAGGGGGAGGAGCGCCTGCGCATTCTTAAAGCCCATGGCGTCAATAGGCTTACAATCGGCATCCAGTCCCTGAATGATTCGATCCTTTCCAAAATGAACCGGGCCCATGACCGTTCAGAAGCTCTCGAGTCTATCGAGCAGGCCAAAGTGAACGGCTTCCAGCTTTGCATGGAGTTGATCTATGGCTACCCGGGCGAGACGCTGGAGTCCTGGCTCTCCACGATAAGGACCGCCGCGACCCTGGAGGCCGATGAGATCCAGCTTTATCATATTAAAACGATCCCGTACGGAGATCATTCGGGATCCGTATCGCAACACTTCAAAGAGCGGCACGATGACTTTCCTTCCTCTGAAGAGGTCATCCTGATGAAGGGGACCGCCCAATCGATCTTAGCGGAGCAGGGTTACCATGAGAACCTGACGAGGGTCTTTACCAAAAAACCGGAAGACTTTTCCCACTACGCAAGCAACCAATGCTGTTTCCTTCTCGATCAGATCGGGTTAGGCCTGACCGCCTTCAGCAGCCTGCGGGACCGGTTCGGCCTGAACACGCAAAGCATGGAAGACTATTATGCCGCGATCAGCCGGGGCTCGCTGCCGCTCAACCGCGGTTTGGTGCGGACGAAGGACGACCAGATGCGCTGGCACATCGTATTGCCTCTGAAAAACCGCAGGATCTATAAGAACATTTTCCAAAAAGGTACCGGGGAGTCGCTGGACAGGGTGTTCCGGAAAAAGATCGAGCGGTTGAAAGGGTCCGGTCTGCTTTGTGAAGATGATAAAATGATCGCCTTGACCCCTTTGGGACGTTTTTTTGCGGACGCCGTCTGCCTTCAATTCAACCATCTGCGATACATGCCGCTCCCGCGATCCGCCTACTCGAACGGGCCCCTGAATCCTTACAACGATCCCGAGCCCTGAACGGAACGTCCCCGGACCTCAACGCCTTCCGGGCGGGAGCTATTCTTTCAACCCATAAAGATCAGAACGATCCCGCAAACCGCCAGGACAGCCCCCGCCACTTCGGCGCGGGATATTTTTTCTTTCAATAGGAAGAAGGAAATGGGAAGGATCCATAGAGGCGTGGTCGAACAAAGGATGGTTGAAACGGAAGCCGTAATATATTTGAGCGATACAAGAGAAAGCCAGAACCCTCCGAAGATCACGACCGCGATACTCCCCAGGATGAGCCGTAATAAACGGATATTTTTAAAGGGCGTAAGCCAAGCGAGGATCTGTCCGCTGGCGGTCCCCCATGCCCATAAACCCACGCTTCCCCACAGAAGGCGTATGAAAGTCGCTTGAAGGGCCGGCGCCTTTGCCAACCCGATCTTGGCCAGGACGATCCCCGCAGACATCCCCAAAGTGGCCAACAGAGAACAAAGAATGCCGAGGCGCCATTTTTTTTCCGTCTTATCCTCCGGCGCGCTTTTCCATAAGACCACGGAGACCCCTCCGAGGCTGAAAAAAGCCCCGATCCATTCCAGCGAAGAAAGTTTTTCATGCAGAAAAACGGCCGACAATGCGATGGTCACCACCGGCACCAGAGGCTCCAGGAGAAGGGTCAATTTGGGTCCCAAGCATACAAGGGCCTTGAAAAAAAAGGTGTCCCCGATGGCGATGCCTAATAACCCGCTGACCCCCAGGATCAGGAACGTGGGGTAGCTCATGGGTTCCAGTCCCACGAGCAGAAGAACGGCGCCGAGATACAAAACCCCGACGGAGGCTTTCACCAGATTCATGGCAAGCGGTGTCGCCTCATCTCCGACTTTTCTGAATAAGAGAGACCCGAAAGCCCAGGCGATGGCCGACAGAAGGGCCGCGGAACAACCGATGATCTGCGAAAAGAACTCCGTGCTCACGAGGGGCTCCCGGTCCCTGACGGAGCGGTTCCTGTCCCGGCCGGTGCCAGGGGCCGGCAGCAGAAAAATAATCCGGCTTTTTTTACGATCTTCTTAATGTATTCTTCGCCGGGAGTGATCCGGTGGGTGGAATAGATCGGGAAGTTTTTTTTGAATTTTACGGGATTGCCGTCATGAATGGTGACCGAATTGGCCCCCGCCAGGAGCCCGAGATACTGCGTTCCCTTCCTCGCTTTTTCCATGGAGCTTGTAGAAGGGATCAGCACCCGGGGATACATCAGGCGCATCAAGGCCATGAAGTTTAAAGACACGTCAACATTCCCGACCGGCTTCCGGCAGTACCGCGATTTTTCTCCGGGAATAAATACCGAGGTGCTCATCATCGTAAGGGGGAGCTTTCCCAGGAACATCAGGTCCTCGACCATGCTCCGGAAGCTTTGCCCGGGCAGGCCGGTCATATTTCCGGACCCGACCTCGAAACCCAGGGCATGAAGGCTGTGAATGCGGTCGATCCGCTCGCTTAAAGAATCGCCCGGTTTGATCCGTTTATAAAGGGCGGGAGCGGATGTTTCGAATTTGAGGAGGTAGCGGTCCGCGCCCGCTTCACGCAACTGCCGGTAGTGCTCGTCCGGGAGGTTCCCCAGGCACAAAATAATGACGGCATCGTTCGCTTCTTTTTTAAAACGCCGGATGCATTGACTGACGGACTCCATGTAAGAAGGGGAAGGGCTTTCGCCGGATTGAAGCAAAAAAACCCTCCTTCCTTTCTTGGAATAAAGGAAGCTCAGCGTTTTGGCGCACGCTTCGGGATCGATCCCGTAGCGGAAGAGCTTTGCGGAAACGTGCATATTGCAAAAATGGCATTTTTGACGGCAAATATTCGAAATTTCAATGACGGAACGCGCTTCGACTTTTCTTTCTGGAAAGAAAACATCCCGTCGCTGTCTTGCCAGCGCGAAAAGCCCGACCTGCGCACGGCCCCCGAATAAAAGCGCTTGGGTCAAATAGCTCTTTTTGAAATCGCCGCACCGTAATGCGCTTAAAACCGTTTCCGTGGAGGGTTGCCCCATAGATCATTCCTTAAATAGCGTCACGCGCTTTATTTTTTTTGCTGATGATGATCAAACCGTTGTACGGCTTGCTGGGAAAAAAGTCTTGCCCTCCGGGCGATCTTGGGCGGAATGTTCGGTTCATTCCCTGATCAAACTTAAAAGCATCTAAAGGAACATTTTGGTATTTCAATAGCCGGGCTAAGTAACTATTGAAAACGGCATTCTCCATCACTAAAGGCGTCGGAATATAATGCTCGACCTCGTAGCCCATGTAGCGGGCGAACTTCACCAGGACCTCATGATAGAAAAAAGAATCATAATAGAGGATCGCCCGGCCGTCCGGCTTCAAGTGTTTTTCAAGTCCCCGGATGATCGAAAAACCGAGATCCCCGGCATCCGCATCATTCGTGTTCTTCGGGGCATCCGGGATCAATGAATACGACGGGTTAGAAATAATGAGATCGAAGGTTTCCCCGGGTTTTATCACCGCATAGGCCGTTGTGTCCCCGGGGGGCACATACCGGGCTTCGATCACACGGGAGAAGTCCAATCGTTGCGCGTTCTTCCGCGTGCATTCGATCGCAGCTTCCTCAATATCCGTCGCGACCACTTTTTTCGCCCCGAGTTTCACGGCATAAAGAGCTAGGATGCCCGTTCCCGTTCCGATATCCAGCACCGTTTTATTTTTAAAAAGATCCGGGTACGTTTCCAGGTAGGGCAATACCGTCTTCTCCGTCGGCTCGGGGATGGGACAACCGCGGTATGAAAGGGCCGCTTTCAGGTGAGGGGAATAATATTCCTGCTTCGGATCCGCCGGAGCGTCCTTAGATTCTGCGGAAGATCCCCACAAGATCAAACAGAGACAGAGGGGGAGCCCGAGCTTCCCAAGTTTGGATCTGATGGACGATTTACAGATCATCGGGAATCCTTCCATGAACTATGCTGCAAACATCCGCCATAGAAAAATAAAAAGAAACGCTCATGATGGCACGTGTTTTATTTCTTTCTTCGGATGATGATTAAACCGCGGTAGAGATCGTTGGGAGCGGAGTCGTTGAGAGCAGAAATGTCCCCTCCGATCAATTTGAGCTCCATAGCTTCATGACTTATGTCGAACCTGAATGCCTCCCAAGGGATATTCTGAGCTTTAAGCACGTCGGCCAGGTAACAATTGAATAGAGCTTCCGCTTCTTTGGAACGGAGGGCTAGGGCGGTAGAATGCTCGACCTCGTAGCCCATGTAGCGGGCGAACTTCACCATGACCTCATGATAAAAAAAAGAGCCGTAATAGAGGATCGCCCGGCCGTCCGGCTTCAAATGTTTTTCAAGTCCCCGGATGATCGAAAAACCGAGATCCCCGGTATCCGCATCATTCGTGTTGTTCTGGGCATCCATGATCAATGAATACGGCGGGTTAGAAATAATGAGGTCGAAGGTTTCCCCGGGTTTGATCACCGCATAGGCCGTTGTGTCCCCGGGGGGTACATACCGGGCTTCGAGCACGCGGGAGAAGCCCAATCGTTGCGCGTTCTTCCGCGTGCATTCGATCGCAGCTTCCTCAATATCCGTCGCGACCACTTTTTTCGCCCCGAGTTTCGCGGCATAAAGAGCCAGGATGCCCGCTCCCGTTCCGATATCCAGCACCGTTTTGTCTTTAAAGAACTCCCGGTGGTCCTTCATGTACGGTAATACTTTCGTTTCCGTCTCGTTGGGCAAAACGCTGTGCCCGCATAAAATTTCCGCTTCCAGATGTTTTGAATAGAATTTCTCCTGCTTCTGATCCGCCGGGACGTCCTTAGACTCTGCGGAAGATCCCCACAAGATCAAACAGAGACAGAGAAGCAGTCCGAGTTTCCCGAGCTCAGGCTTGATGAACATTTTACAAATCACCGGAGATCCTTCCATAAACTATTCTGAAAATGTGGCCATAAAAAAATGGCAACGCTCGCACCTTCTTTAAAACGATCCCGCCTTTTGCCTGAGGGGATTCTCTTGCCAGGTCTCAAGCAAGCCATTAAATCTTCGCAGAGAGCTTCTGCTCGGGTTTTCTTCGAATGATGATAAAACCATTGTGGTGTTCGGTGAGAGCAGAGGAATCCCCTTTTTTGAAAAATAAGAAGTGAACCTTCAATCTTCTTTCCTCCTCAAAATCGAACTTGAATGCTTCCGAAGGGATATTCTGAGTTTTAAGCACCCCGGCCAGGTAATAATTAAGGAGAGCCTCTGCTTCGTTTAGACAGAGGGCGGGCGGAGTGCTGTGTTCGACCTCGTAACCCATATAGCGGGCAAACTTCACCAGAACCTCGTGATACAAAAAAGAGCGATAAAAGAGGATCGCCATGCCGCCCGGTTTCAGGTGTTTTTCAAGTCCCCGGACGATCGTAAAACCAAGATCTTCGATCGTCGGTCCCTGGTCGGACTTGAGATTATCCAAAACCAACTGATACGGAGGGGCGGACATGATGAAATCGAAAGTCTCTTCGGGTTTTATGACCGCATACGCCGATGTGTCTGCGGGAGGCACATACCGGGCGTCGACCACATGGGAGAGATTTAATCGTTGCGCGTTTTCCTGTGTGCATTCGATCGCAGCTTCCTCAATATCCGTCGCGACCACTTTTTTCGCCCCGAGTTTCGCGGCATAAAGACCGATGATGCCCGTTCCTGTCCCTATATCCAGCACGGTTTTGTCTTTAAAAGACTTCACGTGGTTTTTCAAGTCCGGTAATATTAAAAATTCCGTCACCAAGGGTCTTCCAACACCACGGCAGGAGATCGTCGCTTCGAGGTGAGGGGAATAATATTCCTGCTTCTGATCCGCGGGGGCGTCCTTAGGTTCTGCGGGAGATCCCCACAAGATCAAGCAGAGACAGAGAAGCAGTCCGAGTTTCCCGAGTTCAGGCTTAATGAACATTTTACAGATCATCGGAGATCCTTCCATAAGCTATGCTGCGGACATCCGCCGCAGAAAAATAGACCGCGCCGCAAACGATCCGGCATAAAAAGAATTTTCCTTCGACCAGGAATGTATCGTATCAGATTTCCCGGTCGAATCAAAGTCTCACTTTGCCGCTTTGTCACCTGAGACCGCTTTTACTTTTCTATTGAAACTTTTCCCGCGGAAGTAGAAACTCTAGGCACGTAACAGGCTGCAGACTGGAATAAGCGAGCACCCCCGGAGCTGATATGACTAAAAAGATTCTGATTCTTTCGGGAAGTCCGAAGAAGAACGGCAATACCGCCGCGCTTGTGGAGTGGTTCATGGAAGGCGCCGGCTCCCGGGGCGCCAAGATCGAGCTCATTCACGCCGCGTTCCTTCAATATAAGTTCCCGGGCTGCACGTCCTGCCGCTTGTGCCAGAAGCAGAAAGCCTACGAGTGCGTCATCGAGGACGACGCGAACCTTGCCCTCCGGAAAATGGCGGCCGCGGACGTGATCGTGATGGCGACCCCGCTTTATTTTTTCGCCGCAAGCGCCCAGCTCAAGGTCCTGATCGACCGCATGTTCTCGCTTTACAAGTGGGACAACGCCGCGGGGACGATGCGGACCGTGCTCAAAGGAAAGACGCTGCTGCTTCTGGCGAGTGCCTTCGAAGATGCCGGGATGGACGCGCTGGAAAAGCCGTTCGTGCTGACGGCGGATTATTCCGGGATGGAATACGGGTCTCTTCTCGTTTCAAATGCGGGGGAATCGGGAGATATCCGGAAGAGGTCCGATATTCATGAAAAGGCCGTGGCTTTCGGAAAAAAATTCGCGTAAACCGGACGTCCCGTTCACGGTGCTTTGTTGGATCGCCAGGAAGGGCCGATGTGCGTCGTTCTTACTTAATCGTCATCATGCTTCTTATGGTTTCCCTAGGGTCTTTTTGGGCATGGGGGGTCTTTAAATCAGCAAGGGCCCCTCGTCCCGTCAAAGTTGAGATGAGAGCTGTCCCCGGGACCAAAGATGCGGTCCGGACAAAACCCGGAGCAGCCGTTTTAAATGTCCCACCCGCCCCAACGGGAGTCTCGACGGCATCGTCCCCATCCGTTTCCCCCCCCCAAAATGCTGAAGCCCGGATCGCGGTGAATCCCGGATCAACGCCCGTCAAAGCCCGGATCGCGATCGTGATCGATGATTGGGGATATCACAAGTCCGTACTTCCTCTCCTTTATAAGATCAAGAGTCCGGTCACGATCGCCGTCATCCCTCACCATAGATTTTCAAAGAGTATTGCGCGGGAAGCCGGACAAAGAGGCTATCAGGTCATCTTGCATCTCCCCTTAGAATCCGAAGGCCACTTAGCCGTAGAAAAAGACACGCTTAATTGTTCTATGAGCGAGCATGAGATCCGGCAAAGGCTCGACGGTTTATTGAAGAGCGTTCCTGAGATCGTGGGCGTCAATAATCATCAAGGCTCAAAAGCAACAAAAGATACGAGGATCATGGGCATTATTTTTTCCGAACTTCATAAGAACGGGTTGTTCTTTCTGGATAGCCGTACGACCCGCAGATCCGTTTGTCCCCAAACGGCCCGGGACACAGGGATCAAGTTTGCGCAAAGCGATGGTTTTATAGATCTTCCGCCTTCCCGCCTTGATGAGAATGAATACCAGGAGTATGTCCGGAAAAATCTGGAACGGATCAGTGCTGCCGCGGAAAAAAGAGGCTATGCTATTATGATTGGCCATGATCTGGAGCCGACCCTTGATTTGCTGAGTCGGGAGATCCCCAAAATGGAGCAAAAAGGTTTTAAATTCGTTTTTCTTTCGGAGTTGGTCCGATCCACGGAAACCACTCAGGCGGAAAAAAGCCGATAAAAACCAGGGCGGGTTCATGGACCTTAGGATCCTTGTGCGTGATCATACCCTAAAAAGCGACCATGCTTTCGATGGTGAAGGGTGGTAAAGTACGCGAAAAGCCGGTTTACCGTTCTGAAGATCTCAACGAAAGAAGAGGCCCTACCATGCGCAAATCCGTGATCGCAATGCTTGCTCTCGCTTTGATGCTCGGCGGGGTGGCCACGGCCGCCTATGCGAAGAATTGTTACATGATCAGGGACACTTCGGTCGATAAAACCGGGGACTGGTTCGCTACGCTCGGCAAAAAAGGCATGGAAAAAAACCGGATCCTGGCCAAGCGCAAGCACGACCGTTTTATCGCTTGCGTGGAAAAAAACTGATTTCAGTAAACCGGATGGCAGCCCATTCAAAAGAACGTTTGACAAGGTGAGGCTATGGACAAAATACTTTCGGTGAAGTCGCTGCGCAAGTCCTACGGCGGCAAGACGGCCGTGGACGGGATCTCTTTTGACGTGGCAAAAAATGAGATCGTCGGACTTCTGGGGCCCAACGGGGCGGGGAAGACGACCGCCCTCAGTATGATCCTCAGCATCCTCGCGCCGGACGGGGGGTCCGTGGCTATCGGAGGGTTCGACCTTGCCTCGTGCCGTTCGCAGGCGATCTCGCAGACGAATTTTGCGGCCGTTTACGCTCCGCTCCCGGGGAACCTCACCGTGTTCCAAAACCTGAAGATCTTCGGCCATTTGTACGAGGTCCGGGACCTTCCGGCGCGTATCGAGGAACTCCTGACGGGGTTCGATCTCGGGGCTTTCCGAAATCAAAAATGCGGCGTGCTTTCCTCGGGCGAACAGACGCGCGTCAGTCTCGCCAAGGCAATGCTCAACCGGCCGCAGCTGCTGTTGCTGGATGAGCCGACCGTTTCGCTCGATCCGTCGATCGCGCGGGAGATCCGCGCCCGGATCCGCGCGTTCGCGACCCGGGAGGCCGGCGGCGTGCTCTGGGCCTCCCACAACATGTACGAGGTGGAGGAGGTCTGCGACCGCGTGCTTTTTCTTTCCCACGGCAGGATCCTCCTGGAAGGGGACCCGAAGACCTTGCCGGCCGAACACGGCAAAAAAACCCTCGAAGAACTTTTTATCACCGTGGCCCGCGAGCCGCTGACCCTGGTCGGTTGACGATGTCCCTGCGCCGGATCTACTCCATCGTGCTCCGCCAGTATTACCTGATCCGCGGGAGTTTTTCCCGCGTCGTGCCTCTGTTCGCGTGGGTCGTGGTGGACGTGGTCCTTTGGGGATTTCTCACCCGCTACCTCAACACCGTGGCCGCCCCCGGTTTTAATTTTGTCCCCGCGCTTCTCGGCGCGGTCCTCCTGTGGGATTTCTTCATGAGGATCATGCAGGGCGTGACGATGGCCTTCTTCGAAGACGTCTGGTCGCGTAATTTCCTGAATATTTTCGCCGCACCTCTTCTGGTCCCGGAATACGTAGCGGGCCTGGTCCTTTCGAGCATGGCGACGAGCGTGGTCGGCCTCACCGCGATGCTCCTGATCGCGGGCCTGTGTTTCAAGTTGTCGCTTCTGATCTACGGCTTCATGGTCCTGCCGTTCATGCTCGTGCTCTTCCTTTTCGGGATCGCCCTCGGTATCTTCGGGAGCGCGCTCGTGCTCCGTTTCGGTCCGGCCTCGGAATGGTTCATCTGGCCGATCCCGGCCCTCATTTCGCCTTTCGCGGGAGTGCTGTACCCGCTCGCGACCCTTCCGGGATGGATGCAAGGCGTCTCGCGGTTCCTGCCGCCTTCGTATGTCTTTGAAGGATTGAGGGCGATCATTGCCGGCGGCAATGTTGCGTGGACGGGGCTCTTCGTGGCGCTCGCCCTCGCGCTGGGGTATATTTATCTGGCTTACCTCTTTTTCACACGGGTCTACCGGCACGCCCTCCGCACGGGCCTGATCGCCCGCTACAGCGCCGAAAGCCTGAGCTGAAAAACCCCTGCTTTTTTCAAGGGGATCGCCATTTGCGATAACCTTCGTCGCGGTTCGTACTAGACCTCCAATAAAAAATAGAAAAGGTTGTCAGTACTGCACTGGCTTCCAATAAAATTCAATGAGAGCCAGGCGTGACACGTGGCTCCCGGGTTTGTTATAATCCCGACCGGGGCCGATACGCGAACTGACGATACCGAATCGGACTAAAACGTCAAGTTTTAGCCGAAGTCGTACCAACCCATTGGAGGTTGGTGCCGCAAGCTACAAAAAACCCGTCACGGACATCGCCTGCCTTTACAAGGGCGCGCGGGACTTTATCCCGATTTAACAAAGGATGAAATCGCAAAGCGTGTAAAATCGTTCTATCAGAATAACCCGGACCCAAGACACAGACGGGCCGTGGACGTTATTCTCAGCGGATGTAAACAGGAGGAGGTTGCGGGGATGCGCATTAAAACAAGGGCTCTCATGGGCGGACTGATCGGGGCCGTCATGATCTCGTCGGTCACATGGAGTTCCGTTGGATCCGGAGAGGAACCTGCCAGGGAATATTATGCGGATGGAAAGCTTAAATCGGAGATGTCTGTCAAAGACAAAAAGCATGTGGCCATTTTTAAGGTCTACTACGACAATGGACCCTTAAGAAAAGAGGGAGCCTACAAGGATGGGAAGCGGGAGGGACGGTTTAGGACCTATTATGAAAATGGGCAAGTAGCCCTCGAGGAGTCTTACAAGAACGGAAAACAAGAGGGGCCGTTCAGGACCTATTATGAAAATGGGCAGCTCAGGAGCGAGTCGTTCTATAAGGACGGAAAACAAAAAGGAAAACTTAAAATGTATGGCAAAGACGGAAAGTCAAAGCCGTAAGGCACTAGGAGGGACGCGGGCATGAAAAAAATGTTTATCATCATCGCGGCATTCGTCCTCTTATCGGGGATCCCGGGCGTTGCGTTTGCGAAGCATCACACCCATGTGAACAAAGAAGATAACCAAGATAATAAAGATAATAATGGGAGGAAAGTGCCATGCCTTGTGAATGGCGTCCAGCAAATGGTCAGATCCGAAGGTGTTTGCAAAGACTTTAACGGCACTGTGGTGACCGGCAAAAATCCCCAAGGAGTAGCGGCCGTATCCAAGGAAAAAACAGCAGAGCAAAAAATAACAGAGCAAAAAACAGCAGAGCAAAAAATAACAGAGCAAAAAACAGCAGAGCAAAAAATACAAGGCCCATAGATCCCCCGTGAAGAGAATATTATTACTCATCATTTTCGCCATAACCTTTGCCGGATGCGCTACGGAATCCGACCCTGACAGGCTCAGTTGGGATGACGTGAAGGATAAGGTGTCATCGGCATTCGGGAAGGATAGTCCTGACATGGCCCAAGCGAAGGAGTCCATGCAGGGACTCAACGAAGACCGGGACCGGGCAAGCGAAAATTCTATTAAATACTAGGCCCGTAGCCTCATCCCGTCCCGGAAGATGACCGGACGGTTTAAAAGGAAGAAACAGAGGAAGGAAATGAAAGAATTCATCGGGGAATTTTTCAAGATCCATACCTGGATATTCGCAGTGTTGTACTGGGTTTATATTATTTGGACCACCCGCCGCGCCCGTGTCAAGTTGGGAATAAGGGGGGTCCTCATTTTCGGGATCCTATTTTTGATGTCGGTGCTCATGACTTTAGCGCATCCCGTTATCGAAGGTTTTCTTCTCTGCGGCTTCGTGTGCTTGATGAATTATGTTTTTAAAGATCATAGCAGGCATTAATGCGCGGACCGTTTTCTGGGAAGGTAGGGTTTCGGAAGAGGGTGCGGCGGATCAAGCAGCCATAGGGAAGATCAAGCCCGCCGGGGAGCATGACGCCGCCGGAAGCATGATATACTGGCCCCCATGACGACTCTAACAGAAACCGCCTCGAGCGGCTATCTCCTCAATAAAAGCTTCGACCTGTCACTTCCGGACGACTTTGAACTGAGCGACGAATTTATCACCGGCTTCAACGCGATCGAGAAGACCCGGAAAAACCTCTACATCACGGGCGAGGCGGGCACGGGCAAGACCACGCTCCTGAAATATTTCCGGCAAAACACCCAGAAAAATTTCATCGTCCTGGCGCCGACCGGGATCGCGGCCATCAACAGCCACGGCCAGACGATCCACTCCTTCTTCCGGTTCCCGCCCAAGCTGGTCCAGAAGGACCACATCAAGCGGGTCGCCCGCGCGAAACATATTTTTGAAAGCCTCGAGCTTTTGATCGTGGATGAGGCGTCCATGATGCGCGCGGACCTGATGGACGGGATCGATCATGCGCTCCAGATCAACAAAGGACGGCCCGGAAAGCCTTTCGGAGGGATCCAGGTCGTGCTTTTCGGAGATCTCTTTCAGCTGCCTCCGATCGTGGACCGGGACATGGCGGCGGTGTACAACAGCCTCTATCCCACGCCCTATTTTTTCAGCGCCGAGGTGTTCCACAAGACCCAGTTCCATTATTTCGATCTGCAAAAGATCTACCGGCAAAAGGAACAGGCGTTCAAGGGGCTTCTCAACAAGATCCGGAACCGGTCGGTGACGGACGATGAAATGGAGATCTTGAACAGCCGCGTGAACCCCGAGCTTTGCGATGCCGCGCAGGACTGCATGACGCTCACGCCCACCAATGCCGCCGCCCACGCCATTAACATGACGCGGCTTAAAAGTTTGCAGGGGCCTGAATTTTGCTATGACGCGGGCGTGGAAGGGGAGTTCGACCGGTCGTCTTATCCTACGGAGACCGAGCTGCGCCTCAAAAAAGGCGCGCAGGTGCTGATGATCCGGAACGATCCTGAAAAGCGCTGGGTCAACGGCAGTATCGGGGAGGTCGTGGACCTTGACGAAAACTCCGTGGAAGTTCGTATTGGCCATAAAACTCATTTAATTGAAGCGACCACGTGGGAGAAGATCAAATACCGGTACGATGACGACGAGGAAAAGATCGTGGAGGAGGTCATCGGCAGTTTCGAGCAGCTTCCGATCAAACTCGCGTGGGCGATCACGATCCACAAAAGCCAGGGACTGACCTTTGACCATCTGATCATCGATCTGGACCACGGCGCCTTCACGCACGGCCAGGTCTATGTCGCGCTAAGCCGTTGCCGGACGTTCGACGGGATGCTCCTGCGCAGGCCCGTGAAGCACCGGGACATCATCTTTGACGAACGCATCCACAAGATCAAGGACCACTTTCCGGAGCTGTCCGCCAAAGGACGGACCCGTCCTCCGGCGGAAAAGCCAAGCCATGATTGAAAAGGAACCTGCGGCGGTGAGCGTGACCGTGCTTCGCAGTTCCAGCAGCGGGAACTCCACTTTGATCTGGGACCGTTGCCACGCGATCCTGGTGGATTGCGGCCTCGGGCCCCGGGTCACGGAAGGACTGCTGGCGCCCCACGGATTTTCCATCCGGGACCTTTCCGGGGTCCTGGTCACTCACGCGCACAACGATCACAGCAAGATGACCATGATCGAAAAGTTGTTCCGCCACGAGGTCCCGGTCTACTGCCTCCCCGGTGTTAAGAAGGTGGTGGCAGAACGCCTGTCCGGTAAACACAAATCCAAGTTCCGGACATTCTCAAAAGCCTCTTTTACGATCGGACCGTTCACCGTCACGTCCTTTCCCGTGAGCCATGACGCGGAAGGAGGGTGCGCCGGATTCTGCATCGCGGCCGGGGACGGGGAGAAGACGAAAAAAATATCCCTGGTGACGGACTACGGCATGCCGGATGACCGGATCGCGCAAAGCCTGCGCGACTCGCATCTGATCCTGATCGCTTCCAACTATTGCGCCAAAATGATCAAGGGACCGAGTCCCGTTCCGGAATATATCAAGAAAAGGCACATCCTGCCCTTTCAACCTTCGAACGACCATTGTTCCGGCATCCTTCTTCATGTCGCGCGGTCTTCCGCACGGTTGCCGGAAGCGGTCTATCTTTTGCACATCAGCAAGAACCATAACACGGTCGAGAAAGCGGTGGCCCACAGTCAGGAGATGCTTCAGGCCGCGGGCTACGGTCACATACGCGTGCTCCCGACCTACCGGGATGCGATGAGCGAAGTCGTGCATCTCAAATAAGGGAACCAGGGAAGGACTGACTTCCGGAGCCGTTCTATGAATATTCTGATGATCGACGGATACAACGCGATCGCCCGCGGGCTTGCGAAGGACCCCGGGCAGGCGATGGGTTCCGAAGAGGCCCGGCGTGAATATCGCGAGGAACTGGTCCGGCTCGCGAAAAGATGGTGCGCCGGCAGGAAAGGGACCGAGGTCCGGATCTATTTCGACGGCACGGAGGAAGGCTCCTCTCTCGAACTTTCGGACCGCTCCGTGAAAGTCTTCTTCACGAAAGGCGACCAGGGCGCCGACAACGCCATTATCAAATTCTGCAGGGACTACCCCAAACCCAAGGAGATCGAGGTCGCTTCCGATGACTGGGGCACGCTGGGCTTTCACATCCGCTCCCAGGTCGGCAGGCTCCTCACGGTCGCGGAGCTGATGCATCGGCTGAAGCCAGGCGGCCCTCCTCAAGGAACACGGACAGCGCCGGCCGATGACAAGCCGTCCCTCTCGCAGGGGACAAGCCAGGCGATCAATAAGACCCTTCCGGCCAGCTGGTTCCGCTAAAAAGCCCCATGCCGGGCCAGGGCCGCACGGACTTGTTTTTTCCGTAAATGGAGGGTATGCTTTCGTCCGGCGTCCAGCATCAAGAAATCAATGAGGTAAAGCATGGGCATTGTCTATTGCGTTGATAGAGAAAAAAAGATCACCTATGAATTGTGGAAAGGAACGGTCACGGCCTCTGATTTTATCCTTCACGCCGAGCAGTTGGTGGCCGATACGGACTGGCGGGACCACAGGTGTTTTCATATCGTGGACCTGAGAGACGCGACCGTCGATGAGTCCATCGATCAGGATACGATGGAGGATGCGGCGGATTACTTCGGCATACTTCTCTACAAGCTCCCCACCGTGAAAGTGGTGATCATCACGACCGATGAAATAGAGAAGGCCGTTTTTTTCGGGAAGTATTTATCGCATTTCGGTCATACCGTCAAAGTGGTCAAAAACATCAAAGAAGCCGTCCAATACCTCGGGCTGGATGCCGGAGAGGCTAAATCAGCGTTTGACCGGTTACACGCCGTCACAAAAAAAGAAGGCCGTTTCATCCTGCCCGCGTCAAAAGCAGTATCCTGATCCGCCCCAGAACGTTGGCGGACAAATGCCGTCGTCCTCCTTTCTTATACTAACCGATCCATTTCGTGGAAATGCAGTCCGCGGGCTTGTGCCGTTCGATCGCTAGGTCAAGACGGTCGAGAAGCTTATGGAATTCCTTGCTTGCACCGGGCGCCCGCTTCCGGCGTGCACGCTTACGACGCTGAAGCCTCAGGCGCTTCTGCTCTTCCTTATTGAATTGTTCGATGAGTGCGTCATTCCGTTCTAACATTGCTGGCGTGCTCTACTTATGTTTTTTGGCAACTTTGCGGCTGATCTTGCGGGCCTCGTACAGGGTCTCCGGTTCGCTGATCTTGCTTGAGGACATCATCAGATTCATCTTGTCCATGAGCAGGGTCTTTTGAAAAATGGCCTGTCGTGCGACCTCAGACCAGTTGATCTCCTTGAAGCGGTCCATTTTCGCCTTCAGTTCTACCGGTATCGAGAGTGTCATGTTGGGCATCAGAGCCTCCTTTTTCTGATATAAGTATACTATGTGTATCCACATATTGCAAATAATTTACGATCGGTAGCCTTTGATCTCAAATACCTTACAACTGAATATAAAAAAACCTTACAACTAACCTGACAACAAGTGGATGGACAGGGTGGCGTATAGCCTATAAGCTATAAGGATGGAAATGAGCATTCAGAGAAAGTTTGGCTGGGAAGTGGCCCGGGCAAGGCGTTCGGCCGGGATGACGCAGCAAACGCTCGCACGGCTTGCGAAAACAAGACAGGCCAATATCTCCCGGCTTGAACGGGGGATCCAGAATCCCTCCGTGGAGTTCCTTGAACGTGTTGCCAAGTCTCTCGGCAAAAAGATCCGGATCAAGATCGATTGAGGTAAAAAAGGCCGTATAGCCTATAAGCTATACGGCATCGAGGTTCGTGGTCCGTACTAGACCTCCAANNTCCCGGGTTTGTTATAATCCCGATCGATGCCGACACGCGAACTGATGCCGACCGCCTACAAAAAACTGGTCACGGAAATAGCCTGTCTTTATGAAGGCGCGCGCAGGGCCCTGGTCGAGGCGTACGGACCCGACTATGATAAATTTATTATCGGAAGTCGGGACCGCACTGACTACCCTTTCAAAAAAATAATAAGAGTCAGTGCTGGAAGATCGGCAGCGGAAATTCTATATCATGCCTGACACGCGGGCACTTCTTCCTCAATACAAGAAACTCGTTTCTGAGATTTCATCCTTGTATGAAGGCGCGCGGAAAGCTCTCGTGGAAGCCTACTGGCAGATCGGCCGTAGGATCGTCGAGGTCGAACAACAGGGCGCCATCAAGGCCGCTTACGGCAGCGGACTTCTCGCCAAACTCTCCGAAGATCTTTCCAAGAGATCCGGTCCCGGTTTCTCAGAGCGGAACCTCGAGCGCATGCGGGCCTTTTATCTGACACACCCAAAATCGACGGCGCCGTCGAAATTGACCTGGAGTCAATATTCGGAACTCATCCCGGTTAAGAATGCGGCAGTTCGAAAACGGCTCGAGGCACAGGCGCTTACGGAGGGATTGACCCATAAAACTCTCCGCCAACTCGTCCGGCACGAAAAGGTGCGCGAGCAAGTCGAGGAAAATTTAGCAGCCACTCCGGAAACCAGAGAACCGCCGGACCTTCTTCCCGTGCCGAAGCTCGGCCCGCTGAACACCTACTCCCTTGTCGACTCCGGCGATGTGGCCTGGCCTGAGAAAGACGTCCTTCTTTTCGACCACGGTTTCAAAGGCTATCGGACCC
This sequence comes from Candidatus Omnitrophota bacterium, assembly GCA_003140935.1. Classification (GTDB taxonomy): domain Bacteria; phylum Omnitrophota; class Omnitrophia; order Omnitrophales; family Aquincolibacteriaceae; genus Aquincolibacterium. The sequence continues at coordinate 27,229 of PLLJ01000015.1, forward strand.
TGACGTCCGCTGAAAAGCGCGGGCTGAAAGCGGGGGATATCGTCGAGTGGACCGGCGTGAAACTCCTCAAGGTCCGGGGGGCGACGAAGCCCGGGTATACGTACAAGGCTTTTTTAAAAGAAGTGATCGACGGGGACACGCTCTGGGCCGTGCTGGATATTGGCATGAGAGGAGTCAGGCGGGAGAAGCTGAGGCTCCGCGGGATCGACTGCCCCGAACTTAACACCGTGGAAGGACAAAAGGCGAAGAAGTTCGTGGAAAAGATCCTGGAAGGAGTCCCGTCCCTCACCGTTCTCAGCAGTAAGAATGCCACCTACGACCGCTACGAAGCCGACGTGTTTTACCCGGATCCGCAGAATGCGGGCCGGAGTAATCCGCCGGGCAGTGTGGCGGACAATCATTCCGATCTTATCTACCTCAACAATCTTCTGTTGGAGCAAGGTTACGCCATCAGAGTGTATGAATAAGTACATATTTATGTATTAATATATACATAAATATGTATAAAAACATACATTTTTAATTGACTTTTGGACGGCTTCGTGCTATTGTTAGTTCAGGAGGGCCGCATGGAATACAGGATCAAAGAGGATGAACTCACGCGGACCTTACAGGCTTGGGATGAACTGATCCCGGGAAGGGGAAAGATCCGTTTGGTCGCCTGCGGGGGAACGGCCCTGACGCTCATGGGCTATAAAGAGTCCACCAAAGATGTGGATTTTCTGGTCCCGGAACCCGGAGAGTACGCACGCTTGATCGATTTTCTCGGGAAGACGGGCTACCGGCAGGTGACTTCGTACGGCTGGAAGCGGAATACGGAGACGATCCTTTTCGATCTCTATCCCGGCAAGAAGGTCTATGTGACCGAACTCCTGACGTCTCCACTGGCCCGGGGAGGGTCAAGAAAATGGAAAGAATGGAAAAAGATCAAAGTCTCGACCCTGAACCCGGCGGACCTTATTATTTCCAAAATGTTCCGCGGAACGGAAACGGACATCCAGGACAGTTTGTTGCTTTTATCTAAAGAGCGCATGGATCTCAAAAAGTTACAAACACGCTACCGGGAAACAGCGCAATACGATATCAGTGAGGCCAAGGTCCTGAGGAATCTGGAGCTCTTGCTGAAACGGTGGCAGGAGATGAAGCATGAAAAATGCGGATAATAAAAGAGCGCTGATGGATCAGCTGGCGCAATACGGATATGCCCTGTCCGTTCCCGGAACTCCCGCGGCCGCTCCGGAAAAAGTCCTGGAGGCACTACTCAAGCAAGAGGACACGCGGCTTTTGGAAGGGTTTCCGGTCGTGCTGGCCAATGCCCTTTCGCAGAAAAGCGCCCTCGAATGGGAAAAAAACACGCGTCCAGGGGGAGCCTTTTCCGGAAAGGTGCGAGACCGTTTCGGGGTCCTGTTGGGATTGAGCGCGCTGTTGTTCGAGCTTTTTGGAATGAAAGAACATCACAAACGGGCCATGAAACTTCTCTCGCGGTGTTTTGGAACCACAGAAGAGAAAAAGCTGATGGATCTATTGACAGGGCCTTTTTCAAGATCAGAGAACCTGGATCTGGAAAGCAAGGGCGGCTCCGTGGAACTTTCAAACGAGCGGCTCAAAAATACATTCCGCAATTACGTTGTCCATCAGGCCGGGTCCGGAAAGGAACTCGAGGAGCAAAAAAACGCGTTGGAATTCGAGCTGCTCCTTTCCTCGCTTTTCACAGCCCGTCAGAAAGAACTGCTCCAAAAACGCCTTGCCGGAAAGCCCATGACCAAGACTGAGCGGGAATACTATTCCCGGGTGGTCAAAAAGCGGCTGAACGCCCTGGCCGACCCGCGCCTCCACCAGATGGCTTGCAGCCTTGTTTAATCAGAAAACCCGAAAGAAAAAATTCGCGGACATCATGGACCTCGGCTTCGGCTTCAAGATAGGAGTGGACTTCAAATAGAATGAGGAGCTTATGACAGCCGTGAACATAGCAAGAGAGATCGAGAGGCATTTTCCCCCGCACACGATCCCTTCCTTCGGCCGGCCTAAATTCATTATTTTTTCGGGAGGCATCGGATCGGGAAAAACGACGGAGCGCCGGAAGCCTTGCTTCCAAGGCGATGTCACGGTCGATGCCTGCGAGATCTTCTGTTCGCTGACGGATGGCGGTCACGGCGAGTTCGGCAAAGACTATCTTCATGAAATGAACGCCATCGGCTCCGGGGTCCTGGAGCGCGCCGTCATGGAAAAAAGGAATATTGTCATGGAGATGATAGGCGCCGAGGCTGAGAGGCTGAAGGGCTTCACGGACAGTATTTTGAGCTTCGGATATCAAGTTCAATTCCAGGCCGTGGAGTGTGAACCCGCCGAAGCGTATGAGCGCCACGTGAATGCCGGCATCAATGATCCCTCGTATATTTCCGCCTCCCGTACCGAACCTTTTCATATGAAATGGGTCGCGGATCTTGGGAAGAAGCTGACTGGAAGAAGATGAAAAGAAAGCAAAAGTCAGGGCTGGATGTACGGGGCCACAGGGCACGAGTACAGCCTCGGACGAGTTTTCCAAAACTCGCCGGTCCCAATACCAATCAATCGAAACAACGTGGAGATTGGGGCCGTCCCGACTACCCTTGATGAAAAGAAGAGAAAAACCGGGGCCGGAAGTACTGGCGCCAAAGGACCCAAGTACTATAGTGACAAAGAGGGGAATGAGCAGTATCTTAATCCGCCACACAACGTTGGACGGATCCGTTCTCACCCGAGGTGAGGCGGACAACGCAATTCTAGAGAACGGGTACGCTGTGCGGATGGGGGAATAGAATTAAGTGATATGTTTCTGGAATTCAGGCCATCGGGAGTTAATCCAGATGGCTTTTTTGCTTATAGGCGGATAAAATACAACCCACTATGAGGAAGTCATAACCGATGCCCCCCGAAGCATTTTCGCGTGTTCTGATCGACAAGGCCCTTGAAGCATCCGGGTGGGATCTCCTTACCAAGCAGGTTCGGTTTGAGCTGACAACCTCCACCGGTCGTGCCGATTATGTGCTGAGTGGTAAATATGGGCCTCTTTGCGTGATCGAAGCCAAAGCGGAACAGGTTGATCCTTACGACGCCAAAGAGCAGGCCCGTGGTTACGCAGAAAACATCAATGTGCCATTCATCATTCTTTCGAATGGTAGAGAGCATTGGTTCTGGAATTATAAGCGTAAGGATCAAGACGCTTACCGCATCGAACGGTTACCTTCCCTAGAGGATCTCGAGAGACTTCGCCTCAAAAACCTCCAACCACCACGTCCTTTAATGAGCGAAGTTGTTAAGCCTGACTATCTCCAGCGCTTTAAACACGACATGACATTGCATGGCTATCAAATCATAGCTTTGGATACCGTTTCCAGATTATATGATGTCGAAAAGCGCAGAAAGTTTCTGCTTGAGATGGCCACGGGGACTGGGAAAACGCTTCAATGCGCGACTTTGATTCGTCGGTTCTTGGCAACCCGCAACGCCGAGCGTGTTCTCTTTATCGTCGACCGCATCGAACTCGCCAGGCAGACACTCGAAGAATTTAATATCTTCCTCGCAGAATATAAACCCGTGCTTTACCGGACCGCCCGCCGCAGACCCGGAGAACTCATGGGGTCTTCGGTTGTTGTTGCGACGCTCCAATCCCTTATGGTAGATCGCCGCTACCGTGAAGAATTTACTCCCTTTCACTTCGATCTTGTCGTGAATGACGAAGCGCACCGTTCGATCTACGGTGATGCCCGCGAAGTGGTCCAATTTTTCCAGGCGACACGCGTCGGACTTACAGCAACTCCCAAAGCATATCTCAAGAATGTGAATGTGGAACAACTCCGACAGGAAAATCCGAAAGCCCTTGAGGCACGCATGCTTCGAGACACCTATCAGTATTTTGGCTGTGAGCCGGGTTTTCCGACCTATCGCTACGACGTTATCGACGCAGTCAAAGACCCTGAAGGTCCATTCCTCTGCCTTCCAAAGATATTCGACCTCCGTTCCGATATCACGACCCAGGCTCTTGATGAATCGGGATGGTGCGTCACAATCGACGAACAAGAAGAAAACTACAAGATCCAAGATTTGGAGCGGAAGATATTTACTCCGGCCCGTAATCAAGTGATGTGTGAAACATTTCTCAAGGAAGCTCAGCGTGACCCGGCGGGGATCATCGGGAAATCCCTCATTTTTGCGGTCAATCAGGATCACGCGACCACGCTGACCAAGATATTTAACGCCATGCAACCGGGGATTGCCATGACGATCACTTCGCGCATTCCTGACTCAAGTCATCTTGCCAAAGAGTTTCGTGATGGGAAACGAACAGAAAGAATAGCCGTTTCCGTGGATATGCTTTCGACTGGTTATAACTGCCGCGACTTACTGAATATCGGACTCATGCGCCCCATCTTTTCCCCAACCGAATACATCCAAATCAAGGGTCGTGGCACGCGCCTTTTCACTTTCAAGATGGGCAATACTTCTTATGAAAAGAAAAATTTCTTCATGCTCGACTTCTGTGCCGTTGCCGAATACTTCGAGGAAAAATATGATTATTCCATTCCTTTAGCCATTCCGAGGGAGCCGAGGCCAAAAGGACCCAAACCCCATCCGGGCGGAAGTGGGGGGACTACAACGGACGGAGGAACCATCGTCGATCCACCCTGGCCGCCGTACGGGTCTCGCGAAATTCCTATTTGGGAAGGTAAGGATGAATTGGTCATGCGCGAAGTCGTTGAGGTGGGACCGGACGGAGAAAAGGTTGATCTCATGACCTTCCGTGGTTCCTACGAGAAAGATCTCAAGGACTTCGTAAAGAAAACCCCTGTTCTCAAAGAGGCTATCGAGGCAGAAGATGATGACGCAATCGAAGTTATTATGAATGAGCGGTTTTACCACAAACCCAAGATGTTCTACTCTCCGGACAAGTTGATTATCTCCTACGGTGTTCCGGCCACAACCTCCGCTTTTGTTTATAACGCGGTTGGCCACAGACCACTTCCGACACGGGATGCTATTATCAGCGATACCGTGGATTCCATTTCCGCTCGTTTTAACCTCCGCTACAACGAACAAAAATGGGTGGATGCCACCGCACAGCTACTCGCCGAGGATGCAAGTTCTTTAAAGCGTTTCATGGAAGGCGATATGACAATCTTCACTGCAGGTCAGTTCAATCAACTCGGCGGTGTTACCCAACTCATGAAATTCGAAAATCGCGAAGAAGTGTTCGAGGCATTACGACAATCGACGTTAGTCCGCCAGACCCTACTTGCTTCACGCAACTAATCCTTGAGAAATCTAATATGAGAGCGGCTCCAAAAACAAAAAACGAAGTGGCGAAACTAAACTTCGAGCCCAATTCCAATTTCTTCTCGTCCGGTCTACGCCAAAAAGTCGATCAGCTGATGAATATCCTTTTTGCGGGCGGCGTAAATAATCCGATGGATTCCATCGAGCAAATCTCTTACCTCCTGTTTCTTCGTCTTTTGAGCGAGAGGGATGATCAGTTCGCCACGCTCGATAAGAAATATAAGCGTATTTTTTCCGGAACCTGGAGCAAATGCGCGTGGGGCAACTTCGTAACACTCACGGGTGATAACCTCTTCAACTCTGTCCGCGATGCCATTGAGAAAATTCATGAACTGCCCAGCCTTTCCGAAACAGGCAAGCTTCTTTTCAGCCGCGCTACGCTGAAGATTTACGACCGCCCTACACTTCGTGCGGTCATACAAGGGATTCATGAGTTGAAGTTGGAAAATGGTCATGACTTTAAGGGTGACATGTATGAATANNTATCTCTTAAGTAAACTCTCTGCTTCCGGCACGAATGGCCAGTTCCGTACACCGCGGCACATCATCGACATGATCGTCGCGCTTGTCGATCCAAAGCCCGGGCAGCACATCTGTGACCCCGCTTGTGGAACCGCCGGATTCCTCATCTCGGCTTTCACCCACATTTTGCGCCAGAATACCAAATTCGCCGATCTGAAACGGGGTCTTACCGATGGTTCGATGCTCAAACCCGCACAGTGGAAGTTCTTGGAGGAACAAGCGGTCACGGGCTTTGATAATGATGCCAACATGATAAAGATCGCCATCCTGAACCTTTACCTCCATCAATTAGAAAAAGCGCAGATTCAAATGATGAACCCACTGACCACGAGTTTCGGTGGCGTTTATCCGGGCCGCCGGTTCGATGTGATTCTCGCCAATCCACCGTTTGCTGGAAAGGTGCAAGATGAAAGCATCCTCTGCGATCTTAACTACAAGCTAAACACCCGCGCCACGGAACTGTTGTTCCTCAAATGGTTCATTGACCATCTCGCGAATAAAGGGCGGGCCGGTGTGATCGTTCCGAATGGGGTGCTTTTCGGCTCCAACAACGCCGCAACATCCTTGCGGGAACTGCTTTTAACCGAATGTGAACTCCAGGCTGTTGTCAGCTTACCAAGCGGTGTTTTTAAGCCTTATGCGGGTGTTGCAACAGCCGTGCTCATATTCCAAAAAGGGAAGCCGACAAAAAGTGTCTGGTTTTATGATCTGACTGCGGACGGCTTTTCGCTCGATGACAAACGCACCTCTATTGAAGCCAATGACATTCCTGATGTGCTTGCAAAATGGTCGGAGCGTGAAGAAGGCCCGAACAGTTATTGTGTTCCGATTGAGAAGATTAAAAAAAATGATTGGAGTCTCGCCACTGGCCGTTACAAACCAATCAACACCAACGCTGTCAACCATGCCGCGCCCGTTGAAATCCTCTCCGATGTCCTCAAGCTTGAAAACGAAATCATCAAACGCGGCAATACGATTTTCGAGCAATTCACAAGGAAGAAATGATGCACATCAAACTTGGCAAGATTATCAAGCTGGCGAATGTGAAACGTGCTGGTAAAAATGATTTGCCTATACTCTCGATGACTATGAGGGATGGACTAGTCGATCAAGCCGAAAAATTCAAGAAGCGCATTGCCAGCGCCGATACATCCCAATATAAGATTGTTGCGAGAAATCAACTTGTAGTAGGTTTTCCTATTGACGAGGGAGTGTTGGCTTTTCAACGCTTGTATGACTCAGCTATTGTCAGTCCGGCGTACAACATTTGGGATCTTCAGGGTGGTGTCCCAATTAACCTACAGTATCTTGAACGATTTTTGCGATCGCCGCATGCCGTGGCATTTTACAAATCTAAATTGCGTAACACTACAGCGCGGCGGCGTTCATTACCCAATGATATATTCTTGTCGCTCCCAGTGCCTACTCCACCCCTTCCTCAGCAAGATCGGATAGTGAGAATTTTGAATGAAGCAGATAATTTGAGGGAACTTCGCGCTGAGGCCGACCAGCGAACCTCCGCTTACATTCCCTCCCTCTTTCACGAAATGTTCGGCGACCTAGCTACGAATCCAAAGGGTTGGCCAGCAAAATCACTCGGAGAAGTTCTGGAAATTAGCCGAGAGAGAATTGAGCCGACAGAACATCCCCAAACATCTTTTAATTACATAGGACTGGAACAGATTGAACGCCATACTGGCAACCTCGTGCAATATGAATCAACGCCTGGCGCGGAAATAAAAAGCACTAAAAATGTCTTTCATCGTGACGAAGTGCTTTATGGGAAACTTCGTCCTTATTTGAACAAGGTTCACCTCGCCGATAAGGAAGGCATCTGCTCAACAGATATTTTTGTTCTTCGTCCGCATCGATGCCAACTCCATTCGTATTATGTAGCAAGCTTTCTTCGCTCTTCTTTCGTTTTATCTTTTGTTTCCAATGCAATGGCCGGAGCAAATCTGCCTCGCATTGGACAAGGCGCATTACTTGGGATTCGCACGCCCATTCCACCGCTTACACTACAAGAAAAGTTCGCCGCGCGCGTATCCGAAATTCGCGAACTGGAAGCTGCCCAATCCTCCAGCCGCCAACGCCTCGACGATCTTTTCCAATCCATACTCTACCGCGCCTTCAACGGTGAATTATGAATAAAACGGTACCTCGGGGACGAGTTGAATGACAGATATCGACACGAAAGTTCGTCTTGCAGCGTTCAAATGGCTTGAGGAACAGTGTCAGATTTATGGCGATACTTTGCCTCGAAAAGTTCTTGAGCAAGGCTTCATTTTTCAATCCAAACAAATCCATCTTATTGGGCCTCAAGGTATTTTTATACCAAAAGGTCTTTCCATCCCTTTAACCATAACAACTTCGCCAAATTCTCCCTATGATGATAAAGATATAGGTGATGGACTTTTTCATTACAAATACCGAGGCACTGATGGCCAGCATCGGGAAAATAAGGGGTTGCGGGAAGCGATGATTAGGAAGATACCACTTATTTACTTGTTTGGTATAGGAGTAGGAAAATATGTTCCTGAGTGGCCCGTTGAAATTGTTGAAGATAACCCTAGCGCTCTCACTTTCACAGTTGCTGTTGATGAAAAGAAAAATTGGTTTGGTGAAAGTAATGCTGTAAAAGGAACTTATCCATTGCGAAATGAGACAGACATTGATGCGAAAAGACGATATCTGACGGTTCAAACGCGTCAGCGGTTACACCAACAGCGATTTCGCGAGCGCGTGCTTCAGGCTTATCAAGAGCAGTGTGCGATGTGTCGTTTGAGGCATCCTGAGCTTCTCGAAGCGATTCATATTATCCCGGATTCAGAGCCAAAAGGTGAGCCGATCGTTCCCAACGGCATTTCTTTGTGCAACCTACACCACACAGCATTTGATCGTTTCGTTCTTGGTATTCGACCAGATTATATTATTGAGGTGCGAGGAGATATCCTGGAAGAAGAAGATGGCCCGATGTTGCGCCACGGCCTTCAAGCTTTAAACAATCAAAAGATTATTTTGCCTCGTTCTCGTAAAGATTGTCCCGATCCCGACCGTCTTTCCGATCGCTACGAAAAGTTTAAAAAATTTATTCTAAACTAAGACTTAATAGAACAATACCAGGCACCTTTATAAAGGAGGAACAATGTCTTTTCTTGGAGAACAATTGGCGGAAGAATGGCTCAATCGGAAAGGATATTTCACCATTCGCGGAGCAAAAGTAGGTAACGGAGAGATAGATTTACTTGCGGTTAGATTCCAGGAAGCACAGGTTGAGTGCTGTCATTATGAAGTTCAATCTTCACTACGACCTGTAAGCTACATATGCCCTACTCCAAAATCATTGAGACAGGAGGGAAAATCTGCATACAACGCGAAAAGGCGACCTTTAGATGAAATAAAGAAATCTGTTTCCGAATGGGTTAATAAGAAATTCAATAATGATGCAATCAGCAAAGCGAGAAAAAAGCTTTGGCCTGGGAAATGGCGACTAGGTTTTATCGTTGGAAATGTTAAGCATCCCGAAGAATTAGATTTTATAGGTAAATCGGGTATAGAAATCATTCGAATTGCTAATATCATAAAGGATTTATCTCCTAAATGGAGTGACGCAACTGGCAAATTCATCTTAGGTGCTGCTAGTGGAGCAGATTTGGTTGATCTGGTTTATGCGCAGAAGCAGCTAGGATTATTATAAAAATGAAAAACTGGTGACAGTCACCTAAAAGGGGACAGGCGGCTCTTATCATGCAGATCAAAATCAAGATCGGGAAAGTTGAGGTTTTTACGACGCTGAAGGAGACGGCGGCGGCGGGGAAGGTCCTAAAATGGAAAAAAGATCTTTGACGGCACACGAATTCGAGGCGTTGGTCCGGGACGCGGTGAAAAGTCTTCCCCGGGAGTTCAAGCGCAAGCTCGAGAACATCAATATCGTGATCCTGGAGGAGCCTTCGGCCCGCCAGAAAAAGGAGACCGGGGCCGGAGAAGACCTGCTGGGGCTTTACGAAGGCGTGCCGCTCGGGGAGAGGACGCACCTGGGCGGGAGCGTTCTTCCGGACAAGATCACGGTCTTCCGGGGGCCTCTCACGCGGGCCTGCCGCAGCCGGCGGGAGATACGGAAGGCGGTCCGGGACACCGTGCTTCATGAGTTCGCGCATTATTTCGGGATCTCGGATGAACACATGATCCAAGACGGGACGTACTGATAAAAACAGGGGATACGGGAAGCGGGACTCGGGATACGAACTGACGGGACTCGGGACTCGTAGAACGGGGAACGGGACTCGGGATACGAACTGATGGGACAGGGGACACGGGAAGCAGGGCTCGGGAGACGAACTGACGGGACTCGGGACCCCAATCCTCAATGGATTGGGACGGTTTTGGCGAGATTTTGACAATCTCGTCCGATCCGCTCGTTCCTCGGGAGACGAACTGACGGGACTAGGGACCCCAATCCTCAATGGATTGGGACGGTTTCGGCGAGATTTTGACAATCTCGTCCGATCCGCTCGTTCCTCGGGACACGAACCACGGGCCACGAACTGCGGGACCGCCGCTCGCAGTTCATAACCTCTTGCCAATAGCTTAAACTTACCAGACGAATTTCCTTCATTGTTAAGTCCTTCCTCCTAAAAAGCTCCTTTCTTGACATTCCTGAATAATCAAATATTATATGACTATAGTTAAATTTTATCCGTGTAAACTATAGTTGACAGAGAGGTTTTCATGAACTACGCTCAACAAACAAAACACAAAGAACAAGCCACAAATCACAAACAATCTTCAATGGTCCAAAAACAAAAAAAGCCTTATGACCTTGAGGAAAGAACGCTGGGTTTCGCGAAGGATGTGATCGTTCTTTGCAAATCGATCCCGCAGAACGCGGTGACGCTCAAACTGATCGGACAACTTGTCGCGTCCTCGGGTTCTGTCGGCGCGAATTACCGGGAAGCGACGGAAGCTCTCAGTAAAAAGGATTTTCTTCACCGGATGAAGATCACGCGCAAAGAATGCAAGGAAAGTACTTATTGGCTAGAGCTCATCAATGAAGCGGTCCGGGGCCGTGAGAACGAGATCAAGGCGCTGAGAGAAGAGTCGAGAGAGCTGAGGAATATATTTACAGCAATTATTGAAAAAGCGGTGCAAAAATCAATAAATAAGCTACAAGCTACAAACAAATTGCAATGAGCAATTTGGATTTTGTGAATTGTTTGTGACTTGTAGTTTGTATTTTGTTAATTTAATTCAAATTGTTTGTAGCTTGTCGGTTGTCGATTGGGATTTGATTCTGAAGAATTACTTGAGGAGAAAACAATGAAAGTTCCCCCAGCGGTCAGTCATCGCGATTTTTTGTTGAAGTTTTTGAAAGATCCGGAAGCTTCGGCAGAATATCTTAACGCCGCATTGGAGGCGGGGGACAGAAAGGCGTTCCTGATCGCTTTGAAGAACGTGATCGACGCTCACGGTGGAATGACCCGGATCGCCAAAGCGAGCAAGATCCACCGGGTGAGCCTTTATAAGATGCTTTCCGGCAAAGGCAATCCGGGATTCCTCAATATCCTTCTCTTGCTTCATCACGCAGGTGTCGGATTCAAAGCGGTCGCGAAGAAGTAATCCCGGGACTCGTTCCTCGCCTGGCTATCATTGAAAAATTAATCGGAGGCGCCCCTCTATTTCCATAGGGGATCAGGGTGCCCCGGTCGTCATGATCCATAGAAATGAATGGGTCCTCGGGACCTGGCCCTCAGGCCGGGCCCCTTTTTTATTTTAGAGAAGATTTACATACAGAGGCACGGTGACGGATGTCTGTCTTTCACGACGCCTGATTATCATTAATTTTTAATTGGAAATCAGTCCCAATACTTATCAATTTCAACGAAGCGGTCCCAATACCTTTCAATTCCAGAGGATCTGGAATTGGGGCCGCCCAAACTACCATTTTAGAAAAAAATAAAAAGTTTGGGCGGAAATTGGGGCTGTCCAAGTCACCGTCCATATAGGAAAGTCAAGACTTGGACTGTGCTGTCCCAATCACCCTTCAAGAAAATAAAAAAGAGATTGGGACGCGGAAATTTTGAACTTCGCTTTATCGATTAAGGCTTATACTACAGGTATTCTATGAACTGAGGACCCATTCTGTGCCCGAATCTTTCAATAAGCGCTGCCCCGCATGCGGTGCTTTGAATCGTAGAACTCTAGAAGAATGCTTTATCTGCGGGATCTCACTTGCGGAGGATGAGACTCAAGCCGCCAAGGACAAGGTCCCGGGTTCTGAAGCCATCTCTGCGGTGACCCCGTTGGGTTCGAAGGCCAAGCGAAGCAAGCCAAGACCCAAAGAGGACGCAGAGCGAAACAAGCCAAGACCCAAAGAGGACGCAGAGCGAAACAAGCCAAGACCCAAAGAGGAGGCCAAGCGAAGCAAGCCAAAACCCAAAGAGGAAGCCAAGCGAAGCAAGCCAAGACCCAAAGAGGAGGCAAAGCGAAGCAAGCCAAGGCCCAAAGAGGACCATGCGAAAGGCGGTTCTGCATGGAGCATGGGACCTGCGTTAGGGAAGATCGTTCTATTGCTCCGGGCAATTGCAGGGAAGATCGTTCTATTGCTCCGGGCAATTGCAGGGAAGATCGTTCTATTGCTCCGGGCAGTTGCAGGGAAGATCGTTCTATTTCTCTGGGCAGTTGCAGGGAAGATCGTTCTATTTCTCCGGGCGGTTGTCTTGCTGTTTTTCCATGCGCTCAAGGGATGCCTCTTCTTGATTGCCAAAGGAGTTCTGTTCACGATCACAAGGGGGAAGGCACTTCTATTCCTTTTCAAAAAAAGTCCGGTGACCCTGGCCCCCGTTGCCATTCTCGCGTTGGCGATCTGGCTCAAGTGCGATGTGCCAAGTCAAAGGTGGATACAAGCCCCCTTTTATTCTGTTTCGAATTATTTTAAACAGGTTGTCTCCCGAGTGGCCGACGCCGCAACGTCTCGAGTATCCCCCGAAACGGACCCTCTGCGGAAGGGCCCTTTCTTGTTCATCCGGGAGCCTTCTGTCCCGGGATTTCCCATTATGATCGCTTCCATGATCACCTATGCCGAGTGTCAGGAATTTTCAAGCCGATTTGGTCGAGATCCAACGGTGCTATCGTCACGATGCATTCCCAACGTAGGTCAATGCGACCGTTTCTTTCGTCACGAGCCAAGTCAAGATTGGTACGTCACACTTCAATTCCCTGGCGAATTCGAAACCGTGAATATTTTCCGCTTCGGCAGTACGAAGAACATGCTTGAATCTGTCAGAGGGTATCTGGAGAAAATGTCGGCGTTCATGAAACCATACTCATCGCGCCCCTACGTCATGCACGTTATTTCTCCCCAAGGAGAAGTCGATATGGCTAGGGGGCAGTTGAAGAAATAACCGGACCCTTCGCCGCTCCTGCGCGCGATCATGCTTTTATAGAACGTGGGACCGATCACGAGAAATAAAAGAAAATGAAGATCAAGATCGGAAAAGTCGAGATCTTTGCGACGCTGGGGAGTTGACCCCGGCGCCTGTTAGTTCTTGCTAGGTCTCGCTTTCTTGTCAAAACGTAAAAGGTCAGCTACAGTTCTTTTATAGAAGAAGCGGCGATTTAAAGAGGTTACTTGCTCCGCTAAAGCCTGACCCCATGTGGGCGAGCACCGTCCTGCGGGACGGGAAATGTGCTAAAGCACCGGGAGATACACTCTCCGCAAAGCCGCGCCATTTTAGCGCGGCTTTTTGCGTTCAGGAGGCAAAGTAGAACGGTATCCGATACCCGTCGGGACGCCGGCGGGGGGGGGCAATAAAAGCGACCCTGCTTTCCCCCTGCCTTTTTTTAAAGCCGGATCCGGCACTTTTAGAACCTTCCCGAGCGCTCCTATGTGCGATATAATCATTCCATGAGGAAAACAGCATCTCTTCTTGCCGCGATCATTTCTCTTTAGGTTTATCCCCGGCTCTAGCGAATCCCGGGCCTGTCGGGGAACAAAGGCTCGAGGAGCTGCGTAAAAACTAGGAACAGGCACGCTTGGAGTATCAAGCGGCTTTAATTTCAAAGATGAATGTCATCCATGACGCTGAAAAAAAAGAGTTCCGTGTGGAGCTCGGGGAATACCGCGCGATGCTGATGTACGCGAAACGCGGGGACACGCTCGACTTCTACCACATTTATGTGCCCGACCCTTTCAGGGAACAGAGGGTCGCCGGCAAGATCCTGGTCGCGGCGTTTGAATACGCCCAGAAGGAAGGCCTGAAGGTCGTGGCCACCTGTCCGTTCATCGCGAACGATTTTCTGAGGCTGTTTCCTCAGTATCAAAAAGGGGTCTCGCCCGGGGAGTTTCCGTTTGTGAAATAAAGGGAATAAGATAGTGCCGGCACGCAACACAAAAAACAGGAGGTGAAAAATGGCTGTTTATTTCATGTACGGGAAATATTCCAAAGAGGCGCTGGGAAGCATTTCCGCCGAGAGGACCAAAAAGGCGGCGGAAGTGATCGCAAAGGCCGGAGGCAAGCTGGTTTCCGCCTACGCGCTTCTGGGAAAATACGACCTCGTGGCGATCACTAATTTTCCCGGGACCACGGAAGTGATGAAGGCTTCGATCGCGCTCAATAAATTGACCGGTATTGCCTTCACCAGTTTTCCCGCGATCCCCGTTGAGGAGTTTGACAAGATCAAGGAATAAGCGCCGCAGAAACGGTATCGGATATCGTAGAAGGTATGAACCGTATGGAAAACGGTAAGACGCTCGGACAAAGCGAGGACTATTACCGCAGGCTGGTCCAGGACGCCAACAGCATCATCCTGCGCATGGACACCGAGGGCAGGATCACGTTCCTCAATAAGTTCGCGCAGGAGTTCTTCGGATTTGAGGAGAAGGAGATCCTGGGCAAGAGCGCCATCGGGACGATCGCGCCGGTGACGGACAGCGCGGGCATGGACCTGAAGGCCATGCTCGATGATCTTGTGTGCCATCCCGAGAAGTATGTGAATAACGAAAATGAGAACATGCTCCGCAGCGGGAAGCGCGTGTGGATCTCCTGGACCAATAAGGCCCTCTCCGACACGAAGGGGGAACCCAAAGAGATCCTCTGCGTCGGGAACGATATCAGCAAGATCAAAGAGGCCGAAGAGCTTTTGAAGCAGATGGACAAGCGGAAGTCGGCTTTTGTCGCCAATGTTTCCCATGAATTCAAGAACCCCTTGAGCAACATGCAGCTCTCGCTGGACTATGTCCTGGACGGGCTGGCCGGCGAGGTGAGCGAGAAACAGCGGGAGGCGCTTGCGATCGCCCTCAGAAGCACGCAAAGGCTGATCCGGCTGGTCACGGACCTCCTCGATCTTTCGAAGATCGAAGCGGGAAAGATGACGTTGAAAAAAGAAAGCTTCGGGATCGCCGCCCTGGCCGGGGAGGTCCTCGCCGCCGAACGCAATATGATCTCAGAAAAAAACCTGACGCTTGGGAAAGAATTTTCAGAGAGCGCGGGCGAGGTCCTGGCGGACCGTGACAAGCTGACCGAGGTCCTCATCAATCTGCTCAGTAACGCCGTCAAATACACGCCTTCCGGCGGAAGGATCACCCTCCGCCTGTCCGGGACGGAGAAGGAAGTCCGTTTTGAAATAGCCGATTCGGGGCCGGGGATCGCCCAAGAGGATTTCCATAAGCTCTTCGATAAGTTCGAGCGGCTGACCGCCGAAAAACAGGAAGGGACCGGCCTGGGCCTTCCCATCGCCAAGGATATCGTCGAGCTTCATCAGGGCAGGATCTGGGTCGAAAGCGAATTAGGAAAAGGCAGTAAATTTATTTTTACGCTGCCCAGGAAATAGAACGGTACCGGGTACCTTTTTGTGAATCATCCATAAGGAGCCAACATGAAAAATCTTAAAGAAATAATGGTTTTCCTCCTGGGTTTTATGCCGTGGATCTTGTTCCTCTTCTTTTCCGGCTCAACCTTTGCCAGTCTGGAACGGTCGATCCTCATCGGTCTTTTGGCCAGTTTGATCTTCGGGTTCAGGGAATTGCGCGGGGGTTTTCTCCTTCAGTGGGGCACTTTGATCTTCTTTCTCTTGTGCGCGGTCACGGTGAACGGCCTGAAATGGATCTTCGTCGCGCAAAGCATGGGGATCATTTCGAACGGCTTTCTCGCTCTTCTGATCTGGTGGATCCTGCTGATCGGGAAGCCTTTTACTTTGCAATATGCCCGGGCGGACCTTCCCAAAGAGCAATGGGACGACCCCGCCCTCATCCAGAGCTGCCGGTTTTTGGCCGTTGTTTGGGCGTTCTTATTGACTTTTTTGGCGCTCATCGCCGCTTTTAAAAGTTTCAAGCCCGGCCTCTACCCTGACGGGGTTTATTTCGGCATCAGCCTCGTGATGATCGCCGGAGGAGTCGTTTTCACCACGGTGTATAAAAATTATAAACGCAGTCAGCGCGCATAAACGGAACGCACGAACTGCCCTTCCTTTTAATAAAAGTCAGTGCTGTCCCAATACCTATCAATTTCAACGGAGCTGAAATTGGGGCTGTACTGACTACCCTTTCATTTAAATAAAAGTCAGTGCTGTCCCCATCGGGGAGGCAACTTTTTTACTGACAAAGCCGCCCGCAAGGACTATGTTACTATGTGTCGTTTCACTAACACCAAAGGAGCGAAATATGGCAAAGATGATCGATTCAGGATGGAGCAAAACTTCAACGCCCAAGCTTTCAAAGGAAGAGCTGAATACGCGCATTCAAAAGAAAGCCAGGGAGATTTGGGAGAAAAAAGGGTGCGTTTCAAACAATGACCTTGAGATCTGGCTCGAGGCCGAAAGATTAGTGAAGAGCGGAAAGGCGTAAAAAACCGGTTGGCGGAAAGAGAACACCTGATCTTTTATAGATCGATACCGGGTACCCTTCGAATTTCATTCGAGGTATCCCATGGCTCCAACGGCTGACTCCAAAATAAAAGAAGTCGCAAAGCTTCTTAAAGTCTGTAAGAGCATTCTGTTTATCACCGGCGCGGGGATCTCTGCGGATTCGGGGCTCCCGACCTACCGGGGGTTGGGCGGCCTTTATGAGAAGGACGCGACCGAAGACGGCATTCCGATCGAGACGGCGCTTGCCGGCGAGACCCTCCGGCAGAAGCCCGAGGTCACGTGGAAATACCTTTCCCAGATAGAAAAAAGATGCCGGGGAGCCCGGTATAACCGCGCTCACGAGATCATTGCGGAGACGGAGCGGCATTTCGAACGGGTCTGGGTACTGACGCAGAATATCGACGGGTTTCACCACGCGGCGGGCTCCAGGAACGTCATCGATATCCACGGGGATATGCATGACCTCCGGTGTGAAAAATGCGGCTGGAAGACCCGGGTCGAGGATTATGACGGCCTGAGCATTCCGCCGTGCTGTCCGGAATGTCATTCGATCGCCCGGCCGGACGTTGTTTTCTTCGGGGAATTACTGCCGTTGCCTAAAGTGAACCTCATGGAGCGGGAGGTCGCGCAGCCGTTCGATATCTATTTTTCCATCGGGACGACGAGCGTGTTCCCCTACATCCGGCACCCCATGGCACTTGCGTCCCATCTCCGGAGACCCACCGTGGAGATCAACCCCGACGAGACCGAGATCTCCGATTGGGTGGACACTCAAATTCCCCTTGGCGCCGCGGAGGCGCTTGAAGCCATCTGGAAAGAGCTTAGCATTGCTTCTTGATGAGAAAGGCGGCCGGTGCCATTCGACGGCGGGAATAAGATGCGATCCTTGATCAAGCATATCCATGCCTTCTACAAGTATGATTGCTGCTGGCCCTACGCGGTCTCGTTTTTTTTAACCCTCATGATTTATTACCTCGATTTCTTCCGGGCCGGCACACGCTGCCATTGGGCCAGTCCCGTGGCTTACGGGATCCTCCTCGCTTATTTTTTGTACAATCTTCATCTTTATTCCCGGGGCAAGATCAAGGCAACGAATGCTCCCTTCGCCCTATTATTCTTATCGTTCAAATTAACCGTTTTGGGATTAGTATTATGTCTGCTTTATGTCCTAAGATAACGGTCCCGGCACACGGGGAACGAACCAGGGAGTCCGCCATGAAAAAAACGAAGAAAGCATTTCCCCGCGGCGTAGCGTTGCTCCGTAACCCGATGCTCAATAAGGGGACGGCCTTTACGCAGAAGGAGCGGGAGGAGTCCGGGCTTCTGGGGCTGCTTCCGACGCGCGTCAATAGCATGGGGAACCAGGTCCAGCGCGTGATGGAGAATATCCGCCGCAAGGGGACGGACCTTGAAAAATACGTTTATCTGACCGCGCTCCAGGAGCGCAACACCACGCTTTTTTACCGCGTCCTCATGGACTACTTGGCTGAAGTGATGCCGATCGTGTACACACCGACCGTGGGGCAGGCGTGCCAGGAATACGGTCATATTTTCCGGAGCAGTACCCAGGGTCTTTTCATCGCCGCGCAATACAGGGGACAGATGCGGAAAATCCTGAAGAACTGGCCGCGGAAGGATGTGCGCATTATCGTGGTGACGGACGGGGAAAGGATCCTCGGGCTCGGGGACCTCGGGGTGGACGGCATGGGGATCCCCGTCGGCAAGCTCATGCTTTACACGGCGTGCGCCGGGATCCGTCCGGAGTATTGCCTGCCGGTCACGCTGGATGTCGGGACCAACAATGAGACGCTTTTGAACGACCCGCTTTACATCGGGATGCAACACCGCCGCCTGCGCGGGAGCGCATATGACGATCTGGTCGAGGAGTTCGTGACCGCGGCCTGCGAAGTTTTTCCGCATGTCCTGATCCAATTCGAGGATTTCGCCAACGAGAACGCCTTCCGTCTTCTTCAAAAATACCGCGGCCGTATTTGCACGTTCAACGACGATATCCAGGGCACCGCGAGCGCGGCGTTGGCGGGGCTTTATTCCGCGCTGAGGATCCGGGGAGGCGCTCTGAAGGAACAGAAGATCCTCTTTGTGGGCGCGGGAGAGGCGGGTCTCGGGACGGGAAGTCTGGTGATGGCGGCGATGATGAAAGAAGGGCTCACGGAAAAAGAAGTCCGCGGCCGTTGTTTTTTCGTGGATTCAAAGGGGCTTGTGGTGACGGGCCGCACGGACCTGGACGAACGCAAGCGGGCTTTCGCGGCGGAAGGACCGGGCACACCGGACTGTTTAAGCGCCGTGGAACTCGTGAAGCCCACCGTGATCCTCGGGGCGTCCGGCAAGCACGGGACTTTCACGAAAGAAGTGCTGGAGGCCATGGCACGGCTGAACGAACGGCCCATCGTTTTCGCGATGTCGAACCCCACGAGCCATTCCGAATGCACCGCGGAGCAGGCGTATTATTTCACCCAAGGCCGCGCTATTTTCGCGAGCGGCAGTCCCTTCCCTCCGGTGGATTATGAGAGGAGGCGACTCGTGCCGGGGCAGAGCAATAATGCCTACATTTTTCCGGGGATAGGATTGGGAGTGACCGCCTGCCGTATCCGGCATGTGACGGACGAGATGTTCTTTGCCGCCGCGAAGACGCTGGCAGGGATGGTGGAAGATGAATCTTTCGCGCAGGGGAGTCTTTATCCGCCGCTCAAGGATATCCGCAAGGTTTCTTTGGCCATCGCGGAAGCGGTAGCGGAGGTTGCTTACCGGCAAAAGCTCGCCGCCAAGCCGAGGCCCAAGCGTTTGCGCGATTATCTTGCGGGGCAAATGTATCAACCGGTGTATGAAAAGTAGAAGGAGGTCGAGGGGATGAAGGTTAAAAGGGGGATTTTCCTGAGCGGGCTCGTGGCGGCCGTCCTCCTTTGGACGTGGGCCTTTTGCACCCCCGGATACGGGGTTGTGGCGCCGGAGCGGCGCACGGAAAGGGAGAATTACCCGGACGGGAAGAAAAAACTGGTGAAGTATTTCTTCAATGAGCAGCTTGAAAAGACGGAAGAGTTTTTCCCCAAGCTCGAGCATGCTCCCGACCGGCTCAAAATAGAGGAATTCTATGAAGCCGGGAAGCTTTCGAAAAAGAAGGAGTATTACGGGGGCGGGCAACTCAAGAGCGAGGGCGTTTACGAGCATGAGCAGTTGGTGTCGCTTAAGGAGTACGGCGAGAACAGGAAATTGAAGAGTGAGGCGGCTTATAAAGACGGAGAGCTTCACGGTCCCGCCAAGGAATATTATCTGACAGGATCCTTAGCGTGCGAGAAGGTTTACAGGAACGGGAAGCTTGACGGGCCGGTGAAGGAGTATTACGAAAAAGGGCAGTTGAAAACGGAACAGATCTATAAGAACGGGAAACAGGAGGGTCTCGCCAAGGAATATTATGAGACGGGACAATTAAAAAAAGAAAAAGTTTACAGGGACGGAAAGCTTAACGGTGTTTCGAAGGATTATTTTAAAACAGGACAGGCGGAAGTCGAGGCGACTTACCTGAACGGAGCGCTCGACGGGTTGCTTAAGAGATATTACGGGAATGGAAAATTAAGGGACGAAGCCGTTTATAAAGACGGAAAGCAGGAAGGCCCGACGAGGGAATATTACAGGACAGGACCTTTGAAGAGCGAGAAAGTTTACAAGAGGGGCGAGCTTCATGGTCTGGCCCGGGAGTATTATGAAACGGAAATATTGGCGGTCGAGGCCGCTTACCTGAACGGAGTGCTCGAGGGGCCGCAAAAACGGTATTATGAGAACGGAAAATTAAAGGACGAGACCGTTTTCAGGAACGGGAACGAGGAAGGCCTCGCCAAGGAATATTACAAGGCAGGGCCCTTAAAGGGTGAGAAGGTTTACAGGAACGGAAAGCTTAATGGCCTTTCGAAGGATTATTATGAATCAGGGAAATCGGCAGCCGAGGCTACTTACTCGAACGGACATCTCGAAGGGCCGTTTAAGCGATATTACGAGAACGGAAAATTAAAGAATGAGGCCGTTTATGAGAACGGAAAGTTCCACGGCATCACGAAGGAATATTATGAGTCGGGACAAGTAAAAAGCGAGACCGCTTATGAAGAGGGAAAGCTGGAGGGGCTGGTCCGGGAATATTACGAAAACGGACAACTCAAGAACGAGAAAGTTTACAAGGACGAAAAGATCGACGGGCCGGTGAGAGGGTTTTACGAACAAGGGCAGTTAAAATCCGAGGCGCTCTACAGGTTTGGGGAACTTCAGGGGACCGTGAAGGAGTTTGAGAAAAGCGGAGCCTTGAAGAAATAAAAAACGGGGCACGAAAAAAAGATGAAGATCCGAATTAAGATCGGGAAAGTCGAGATCTTTGCGACGCTGAAAGAAACGGCAACGGCCGATCAGGTCCTCGCGGCGCTTCCGATGACGTCGTCGGCCCGGACGTGGGGGGAGGAGGTCTATTTTCAGGTCCCCGTGAGCGCGGCGCTTGAAGCGGAGGCCAAACAGGTGGTGGTTCCCGGCACGGTTTGTTTTTGGACGCAGGGGAACTGTCTGGCCTTGCCCTACGGGCGCACGCCCATCTCGAAAGGTACGGAATGCCGGCTTGCCGACCGGTGCAATATCCTCGGGACACTCGAAGGCGATTTTAAGACGCTTCTGGGCGGTGTCCGTGACGGGGATCCCGTGAGCGTGGAATGAATCTAGGATCATGAAACCCATGAAAAAAATCCTGTTTCTTGTGCTTTTTATTTTGATGTCCGTCTCGCTTGCCCACACCGCCTATGGAAAGAAAAGCGGATCGGCGAAAAAGAGCGCTCCGAAAGGCAAGGCCGTTTCATCCTCCCCAGCGGTCCTTCCTTCCGATCCTGCGGCGGTCCAAAGCGAGATGAAAAAGCTCCGGCCTTCGATCATGGGAGATCCGGATATCATCAAAAAAGTTTTTGCTCTTCTCTTTAGCCCTGATTTTCAGGTGCTGATCAATGACCCTGAGGTCATGAAGGCGGTAAGATCTTTCGACATCAAGGCCCTTATGGCCAACCCGAAATTCATCAATGCCGTCAATAATCCGGCGGTCAAAGAGATCAGCCAAAAGATCGAACAGGGAAGGTAGCACGGGGCGATAAAAAACATCATCGAGAAACGGGGATAAAAAACATGGCGATAAAATTCCGTTACACGGCCAAAAATAAAGACGGAAAGCCCGCGGCCGGGACCGTGGAGGCGGAGGATCAGGAAAAAGCCCTGAATGAGATCCAAGAGTTGAAGCGGCAGGGATTCACGGATATTTCCATTGAGAGCGCCGGGGTCGTTGAAAAAACCGGGGAGGATGTTTTGAAGCGTAAAAAGTGCCCTTTCTGCGCCGAGGAGATAAAAGAAGAGGCCGTGGTGTGCCGTTTCTGCAGGATGGACCTGCGGACCCGTCAACCGCTTCAGGCGGAGGGCCCGGCTCAGGCAGCGGCCCCGAAAGAAGTGAAGGCCCCTCGCGGCGTATCGAGCGGGGTTAAGATAGGCATGGAAATTTTTATCGTCCTTCCTTTTGTGCTGATCCTTGTGATCCTAGGAATTCTGATGCTCTCGGGCGGACTCGCGCCTTTCCTCAGAGGTATTTCTTCTCTGTTTTTCGCCATTGTCAAAAGCCTGGCGGACGACTGGTTTTTTTCGATTCCCATGGTCATTTTGACCGCCATTTTTCTTTCACGATATATTGAGAATAAAAAAAGATACTTTTTTATTGTCGCGCTCGCCATGTTGGTGATGCTAGGGATATTCTGTTATCTATGGATAGGATGAACCCTTGAAGATCATCACGGAACACATGACGGTGGAGACGAAGGGCGATCCGGACTTGATCGACCTGACGGAGCGGATCCGGGAGGTCCTGAAACGGTCGGGCTTGAGGCAGGGAAGTCTCACGGTTTTTGTGACCGGTTCCACGGCCGCGGTCACGACGTTCGAATATGAGCCGGGCCTGATCAAGGACGTCCGGGCGCTTTATGAAAAGCTTGTCCCGCGCAAGACCGGGTACGCGCATGACGCTTCGTGGGGGGACGCCAACGGGTTCAGCCACCTGCGCGCGATGATCCAGGGGCCGTCGCTTGTGATCCCGTTCGAGAACGGCAAGCTCACGCTCGGGACCTGGCAGCAGGTGGTCCTGGCGGAATTCGATAACCGTCCGCGCCGGCGCGATATCGTAGTGCAGATGGCGGGGACGGGAAACGAAAAACAGGTCGGGGGGTGAGGCGGACGCACGGAACCCTGTCGTACCGTTGAAGGGAGGCTGATCATGAAGAAATTTATTTTGATCGCGTTGATCTTGCTTTTTCAAACAAGCGCTCAGGCGGCCATCCGCTCGGAGACCGTGGAGTATCAGGACGGCGATGCCGTCCTGGAGGGGTATCTGGCCTATGACGATGCGCTTCAGGGCCCGTTGCCGGGCGTTTTGATCGTCCACGAGTGGACGGGGCTCGGGCCTTATGTCAAACGCCGCGCGCAAGAGATCGCCGGGCTCGGTTATGTCGCGTTCGCGGCGGACATTTACGGGAAAGGGATCCGTCCCAAAAATCAGCAAGAGGCGGCCCTGCAGTCCGGGATCTACAAAAAAGACCGCGCGCTGATGCGCCGGAGGGTGAACGCGGGTCTTCAGGCGCTTGAAAAGGACCCCCGGGCCGACCGGTCCCGTCTTGCCGCGATCGGATATTGTTTCGGAGGGACCACGGTCCTTGAACTGGCGCGAAGCGGAGCGGACGTTCGCGGCGTGGTCAGTTTTCACGGCGGTCTGGACAGCCTGGCTCCGCAGGATGCCAAGCATATCAAAGCAAAAGTGCTTGTGCTCCACGGCGCCGACGATCCCTTTTCCCCGCCCCAAGATATCGCCGCGTTCCAAGACGAGCTGCGCAAGGCCGGGGTCGATTATCAGTTCGTTTTTTACGGAGGGGCCGGCCACTCTTTCACCAATCCCGAGGCAGGGGGCGATCCGTCCAAAGGCGCCGCGTACAATGCCTCCGCCGACAGGCGTTCCTGGGAGGCTATGAAACAATTTTTGACGGAGATTTTCGCGAAGAAAGGAGTCTGATCCATGGAAATGCGCAGGCTTGGGAAAACGGGTTTGAACGTGGCGGTCCTGGGGTTCGGGGGGGCCGAGGTCGGCTTTGAAGACATCTCGCCGCGGAAGGTGGAGCGTTTGCTCGGCAGCGCGCTGGATGCGGGGCTCAATGTGATCGATACCGCCGAATGTTATAGGGCGAGCGAGGAAAGTATCGGTTTCGCGGTCGCGCATCGCCGCAAAGATTATTTTCTCTTCACCAAATGCGGGCATTCGCGCGGATTCGAAAGCCCTGCCGACTGGGAGGACCCCGTCCGTCTTCAACAGAGCCTCGAGGAAAGTCTGAGGCGCCTGCGCACCGATCATCTCGATCTTTTTCAGCTGCACAGTTGTTCGCGGGAGATCCTGGAAAAGGGTGCCGTGATCGATTTTATGAAGAAGGCCAAGCAGTCCGGAAAGACGCGGTTCATCGGCTACAGCGGCGAGAACGATGCCGCGCTTTATGCGGTCCGGAGCGGGGTTTTTGACACGCTCCAGACCTCGGTCAATCTCGCGGACCAAGGCGCCATCGATTTTGTTTTGCCGACCGCGATGAGACAAGGCATGGGTGTGATCGCGAAACGGCCGATCGCCAATGTGGCCTGGAGGTACACGGACCGGCCCATCGACTACCACGTGCCTTATTGGGAACGTTTTAAAAAACTGGATTATGGTTTCCTGAAAGGCGCGCAGGACGAGGCCGTGGCGACAGCCCTGCGGTTCACGCTCCGTGTGCCCGGCGTCTCGGTCGCGATCGTCGGGACCCAGCATCCCGGCCGCTGGGAGGAGAACGCGCGTATCGTCAATGAAGGGATTTTAGATGTCCGCCGCTACGAAGCTATTCGCAGCCGCTGGAAAGAGGTCGCGTCAGCGGACTGGAGCGGACAAATTTAATAACCGCCGGGACTCGGGACTCGTAAAACGGATAACGGGGAACGTGGAAAAGGAGCGAAAAGACGGATATGAAAAAAGGGATCTTCATGGCCGTGTTGATGGTGGGGGCCTTCTGCACCTCCGTGTCCGCGGCGAGTGACGTGCCGGACGACGCGCTGACGGTCATTCACAGCCGCAAAAGTGTCCGTCACTTCACGGGCCGGTCCGTGGACGCCGATACTTTGACCCGGATCGTCCGGGCGGGCATGGCGGCCCCGGCCGCGGAGAACATGCAGGCCCGGTCTTTTGTGATCGTGACCGCGAAGGAGGGCCTGGAGGCCCTGGCTGCGGGTCTTCCGTACGCGAAGATGCTGGACCAGGCCGGGGCCGCGATCGTGGTCTGCGCCCTCCCGGAAAAGGCCTATCAAAAAAAAGCCGAGTTCGCCATTCTCAACGCGACTTGCGCGAGCGAAAATATGCTTCTCGCGATCGAAGCGCTGAAGTTGGGTGGCGTATGGACCGCGGTTTACCCGGAAGAGAATTTGATGGCTCACGTGCGCGACACGCTCGGGATCCCTGAAAACGTGATCCCTCTGAACGTCATTCCGGTCGGAGAACCCACCGGGGTGGACCGGCCCAAAGACAAATTCAACCCAGAAAATATGCATTGGGAGAAATGGTAGCGCATTCTCATTCCGGGGATGGGAGGAGGGCGTCCCATGTCGGTCAGGATCAAAGTCCGCGTCCGTTTCTTCGGGGCGCTTAATGATTTTCTCGGCCTGAAGCAGAAGGGCCGGTGGATCGAACGCCGGCTGAACGGGCATCCTTCCATCGGCGATACGGTGGAATCGCTGGGGGTCCCGCATCCCGAGATCGCGAAGGTCTCCGTGAACGGCAAGCCGGCGCCGCTTTCCCGGCAGCTCCGTGATCAAGACCGCGTCTGTGTCCGGCCGGTGCGCAAGGTCAAGGACGGCGTTCCGAAGTTCGTTCTGGACGTGCATCTGGGGAAACTCGCGAAATATCTCCGTCTTCTCGGGTTCGACACCCTTTACCGGAACGATTACTCCGACCGGAAGATCGCGCAGCTTTCTGAGCAAGGCGGGCGGACAGTCCTTACGCGGGATATCGGGCTGCTCAAACGCAAAAAGATCCTGCGCGGCTACTGGCTGCGCGAAGATAAACCCCTCCGCCAGCTTGAGGCGGTCCTGGACCGTTTTGAGCCGGCGGGAGCGGTCACGCCTTTTTCCCGGTGCTTGTGCTGCAACGGCCGTCTGCGCGGGGTCTCCAAACGGTCGGTCGAAAAAGAAATACCGCCGAAGACCCGCAAGTATTATAAGGAATTCTACCGCTGTTCAAAATGCGCGAAGATCTATTGGCCGGGGTCCCATTACCGGAAAATGGAAGCCTTCATTAAAAACAAAAAAAGACCGGGAACGTCCGCGCGGTAAACCGCGGAATTTCAAGCGGACCCGGTCTCCTAGTGATCCTAGGACACGGAGGGCCGATGCCGATCAAATGTCCGGCATGCCAACGGGAATATGACGCGTCGCGTTTTGGATCGGGCCCGGAGATCGTCTGCGCGTGCGGTGCCAAGCTCGGACTCGGAAGCGAGGAAGTGCTGAGCCAGCTTGCCCGGATCTGCCGGCAGTATGACCTCCAGATCGAAGAAGATAAACTCGCCGAGATCAAGAACGCTCAGGACCGCATCGTGTCCCTTATCATCAATACGGACTACAGTGCCGTCGATATCGAGATCGAAAAGGCGAAATTCCGGGAACTGATCCAGAGCCTTTTCCCGGACAAGACGCACCTCATCGATCTCATCTACGAGCCGCGCTTCAAGCGGCTTTGGGAACAGTTCCGCGGCGAATGAGGCGATCGGTATCTTAACATCTTACCGTGCCGCCTGCTTTTTCTTTCACGCTCGCGATGTTCTTTTCCAGCATGTCCTTGGCGCCTTCTTCGTCCTCAATGGAAACCGTCGTGAGCACATGAGGAGCGAGCCTGCGCATCTGATCATGACACCGGCGGATCACCGGCATGACCTCATCCCACGTCCCTTCGACACATGTCCCCGTCGGCGTGAGACGGTATGCCAAACCCGCGGCGTCGATGACCCTGACAACCTCCGCGATCTCACTGCTAATGTGCACATGTCCATTGAGCGGCACCATGCTCAGCTCAAATAACATGGCCCCTCCTCCTCCTTTCACCTACGCTGACCCGCGCGAGTCTATGCGCGGGTCAACAGGAGCAACTGCTTTTCCCCTGGGCCTCTTTCTTCGCATCCTTGGGAGTCGGGCTTTTTTCCAGCCATTCCTTGATCCCGCCTTCATAGGCGATCGCGCAGAATCCGTGGCTCGTAAGGAGCTCCGCCGCTTTTCTCGAAGCGCTGCATTCATAGCTGGCACAATACACCACCACTTCTTTGCTCTTGTCCAGCTCTCCGAGCCGCTTTTCGAGAGAATCGAGCGGTATCCGTAACGAACCCTTGATGGACCCCAAGGCATCGTATTCGGGACCCAGTACGTTAACGAGTTGGAAATCTTCTTTTCTGTCGATTTTAGCTTTTAACTCTTCCTTTGAGATGATCGTCAATGTCGTCATGACGAACTCCTTTCTTTTAAGAGGCCCCGCCTCACATCCGGAGGTCTCACTACCCCTTCGTTTCTACGCTACGAGCGTATCCCGATTTGAATTCCAGGTCTAATCGATAAGCGTTATAATAGTCATCGAAAGAGGTGATCACATGGACATCCATCAATTACACTACATGGTGGCGTTATCCCAGGAGCTCCATTTCCAGCGTGCGGCCCAGAAGGCCCATGTGACACAGCCCACCCTGAGCCAGGGGATCAAAAACCTCGAGGGGGAGCTTGGCACCAGCCTTTTTGAGCGTTCCTCCCATAAGGTGCGGATCACCGCGGACGGCGAAAGGTTCCTCGCGCATGCCGTCGCCGCCCTGGACCATATTCAAAAAGGGGTCCTCGAGGTCCAGAAAAATGTCGCCGATCTTGAGGGGACCGTCCGCCTCGGCGTGATCCCGACCATATGTCCCTATCTTATGCCCAAGGT
Source organism: Candidatus Omnitrophota bacterium (assembly GCA_003140935.1). Taxonomy (GTDB): domain Bacteria; phylum Omnitrophota; class Omnitrophia; order Omnitrophales; family Aquincolibacteriaceae; genus Aquincolibacterium. The sequence goes on from PLLJ01000015.1 coordinate 54,962, forward strand.
CATCCTTCGACTCAAGAAGGACGCGCCCCGTCTTACCCTGGAGCTTTACGAAGAAACGACCTCGGTCCTCCTGGATTTTCTGAAGAGCGGGAAGATCGATCTGGGACTCCTTGCGCTCCCGATCAAGGACCGGGCGGTCGTGGGGAAAGGACTTGCCTCCGAACCTTTTTATCTGGCCGTGGCCACACAACACCGCCTTGCCAAGAAAAGAAAGGTCACGCGAAAGGAACTTACCGGTGAAAAACTGCTCGTGCTTCAGGAAGGCCATTGTTTCCGGGAGCAGGCCCTGGATTTCTGCAAAGCCAAGGGAGATGAAACCCACGTGATCTTCCAGGGGAGCAGTCTTACTTCGGTCCTTGAATTGGCGACCGCCGGAGAGGGGGTCACCTTTGTTCCCGCCATGGCCGTCGATCCGGCGCATCATCCGGACCTGGTTTATCTTCCTTTTTCGCCGGTCGTGCCTACCCGCGAGATCGGTGTGATCTGGCGCCTGACGGCACCGCTTTCCCCGATACAGCGTTTTCTGATCGATATCCTCCGGCAGGTTTTAAACGCCAAGCCCTAGATCCGGGGCGAGACTCTCTTGTCCTTTTCCCGGATCATCCGTTCTCAGAGAAGAACGCGACATTGTCTCGGAGATGTCTTTGGCCCATACGGCGATCTTTTGGAAAGGGGCCTCATAACCCTCGTCGATCTTGAGGGGAGTTGAAACGATCTGGGCGCCGCAGTCTTTCAGGCTTTGTTCCAGGATGTCCACCGCGGCGCAAAAATGCGGGTAGCTTTTGCTGCCGGCACCAAAGACCGATGCCTTCTTGCCTTTCAGCGAAACTCCCCGCAACTCTCCCTCGAAGGGGATGAAGTCCTCCTGCAATTCTCCGTGGCCCCAGGTGGAGCATCCCATCACGATCAGGTCATAGCCGTTTAATTCGGCGGCATGAGTGTCTTTGACATTCTTGTGACAAACGTACCACCCCGGGATGAGCAGGGAAGTTGCCACGCTCTGACTCAATTTCTCCGTTAAGCCCGTGGTACTCCCATAGATCACGATCGCTCTCATGTTTCCGCCTCCGCGCATCTGACAACTCCATAAACTCGGCCCGCACGCACTCTTTTCTATGATGCCAATGCTTTCTGCCGGGGAAGACGTTCTCTCAAGAGAATGTCACGGCCCCGTTTCTTTCTTTTAGACCCCTTCTTACGGAAGGTCCGTGAAGCCGTCCCGTAGAAAGCTTATGCTTTACCACCATTTCCACGATCTGCCGTGTCCTCTTTCTTCTAAGGACCGGCGGCTTTTACTTCGGATCACGCCTCTGTTCGGTCTTCCTATACCACCGCGTTCCATGACGCTTCTTTGATTATGTCGATTCATGTCCGCACCTCTACTTCCTGTCCCAAGGATCCGTCCCTCGCTCTCTACCACTTCTCACCTTTATTCTAAAATATTTTTAACCAGAGTCTAATTGAATCCATGAATCATCATGATAGACACTGCTTATGGCCGGGGAGAAACCTGTTTTCCAGAGCCGCCACGGGGGGGGCGAGTTCATCCATCGTATGGAAAAAGCCCCGGCACCTTCGATGAAAGATGCTAGTTTTTGCTCTATGCATTTTCTCTAAAGCGGGCCGTTAATATTGGCCCAGTGAGCCCTCGCGTTTTTCCGCCACACTACTTCGGACGGATCCGTCCTCCGGCGGAGTAAGGACCCGCAGGAAAATCAGACAACAAGTCAAAATCGCCACAAGAGAAGGAGTCCCGCCATGGAAGACCCGTCGAACAGCAAGTTGAATTTTCTCAAAAACACCCAGATCATCATTCTCGGCCTTTGTATCGCCGGGGCCACGATCGGGGCGAGCATTATTTTCTCAAAAGGCTTTTTATCTGTGACAAAATTCATGCGGGAGCAGATCACGGTGACAGGCTCAGCTCAAAAAGATATCAAGAGTGACTATGCGGTGTGGACGGGATCCTTCTCCAGACGTGAGATCGATATGGCAGCCGCTTTCAAAAAGCTCGGCGAGGATCTTGCGAAAGCGAAGCAATACCTTGCGGGCCAAGGCGTCGGGGAAAAAGAGATCATCGTTCAGCAGATCGAGACCGAGACCCTCTATAAAAAGAATGAGAAGGGGAACAACACCAACGATATCGAAGGCTACAGGCTCAAACAGACCGTGGAGTTGCGATCGAGCGATGTCGATAAGATCGCGCGGATCTCCCGCGAGGCTACAGGACTGATCAACGAAGGGATCGAGTTTTATTCCGGCAACCCGGAATATTTTTACACAAAGCTCGATGAGCTCAAAGTCGAGATGCTCGCCAAAGCGACCGAGAACGCGAAGCTCCGGGCGGAGAATATGGTCAAGGCCACGGGCAACAAGATCGGGTTTATGCGATCGGCCCGTATGGGAGTGTTCCAGATCACGCCGGTCAACTCCACCGAGATCGCGGACTGGGGCATGAACGACACAAGTTCGCTCGAAAAGAAAGTCACTGCGGTCGTCAACGCCAGCTTTTCGATCGAATAATAAAATAGGCGTCCTTGTCGTTTTTTTCTCTTTCTCAATGATCGACGAGGACAGCACTGATTTCCAATTGAAAAATTTATGATCATCAGGCGTCCTACGGAGGGACAGCCTACGGATTCTGTGTTCCGGGAAAGGAGATCACGATGATACGGAAACTCAGATCGGGTGAATACCGGTTGTATTCGCGTAAAAAGGATCCCAAGACCGGTACAAGAAGGAATCTCGGAACGTTCAGGACGCGCCGGGCTGCCGAGCAACACGAAAGAGAGATCCAGTATTTCAAACGTCATTTTCAAAAATAAGCGTCCTTGCCGTTCTTTTCTTTTTTTAAAGGGTCAACAAGGACCGCCTGCAAGCATACCGGGTGGGATGCATACGGCACCGGGACAGATTGGCTGCCGGCCCCTTGCCAAAACGTAAAAGGTCAGCTACAGTTCTCTTGTAAGCGGTGATTTAAAGAGGTTACTTGCTCCGCTCTATAAATGTGCTAAAGTGCCGGGAAATTTATCTCCGCAAAGCCGCGCATGTTAGCGCGGCTTTTTGCGTTTAGTGCACGTCGCTCAAACAAAAACTTCGGAAAAAACAGTATTTTTGTATAATAAGCGTCTCATGCAACCGTCCCTGCTCAAAAAAATCATTTTTTCTCTTGTCACAGTCCTCGCTTTTTTCTTCTTCCTGGAAATAGGATCCCGTCTCGGGGTGCGGATCGCGTCTTGGCATCATGACAAGGCGGTCCATGTTCAAAAGGAACGGTCCAAGCCTGCCGGATCCGAGTTCGTGGTTTTTGTTTACGGTGAATCGACCGTTTTCGGAGAACCGCTGCCGGAAACAGGTTTCGTCAGGCAGCTCGAATTCTATTTTGGACAGCTGTTCCCCCAGACAAAAGTCCGCGTGGTCAATTTCGGAGCTTGCGGGATGTCATCGACCGGGGTTCTCGAAACCCTGCAGCGAACGATCCCTCAAAAGCCGGATCTCGTGATCGTCCTGGTGGGGCATAATGAATTTCTTGATCCCCGGGTGCAGCCGCCTCGCTTGTCCGTGGTGCTCCAGCAGAAAAGCGTGTTTTTAAGAGAGCTCAGCAGGTACTGGACGTTCTTCTACGTGAAATATTTCTCGACCCGGCAGGAAAGGCTTTTGCATGAGTATAACCGGATCATCCGGAAAACGTTTCAACAAAAAATGGCCGTGTATCGCAGCAATCTTGTGGAAATTATCGAAGTGGCGGGCAAACAACAGATCCCCTTCTTGTTGTGTACGGTCCCCTATAACCGGTTCTGGACGCCGACCTATCATAAGGACGCCGAGACCGCCAAGGATTTCAAAGAACTGATCTTGAGAGCAAACGGTCTTCGGGAACAGGGCAAGGTCCCGCAGGCCCGGAAGATCCTGGAGGGGCTTCTTGAAAAGGACCGCGCCATTCCGGTCGTCTTGTATCTGCTCGGACTTTGCTATGACACAGCAGGCGATTATAAGAAAGCCGAGGCTTATTTGAGCGCTGCGAAGGAATCCGATGAATATCGGATACGGGTCCCGGATGCATTCAACGAATTTATCCATCAAGTTTCGGATCAAAAAGGTGTTTACCTGGTGGATGTCGAGCGGGAGTTTCAGCGTCAAAGTCCGCACGGTATTATCGGCTATGAACTTCTCGCCGACAATTGTCATCCGACGCCGCTTGGGAATTTTTATATCGCTTCCACGATCCTTCGTGTCTTAGTCCAAAACAGTCTTGTTCCCGGCAAGGCCTCGCTGGATCCGGCCTCACTTCGGCCGGGCACATTTTTAAAGGCGGCGGGATTTTATGAAAAAAATTCCGGACTTGAAAAGACCTATGCGATGCAAACGGCCCTTTATCATCTCAAAAGATACGATCCGGAGGGTGATTATCTGCCCTATAAGTATGGCAAGGCGCGTGATTATCTCGAAGAAGTGGTGCGGACCGGTTCGGATGATTGGATGACTTGGGCCAATTTAGCGACCACATCATTTTTTTCCGGGGATGTCCGGCGGGGGATGGAAGCACTCGAAAGAGCCAAGTCGCTGAACGGCGGGATGATCCGCGTTGATAACGAAAAGACTCCGGGTCTTCAAAAGGCCATGGAGCGGGCGGGTGTGAAGGTCTGAGAAGGCCCGGGGGCCAGTATCAGAAGGCGCAAACGGCGATCTTACGGGCCGCTCTATTTCGTTTTCCGGGATTGGAAATATCAGTTTCTTACAGGGTCGTCCCGGGATTTCTGTCTAAATATTCCGCGATGGTTTTCGCCACTATGAAATGGCCACGATCGTTAAAGTGGCATAGGTCGCGATTTTTCATCCGTAACTCTTTATAGTTCTCTCTGCTGAATGGGCCTAAGGTATCCAGCACTTCTATACCCATGCTTTCGGCCAGCTTATGCATAAACTCATGCAAGGGAAGATATTGATAATCTGAAAAATCAGACAAGACCGGAGTGAGCAACAAAATCAGGCGTACCGCATGTTTTTTGCAATCATCGGCCAGACCGTGAAAGGCATTCCAGTATTCATAAAAATCCTGTTCGTTGAGCTCTTTATCTAAGAACCGCATATTGTTTCCACGGTCACATTTTTTCACACACTCGCTAAAAACGCCGTACCAGTATTTCGGTGTGCCGGCGTCATCCGAAGCTTTATTTGAAAAAAAACGATCCGTATGATCTTGGGCAGAAAAATGTTTTCTCAGGCGATAACTCAAAAGGCAGCTTCTTTGAAAGAGTTGCGATTCCAAAATACGGGTCGCCATTTTTTTAAATAGAGCGTGCTTCGAAATGGAAGAACTGTAAAATTCCCAGATTTTGGCTCTTAGGGAATCACGGCTGATGTCAACCAAGAACCTCTCCCTGCGATCGCCGCCGTATCTTTGAAAATCGTTAAACCAATAACCGTAGATCACGATATCCGGTTCATATCCCATGACTTTGTCTTTGAAGCGCTCGAAGATCTGCACCGTGCCATATCCCGGCACTCCAAAGTTTAAAACCTCAAATCTTTTTTTGCTCTCTTTATTCAGAAGCATTTCTAAGCGCTTGGCGTAGGCCGTCTCTCGTTGGGATGCGCCTATGCCAAAAGCGATCGAGTCTCCTATCACAGCGATACGAGCCACATCGGGGTTTTTATTTTTTGGATATTCAAAATCCCGGAAGCCCGCCGAATTCATATCTCCCATGCCAGGCCTAAGCGCGTAACCCATTTTCGGGTTGTCGGATATCTGATAAATGAACGGCATGGTTGTTGTGTCGATGACCGGGAAGTCTATGGGAAAAAAGGTTTTTAATATGAATTCTGAAATCAAAAGTAAAAATAAAAGATAAAATACGAAAAGGCCGCATTTTAAAATCGGATGTTTGGGCATTGTTTTCCGATCAATGATCGTATGATTTTTTGCGCAAAAAATGAAATATAAGCGTTGGGACGGGCGAGAGGCACTGGACCCTCGCTCCTAAGGCCAAGAAAGTCTACCCCATCTTTGCTTGATATGTCCATAAAACCTGCGGTTAGGCGATCTTCTGTTCAATCGTGTTGACCGATAGGAACCCCCTTTATCCATCGAGGTCTGCCCAAAGTGCTATCAAGGGGTGCTATCAGGTCAAATCCCTGAAACTCGCCTAGCTATTTCATACTTTAGCGGCCTTCGCGCACTGGTGCGATTGAGCGGAACAGGCCGGAATGAAACGGAGAAAAAATGCTTGCAGTGGCGACGAAAGAGTTTGATACTATCTAAACATGCCGTCCCTTGAATAGGGAGGAACAGGTGGGTCATTCCACTTCGGCAACAAACAACTTAGGCGAGGGATCAAACATGAGAAAACAATCTTTTTTCAGATCAATGAGCCTGATATTTTTGGCCTTAGCAGTGTTTTTTATCGGTAGTCATCCAGGCAGTTATGCCGCTGACGCAAAAGCTGATGCAAAAAAGGATGTTGCTCCGATAACTCAGTGCTTTAAAGCCGCCGACGAAGCGATGAAAAAGAGCAATTGGGATGAGGCGATCAAGTCTTTTGAACAGGCCATCTCCCTGGATCCGAAGGATGCTATGGCCCATGTCGGTTTAGGGAATGTCTATGTCCAGAAAGGCGATAACGATAAGGCGATCGAGGCTTATAACAAGGCCATCTCCCTGGATCCCAAGTGTGTCTTTGCTTACTGCGGTTTAGTTAATATCTATTGCAGCAAAGGCGATAAGGACGCTGCATTAAAACAGTACAAAATATTGAGTGGTTTGGACAAAAAAGCGGCTGAGAAGCTTGATAAAAGAATTCAATCCCTTAACTCACCCCAGCCAAATAATCCTAAATCAAAATAGGCGTTCTTGTCGTTTTTTCTTTTTCTTGATGGTCGACAAGGGCAGCTTGGAAATGTAGTCGTACAAAAGGCCGCCGGGGAATAAACCTGGCGGCCTTTTGTGTTTTTATCCCCGCCCCATCACCCCTCGTAAGCACTTTTGTTAGCAATTTCATTCCCATAGTGTAATATGGTAGAGAAATAGCTTTGAGCCATCCCGATACTTAACTGAATAGGAGATGAAATGAAAAAAATCCTTCTTCTTGTGCTTTTTGTTTCGATGTCCGCCTTACTTGTCGGTACCGCTTATGGAAAGAAGATCGAATTAACGGACGGGAGTACCCTTGAGGGCGAGATCGTTTCATTCTCCGAAGGGAAATATACGGTCCAGAGCCCAAGTCTGGGGACACTGAAGATCGAGGATTCCAAGGTCCGCAGTATAAGCAGTACGGATCAGGCGGCCGAGGACTCTTCCGGAGCGGCTGTTCCTTCTGATCCTGCGGCTATTCAAAGTGAGATGCAGAAACTCCAACCCGCGATCATGAGCGATCCGAATATCATGAAAACCGTTGCCGGTCTGGTCTCTAATCCCGATTTTCAAGCCCTTGTCAATGACCCTGAGGTCGTGAATGCGGCAAAGTCTTTAGACCTCAAGACCCTCATGGCGAACCAGAAATTTGTCAAAGCCATCAATGATCCGGCGATCAAAGAAATTGACCAAAAGATGAAAGAACAATAAGGGAAAATCGTTATAAAGCAGGCGTTCTTGTCGTCCTTTTCTTTTTTAAAATGGGCAACAAGGGCAGTCCAGTCCTCCTGGTTCAAATTGAAAGGAAATGATGACGGCCCGGAAAAGGAACGACGGTCATCCGGTCAGCGAAAGATAAAATGGATTTTAACCATAAAAAAGTTCTTATCACAGGCGGTCTGGGGTTTATTGGCTCTCACTTGACCCGTCGCCTGGTCGGATTGGGAGCGCTGGTAACGCTCGTGGATAGCTTGACTCCGGAATGCGGCGGTAATTTATTCAATGTCAACGGGATCGAGGACAAGGTGAAGGTCAATGTCTCTGATGTTTGCGACGCGCGCAGCATGCAGTACTTGATACAGGGCCAGGACTATCTTTTCAACTTGGCCGGGCAGACCAGCCACATGGATTCCATGGAGGATCCCGAGCGTGATATGGAGATCAACTGCCGGGCGCAGCTTTCCATGCTGGAATCCTGCCGGAAGTATAACCCCGGCGTCAAAATCGTTTTTGCGAGCACACGGCAGATCTATGGAAAACCCGATCATTTGCCGGTGGATGAAAAACATCTGCTGCGTCCCGTCGACGTCAACGGCATCCATAAAATAGCAGGCGAGGGGTATCATATTCTTTACAACAATGTGTACGGGATCCGGGCCTGCGCCCTGCGTTTGACCAATACTTATGGGCCCCGGATGAGGATCAAAGATGCACGTCAGACGTTTTTGGGACTCTGGATCAAAAGGATCCTCGAGGGGAAGCCGTTTGAAGTGTGGGGCGGCGAACAGCGGCGTGATTTCACTTATGTGGATGACGCCGTGGATGCTTTTCTTTTGGCGGCTGCCAGCGAAGAATCGAATGGCAAGGTTTTCAATCTGGGCGGCCGTGAAGTCATTAATCTGCGTGATCTGGCGCATCTTTTGGTAGCGGTCCATGGCGGGGGTGCGTTTGAGACACGCGAATTTCCGGAGGACCGCAAGCGCATTGATATCGGCGACTATTATGCCGATGACCGGTACATCCGTGCCGATTTAGGTTGGGAACCGAAAATATCCTTACGCGAGGGACTGGCCCGGACCTTGGCCTTTTTCCGCGAACATGAGGACCATTACCGATGAAACCCAATATGCCGGCGAAAGTTATTCCGCAGTCTAATCCCAAGGCCAATTATCTGGCACACAAAAATGAGATCGATGACGCGATCTATCGGGTGTTACAAAGCGGTTCGTATATCTTGGGCCGGGAGGTCGAAGCTTTTGAGGAGGCGTTCGCTGCTTATGTGGGCGTTCCCCATGCCATTGGCGTGGGCAATGGCACCGATGCCTTGGAGCTGGCGTTGCGTGCTGTCGGTGTGGTGCCGGGGGACCTTGTTTTTACAGTCTCCCACACGGCAGTCGCAACTGTGGCGGCCATTGAACTTGCCGGGGGCACTCCTGTATTCGTGGATATTGATCCGGGCACCTACACCATGGATCCTAGCAGCCTGGCGGCGGCATTAGCACATCCTCCAAAAGGGCGGCCCAAGGCAGTCATTCCTGTCCATCTTTACGGTCAGCCGGCAGAATTGCCGGCGATCCTTGAGCTTGCCCGTCAATATGGCCTCATGGTGATTGAGGATTGCGCGCAATCATTTGGTGCAAAGCTGGAGGGTCGCATGACCGGCTCTTGGGGCGATATGGCAGCTTTTAGTTTTTATCCTACGAAAAATCTGGGTGCTTTGGGGGATGGCGGTATGGTGATTACTCGTGATCTCATGCTGTCGGAGGAAGTCAGATCCTTGCGGCAGTATGGCTGGCGGCAACAGCGCATCAGTGATATCCCGGGCAGGAATTCCCGGTTGGATGAATTGCAGGCGGCCATTCTGCGCGCCAAGTTGCGTTATTTGGACGAAGAGAATTACAAACGCAGGAAGATCGCCGTGGAGTATTCGAAACAGCTCGCCGACTCTTCTGTGCGTCTGCCGGTGGAAAAGCCGGGCTCCATATCTGTTTATCATCAGTATGTCGTAAGGTCCGGGAAAAGGGACCTTCTTAAGGAGCACCTGAGAGCTTCAGGCGTGGATACGGCCGTGCATTATCCCGTTCCCGTACATAAGCAGCCTGCTTATATGGGGGATCCTAAGATCGCCCCCGGCGGATTAGCTGCGACTGAAAGAGTCTGCAAGGAAGTACTGAGTCTTCCCATGTTCCCGGAATTGACGGTAAGCGCTATCCAAACGGTGTTCCAAGCGATCCAGTCTTTCAAAGAAACATGAGGGATCTCTCAATCCCTTCTTTTTTTTCTTCTCGTTGCGATTTCGTTCGTCTATCATATCCCGCAGCGGCACGTGAGATCGCCGGAATTTTACAAACCCAAGAAAGCGCTTATTGGATCAGCGGATCAAATTGAAAACACTTCTCATTATCCCTCCGGTCTCCCATCACCATTCCCTTAGTACGAGTCATGGAAAACATGTCCGGCGCGGTTTACTGCCTCCTTTGGGCGCCGGCTACATTGCTGCAGTGCTACTTCAAGCCGGACACCAGGCCAAGATCATTGATGCGCAAGTCCTGGGACTGTCTGTCGATGAAATTTTGCGCGAAGTGGATGCCTACCGGCCGGATGTATTGGGTATTTCTTTTCTAACTCCCCAGGAAAATTCCGCTTATGATTTGATCCGGAGGCTCAAGCAAAGATTTAAAGATATTCCCGTGATCGTCGGCGGTGCCCATCCTACTTGCTTTCCGAGGGAAACAATGGAGAAGTGCAACGAGATCGACGTTTTAGTTGCGGGCGAAGGCGAGCATGCCGTACTTGGCATCATGGCCTGCTTGGAAGGCAGGCGGACCTGGCCGGAAGTAAAGGGCATTTATTACCGTAATGAAAAAGGGCAGATCCTGGAAACCCCTCCCGACGACACGCCGGTCGATCTGGAGAAGTTGCCGCTTCCAGCCCGGCATCTTTATCCCATGGAGGCTTATATGCCGGAGCCTTTTGAGAATAAGCGGTTGCCGGCGACCAACATGATCGTTTCCCGCGGATGCGCTTACGCCCAGTGCACCTTTTGCTACCGGTCGGGGATCTTGAAAAGGGAGTCCAGGATCCAGAGCGTTACCAAAACCCTGGAGGAGATCAAGTGCCTGATCCGCGAATTCGGAATGAAGGAATTCATATTCTACGATGATGATCTCGCGGCCTATAAGGGATGGCTGATAAGTTTTTGCGATGCCTTGGATCGTGAGAAGCTCGATCTTAGCTGGTCATTCCGTGCAAGGGCCAATAACATTGATGAGCCTCTTTTAAAACGGGCCAAAGAAACAGGCTGCGTCAGCGTCAGTTTCGGGTTTGAGTCGGGCAATCAAGACCTGCTCGATAATATAAAAAAAGGCATCACGCTGGAACAGAGCCGGCGAGCTGCCGCCTTGGCCAATGGCCTGGGATTGGAGGTCCTCGGTACGTTTATGCTGGGTCTGCCCGGCGAGACCCCGGAGAAAGCTGAAAAGACCATCCGGTTCGCGATCGAGTTGGATTGCAGCTATGCTGCTTTTATCCCTACGCATCCCCACAGGGGGACTCCTCTCTATGAGCAATGTCAAAAGGAAGGTCAAGTGATCGTGCCGGCCTATTCAGAAAAAATGTGCGAGATCCGGTACATTCCCGCGGTCACCTATGTGCCTGCCGGTTATAAGGATGCGGGGGAAGTGGAAGCCATGGTCCGAAAGGCCTACAGAAGATTTTATCTCCGGCCCGGATTTTTTTTGAAACATTTAAGGAAAATAAAAACAAGCGAAGATGTGAAACGTTATTGGGACGGGCTCAAGTACCTGTCAGGTTTGTCCTAGCGGAGTTCCTATTCCAGAGGAGAGCGAGATCGCCAAGCGATCGGTCTTATGATCAAAGAAATCTCTGTTTTTTTACCGGCCTATAACGATGGAAAAACGATCGGGAAGCTGGTCCTGGATGCGATCTCAGTCCTGGATCCGTCGGGCTTGGATTACGAGATCATCATCATCGATGATTGCAGCCGGGACGAGACAGGGGAGGTAGCCCAAAAACTTGCGGAGGACCACCCAAGGGTCCAGTGGGTCCGGCACACAGAAAACAGAGATTACGGAGGCGTGCTGAAAAGTGGATTTGCGCATGCGACCAAGGCGTGGGTCTTTTATACCGATGGAGACGGGCAGTATGATATCAAGGAAATGACGCGGTTGCTGCCTTACGCAGGAGAATACGATCTTATCAATGGCTGCATCCTAAAACGTCAGGATTCCTTTTTTCGGGTACTCGCAAGCAAGATCTATCAACTCTGCTTGGATGGCTTATTCGGTAAAACACTCACTTATATCAACTGCGACTTCAGGCTCATAAGAAAAGAAGCCATAGACCGGATCAAAATCGATTCCAACAGCGGTTTTGCTCCGGCAGAAATGGTCATCAGGCTCGTGAGAAGCGGGGTGAAGGTTAAAGAGGTCTTGGTCGGCCATTTTCCGCGGCAGTATGGCCGTTCCCAATTCCTCAATTCGAAGAAGATGCTTAACATATTCCGGGATATGGTGACATTCCTGGCGCGAAAATGAAAAAGAAGATCTGAGCGGCGGCCATCCCGCGATAGGCGTTCCCTGATAGGTGTCGGTACCCCTGAGCGGGGCAGGCCAGCATAAGACGGGGAAAGACGCTTGCGGCAGCAAAGAAAATGCTCAATACTATCCCATCAAATCGTTTACTGAAGAGAGCAAGAACAAACAGGTAATTTTGCTCCGGCAACGGATAACTTAAGCGAGGGATCCAAAATGAAAAAACACTTGTTTCTTAGATTCATAGGCCTGGTATTTTGGGTCCAAGCAGTATTTTTTATTTGCAGTCATCCCAACAGTTACGCTGCAGATGCAAAAAATGCTGTAGCGGCAGACCAATACGCTAAGGCGGGCAGGGAAGAGATGAAAAAGGGCGACATCGATAAGGCGATCGGCTCTTTCAGCAAGGCCATCTCCTCGAACACCAAGGATTCCAACGTTTGCGTCGATCTGGGTGATCTCTATTCCAAGAAAGGCGATCTCGATAAAGCGATCGAATCTTATAAAAAGGCCATTTCCCTGGATCCGGAGAATCCCCATAGTTACAACGGTTTGGGCAATAGCTATTTCCGAAAAGGCGATCTCGATAAAGCGATCGAGCATTACAACAAAGCCATCTCCTTGACCTCCAAGGATCCCACTCCTTACGTCGGTCTGGGTCATATCTATTGCCAACAAGGCAATGCCGATAGAGCGATCGAGTTTTATAACAAGGCCCTCTCCATGGATCCGCAGGATCTCTATGTTTATATTGGTTTAGGGAATAGCTATTCCCGGAAAGGTGATGCCGATAAAGCGATCGAGTCTTTTAACAAGGCCCTCGCCTTGAACGCTAAGGATTCCAACGTTTACTCCGGTTTGGGTAATCTCTACGCCCAGAAAGGCGATCTCGATAAAGCGAGCGAGTCTTTTAACGAGGCCCTCTCCCTGGATCCGAAAAATCTCTATGCCTACATTGCTTTGGGTAATCTGCAGCTTCAAAAAGGCAGCATCGACAAAGCGCTCGAGTCTTATAACAAGGCCCTCGCCTTGAACGCCAAAGTGCCTGATATCCACATTGGTTTGGGTAATCTCTATTCCAAGACAGGCAATGCCGATAAAGCGATCGAGTCTTTTGACAAAGCCATCTCCTTGAACGCCAACGATCCGAATGCTTACGTCGGTTTAGGTAATGTCTATCTCCAGAAAGGCGATGCCAAAAAAGCGATCGAGTCTTTTGACAAGGTCCTCTCCCTGGATGCCCGGAGTGCCATGGCCCGTCGCGGTCTTGGAATGGCATATTTAGAACTTCATGATAAAGATGCTGCGTTTAAACAGTACGAAATATTGAATGGTTTAAACCAAGACTTATCCGAAGAACTTTATGAAAAAATTCAATCTTCTTAGTTCAAAGGCCGGATTAAGAGCTAATTTTTTCGGGGAATGGAAACAGGAGATCCCATGAGAGCGAAGAAAATACTGGTGACCGGCGGAGCGGGGTATATCGGATCGCATACCGTGGTCGAGTTAGTTCGCGCGGGCTACGAGCCCGTGATCCTGGATAATTTCTCGAATTCCGAAAGATTCATCATTACGAGGATCCGGAAGATCACGGGGCGGAACGTGCCTTTACATACCGGCGACTGCGCGTTCCGCGAAGACGTGGCCCGGGTTTTTAGAAAGGAAGGGCACTTTCACGGCATCATTCACTTCGCGGCGCTTAAGGCCGTGGAGGAGTCGGTGTCCCAGCCTCTCCGGTATTATCGCAATAACCTCGGCGGCATGCTGACGATGCTGGAAGCTGCGGAGCAATACCGGGTGCCGAATTTCGTTTTTTCCTCCTCCTGTACGATCTACGGTAATCCCGACAAGCTTCCCGTCCGTGAGAACGCTCCGGTCAGAAAAGCGGCGTCGCCTTACGGAGAAACAAAACAGATCGCAGAGCAGATGCTCGAAACGTTCATCCAAAGCGGCGTGCCCCTGAAGGCGGTCTCGTTGCGCTATTTCAATCCTATCGGTGCGCATTCCTCGGGGCTTATCGGCGAGCTTCCACTCGGGGTCCCGAAGAATCTCGTCCCGTTCATCACCCAAACGGCGGCGGGTCTCCGCAAGATCCTTCAAGTGTACGGAGATGATTATTCAACACCCGACGGAACATGCATCCGGGATTACATCCATGTGGTGGACCTCGCCGTGGCCCATATCCGGGCGTTGATGTATCTGGAGAGAAAGCGCACCCGGACGTTCTACGATGTTTTTAATATCGGCACAGGTCGCGGGCACAGCGTTCTTGAGATCCTCCGGACATTCGAAAAGGTGACGGGTGTGAAGGTGCCTCACAAGATCGCGCCGCGCCGTTCCGGCGATATCGCAAAGATCTACGCCGCGGCCGGTAAAGCAAAAAAAGAACTGCGCTGGCACGCGAAACGGTCACTGGAAGACGCTCTCTCGAGCAGCTGGGCGTGGCAGTCTCAATTCCTATCAATTGAAGCGAAGCGGAAATTGGGGCAGTCCAAGTCACCATCATAAAAAGAAAAACAAGACTTGGGCGGAAGAGGATCAAACGCGTTCCAGAGGGAGTGCGGTCAAATGGGTAAGGTCCGGATGAGAACTTTTTTTGGTAAGCGCGGCCCTCATTTTGGGGAGTATCGTCAAAAGGACCGTCCCGTTCGTTCCAGCCATTTTAAATTTTCCGGGAAGGTTTAAGGGGTCCCTTTTATCGTTTTATTTGCAGCATTTTTCATACTATTTTTTCCTGTGGGGGTTTTCCAAAGGGATGCTAGAATGAACCCAGAGGAAGAGCGAACAGGATGTCGCCGACAGAAAGTCTGAACTTTTAGACAGGGGGGATGCCTATGCATGAGGAATCAGGGTGCGCATGCGAAAAATTCATGAAAGAAGCCCTGGAGTTCGTGAAAAACAAGGCTTGGGGAAAGGCTAAGTCATGTTATGAAAGGGCGTTAGCGATCCACGGCGACAATGAAAAGGCCTGGGTGGATCTGGGCCGTTGTCACGACAGGCTTGGAAAGCCGGGCAAGGCCTTCGAATGTTACGAAGAAGCATTGCACTGCAATTTTTTGCACAAGCAAGCGCTGGTCGATCAAGGCGCTCTATTGTCGAAAAACGGGAAATTCAAGGATGCGCTCAAATGTTTTGATGCGGCGCTCCTCATGGATCCCGGCATGCGGATCGCACTGGATCATCGCCAGAAAGTTTTGCAAGAAATGATCCGGGAAGGGCTTTTGAAGACGGTACCCCTCAAAGATGCGGTGTTGACCAGCCGGGAAGGCAAATATTGTCTCCAGATCGGGGGAGAACTCATCAAGAGTTTCGGCGGTCATGTGATCGAGTCGGAATTCAAGGCATTGTTCGAGAGAATTGTAGCTGATTTCAAAGGACAAGGAGATCTGCTTATTGAAAATGGGGTGATCATCCAGCCCCGCAATTTCAGCGCGTATCTTTTAGCTTCCTCAGAGAAGGATCTCAAGGATAAAGGGGACGACCTTTCTCACGATCTTCCGGGTTGGTTGCGCGCCGATCCTATTTTTGAACCTGCGGCCGGGTACCCTGTTTCCTCACTCTATCAGGAGATACAACAAGAAAAGGCGAAGCTGTTTTTGCAGCAGCACGGGTTTGCTCTTAACGCATGGGACCGGTATACGGGTGAAGATTGGATAAAAATTATCAACCTGTTCCAGGACATCGTCACTGGTTTCACAGGCCCCCAGAAATCTGCGTTTGTTAATTTGGGCAGCCGCAACGGGGGTCAGTTTGTAATGACGGCTCTGTATCTGCTTAATAAGTGTAACGAGGGGGAATGGGCAAGGGCGGTCTTTGCAAGAACCAATGATGTGTCTAAAATGATAGGCGAGGAACCTGTCGGACCTGAAAATTTGACGGAAGAAGCCCGTGACATGCTCATCGATGCGATCATCCGCGAACATGAAGAGAAGTGTCTTATCGTTAAGCATTACCTGGAATCTTTCCGGAAAACAAAATAGCATCCGCCGGAGGAAAACACAGAGTGGCTGTCAAAAAGTCCCGGGGGTGCAAAGGACGGCCGGGTTTCCCAATGGATATTTCGTCCCGCTTCTTCAAAACGGATTCTTCCCGTGTCAGGGATGGCAAAGGGAATGAGTTTTCCCGATACTTCTTCCGGGGTCCGGATGTCCTTCATCAAGAAAGTTTAAAATGACAAGTTCTTTCGAGGAACAAATCCAGAGATTGGTGAAGAGCGGACGTCTTTCGAATGCGGTCGCAGATACCTTGATCGGATATTATGCCAAGCGATGCGACGAGTTGAAGGGTGAGACCCCGGGAACTTCTCCGAAGATCAATCTGGGGGAGCTTATGGACCTCATAGATCTCCTGGAAAAAAAGAAAGAATCGCCCAAAGACCCCGCTTCGTCCCAAACGCCCCCTCCTTCCAAAGTGTACTCGCTCGGCTCTCCCTCGCAATTTCTCCATGAAAACAAAGATGAGTACCTGACATCCGGGGCGGATAAGACGGGGTTTGAGAGAAAGCGCTGGGAGGCCCGTATCGAGGAGCTGAGAAAGAAATGCGAGGGGCTCGAAGCGGAACTGGCGGCGGAAAAAAGGGCCCATGTGGAAGCTTATAAAACAAAACCCGGTTATGATGACCATAAGAAAAAAGCCCTGGAAAAAGAGAATGCCCTGCTTCTCGACGTGATCAAACAAGTGCGCGGTGACGAGGAAAAAGCAAGGAAGAAGATGGCCGAACTTGAGACGGAAGTCAGGACCGCGCGTGCGCAAGTGCAAAGTTTCGAAGAAAAGGCCAAGGCGTTCGCGTCCCTGGAGGAAGTCCGTACCCGTCTTGAGAAGGCTCTTGGCGCGAAGGAAGAAGAGTCTGAAACTTTGATGGCCAAGATCCGCGAACTTGTGGAAGTCTCCGAGGAGAGTCGCGATCTGATCCGGTCCTTGGAAAATGAAAAGGAACAGTTATCCAAGGAACTTGAAACGAAGGTGGCGGAGGAGGCGCGGTTGTGGGAGGAGATCCGCGGGTTGGAGACAAAACGCGCTGAGAGGGAAGCCAGGATCGTCGAGTCGACCGAAAAACACCGGATGGCGATGGAAGCCCAGGAGAAACACCATCTTGCGCTCGAGGAAGAAAAGACGAAAGCGTTAGCGTCTCTGAAGGAAGTCCGGAATCGTCTTCAGAAAGATCTTGATACGAAGGGGAAAGAATCCGAAGTTTTGAAAGCCCGGATCCAAGAATTTGAGAAGATCTCAGAGGAGAACCGCGACCGGATCCGGTCCTTGGAGAATGAAAAAAAACAATTGTCCAAGGAACTTGAGACGAAGACGGCGGAGGAGACGCAGTTGTGGGAAAAGGTCCGCGGGTTGGAGGCAAAGCGCGCCGAGAAGGAAGCCGAGATCAAGGTAAGAGATGCGAATATTGCTGCGCTCCATGAGAAACACCGTATTGCGCTGGAGGAAGTCCGGACCCATCTTGAGAAGGTTGTCGGTACGAAGGAGCAAGAATTGGAAGCTTTGAAAGCCTGGATCCAAGAATTTGAGAAGGTTTCGGAGGAAAGCCGCGACAAGATCCGGTCCTTGGAGGATGAAAGGGAGCAGTTATCTAAGGAACTTGAGGCGAAGACGGCGGAGAAGGCGCAGTTATGGGAGGAGGTCCGGGGATGGGAGGCGAAATGCGCCGAGAAGGAAGCCGAGGTTAAGGCAAGAGAAGCAAATGCTGTCGAACTGACTGAGAAACACCGTCTTACATTGGAGGAAGAGAAAACTAAGGCGCTAGCGTCTCTGGAGGAAGTCCGTGCCCGTCTTGAGAAGGCTCTTGGCGCGAAGGAAGAAGAGTCTGAAGACTTGAAGGCCCGCATCCGCGGATTTGAGAAAGCCTCGGAGGAGAGCCGCGCCGTGATCGCTGCTTTAGAGGACGACAAAAAGCAGTTAGAGGATCTGAAACATCATCTTCAGAAGGATCTGGAGGGAGCGAATCGCGGTGCCGAGGGTTTAAATTCCGAGAAAGAACATTTGGAACGGGAGAAGGAGGCTTTGTTAAAGGCCGGAGAAGAGAAAGCCCAGGCGTTAGCATCTCTGGAGGAAGTCCGCGCCCGTCTTGAGAAAGATCTGGAGGGAGCGAATCGCGG
>PLLJ01000033.1 GCA_003140935.1 Candidatus Omnitrophota bacterium
GGACCAGACGGGCATAGAAACGGTATTTTTCTTGAAGGGCGGCCGCCTTTTCCTTGTGTTTCTCGCACAGGAACTTAAGTTGCGCGAAAGCCCTCAGATCGGTCACCACCGCTTGGGCAAGCGCAGTCCCGATCGTCCCTCCTCCGATGATCCCGACCTTGATCTTTTTTTTCATTTTTTCTTTTTCACGATGCGATTTTTGGAATCCACATGAACGATTTTAGGTTTGTACTTTTTAGCTTCCGCTGCCGTAAGCACCACAAAGGTCAGGATGATCGCGATATCACCCGCTTTTCCATGCTTGGCCGCACCGCCGTTCAAGCAGATCACTCCGGACCCCGCGGGCCCGGGGATGGCGTAGCTTTCGATGCGAGAGCCATTATTGAGATTCGCAATGAGGACTTTTTCATGCGGAAGAATTTCTGCCGCATCCATAAGTTTCTTGTCGATCGTGATGCTTCCGGGATAATCGATACGAGCCTCGGTCACGGTCACGCGGTGGATCTTTCCACCCAGCATTTGTTTCTGCATAGATCCTCGATTTTTAGATTTCAGTAGTCCGTTTTCAGTGGCTGTTAAGTGCGAATTATAACATTATCGATCAGCCTTGTCTTGCCGACAAAGCAAGCCGTCAGTACCGTCATGTTTTTCTGACGCTTTTTAAGCAACGCAAGCGTCCCTGGTTCTACGACCTCAAAGTATTGAATCCGATCCACGTTTTTTTTCAATTCCCGGAGCGCCCGGGCTTTTAAACCCGCAAGCCTCCCCCGTTTTCCTCTTAAGAGGTCCTTTTTGAACTTAAAAAGCACTCGGGAGATGGCAACGGCTCGCTGACGTTCGCCGGGACTGAGATAACGGTTCCTGGAACTCATGGCAAGTCCGCCTTTTTCCCGCACCGTAGGCATCACACGAACATGGGTTGGCAAGTTCAGATCATGTACGAACCGGCTAATCACGGTTGCTTGCTGAAAATCCTTGGCGCCGAGATAAAGCCGGCAAGACCCCGTAATGTTCAGAAGCTTCGCCACCACGGTCGCCACACCCCGGAAATGTCCGGGTCTGAATTTTCCGCAAAGAACATTCGCAAGCCTTGGACTGACGTCCACAAAAGTCGCATAACCTTCAGGATACATGGCCGCGACCGAAGGGCAGAAAAGATAATCGGCTTTGACCGTCCGGAGCTTTTTTATGTCGTCGGACAATACACGCGGGTATTTCGCGTAATCCTCATTCACGACAAATTGCGTGGGATTAACAAAGATACTCACAACCGTGATGTCATTCTCGCGATGGGCGGCGCGAACAAGGGACAAGTGACCTTCATGCAGCGCCCCCATGGTAGGAACAAAACCCACGGTTTTCCCGCGAGCTCTTT
Source organism: Candidatus Omnitrophota bacterium (assembly GCA_003140935.1). Classification (GTDB taxonomy): domain Bacteria; phylum Omnitrophota; class Omnitrophia; order Omnitrophales; family Aquincolibacteriaceae; genus Aquincolibacterium. Next base: position 1,376 of record PLLJ01000033.1, read on the forward strand.
CCTTCTCGAGTCTTTGTTGGAGTTTCCAGGGATTTCGGATGAGTTTCATGGTTTTCAGCTCAAGATGCAAAGCACAAGATCAAAGGACTGCTTTTACGCCTTGGGTTTTGCCCTTGGCGCTCAGTTCATTTAATAAGACTCGGATCGTTTTCTTCAATACCGGATGCACAAATCCGGGAGCAAGATCACAAAGTGGCACGAGCACAAACGCCCTTTCATGGAGTCGTGGATGCGGCAGGATCATTCCGGGTTCTCGGATTATCTGATCCCCATAAAAAAGAATATCAAGATCGAGCGTCCGCGCTTCGTTAGGCTTGTTCCTCCGACGATTCGCCTTGGTTTCGATCTCCTGGATCTTCTCCAGGAGATCCAGAGGCGACAGATCTGCTTCAAAACTCCACACAGCGTTCAGGAATGGACTGCCTTCGACCGCCACAGGCTCGGTTTCATAGACCGGAGAATAATGGGGATCCTTGAGACCAACCACACAAAGAAGTTCTTTTTTAGCGAACCCGAGATAACTTGTGCGATCGCCGAGATTGGAACCGACTCCGATGAAGACTTTGTTCATGATCTTACTCATCTTCCGCATCTCTGCGTAGAAGATGAGCCCTTTGAATGCTAGAGCTTCGAATGATGTGGGTGGCTTTTCTTGATACGGTCGAGGGCTTCCATAATCCGTGACTCGGCAACGGTCAGGGAGATCCGGAAGTATCCTTCCCCGTTGGGCCCAAAGCCGTTCCCCGGCGTCACAACGATATTCAGCTCTTCCAGAAATTTCAGCGCCAGTTCCGCGGAAGTATAGCCTGCCGGCACCGGGATCCAGACGTAAAAAGTGGCCTTTGGCGCCTCGATCTTCCAGCCAAGGCTGCGGAATCCCTGCACCAAAAGGTCGCGGCGTTCCTGATAGATCTTGAGATTCTTCTCGAGTTCCTTTTGCCCGTCCTGGAGCGCTTTGATGCCCGCGATCTGGATCGCCTGGAAAATACCGGAATCCAGGTTCGACTTCACCTTCGCGAGAAGCGAGAGCATTTGCGCATTCCCCACCGCAAAGCCTATACGCCAACCGGTCATGCTATAAGTTTTTGAAAGCGAAAAGAGTTCCACTGCGATCTCTTTGGCGCCATGAACCTCAAGAATGCTTGGTGATTTGAGTCCTTCGTAGCACATCTCCGAATAGGCCGCGTCATGGGCGATCAGTATCCCGTGCTTATGTGCGAAGGTTACGGCTTTTTCAAAGAAGGCCTTGTCCGCAACTTGTGAGGTCGGATTATTCGGATAATTAAGGAACATGAGCCGTGTGTTCCTGAGAACATCTTCAGGGATCGCGTCGAAATCCGGAAAGTAACTGTTTTTTTCAAGAAGCGGCATTGTGTAGGGAATACCTTCGGCAAAAAGTGTTCCCGAACGGTATACCGGATAGCCAGGATCCGGGATCAAACAAACTTTTCCGGGGTCCAGGACCGCGAGCGGTAAATGCCCGATCCCTTCTTTGGAACCGATCAGCGGAAGGATCTCTTTATCCGGATCCAGTTTCACCCCGAAGCGGCGCTGGAACCAATCACGGATCGCATGGCGGAATTCCGGCATCCCCTGGTCGAGAGCATAGCGATGGTTGCGGGGATTTTTTGCCGCAGTACTCAGGGCTTCAATGATGAAATCCGCCGTTGGGATATCCGGATCTCCGACCCCGAGGTCGATCACATCCTTTCCTTTGGCAATGAGCTCGCGCTTCTTTTTGTCGATCTCCGCAAAAAGGTAAGGCGGTAATTTCTGCAATCGTCCCGTCGGTTCGATCGTTAGCGGTTTAAACATAAGATCCTTTCTGGAGAATTTAAAGAATGACTGCACTATCAGGCCGGAATTATACCAGACTTTAGAAAGCTTGGAAACAGAACGCCATGGGCCCAAACAACGGGCAGGATTTATTTTATCTCAAATTCACGGATCGTATTCATGATCGCCGATGGACTTTTCGGTTTTCCGACATAGACGGAAGCCCCGGCCCGCAGGCTTTTCTCCCGGAAATCCATCCCGGAATAGCTATAAACAATGAGGGGCGCCGCCGCACACTTCCTGATCTCCATGATCATCTCTTCTCCATCCATGGAATTCTGCTCGTATTCCATGACGATATAATCCGCGGGCTGCTTTGCCCAGCATTCGTTGAAACCGCTCACGCCATTGATAAAAAAAACCTGAAAACATTCTTCCCGTAATTCTTCCGCAATGGCCTGAGCCTGTCCGCTCCGTTCGGAGTCCGCGAGAAAGACCGTCTTCTTTTTCTGGGAAAGCACCCGCTTCACTTCTCTGAACACGTGCGGCATTTCGAACGGTTTGTTGACGAAACCGTCCACCGCAATCTCGCGCGTCAGGCTTTCAAATTCACTCCTGCCCGTCATAACAATCACCGGCATTCGGGGCTTCCCATGCTTAGTGGACACGACACGCAAAAAATCAAAACCGTCCCTTTCCGGCATCCGAATATCCAGCATGACAAGATCGACCGGGCCTTCTTTGAGGACCTCGAGAGCCTCTTCCACACTCTCCGCAGTCTTGGGCGTGTAACCTTCCTCCGAAAAACGAATCCTTAAAAAATCCAAAAGGTTCGGCTCGTCGTCCACGATTAAGATCTTTTTTCCACTCATAATGCCTCCCCGAGCATTCCGCTTAGATCGGAATTGACGGTCCCTCTTTAAACTTTACTCAGCCTTTTGAGCACGTTGAAAAAAATAGCCGCATGTCGAACTATAAGGCGCCCACTGTGCTCTCATGAATAATCGTGAGATAATACAAAGTACACCGGCTAAAGGCCTCCAAGAAAGCTCTTGCTCCTGCAGAAAAAAAGGCGGCAGGACGTTTCTATCTTTTGCTGTAAGGAGCGTAGGACTTGGGAGGGTTTTTGACTCTTTCCGGATCCGGGATAGGCAATCCATAGCCCATATCCGGAAAATCAGCAGGGATAAAAAAAGTAGCCAGTTGGATCAACCCTCCAGCCGTGTAGACCAATCCCTCACCGATCCCTGCCGAATAACCCATCCACTGGGCTTGGTACTTTGGATTCTTGGCTTCGGCCCACGGCGTCATCCACCCCAAGAGAGAATTCTTGATGCCAAAACAGAATTTCCCCCAAGTCTTCCCTCCGTAGTTTTGTTGTGATGCCCAGGGAGATGCCGCGTGTGCAGGTATTAAACTCGATAGAAAAAGAACGGCAAATATAACAACCGCCCAGAAGGATCTCTTATCTTTTATATTCATAAGCAATCCCGCCCTGGGGCAAGGGAATATCCAATGGAATGGGAAACGTTGCCGCATGAAGGATACCGCCCGCCGTATTCGTAACGGTATAACCGATCCCCTTGACTACGCCGATGAAGAAATTGTTATCTTTGACAGGTTCGAAAAAAAGAGCGGTCCAGCCGACCGTGATATTGAGAAACCCGAATCCCAACTTCTGGGATATCTTCCCAAAATAAGTGGGCTCCTGAGTCCAATCGCTGGACTGCAATGGCCCGGCGTAGGCCAGGCCGGCCAAAGCGCAAAACAGAATGAGGATCACAAGCAGGCGAGTCCAACTAAGAGAAGAGAAAACCTTGCGTGGTTTCATAAGCAAAAAAATACTACTGGTTTAGAGCTTATAAGTCAAGAAAACGAAGAGACTCGTTGGAAAATTCGGCAGGACAAAAAAACAGGCCCGCAAGGCCAACGGCCTACGAATCAGCCGTTGAGCCCTGAGAGCCTTGAATCTGTCCTTTCCTGAGGTTGACTAGTTAAGCTTTGTAACGTCAAAATTGAATTGAGGGTCTAATTGTCTCAGTTCCTGGACCAATTGGAGAATCATATTCTTAAGTTCCGGGGATTTGGCCGAAAGCCATCTCTGATAGGTTTCGAGGAACTGCTCCATTTTAAGGTCCCGCAGGTGGTCTTTTTCATAGCAGCTCATCTCCATGAGGAAATGCTGAAAGGCCTGCTCCCGGAAGCACTCGATAAATTTAAAATAATCTTCTTTGACGTCGGCAAGGATATGTCTGTAGACATCGAACTGACCCGCGATCTTGCTGAGCACTTCTCCGACTCCTGTTTTTTTGTCATAAACGCCGGCATGGAAGCGCGCAGCCTGGTTGTAATAGAGGATCGCGGACAAGCGTTCTTCACTTTTTTCAGGAAGGGCGTCTTTTTTGAGCGGAAACCGTTTGGCCAATTGAGGATCGGGATTAAAGATCGTGGATTGAACGAGTAAATGGTCGGCATTGACTTTGAAAATGAAATACCGGAGCATCGGATCGTCGGTCTCCCGGACCCATTCGAAAACCTCGTGAGTGTTGCTCGAAAGAAAGGGATCCGCCATGTCATGGTATTCCGGAAGCGAGACGGCAAAGAGCAGATGCGCGAGGTAGATATTCACATCCTCATCGAAGGAAAGCACCCGTGTCAGGCCATGCGCTTGGTCTTTGGCTTTCAAGATAGATTCCAAAAGAAAATAGACGGCCGACTCGCGATCCTCGCTTGAGAGATTGAAATACAGGTAGGGCGCTTTCGGTTCCTGTTCTTTCTTCTCACTCATTTCTTTCCCTCCTTTTGAAATATAGCAATATATAACAAACATAACTTTTATATTATTATTATCTACAATCAGAAACATAGCATAGCAACATAGAAATGTCAAATCCAACAAATAAATATTTTATCACCATAACATATTGAAAATAAAGGGGTTATAACTTCTGAAGAAAAATTAAAAACAGGTCGAATTTGACCCTATTCTGAGGAAATACTGCGGAAAGGATGGATCAGGTAGATTTTAAAACGGCACGAACGGAATCGAGGAATTTGCGTGTTTTGAGGACTTTTCCGAGACGATAATTGAGGAAGGTAGTGATGATAGTCTTGATCTGGCTTTCGATCAGGGAGCTGTGGGACACGCGCAGGCAATCCGCCAGTGCGTCCTTGCTGTAAGACCGCAGTACCGCAAGTGCGCCGGAACTCACAGCCAACGCCGCTGTATCCTTCGAGCGACAACGCTCGCAGAAAAGTGCTCCATGACGGATGGAAAAAAAACCCTTCTCAAGGGGCTTCGCGCCGCACTCCAAACAGCTCTCAAGAAAAGGGAGCCAGCCCATTTCCCTGAGAAGTTGGGTCACAAAAACTGTTTCAAGACGCGGAGGCGGAATCACGGGCAGAAAACGGAAACTTTCCCTTAGCAGGTCAAAGATCTTCGGATGCGGATCCTGAACCTCCGTCAGCTCATCCACCAGTTCACAAAAATAACTGGCATACGCGATCCCGCTCAAGCGGTCGCGAAGGGCGTGATGACTTTCAAGGATCGAAGCATCGGAGATTAGATGAAGATCCGAACGTTTTTTTTCGTAGAAGATGTACTCGGCATGAGTGAATAGCTCGAACCCCGCTTGGCGGATCTCCCCTTCCCGGTGGACGCCCTTGACCACCCCACGCACCTTTCCGAGTTGCGGCGTGAAAAACGTCACGATGAGGGAACTGGAACGGAATGGCATCGTCTTCAGGACAAGGGCTTCGGTCTTGTGGATACTCATAAAACTAGGCTTTTTTCTTTTTCACACACGCGAGGATTTGGCTCTGCTTCCGATGCATCTTCCTGAACGCAACGCGGCCCTTGTCCTCATAGCCCATCAGATGCAGGATCCCGTGGCAGAGACAGTAGTGCAGTTCTTCTTCAAAACTATGCTCGTATTCCTTGGCCTGCGCACGGATCTTCGGAAGACAGAGCGCGATATCCCCAAGAAAATCGATATCTTTGCGGCGAAAAACTTCAGCGGGAAGCATTTCTTTCAGATGCTCGGTGGATTTTTTCTGGCCGAACGCGAGCACATCCGTTGACCATGCGTGACGGAGATAACGGCGGTTGAGCTTGCGCATCTCGGGACCGTCTACAAGCACGATGCTCAGAACCGCGTTTTTAAGACCTAAGTCTTTTAAGATACCAGTGGCGATCTTCTTGAGTGTGATTTCCGAAACCTTGATCCGCGGGCAATCCTGTTTCAGATAAATTTCATACGCCATGAGGAGACCTCAACAAACACCTTTAAGGCGCAGGCATTCACGGGTGATCTGCATCCTAAACGGCATCCTTAAAATGCGGGGTTCCACAAAATCAGCCCTAGGATTCTTCCTGGGCTTTTTTGCGTTCGTGCTTTTCATACGCCTTGATGATCTCTTGCACGAGAGGGTGGCGCACCACATCGGTCTCGTTCAAATAGATGAACTGGATATCGGGAATATCGGCGAGAATATTACGGATCTCAACAAGCCCGGATTTCTTCGCGGATGGCAGGTCGATCTGAGTGATATCCCCCGTGATCACGACCTTGGAGGTCTGTCCCAACCGTGTGAGGAACATTTTCATTTGGCTGTGCGTGCAATTCTGCGCTTCATCGAGAATGACATAGGAATCATTAAGCGTCCGCCCGCGCATGTAGGCGATCGGGGCGATCTCAATCGCTCCTCGCTCGGTATACCGAGCTACTTCATCGAATTCGAGCATGTCATAAAGCGCGTCATAAAGCGGTCTGAGATAGGGGTTCACCTTCGCCGCAAGATCCCCCGGCAAAAACCCGAGATTTTCTCCGGCCTCGACCGCGGGACGCGTCAGGATGATACGGGCCACATATTTTTTCTTAAGCGCTTCAATGGCCGCGGCCATGGCCAGATAGGTTTTGCCGGTGCCCGCCGGACCGATGGAGATCACAATATCGTGTGTCTGCATGGCCTTAAGATACGCAAGCTGGTTCTCACTCCGGGCCTGGATCACTTTCCCGCGATGAAAAAAATGGATCCCGCCGCCCTGTGGGGGCGTCACGCGAGCTTCGCTCTTAGGGGTAGTCTCAGTACTCGCCTTTTCCGGCAAGCGGCCTCCTTTGCGGATCATTTCGAGCATACGGATAAAAGAACGTGGAGGAAGCCAGCCGTTTTTTTATCCGTATGCTCGAAATGATCCGCAAAGGAGGCCGCTTGCCGG
>PLLJ01000030.1 GCA_003140935.1 Candidatus Omnitrophota bacterium
GGTCTTCACACGGAAGCCGGCGATCTTGCGCTGAACGGCTGGAGCACGAACGAGATCGCGACTTACCATCACGCGCAGCAGCAGGTGAACGAAGCGGCCACTCAAAATTATGACGCGAGTTTTGAGGCCTCCGTCCTGAAGGATCTTGGGGCCCATAAATTCAAGACGCGTGATGAACGCGGCCAGGAAATGGAACGGCTCAATCTGAATCTCGTCCTTGCCGGATTCGAACCGCAACTGCGTGCGCTTCCCCAAACTTCCCCCGAAACCATCAAGGTGACGGAAGTCCTTGCGAAGGTCCGGGCGGCTTTCCGGGATCCGGCGCTGCCGTTGCGCGGCAACCAGGCCCGTTTGGTCCTTGCTTCCTTGGGCCGGATGATCGCGCAGGCGAAATCAGCTCCGGCAGCACCGCAAACGCAGGCTGAAGCCGCGAAAGCGGGCGAAGAAAAAACCACGACGACCGTGACCGCGGGCCGTGCGGAACAAACGACGGCTACCGCCGCTTCTCAAGAGAAGGTCGCTGCCGCTGAAGCACAACGCGTTGAGCTTCAGCAATTATCGGAAGCTGTGCAACAAGCGGTTAAAACAGGCGTTGGCAAAGAGGAAGCGGTCAGAAAATTCCAAGCCGCAGTGATGAAAAATCCCGATCTCGCTGCTGTCATGGCGGGCGGGACCGTCCCTCCGCAATTTGCTGAACAATTAAAGGGCGTCAGTTTAAGGCCCCTCACGAGACCCATCGACGGTATTTTGGGGTCCAACACAAGGGCGACATTATCTTTGGTCGCCGCTTCGGGTTTTATGGCGGCCGGCGAAAGAACCGCTCGAGAAGCAGTAGCAGCCCCGCAGACCACAAAAGCGGCAGCCCACGAGACGTCCGTTTCCGGACCCGCCGGTGCCGCGGCTGAAGAGGCGCGACGGGTCCGCGACGAACTTGTGGGAAAACGGGACGAAGCAAAACTCCGTCTCGACGAAAGCCGGACATGGTATGCCAATCGATTTTCCTCTTATCTTACCAATGAGGTTTCCGACAGGATCCAATTTGACCGTGATGCCATAGGAACGAACCGGGGCATCATAGAAAAATTACGCGGGCGTACGGGTTTTATCGCGACTCTCAGCGATCGATATAAAGATTCGGTGAACGCCTACCTCGGAACCAAAGAAGCCCAGGATGCCGGTTATACGGATGTCTCTAAAGTGGATACGGAGGCCCTGCTGGCAAGGCTCCGGGAGTTGATGGCAGAGCCGCGGACTTTGGCGGATATTGCAGGCGGTGAGCTGACGCCCGCGGAAGCCAAGACCGCAGTGCTGATCCTCAGTGATGCTTTTGAAGCGGCCATCCGGCAGCGTTTCCAAAAAGCGGAAGTCACAGAACATGCGCCGGCAACGGATAACGTGATCATTACGTTACCTGCCTACAAGGAGGGGACGCCGATCAGCCTGAACGACCTGTTGAGCCGGGCGATCATGGAAAGCATGAAAACCGGAAAAGCGTCAAAGGCCATCGCGGAGGCACGGGCCAAATATCAGAAGAACGTCAATCGGATGACTTTGAGCGTGGTCGCCCGGGCCGGGACGGATTTTGTTTTCAAAGGCGCCGGCGTCGGCGTGGAGACCAAATTTTTTCTTTCGGATCCCACGAAGAACGAGAGAAACGCGCTTGCGATCAGTTTCAGCATGGACGGGGAGCTGATGGTCCAGCGGCAAGTGGCCGATGTCGTCCGGGAGGTGCGCACCCATTTGAACAATTATGCCCGCTCAGCGGTCCTTGAACAAGGATTGCGGGATGCGATCGCGGAAGTGCGGGAGGACGAGAAAACGGCCCAAAGACGCACCCTGTCGGGAGTGGATACGGACGCTGCTTTTGCGCTCGGGAAAGTACGCCGGCAATTAGAGCGGGATCTGACGGACCGCATTGCTGAAAAAGAAGAGATCTTGCGCTCACTCGGCAACCTGATCGGGGTTACGAGCCAAAGGATCAGTCTTCCGGACGAATTGAAAAATGCGACACACGATGCCGCGTTGGTCAAACAGATCCGCCAAGAGGCGGCGGGCCAGTTGGCCAAAGCCGGCGTCAAAATGGAGGGCGGGGTGAATATGGACCTTGCGGCGGCGCAGGGGAAATATTCGCTGGATGTGCTCGGCACCGCCTATAAGGAAGCTCAGGAAAAAATGGGGGTCCTCTTCAACGCGCGCATCTTCTATAACTTTACGGGGGGATTTGATTTCAGGGCGCCGCTTTCGTTCCAGCGCGATGCGAAGACGCATCCCATGATCCATATGATCGCCCGCGAGCGCGCCGCACTGCAATATTACCAGGATGCCCAGGCGATCAAGACGAACATGGAGGCCCTGCGGGCACGCGCCGAGACATCAGCAGATATCGCCCAAAAGGCGGTCGCCCGTTTTGAGGGCGCGAGAAGGCTTCTGGAGGAGGAAAGAAAACATTTTAAGGATGAGGCGGGTTGGTCGCAGCGTTTTAAATCGGCGGTCGAGCAATACAACCTCTCAAAAAATCAAATGGAAGACGCCCTTCACCAGCAGCAACAGCTGCAGAATGAGATCGATCGTTTCGCGGCGGACGTGTCTTCGACCCTTTCGCAATTCGACAAGGATTTCGAGCTGGATGCCGCCAAGGTGAAAAATGGCGAGAGCCGCAAGTTTTTTGACGCGGAGTATTTCAAACAACTTGAAGCGAAATATCGTCAGCCCCAGGCGACGGTCGACGCCTCAGCCTTGGAAAATAATGTGGGGAACGGAGTCAACGTGAATCTTCGCATGGAAGAGCTTCGCGCGTGGGAGCTCGGGGAACGCATGATCCAGACCCTGAACGCCGCCGGCGCCAAGTTCGGCGGGACGATCGATGCCTTGGACACGGACCGGAACGGAAAGATCGAGGATCGTGAGCGTCACGTGAAGATCGATGATCTCCAAAAGTATGAGGCCCGGCTTTTCGCGGAATATGAACGCGCCACGGCGCCCAAGGAACGTGACATTTTTCAGAAATTCTTTGATCTTTTCCGGAGCAAGGCCCGTTCCCCTGAGGTCATCATGGAGGAGATCCAAAAGATCAATAAAGCAAAACACCAGGCGCTGCAAGCGAAGCTTCCCGAGATCATGCGGGGGGTCTGGAACCGCCAGGCCGGTTATGATGAAAAACTCGCGAACGGCACGACGGTCCACCGGGACGGCGAGATCGAGGTCCGCATGCAAGAAGCCCAGGCCATCCTTGATTCCGATCAGGCGACCCCGGATCAAAAAATAGAGGCGGAGCGTGAACTCGATGCCCTGAATAAAGTCCTCGTTCAAGTGCGCGCGGACCTTCAAAAACTGGGAGCCCCCAAAGGTAAGGACGCGCTCAAACTCCGCACCCATTCGTTCGCCGGAGGCGGGGTCATGGGGATCGGCCTCTTCGACGGCGGCAAGGGGGCGGGGCCCTTCGGAAGTTGGAATATTAACGAGAAGTTTGACGGCCAGTTGGATTCTTTTTATCAAATGCTGAAAGAATCGGAAATGGTCCAGCAGGCTCATGCGCGTGACTACGTCAGAAACATTGTGATCCAGCGTCAATTCGTGGACCAGATCCATTACCGTATCGATTCGTTCGACAAGGCGATCCAGGACCTGACCCGGAAAGAAAAAATGCTGGTGATCCGGACGGCGCAGGGGGACCTGCAGATCCGGGTGACTTCGGAGACGGAAGGGACCCTCTATGAGGGGGTCGATCCGACAGGGGCCGTACTGAAGGTCCAAGTCCAGAGCGTTGAAGACGGCCGGCGCGTTGTTGCGGTGACCGATCAAGCCGGGAACAGGATCGATTCAGGCACTCCCGCTTTTATTCAAATGGAATCCCCCAAAGGGACCCTGGTCCAATTGGAAGAGACCAAGGGCATGCCCGATGTGACCGAGGCCAAGAAGAAAGAGCTCGACTTGCAGATCCAGTGGGCGCAGCAGCGTCTTTCCACCTTTGAAGAAGCGAAAAGGTCCCTGGAAGCCGAATATGAACGCGCCAAAGAAAGAATGCTCCGTTTGATGGGCCGCGATGTGGACGACAAGCTGGATTATACGCCCGAAGGTCAGGAATCTTTCATGAAGGAAAAGGATTACCGCGGCATGATCCAAAAGGGCGTGGAGTCGTGGGCGCCCGCACGGGACCGCCGGAGTTTTGATCCGGAAATCGATCGCAAGATCGCCGAACAAAGGGTCCGTATCCAATGGTCGCTCTTGAGCGCCGCGGAACAACAGAATTATACTCAGTTGAACCTTCTGCTGCCGTTCGTTTCGAACATACCGTCTTCGACGAGCCAGGTGCCGATCAGTGAGAACGTTTCCGCGATCGTGGAAAACCCGGAGCATGTGGCCTTTGGCGGTTCCGCGAGTCTGCGCGTCTATTCAGGGAATCTGTCAAAAGACAGGGAACTCAATATCCAAGTGGCGAGGGCGAACCTCGGCATCATAGGTGAGGATTATCGCGAATTCCGCCTTCGCGGCGCGCTGGTCTCTCAGAACCTCAGCGATCAGATCTTCAATACGGAGGAGCAAAAGGCCGAGACCCAGCGCCTGCTGGGTAGCATTGATAAGGACACTCAGTCGGAATATCCGGAAAAACAGCAAAGAGGCTTAGCCGCCGCAGGAGAACGGGACCTTTATACGGCCATCCGCTCCGTAGACCGCGATGTTCAAGGGGACAACGAATTGATCCATCAGTTGAATTTAAACCTGCTCTTGATCGACCGGGCGGCCAAGAATCCCGTGGAAAGCGGAACGGTCCCTCCGGCGGAAAGAGTGCGCATGGAGCGGATGGGGATCCGGGACAACCGGTTTGCCATGATTCCGGAAAATTTAGACAATTTCGTCAAGGCCGGCAGCGACCGGCTCGCGAGTTCGAATGAAAGACTTGCTCAGGAACTTTTGACCATCCAGGAACATTACCGCTATTTGCGTCATTTTGCCGCAAGCGCGGAAGCTTACAAGATGCCCCTCGGGCTCGGAAATGGGGACGATCTTCAGGTGGGCGTTCGCGGCACGCTGGATTTTGTGGAGGCCCTGTCAAAGAACGGACAGATCGAGGTTTACGCGGCCAGGGCGAGGCAATTAGGTTACGAAAGTGATTTCCGACAGGACCTCAAACAACGTTTGGTGAAGCTCGCATGGCAGGACGTTCTGCGTGCCCAGGCCATTTTGGATATCCGCCAACAGCAGGTGCGCGAACGCGAGAATATCGCCAAGGCAGCGGATGTCGGCGGTGCTCTCGAGGACCGTAACGCCATCATTGACGCGATGGCCCGCACGAGGGTCATGGCGGAAACCGCCGACCGTGATCTTCAGATCGCTAAGAATATGTTGAAGTTCATCGCCGGGATCCCTGAAGACGTTAAGATCGACACTCCTTCGACGGATATTTTGCAGCAGGTTTTCAATGGGGCCGATGTGGGACCGATGGCTCAAAAAATGCTGGAGAGCGCATTCCGCGATCCCCGGTATAAATCGATCCTGGAGAACGTCACGATCGCGACGGCGGAGGAGCGCGAGGCGTACCACCGGTTCAGTTCCCAAGTGGGGGTTTTCGCGGGGTACCGGCCGTCGATCGGCGCCGAGCTCACGTTCCGGGTGATCGATCGCGAGAAAGCGACGCTCCTTGCGCTCGATAAAGCGAAGACGGAATTGACCCGCGTGCAGTCCGACCCGCTTTTGAGGGCAGTTCAGTTGCAGGCGCTGAACGAATACACCGCATTTGTCCAGAACCGGATCCGTCTGGTCCAAATGGCCGACGAATATGTGTCGTCGATGAGCTTCGCGACGGATTCCGCAAATGGTTACCGGGCGGTGGGCGTGGAAGGCCGTACGGTCAAGACCATTAACGAAGTGTTCACTGCCTTCGATCATCGCGAAAATGACGCCCTGCGTCTTTCAGGCATTCACTTTGAATTCCAAAAATCTTTGATCAATCTTTCCAGCACCCTGACGCTCATGGGACTTCAGAAAGAAGCGCAAACCGTGGAGAGCGTCGCGCATAAGCCGCTGCCTTATCAGAGCCAACAGCAGCCGGCGCTCGATCAATTGCAGCAGGCCGCAACGCGGATCGCGACAGAAGCGGATGAAGTGGCGAGGATCGAGCGGGAATTGGCGAACCTGCCGGAGCTGCCCGCGTCTCTGGTGAGTCCTCAACAGATCGTCCGGGAACTGAAGGATACTTCCCAGCCGCTTGTCCGTGAACCGCGGACAGATTATCGCGACGTTGCCGCCGGCGCCGGTTATGGAGCCGCCGTGCGTGACCTGTGGCAGAATATTTTTGGGGTGGATGTTACAAAGGCCAAGACGGATGTTGACACGGACGGGAAGATCAAGGGGGGGCTCAGCGAATCGATCCTGGTGGAAGATGTCTTTGTCCGTCTTTTTAACGCGATGCAGTTGAGTCCCAAAGAACGGGTGGCCATGTTCGAGATCCTGAAAACGCTGGCCAAGCCCGGGAGTAACGGGAACCTCTCCCTTGCGGACAGATTAAAGGACCCGAATTTCATACGGTTCATGAATCAAGTGCCCCGCGACGAAAAATTGGGCCTGAATTACGCGCAGGTGATCGAGGGGCTCCTTCCTACGGACACGCTCGCGATCATGAACCAGAAAGAATCGAGACCGGGAGCGAGCGCGAGAGAAAGAACGAAATCGGAATTGGACACAAAAACAGATCTCCGGGTCCTGGGGATGTACGTTTTTTACGCGACATCCATCCTGAAGGGGATGGACCCGAAAACTCTCAACGCGGCCGATCCTGCCAAGGTCCCGGACCTTGTTCAGTCCCGTTTCACGGACTACTTCAACCGGGAATTCTCCGAACGGTTGAAGCTCGACTTCCTTTTCCTGACGAAGATGATCGAAAATATCGCCGCCCAGAGCAAACAAACGGCAGCGGTCCGCCCTCAGATCAATTTCACCGATGCCGAGCTCGCTTTTTTGACGCAAGACGGCTTGCTGAGCGGTCTGGTCGAGATCAAGGACAAGCGCGTGGGTTTCAATGAATGGGTCCTCTCCCAGCGGTCGCTTTACCCGAAAGACGCATCGCTTTTTCCGAACGACAACCCGGGATGGAACCGCTTAAAACAGCGATTCGCCTCGGAGGCGCTCCTGGATTGGTTCCCGTACGCGCAACGCCAGGTCAGTGAACAGCCCTACTTTAAATTTTTGACGCGGGACGACACGATCAAGGAATTCAACGCGGTCCGTCAGATCATCGCCGATCTTTATCGCGCTAATTTCGGAAGAAATATGAATCTCTACGGGGATATGGGCAAAGGAGGTCTTCCGGACCTGACGGCGTGGCAGTTCATGAGTTTCATGGGAAAGATCTACGATCCCGACCCGGAGGTCCGTTCGAACCGTCTCAAAGCGGTCGCTCTTTTGGCCAACCATATTCTCCAGAATGAACGCGCGCAGATCAAGAAGATCTACGATATGAACGACGAGCAGGTAAAAGGGCTGCCCTCGGACGCGGTGATGCTGCGCTTCCTGGAAGCGAGCGCCCGGCCGGGTTCCCAACCGGACGCGCGGGAGATCCAAAAAGAACTCATGAGCATCAAGAACGGTCAGCTTATGGGCGAGGTGTTATTCCGCACGCTCAACGCGCTGGAGCAGTACGCCAAGGAGAACGGCTTTGTCGAAAGAAGCGCTTTCGAAAAGGAGTTCCCCGGGAACATTTTCGACTGGTTGATGGACCACGGTTTCTTTGAGGAGAAAGAAGGGATCAAGGGACATCCGGTGGAGCTGACGCCGGACCGCATCAATGCATTGAAAAAAGCATATCCCGCCGATGCCGTCCGGATCGAAGCGTTACTGAGGCAGGCCAAGGCCCTGGAACTCGGGCAAGTGCTCAACCAACTGGGGCAGGGAGGCGAAGCGGTCCTTCAGGCGAAGACGGGCCCCTTTGCCGATATTCGCGCCGGGATCCACGATTCCTATCGTGCGATGCCTCGCATCCAGGAGGCCCTGAAGAAAGTGCTTTACCCGAAACTTGACATGAAGACGAGCCGGAACGACCGCGGGACCGTGTCCGCATGGTACGAATACGCCCAATACAACAAATTGAGCCCCGAGGCGTTTGAACAGTGGATCAAGGTCGCGTCCGAAGTGAGCAAGATTATCGGGGAAAAAGATAAAAAGGGCGATATCTCCGGTGAAAGCAGCGAGAGGATCGGCGTGCTTTATGCGATCGCCCGCGATCTTGTCACGAGCAGCAGGAACGGTTGGCGTGAGATCTTCAATCAGGACGGCACGTTGGCCGGATCCGAGTCAAACGGGAAACCCGATGCGGTCCGTGTCAGGGCACAGCGCGCTGCGAACAGGCTTTTCAAAGAGATCCTTCCCGCGACTGAAAAGGACGAATTCATCCAGAATTATCTTAAGGCCACGGATCAATACAGGTTCTTCCAGGAGCAGAGCAGCGCGGCCCGTAACAGCGACGTCACCTCCATCGCACGCGAATTGGCGCTGGACGACAGCTTGAAAGACATGGGCGCGTTCCGTAACGAGCTCCAACGGCGTCAGCAGGTTTATACGGCGCTCAAAGACAATGGGTTTGAAGTGAACTCTTATGTGCTGAAATATTGGTCCAATGAGCTCAGGAAATTGCAGGACGCGTACCCGGAGGAACTGAAAAACAACGACGGTATTTCTAAAATATTTAAGATGGCGAGTGATGTGACGAGGGTGCGCGGGAACATTTCCGCAGAACTCCAAAAAGAGTTGCGCTCGGTATTGCCTAAAGAGGCCCAAGACAGGGTCAACGCTCTTGAAAAACAGGTCCAAGACCTCGAAGCAAAGAAAAGGACGGAAAAAGATGCTCCTAAGCAGATAGAGATCGACCGCCAGATCGAAGCGCTGCAGACGCAGGTCCGGGAGATCAAGGAAAAAGAACTGATGGCGGACAATGCCCTTGAAGTCTCGAAGGGGAAAGTGATACTCGGCGACGCGATCCAGCTTTTACGCGATTACATGGAGGACCAAAAGAGGAACAACGAAAAAGGGAAGTTTGAAGGAGCTCGGGGTTGGATCAGCGACCGGGAGAAGATGTTCGTAACTCTTCAGGCAGCCTACATGCTTTATCACCGGGACGATCAGGGAAAACCGAAACAGGCCGAAGCGGCGGATGTTTCCGCCTGGATCACTTTGATCACGCGCGGCCATCTCTACACCGTGAATGATTTCGCCACGATCCTGAAATACGACGGCATGATCTCCCAACTCGAAAAAAGCACCAAGGCGCGTGTTGCCAGGGCGCCGGGCGTTCCGAAAGAGCTCATGGGGCAATTTCCCGTGATGAACGACTGGCAGAGGCTGGGTTTTGCGGCGCGTATGTTCGAGTTGAAGCAGGGGCCCGCATGGCTTTCGGAGTGGTTCGGCAATGTCGAGAAAATGCAGGTGACTTCAGCCAAGAACGCGGGCAAATTCGTTTCCTCCATCTACCTGAGTTTCGCGATCAAGCGGTTCACCAAGGAAGGTTTCTTCCCGGTCCCCGGCGCGAAAGTGACCGCGACGCTGGACAAGGTCAAACAATTCCAGATGGACCGCTATTTCCAGAACGTCAAGGCCTACCGTGACTACATTTTTGCGAACCTCGAAAAAGAGGCGCCCGGGACGGAGGCTTATTTCCGGCTTCAGCAAAGTTGGCGCACCGTGTTTGACGCCCTCCCGACACCGGAAGAAGCGGCCATGGTTCGGGGCCTTTGGGACAGTCTTGCCGGGAAAGATTCCTTTAAAGATGTCGATCCCGCCATTTTACACAAAGCCCAGATCGAACTCGTGGCGAGGCTCAAGATGGTCGACCGCACCTTCCGGGCCGTTTATGAAGAGACGCATTTATCGAATGGGAATGGCGCCGATGTTGCTTTGAAGGCGATCCAGGGCGAAAGCGCGGCTGCTTTGGTTGAATTCATGGACCGGTTTCCCGTCCGCCAGAAAGCGATCGAAAAATTCCGGCAGGACAACGATTCCCGCGAAAGCGTAGTCGCCGGGTTGCGGGATGCGGCCATCGCAGGTTTCCAGGAGCGGCGCGCTGCCGGGAAACTTCCGGACGGCATGACCCAGGGAGCGCTGACCGATGAATTTCAGAGGCTTTACGCGGACTATTGGAAAACATTGACGCCGGAAGCGCAACAAAGGCATCCCGGCAGGCTGGACCACGCGGAGATCAAGGACCTTGTGAGGAACTCCATCATGCAGGGCTATGACGTCCGGGACACCTTCTACCGGTTCATCCAGCTCCAGAACCGCGTGGAAGCTCTCTACCGCAGCGCCTTGGGTATCGCTCCGGGCGCGAACCTTTCCATCGACGATGACGGAAGGGTCGCCGCTTTTACGGCGAATATTTTCAACGCCGTTGGATTTTTGACGAACCCCAAAGACCCGGCCTACGGGAAAGCGAGCCAGGAGCTGAAAGATAAGTTGGGAAGAACCGTCGCGGAAGACGTGGAAAATGAATTGAAGGTTCTTGAAACGAACCTCAAGAACGGCCGGGCCATGAATGAAAAGTATAACCGGGCTTTCGCCGCGCTGGGCGTGGGAAGAGATGAGGGCGAGACCTATTTCTGGGCCGTCAAGATCCACGAAAGCGGCCGGACGATGGACGATTTCGACCGCTGGATATCCCTGACGCAAGCGATCCGCACAGCCGACCCCGCGATCCCTGTGGAAGAGGCGCTCGCTTTGGCGGACTCCTGGATCGGGATGGGACTTGCGAAAATGATGCCGGTCCACGTTTGGAAAGACCAGCCGGATAAGCAAATGATGACAGTAACCGACAACGTGACAGCCGCGGTCAAGGAATTGAACGCCGCCGCAAAGAATGATCAGAACACGACCGTGAGGGGCCAAGTCCTTCCGATCCGCCTCACGGATTACGGCAAACAATGGATCAAGGATCCGTACTTTCAGCTCGACGATAAGATCCTGGCGAGGATCATTGCAGTGATGAAGGAGCGGAATATTTCACCGTTCCAGTTCGAGCGGCTCGTGGCGCAGGCCAAGGCGACGCGCAAGATGCTGGATGAGGCGGTCGCGGCCGAGCACGCGAAGCCGGACACCGACCGGACGAAACTCAAAGCCGCTCTCTCTCCGCTCTCGGTCCTCGAACTCGCCGTTTATCACGATTCCACGGCCTATCCCACCGACCGGATCGGTTTGAGGGCGATCCTTGAAGAAATGGCTCCCACCGGATTCAAGGTGTCCAGGATCAAAATTTTAGGGGAAAAGGAGCCGCCCAAAGACGAACAGATCCTGAAGTGGCAGGAGGGGGTCGAGGAGATCATCAATATCGGTTTCAAGCAGAAGGTCGAAGAAGGCAAAGAGGTCAAAGCCGTTAGCGACGTTCTCGACGCCCAAAGACCCGAATTACTGAAACGCTTCGATCTGGCCAAGGGGGGTATTTTAGTCGCCATTGTGATCGCAGGCATTTGGGGGGCCGTCATGTTCGGCCGCCAGCTCTTGTGGGGTATTGCCCAGTGGATCTTTTCCAAGCTTTCTAAGCCCAAACAACCTCCCGCGGTAGGACCCTCTGTTAATCTTGGTACGCCATCTTCCGGGAGCGCCCGCAGTGAAGTGCGTCGTGCACCGGAAATATTTGTCGGCCGCGGACCACAGCGATTCCAGTGGTCCCACCGGCTGTTCCAGACGGCCGTTCAAATTCTTACCGCATTGCTGGTTCTCTCGATCACGCTGACGTTGAATCTTGCCGTTTATACTTTCGTCGGATGGATCCCGACGCTTCTTTTTGGCGGTTTGGCAGTGTTCTATATGCTTAAGAAGCTCGAGGTAATGCCACCTTTCGTGAAGAGCCCTGAATTGGGTGAAAGGATCGTTAAGGGGAGTTTTTGGGGTTTACTGGCCGCCAACGTTTTTTATTTTACAATGTTTGCGTCATTCCCTGTTTTTCTCGCCGTGTTCGCTCCTTTTGCATTAGTGGGCAGCATGCTGATCAATTACTACCTTTTGCGGATCATTATCGATCTGAATCTGAAGGACCTTGTGGCGCAACTATTTAATGCACCGAGACTCCCGAGGGCCTTTAATCCGAAAAATGGCCTTCCTCCGGATGTCCGCGGCAGGGCGGCCATGCCTTTTTATGAAGGCGGGGCGTTCAAGAACGGGCGCAATGAAAAGTTCGATGACGCGTTCGACAAACTGCTCCGCAGTATCCGCAACAATCCCGATCCGAATTTTGGCGGCATCATGATGATCGAATTGGGCGGCGGCGCGGTCAAGTCCGGCGGATGGCAGGCGATCGCGGCTCAAGTGAGGGAAGCACGGAGGGTCTACGGCCTGAGGCCGGAGCAATTGGTCATCATGGCGCGGCGTCCCGGTTATTTTGGAGTGAATCAGGATTATGCCAAGCCGTTCATGACCCATTTCATCGTTGATTTTCTGGTGACCGGTCAAACGCATTTACGGGCGCCTTATCCGGGTATTCTCGAAAAGGACATGCCGTATTTTGACGGTATTCTCAATACGGACGAAAATTCTCCAAGATTCGGAGAGATCGACCGGTTTGTTGAGACGACGAAGCCTTTGGGGGATCGCACGGGCAAAACCGTCATAAACGCGGATGGAAGTGTGAATTTCAATCCCGACCACAATCCGATCCTTGAATGGCTCCACCCGGAAAAATCGGGAGAACCGCTCCGCATGACCTATACAGACAAAAATGGACAAGAACAAAAAGAACCGGTGATCAACGATTTTGAGGTCGTTGACGCCGACAATTTTGCCGCTCATGAAGACGCGATCACTTTGATCTCGCAGCTCGAGGCTCCTGAAAACAAGGCCATCGATGAACACGGTGAACCCAAGTTCAGCGAGCGCGGCTTTTGGATCCAATCGCAAGATAAAAGTCTTTACCCTTCTCTGGAAGTGAAATTCGTCCGGGAGGGTTATTCCATTATCCAGCCGCGCATCCGGTTTTATAACGCTCCCGTGTCGGTCGGGACGGCCACCGGGGACGGGGCCCAGGACGCGTTGTGGCCGTTCCAGGTCGGCATGTGGACGGCGGACAGGTCCGTCCGCGGTTTTGGGAAACAGGGATTCAATCTCCGGACGTTTCACGCGGTTTACCTCCGGCCGGAGCCGGGCATGCCCATGGGCCGGTATGCTTATGTGTTGTGCGCATCCAGCCCAAAGGACGCCAAATACCTGGAGAGTGAAGACGAGGTCCATTCCGCGCTCGGGCGGCTCGCGTTATCCAATGACACCTCCATCATGGAATCTGTGCCGGCCAATACCATTGAAAATTCGACCCGTGAAACAAAGTGGCTCCGGTTCGACCTTAAGAATCTCTGGGCGCGTTTCCATAAAGTGATGCCGATGGACGTAATGAGCCTCTACTGGAACAACCTGGTGCGCCGGGGCGTTCTGTCGGAAGACCTGTGGGGCAAACTTCTTGTGGTCGGTTTCCTTTCCGTGCTTCTTCTCGGGATCCAGGAAGTGGCGTTCCCGTTCGTGGGGGAGAAGCTCTTCCTGCTTGTGATCGTCCTTTTGGTCCACATGAAGTTCACGACACCGATCTTTAATGTGGCGAAGCTGACCGCTCAGAAACTCGTTTCGCAACTGCCGGTTCCCAAAAGCAAAGTCGGTTTCTGGCTTTTGAAAATTCCTTTACTGGCAGGCATTATCGCG
Source organism: Candidatus Omnitrophota bacterium (assembly GCA_003140935.1). Taxonomy (GTDB): domain Bacteria; phylum Omnitrophota; class Omnitrophia; order Omnitrophales; family Aquincolibacteriaceae; genus Aquincolibacterium. The sequence continues at coordinate 13,660 of PLLJ01000030.1, forward strand.
GCCGTTCATTGGGGTGCTCCCTTGCTGGGTGCTTTCTGGGCCGCTCTTGTTCCGTGGGTGTTTTCTCTGCATTGGCTGGCCGGTCTCGTTGTATTTTTCGGTGCCGGGATCGCAATTGCGGTTGTCGTGGCATTTGTTGTCGTCGGCGTTCTTCCATTGCTTTTGAAAGGTCCCGGGAGCTGGAAGGCCATGAAGACCGATATGAAAGGAAAATCCTGGGGAGGGATCCTGTCCGAATACGGGAAGCTTCCGTTCATTCTGTTGATCAATGCCCTCGAGCTTGCGTCGTCCACGATCATGTTGATCCCGAACCTTCTGACGAAACACCGGAAGATCTGGCTTGCCAATAAACAGGCGGAGATCCAGAAAAGATACGGGATCGCTACCATGTGGACGCCGGCGGCTCCGGCAAAGAAAACGGAAGGGCTCCAGGAATACCTTTGGGATTACCGCTTACCTTTTGCGGTCGGGCTTATGGGGCTCACGATCTTTGTCCTGGCCCCGCTGGGTGTTTCGATGGGGCTTCTTTTGGCGATCAACGGCATTTTCGGTTTGATCATCGGGCCCCTGAGGTTTATGAACAAGGGCTATTACGAGGATACGGTCAAAGTCAAAGATACTTTTTGGAGTCCAGAAGGTAAAAATTCGATTAAAGGTAAGGCGGATGGCAAATCGATTTCCAAACAGCGCGAATTCTGGGACCGATTGACCGGATGGCGGTTTTTAGGGTCCGAGATCCTGACGAGCGTTGGACTGCCGGTCGCCCTCCTGCTGGTAGCGGCCCTTGCTCCGCAGCTTCTCCCGTTCCTGGATATTCACTGGGTTTTGCGTGCCGCGCCGATCATCCTGGCTTTTCTCATGAGCCCTTTTGTCGCGCATTTCTTCGGTATCATTAACTTTTGGCAGCCCGTAAGGTTACAAATTTTAAATTTTCGATTAGGAGTTGCTGAGGCGAAATTAAAGGTTGCTTCCGCAGAGGGGAAAACCGCAATTCAAGCGAAAATAGATGGTTTGAAAACGGAGATTGGAGCTGCGGAAGAAGAATGGAAGCCGGGAGAACAAAAATGGTTCGCTAAGACACGGGTCGTTTCAGCCATTCTTGGGTTCTCGATCGCAGCCGTTACCGCTTGGGGGTCGTTGTCCTTCGGGCCGAAACTGATCGCGGATACGTTCAACCTGATCATGTCAATACCTCTGGGGGACGGATATACTGCCGGGTTCGTTACCTTTTTTGGAAAAGCATTAGGGACCCATCCCGTATTCGTGGCATTGCACGGGTATGTTTTGGCCGGTGCTCTCGTTCTGGGCTTGTTAGGATTGGCTGCCGGTATCGTGTTTTTCCTTAAAGAGAACATTATTAAAAGGGTCATGGTCCCTCAAGAAACACTCGAACGAATCGATGCGTGGGCCGGGAAAATAGGGACTGACAAGCTTAAGAATACGAAACCCGAGGAAATCAACAATCTTAAAGATACGATCAAAGGTCAATTGGGAATTTTGATCGGAATGCTGTCACTGTCGGGCGTAGCGCTCTTTTTGTTATCCTTTATCGCTCCGGCGGTGCTGATGCCGCTTCTCATAGGGACTTTCATTGGGTCGGGAGGGTTGGCACTTCGATTGCTTTTTGATTACAGACGATTGAGGCAGATGTCTCCACCGGCTCCTGCTTCAGCAGGTCCGACGGCAACGCCACCGGCTCCAGGCGGACGTTCCGAGATGCGGTCGGAGGTACGGTTAACGGAGGCGCAATTCCAGAAGGCGACGAAGGATTTGAAACAAGGTTGGCTAGATAGCTTATTTGATAGGGAGGAGATGTTAGGGGTTAATTTGTTTGGGTTCTCCTTTAGGTGGATATGGAAAGGGACAGATCGCAGAATCGCAGCTGTCCGAGTTCTTGAACAGAGTAAAGATTCTCGTGCTACTCCTGTTTTGATTAAAGCTCTGGAAGATACAGATGCTCAGGTCAGGGCAACTATAGCTGAGGCGTTGGAAAAGATTGATGACCCTCGTGCTACGTCTGCATTGAACGAATATAAAGTAATTAAGGCGCGAGAGGAGAAAGAACGTGCTGCGCGCGAGGAAGCCGACAGGGATTCAGATGAGTCTTCGTCTCCTTTTCACAGTGGGCCAACACGCTCCGAGATGCGGAGCGACAAGGCCGCAGGCCACAGACTGCAGGCCACAGACCGCGAAGTTGGGGCTGCTCCTTTCAGATGGAAAGAGTCGTCTAGAAAAAGCGTGATTTTTTTGCTGAGCTTGCTGGCAGCATTTTTACCGCCCGGTTATTTCGCTTTTAAATACGTTTTTTACCACTATGCCCATCCTGAAACGATGTTTTTAGAAGGTAGGTATGATCCAGGGATGGTTAATTTTCTGCTGTCCTTTGAAAGCGTTGTTTTTGCTCTTGGAACAATAACAATTGGGGTCCTTATTACATTTCCTGTGAAATATATAATCACAAAAATTGTCGACGGCATTTGGCGCTTGATTAGTCCAAAGAGCTATGCTGAACATGAAGCCTACATAAAGTCAATTCAAACCGAGATGGACCGTCTCGCGCGCGAACAGGCTGTGAGCAGTGCTGAGGATGAATATCAGTTTAGGCCCGGAGAACAAGTCGGTGAGAGTAGTACTAACCCTTCAAGTATGCCTCGCTCCGAGATGCGGATGAATATTCATCAAATAGAATCAAAAGCTGAAGTTATAGCGAAAGCCATTGCTGGCATATCTTCTCTTGCTGGGTTCACATTTGGAACTTACGCTGATTTGCATGTCGGTGCCGGAAATAGCTATGTGCCTTCTTTTTGGGAAGCGGTAATTTCTAACGGAGTTTTAAGTTTATTACTATTTGGGCTCACATATGCTGTTACCTATTTTGTTGTTTATCCTCTTTACTTAGTTGTTTGGCGAATTAGAGATCCCAAAGGTTATGCAGAACACGCAAGACATGAGCAGTATCTTAAAGAACAAAGACTACGGTCAGCGCAGGCCAGACTTGAAGATGAAGATCGGCGTGAGGAAACGAATCCTATTCATCATCTTCGCTCCGAGATGCGGATGTCGGCGGAGGAGCGGGCGGTGGTGAATAAAGAACTGCCGGTGCTGCTGACGAATTATCTGGGTCAACGGGCCGAGTACAACGCCACGACGGGGACATGGACGCCGGTCAGTGAGACCGAACTTCTCGGGATGAAATTCGACGCGGCCATCGTTCTGGGCTCCGCGATCACCGATGTGCCCGTCAAAGCGGCCGGTATCGTGAACCGTCTGAGGGAGAACAATCCCGCGATGGCGTTGGTGACCAGCGGCGGGTTCGGGCCGACGGCCGCGAAACCGCTCCTTGCGGGGAATTACGGAATGCCCGAAGCCCTTCATTTCAAGAACGTCATGGAAGCGAACGGCGCCAAAGTGGACATCGTTGAGGCGGATTCGACCTCAAGCGGCGAAAATGTCCGGTTCTCAAGGAAAAAGATCGTGGCGGCCGGACTGGCCCCCAAACGGATCCTACTGATGCAGAACGCGTGGGGCCAGGCGAAAGCGGCCGGCGTTTTTGTGACCGATTACCTTAAAGAAGAAGGCAAGACGCTCGCTGATGAGGAAATTACACTTGTCAGTTATACACCCGTGATCCCGGACGTGGCTTCGATGTCGGACGCGGACGCTTTGTCATGGACGCAGATCGGACTGGAAGAGGCCCAGAAATTGAAAGATTGGCCGGCGAAAGGCTGGGCGGCGCCGGTCCCTACGAATGACGAAGCCGAAAAGGCCATCGCGGCGCTCCGCGCGCTCCCGCAAATGCGTTCAGAGATCCGGGAGCCGCAAGGACCGGCTGAAATAACGGCCGGCCGTTCGGAAACCCGCCAAGTCGAAACGGTCGTCGAAGGTTATCCTGAAGAAGTCATTTTGGCGCTGAAAAATAATAAGAAGCTCGAGCAATCCTCGGCGCTTGAAGCCGCCTATGCTCAGGTCGTACGGCGCTATCCCGAATTCGATCATATCCCCGTTTATATCAAGATCGTGCGGGGACTTTCCACGCCGGCGCGGGTCAACGGGTACGTTATCGAGATCGAAGAAGGGCTTTTGTCCTATCCCGCCACGCTGATGCAGGTGCTGGCTTCGGAGCATTTCGGCCATCTGTTGCACTACCACTTTTTAAAGACCCTGGAAGGGCGTGAACCCACGGATGAAGAAAAGGCCTCGATGCAGCTCCACAGCGATCTCAAATGGCTCGAGGATTTCCAGGAACTTCCCGGCGGCGAGGCTCCCATGGGGCCCAGGATCCCGGAAGTTCAGGCCTCTATCCTGGAGGGATTGATCCGCAATTTTCCCCAAAGCAACTTTTTCGTTTTTCTTCTAAGGTCCCTGCGTCAGGAAGACGCGCACACGATTCTAAGGATCTTAAGAGAGCGCGAAACGATCACGGAAGCGCGCTACCTGGAATTGCTGAAGGCCAAACCGTTCGAGGGAAAATTCGGCTGGAACCGTTCCGGGCGATATGAATTCAGCAATGAACTGGCCGTGATCGTGGAATCGCAGCATTTTTATTCCCAGCAAACCCCGTTTGCCCCGGACCTCACGGGTTATTTCAAGACCCATGACCCGGTCGAACTCCAGGACGGTCTTGAGAATTACCGGACGAAATTCATCCAGTTGCGGAAGAAGTATGCCGGGGAGAAGCCTGCCAAAGTTTTCCGGGCAGAGGCTTATTTGGGGGACATCGAGATCAATCTGGGCGCGTATCATGACGGTCTGCACGGAGAAGTTAAGGTCCAGCGGAGCGCGGATGGGAATTCGCTGACGCTGACCCGGACGGATACGGGAGCCGTGCTGCATATCGGCCGGGTGATGGATGCGGAGCATCCGTGGGACGGGAAAACTCTCATGATCGGGAACCGGCTCTATGAAGTGGATCAAGGACAAGTCCGGAAAGTGGACCTGTACGGATTGGTCCATAGCGTCAATCCTCTCCAGATGCTCGGCAACGAGGAACTCCTCAATTTTGCGGGGGAAATGAAAACGCCTGACGTCGCAAGGGCCGCTTTTAACCAGCCCGTGGCGGGTGTCCATGTCGTTCTTTATGATTCCTTGAAAGACCCGGTCAGCAGGATCGCGGAACCCTATCGTCTTGCCCCTCTGCCTTCCGCGCAAGCCCTGGCGAATGCGCGGGCGTATTTGGAAAAGCATCAGGATTATTCCGATAGCGGAGAAGGTTTAATCCTCCGTCTTCATCATCTGGCGGTTTTGGCGCAAAGCCGAGAAGATAAAAAAGCGGGGATCTCCGCCCAACAGGCGATGAAGGACCGCATTCTTTTTACGGACAATTTCGAACAAATCGCCCGGAACACGCAGGACCCCGAGATCCAGAAATGGCTTGAAGAGATCCTCTTTTCGGTCGCCCTTTTGGCGGTCCGTGAGACTCCCGCCAAAGGGTTCGCTTCCGGGGTTACGCTGACGACGGAAGAGGCCGCGCATTTGGACGGCCGCGTTCCTTTCGAGATCACGAGCGCGGAGACCTCGAACGCGGAGTTTTACCGGCTGCAGGATGTTTTCCGTCATGCGGTGGCCACGGAATCAGTCAAAGGGTTACAGCCTTATTTCGTCATCAATATCCAGAATTTCACGCCCAAAACCTATCTGGCCTATGTGGAATTTTTGAGAGAGGTTTCCGCGAAGTACAACGGAAAGATCACCTTCTTGTTGTCGATCCAGCCGCCGTTCGTGACGCTCCTGAAGGCGGACGGGACGCCCGAATCCTACAAACCGCTGGATCACGACCGTCCCGGGACGTATACGTCGCGGCGGCGTGTGATCGACGTTTTCGGGGAGGATTTTTACAAAACGGAATACATCGCGAACATCTCCGACGGCGGGGAGAAGACGCGCGGTGCCAATCTCGGCGTGCTGCACGAACAATTTTCGAAGGTCCTGACGGC
>PLLJ01000025.1 GCA_003140935.1 Candidatus Omnitrophota bacterium
CGATATCTTCACGCCCCTCGAGTTCTTTGATCCGTTGTTCTAAAAGTTCATGGATCTCTCGCGTGATCGCGATCTCTCGTTGGTATCGAAGGACGCCATAAAAGGCTGCGGCCACGTCCTGGTAAAGAAGCTCCTTGGTCCGGATCCATGTATCCTTTTGTTGCTGCTTAAAACTTCCGGCGCCCGAGATCGCACCGACCGCTTTAAAGCCTTGAAAGACAGGTTGTGAGATCGTAAATTGACGTTGCTTGATATTCGAATCAATTAAGGTACCTCCCGTGGCGGTTATCCCCGGGTTGTTCTGCGTCTCACGGGTCATGACATAATCGATTTCCGGAAGAGCTTCACTTGCCGCGATGAACATCTGGGCATTGGCACGGGCAATGGCCTCTCTTTGGATCGCGACGGTATCGCTGACATCAAGCGCAAGCTTGAAACAATCTTCTAGAGTGAGTGGGGCGCCTTCGGACTGTGAATAAGGTTCGGCGGGATTTTGTTGCGCCGGTTGCGCCGCGACACTTTCGGAGCGGGCCATAGGGCAACTTAAAAAACAAAGAGAAATGGCTAAAAATAAGGAAACGGATCGCAAGGAACGGTTACTTTTCATTTTTGGTACTCATCAGGAAATCATCCATGACCTTTGAGACCGTTGCATAGAAACGACTGATGATTTTGTGCTCTTTTTTATCGAATTGATCGTAGGCTTTTAGAAGAAGGCCGAGACTCTGTCCCTGGATCTCCGCAATGATCTTTTCCCCTTTGGGGAGGATCTCCAACAAGATGACGCGCCGGTCTTCCATTTGGGGGACGCGTCTCAGACATTTTTTATCTTCAAGCCGGTCTGCTAGGTTCGTGACGGCGGGCTTGGTGATCTCAAGGCGGTCGCTGATCTCGGTCATCGAAACGGTGCCGATTAACATCAATTGATAAAGAAGGGCGTACTGCGGGAGCGTCAGATCGACCCGGCCCAGTATCTGGGCGTACATGCGGGAGAACTTTGGGTGAAGTTCCCTGAAACTGGCTACAAACGTTTCCCTTTCGTTCATGGTCGCGCCTCCTGAGCGCATGAGATAGTTAACACTATTAACTATTTATACATCGAAGTATATATCCCCAGAGCAAAAAAAGCAAGGGGCAAACGAGATAATAAATTAGCTAAAAAGGCGGGCTGCTAAAACGCCATTCAAAATGAATTGGACTGCGATCGCGGCGAGGATCAGGCCCATGAGGCGCCCCATGATCTTAAGAGCGATCGTGCTGAGCATTTTGGAGCGTACGGCCACAGTCCAGAGGATCAGGAGTGTAAGTGCCGAAACGACAAAGATTGTGCCTGCCAGGACCATGTGATTCCCGAAGGTTCCGGCCTTGTTTGAAAGAAGAATGACTGCAGTAATGGCGCCGGGGCCCGCGAGCATCGGGATTCCCATGGGAGTGATGGCGACATCGTGTTTATCGATACCTTCGGCTTTTTCTTCTTGGGTTTCCTTGAGTGCCGTGCGACGCGCCTGCAACATATCGATGGCTACCAGGAGAAGAACAATGCCTCCGGCGATCTCAAAGGCCGGAAGCGTGATCCCGAACGCCGTGAGAAGCCGTTGTCCGAATAAAAAACTCAGGATCAGAATGCCGAATGTGATGAGAGAAGCGAGCTGGGCCATGCGGACCCGTTCCGGGCCCGTATTTTTCTCGGTCATGGCCAAAAAGGTGGGAATGAGCCCGACGGGATCTACAATGACAAAAAGGGAAGTGAATGAAAGGACGGCGAAATCAAGAGAGTTGATCATGGTATTAAGACATCGGCACAGGGCACAAGTGCCTTTACCCCATTAGAGAATAGGGTGAATTCTGTCAACGATTGAGCCCAAAGAGTCGGGGAAACTTGGAGGGGAGAGCAGATTGTGGCATAATACGTCGCCATGATTCTCCTTATGCGAAAAAACAGATTGGAAAACATGACAGCCCAAACTTTTTATTTCTTTTCCAAAATGGAAGTTTGGACAGCCCCAATTTCAACTCGGTTGAAATTGAAAAGTATTGGGACTGTCCAAGTCGCCATTCATGAAACAAAACAAGAGACTTGGACGCCATGATTATTTTCAGAAAGATCCTTTTTTATCTTTTTTTTGGGCTCTATCTTGTCCTGTGCCCGATGATTATCCTCTATGCCCTTGGCTATATCTTTACGCCCAAAGTCGAAGAGGGGTTTGCTAAAACGGGATTGATCCACATCGAGACACTCCCTCCGAATGCTTTTATTTCGATCGGGAATAAACGCTATCTCGAAAGGACACCCGCCACGATCCGGAATCTTCTTTCCGGCCCATATGATGTGAAGATCCTTTTACATGGTCACAGGCCTTGGGAACGGGAGATCAAAGTGGAGCCGGGGAAGGCCGTCAATCTTGAAAAGGTCCTATTGGTTCCTCAGAGCGTCAAGACCCGGATCTTAGCCGCCGAGTCCTTTGAAGATCTATTGCCTGTTCCGGGGACGCGTTACCTGCTTCTCAAAGGTGCAGGACATGCCGGGGATTTAAAGATATTTGACTGGAAAAGTGAAGTTCTCCGCTCGATTCTCCCGGAGGCGGCTCCTTTCAGGAATGCAAAACTCATCAAGGTTTTCAGGGTTAAGGAGAGCTCTTTTGTCATCCTGCAAGTGGAGACTCCCGAGGGCATGAAATTCCTGGGGTGTCAGCTCGATAAGGAGGAATCGGAAGTCAAGGACCTCTCGGGTCTTTTTGAAAAAGGAGAACCTTACGAGATCTTATGGGAGGGCGACCATCCCGACTATCTCTTCGCATGGCAGGGGCAGGACCTTTCGCGATTGGATCTGGAAAAAATGATAGCGCTTCCCGATTTTCTTTCAAAGATCCGAGGTTTCGGACTTTTCAAAAACAAAATTTATGCTCTTTGCGGGTCCTCAATCGTTCGCTTAGGTTTTCACGCCAAAAAAGGGGAAGAGGTTCTTGTGGAAAAAGGCATTTTTCTTGAAAATCTTTTTAAAGATGCCGGAAGATACGAGATTGATTTTATTTCGAATAAAGCGGTCGTCTTTCGCGGAGAACGGGGAGAACTCTTCTCAAACGTGCTGCCTTATCGTTTCGTGGAGGAAGGGATACGAGGGTATCAGGCCGATACGGAGGGTCAAAAGATCGTGTTGTGGCAGAAGTCGCGGGTCGGCGTGCTGGATTTTGAAAGACCTGAGCGCAGAAAAGAGTTTTTTGAACGCGGGCCCGAGATGAATGGACTATTGAGAACGGACATGATATCCGCCAGGCTTATTTTGTTGATGATGCGGATTCCATTCTTTTCTGTGATCAGGACCAAGTGTTCCTCTCTCGTATGGGCGAATATGGGATCCCTCCGGAGGGGATCGTCACGGTGCGGAAGGGGAGCGGGATCATTTACGCCGAAAAGACCGGCAAACTTTATTATCTGGAATCCTCGCGAGGAGAGCTTATGGCGGCGGATATTCTTCCGGAAGGCGCCACTTTTTCCGGTATGTTCAACGAGTTGGAGAAGGAAACTCGGGGGGCGGCGAAATGAAATTCCGTTATTCGAGGCAGGGCCTGAGCAGAAAAGAAGCCTTGTTACAGCGATTCTTTGAAACACTCCCGGGCCTGGCCAGTTGGACCTTGATCTTGGGGTTGGTGGCACTATCGATCTGGGCGCCCTTGATCGCCGCGATCACTGTGATCGCTTTCATGTTGGCCTGGGTTTTGCGGCTTTTTTATCTGACGATCTTTCTTTTTCTTTCTTATTTCAGGCTTTCGATCGAGAAGGATACGGATTGGCTCGGGCGTATCCGCGGGATGGACCGGTTCGATAATTACCTTGCAGAAACCCGGAAGGCGTGTCATGAGAAAGGCTGGGATCGACGGCTCTCTCATTGGCTGCATCGGAAAGATGTGGAAAGGCTGAAAAAATCAGGGAATATCCCGCCGCGATCATCGGAGATCTTCCAATTGGTCGTGATCCCCGTAATCAAAGAATCTCCGTCGGTGGTGGCGGCGAACGTCTTGAGCGTTGCCCAGAATAAGGCTTCGATCCGGCAAACGATCGTTGCGCTTGCGGTGGAAGCAAGGGCAGAGAGATCCGTAAGAGAAGGGATGGCGAAGATCGCGGATGAATATCGCGACCAGTTCATGGAGTTTCTTGTGGTGGAGCATCCGGATGGCCTTCCCGGCGAGGCACGCGTGAAAGGCGCTAACATAAGTTATGCCGCGAAAGCTGCGGCGAAGTATTTTGAGGAGCACAAAATCCCGTTCGAGAATGTGATCGTTTCCTGTTTTGATGCGGACACGGTTGTGGGTCCCGACTACTTTGCCTGTCTGACCTATTGTTTCATGAATTGTCCCGATCGGCACCGGGCGAGTTTCCAGCCCATTCCTGTTTTTCACAACAATATCTGGGAAGTCCCCGGGTTTGCGCGTGTTGTGGAGACGGGTTCTTCTTTTTTTCAGCTGATTGAAACCACAGATCCGAAAAGACTTGTGACTTTCTCAAGCCATAGCATGAGTTTTAAAGCACTCGTGGAAGTGGGGTATTGGTCCGCGGACATGATCTCAGAGGATTCAGGTATCTTTTGGAAATCCTATCTTTATTTTGACGGACTATATCACGTGGTCCCGATGCCCATGACCCTGTCCATGGATATCGTGGATGCGGGTTCCTGGTGGGGGACCCTGGGGAGTCTTTACAAGCAAAAAAGGCGATGGGCGTGGGGTGTGGAGAATTTTCCGCTTGTAATGCGCGGGTTCTTGGCGAATAAAAAAATATCTTTTTACGACAAACTTCAGCATGGCTTCAAGCTTTTTGAGGGGCAAGTGACCTGGGCGGCCCTGCCGTTCCTGCTGACTTTTGTGGGATGGCTTCCCGCGATTTCCGCCGGGAACGAATTTTCGAATACCGTCCTTTATTACAATGCAGGCCGGTTTACTCAGGCTATCTTTGGACTCTCCACGATCGCTCTTTTAGGGACTATTATCATGAGTCTCAGGCTCCTTCCCGAGAAGAAGAAAAAGTTCTCACTTTTTTGGACGTTGATCCATGGTTTGGAGTGGTTCCTTGTCCCTTTTATCCTTGTTTTTCTGAGCGCTATGCCTGCTTTGGATGCCCAGACAAGGCTCATGTTCAATAGAAGAATGGAATTCTGGGTTTCAGACAAACGGAGGAATGTTTAGTCTGTAACCCATTGATAATAAATAGATTAGGCCATTAATGGGTCTTTTTGTCTCAGTAAAATATTCCTGCAAGGAAGATTGGAAAAAAGGGCTTCACTTGTTTGACATGGAGTGTTTTCCATCGTACACTTCTTTTCAAGAAGTCGATAACAATAGTGAGGTGAAACCCGAAATAGCCCCGAAGTTCAAAAGGGTAGCATCGGAAGGTAGGGAGGCCTTCTGATGACGTGGAAAATAGATCAAAAACGTCTTTAGTTTTGAGTGATGGCCCGAAAGCGCGGGGTATTGCTTGGAACTCAAAGGCGTTTTTTTATACCCATTCAGAGTTAAAGAGAATCGTTCAAGCGATGGCGCAGTCCTGATCCTCATTTATTAAAAAAAACGGGTGATTAGGGCAGTCCTTGTCGGCCATTCAAAAAATGAAAAAAAGACAAGGGCAGTACCGCCTCACAAAAACCCGAGAATTTCCGGGCTGCGCCGCGGAAAAGTAGCGCAAAAAGGAGAATAAAAGGATATGAAGAGCAAACTAGTGATAAGTCTTTTAGTGATGACGACGATGCTTTGCCCGGCTTTTGCGTTTGCCACTGAACAGCGGGATCCCGGTGCCGTCGATGAAACGGTTGCCGCGGCGGAAGATGCGACGACCGGTGATATTGTGGGCGACGCCGTTCAAGAGGACGAACTCTACGCTCCGGCGACCGCGAAGGACATTAAGGCCGCAGCAAAGGAAGAAACCGATGAAGTAAAAGGAGAAGCTACAGAAGCCGTTGAAAACATCAAGGAAGACGAGCAGGAAGCGTCGAAAGAAGCAAAGATGTAAGACCTGCTTCCTGTCCGTGAGGACGGGGGCATGATCGCCTAAGACTCGGGGTTCCGGGAAACGGGAGAAAAGAGAAGGTAAGCCCGGCTAGTTTCGAAGCGGGCGGGCTAATCTGCGGTCCGAACCAAGCACTATCCTTGTCTTGAATTTTAGTTCCTTAATGGATAACAAGGATTGCCCCAATTTCAACTTTGTTGAAATTGAAAGGGATTGGGACTAATCCCGTCGGCGTTGCAGATTGTTTTTATTTAAGATAGTATATGCAAGAAGGCCGACCCTTCGGGGTCGGCCTTCTTGGTATGTGGCAAGTGATGAATTTCAGGTCATAGAACCGGAGTTTTAATGAACAATATCCTTGCTTGGTCTATTTTTGGCGTGGTGGTCCTCGTGATGCTCGCGCTGGATCTCGGCGTTTTTCACAGGCAGGAACACGAAGTGAAGATGAAAGAAGCGCTTATCTGGAGCGGGATCTGGATTGTAGTCGCACTTCTCTTTAATTGGGGGATCTATCTCGTCAAAGGCAAGGAGCTCGCGATGCAGTTCTTTGCCGGGTATGTTCTAGAGAGGACCCTGAGCTTTGACAATCTTTTCGTGTTTCTTCTGATCTTCGATTACTTTCAGCTGCCAAGAGTTCATCATCACAGGATCCTCTCACTGGGTATTCTGGGTGCCTTGGTGATGCGCGCGGGTTTCATCGGTTTTGGGATCGGGCTTTTAAACTATTTTAGCTGGATGATTTATGTGTTTGGCGCGATTCTTGTATGGACGGGTGCAAAAATGGCTTTCGAAAAGGACCAAAAAGTGGAGCCCGAAAAAAATGTTTTTTTGAGGATTTTTCGGCGCATGATGCCGATCTCGGACGTTTATGATGGATCGGAATTTTTTATCCGAAAGAACGGCCTGCTTTGCGCGACACCGCTCATGGTCATTATCATTCTTCTCGCATCATCCGACGTGATTTTCGCGGTGGATTCGATCCCCGCAGTTTTGGCGGTATCTAAAGACCCCTTTGTGGTTTACACCTCTAATATTTTTGCGGTGCTCGGGATGCGGGCCCTATTTTTTGCATTAGCGGAGCTCATGCGGCTTTTCCACCATCTTCGCTATGGTCTTTCGCTCATCCTGGTCTTGATCGGGATCAAGATGCTCTTGGCATCTTTTTCCCATGTCCCTACGTCGATCACGCTTGGAGCTATATTATCTATCTTGGCGGCGTCGGTCGTTGCGTCTATACTTTGGCCCCAAAAATCGAGAGAGTGCAAAAACGGTTGAGCGCTCGAGCCTCCTCAGAGAAGCTTTTATCATTCCGTAAGGCGGACTGAGATTTATCCATGAGCATTTTCAAGATCGAGACCTCTTGCGCATGAAATCGTTGTAAAATTCATGGAGTGGCGGTAGCCATTTATAAAAAAAAGCGCAGGACGGCGGGCCGCCCTGCGCTTTTTTTTATTAATGTTTACTCTAAAACCAACGCTTTTGCCTCTGCCGGCGGAGTTGCCAGCCTCGGGATCCGCATCTTGTAAAAGGACCTCCAGACAAAAGACAGGCCTGCAATGAAAAAGGCCGCTCCGGTCATGCGGGTCGTTGCCGGGTTCATCTTGATCGCGATCTCGACGGCAAGCATGCCGAAGAGCGTCGAGAACTTGATGATCGGATTGAGAGACACCGACGTGGTGTCCTTGAAGGGATCTCCCACCGTGTCGCCGATGACGGTTGCGGCATGAAGCGGTGTGTTCTTCTCTCCCAAATCGACCTCAACAACTTTCTTTGCGTTATCCCACGAGCCGCCCGCGTTGGCCATGAACATAGCCTGGAAAAGTCCGAAGGTGGCGATGGCAATGAGGTAGGCGATAAAGAAATAAGGGTCGAACATCGCAAAGGCGAGCGTGAGCATGAGCAGCCCGAGGAAAATATTCCACATCCCTTTTTGGGCGTACTCGGTACAGATCTGCACGACCTTGATCGAATCCGCGCGATCGGCTTCCTTCTTATTGAGATTCAAGTTTTTCTTGATGTACTCAACGGCGGAGTAGGCCCCGGTGGCCACGGCTTGAATGGAAGCGCCGCAGAACCAGAAGATCACAGCACCGCCGCACAGAATTCCCAAGAGGATCGGCGCGGCCGTGAGGGACAGTCTTGCGTTTAACATCAGCTCTCCGATATTCGCGGGAACCAGTCCGCCCGCCGCGGCGGCGATTGCGCCCGCCTGGAGGTGTTGCTGGAGAAGCAGGATGATCGAAAAGATCATCGTCGTTGCGCCGGCGACAGCGGTCCCGATCAACACCGGTTTTGCGGTGGCCTTAAAGGTGTTGCCTGCCGAGTCATTGGCTTCAAGATAGTGTTTTCCCACTTTAAAATCGGGTTTAAAACCGAAATCTTTCTCGATCTCCTTCTCGATCCCGGGGATCGACTCAGTCTGGGCCAACTCAAAGATCGATTGGGCGTTATCCGTCACCGGGCCGTAGGAGTCCACCGCGATATTTACCGGGCCCATGCATAGAAAGCCGTAAGCCACGAGACCGAAAGCAAAAATCGAGGCGTGAGGCATGATGTGTTGAAGCCCCGTTCCCGAAATCAAGTAGGCTCCGAACATCAGGCCCGCGATGAGGATGCCCTTCCAAAAAGCCGAAAAGTATCCTGCCACGAGGCCCGAGAGGATCGTCAGCGATGCTCCGCCTTCGCGCGAAGCGGTTACGATCTCTTGAACATGCTTCGAGTGGGAGGAGGTGAAGACCTTGGTGAATTCCGGAATGAGGTAAGCCGCCAAAGTCCCGCAAGTGATGATCGAGGCAAGTTTCCACCACAACGTCGGATCGGGAAGGTCGCCCACGAGCAGGTACGACATCCCGAACGAGGTGGAGATGCAGAGAGCCGAAGCGATCTTGATCAGGCGCGTGAGCGGCTCCTCGAAATCGAATTCTTTCAAGTCCTTGTACTTGCGTTCGGAGATAGCTTTGTTGATAAAGTACGAAATGCCCGACATGAAGTCCATCAAAAAGCGCATGGCAAAGATCCAGACGATGAGCTTTGCTTGAAGCGAGGGATCTTTTACCGCGAGGGTGATGAACGAAATAAGCGCGACGCCGGTAACGCCGTAGGTCTCAAAACCGTCGGCGGTCGGTCCCACCGAGTCGCCGGCATTATCGCCCGTGCAGTCGGCGATGACGCCGGGATTGCGCGGATCGTCCTCTTTAACGTTAAAGACGATCTTCATGAGGTCCGAGCCGATATCGGCGATCTTGGTGAAAATGCCGCCCG
Source organism: Candidatus Omnitrophota bacterium (assembly GCA_003140935.1). GTDB lineage: Bacteria > Omnitrophota > Omnitrophia > Omnitrophales > Aquincolibacteriaceae > Aquincolibacterium. The sequence continues at coordinate 9,259 of PLLJ01000025.1, forward strand.
CGATCCTCAGAGCGCTCGCCGCTAGCGATTCTCCGATGGCAAATCCCAAAAAGCAGTACCCGACGATATCGCGTGGCACGAAAAGCAGGATGATCACCATCATCACCAGCTCGACGGAGATCAGGAAAAGGCCGACGGACATCCCAGAGCGCATGGGAATATTGACCACATCCCAAGGCTTTCCGCGCAGGGAGGCGAATGCGGTTCTCGCGTTGGCATAGGTGTTAACGCGTATTCCATAATACGCCACCAGGGTGGACCCCGCCATACCCACGATCGAAAAAAAGAGGACCAACCCCAAGGTCGCTAGGGACTCGTGCTTGAGTCCCAGGAAGTAATAACTCATCGCACATGCAATGATCGCGAACAGGATCGTAAGGAACTTCACCTGTTGCTTAAGGTAAGTTTGACAGGTTTGGAAGATCGTCTCCGCCACATCAAGCATCGACTTATGGGCGGGAAGAGCCTTCACATTAAAGAACTGGTAAAGGGATAAACCGACCGTCCCGAGGATCACCATCGCTCCGTAAAGAAGGATCTGGAAGCCCGAAAGACCGCCGAACATAGTGAAGTGCCCCTCATGGAGGTCCGGGATCTTCAGATCCGCTTCACCGGCCCATGCGGCGCCTTGCCACAGGCAAAACATGCCTAAAAAAGAGAGTCGAGTAAAAAGTTTTTTCATATGTCTCCAACTGAATTAATAACTCAAGTCTTGCAGATCTTCGATGGAATGACCAAGAAACGCAGTGCCCAAGCTAATAATTATCTTTTATTGTTGAGGTTGAATAAGGTTCTTGAAGGATGTACAAGCTGAATGGGCACATATGATAGCGGAATGCCATAAAAATACCACTCAAATCTTTGCCGCAACGGAAAAGCGGGATAAAGAAGGGGACAGGTCCAATGCTCCTATTAAAAGTTAAGGGTTCATTGGGTCAGTCCTCGTCAACCATTCATGAAATAGAATAAAAGACAAGGACAGGCATCTATTGATTGTCTGTCCGTTTCTGCTATATTACCAAGCTCTTATGGCAATGATGATCAAGCGGGTCGAAAGACCCCGCGAACTCAAGTGGTATCATGCCGGCGCCATGCTCTATGGCGACTGGGGAACTTCCAAAGCCTACGTCCTCGGGATCGCCTTTGCTTTGGCCGGTCACGCCTCATGGTTTTTTCTCGGGCTCATGTCGCTTTTCATGGTCCTGATCGGATTCTGCTATATGATCGTTTGTCGTATCTATCCCTGCGGCGGCGGCGTTTATTCCTCGGTCAAACACCGCTCTCAGACCTTAGCGGTGATCGGCGCGCTTCTTTTGATCGCGGATTATGTGGTGACCGTTTCCCTGAGCGTGCTTGACGCTTTCCATTATTTTAATGTTCCGAATCCGGAGCTCTGGGCGATCGTTGCGATCCTTTCGATCGGTACCATTAATTGGGTCGGCCCTTCCAAAGGCGGTGCGGTCGCCGCCGTGATCGCAACATTTGCATCCCTGACCGCGTTGACCCTTTTCGCCTTCACTGTGCCGAGTCTCTCGCATGTCCAGGTCACGATGCCGGTGGGCGGGTTTATGAAGAACTGGCCCGTCTTTGTCGGGATTGTTCTCGCTCTTTCGGGCGTGGAGGCTATCGCAAACATGACGGGTGTGATGGTGGAACCGGTTGCGAAAACCGCCCGGCGAGCGATCCTGCCCGTCCTGATCGAAGTTTCGCTTCTTACCTTCCTTTTAGGGATCGCCATGAATGCGATCCCGGGTCTTAAAGGACACACGGAAGATATGTTACGCGCTTTGGGCGTTTATTACATTGGACCTTGGTTCGGGCAGATCATTTCGATCGCGTTCGGTTTTCTTCTTTTGTCGGCCGGAAATACGGCCATCTCCGATCTGGTCAGCATCCAGTTCGTGATGGCCAAGGACCGCGAATTACCGCCCATCTTTTACAAACTTAACCGCTTTGGTATGCCATGGCTTGCGCTGATCATAGCAACGGTGTTGCCGGTCCTGGTGCTCATTTTGGAGAAAGATATCGTTCATTTGGCGGCACTTTATGCGATCGGCGTGGTCGGCGCTATTGCTCTCAACCTCGGGACCTGCGCGACGAACTTTTCGATCCGGTTGAAACTTTGGGAACGCGTTCTTTTAACCGTGGGCGGGGCGATCACTTTCTTCATCGAAATAACGATCGCGATCCAAAAACAGAACGCGCTTTTTTTCGTGATGACGATCGTGGGAGTGGGTCTCGCCCTCCGTTATGTGGCTAAGATGATCGCGCCGGTGGCGATGCCGGAATTGGCTTCCACGGTGAACTTGCTCACTGTGGCCGAGGCCAAAGAACTCACCTCGCTTTATAAAAGCTCCGCTTTTGTGGCCCTGAAGTCTTTCAATCCGGTGCTGCTTGAAGAGGCCGCCCTCCACGTGAAGGCGATGGGCGAAAGTTCGGTCTACCTGGGCTACGTGGAAGAGACGCCCCCGTCGCCTGAACTTCCGACCGAAATGGAACCTTCGCGGGAATCCGTGGAGGTGCTCGCGCAGGCCCAAGAAGCGATGGAAAAACTCGGCATCACGGCAGTTCCGATCTGGCAGATAGGGGATAACCCCGGCCGTTTGATTGCGCGCGCGGCCCAGGAACTTGACGTCAAAACCGTTGCGATCGGCGCCACGAAGCGCAGCGCCCTGATCAGCCTTTTGCGCGGCGACGTGTTGCGGACGTTGGCTCATAGCCTTCGCAAAGAGTGCCATTTATTGATTGTCGGTTAGCCTTTTTTTGAGTATCCTGTCCGCGTAGTTTTGCCGTTCATCGGCCGTAAAATCCACAGGGAAGAGGACATGAAAACTTTCAAGATCCTTACCATTTTTGCTATCCTGGTATTTTCGTTTTCTATGACCCTTCGCGCGGAGTGGTTCGACGGAGAGGTCCAGAAGATCGACATTAAGGCCAAAACGATTACGATCAGCGAGATCGATCCGATCACGGATATTGAAGAGAAACAAGAGGTCCTGGTCGATGAAGCCACCGTTTTTTCGGGTGTCACCTCCCTTAAGGACATCCGGGAGAACGACAACGTTACGATCGAAGCCCAATACGACGAGCCGACTGACGCCTGGAAAGCCCTTTCCGTCGAGGTCGCCGAGGCCGGTGCTTGAAAATCCGGGCAACCGGCAAGGCTTCGCGATCCCGATCGCGACGTATCGCGGGGTTTTCCTTAAAAAAACACCGCAAAACCTTTGGTATTCTGACCACTCCCACTAAAGATATTTTCCACTCAAACTATCACCTCGGACTTCTTTCCGGGATCTTGTCCCGGATCAAAGCGGTCAAGGGCTGTTTCAAGATCGTCATGATGCCCGCCAGGCCCTACGGAAGTTTGGATCAGATCCTCATGGAACATGGGTTGGACGGGCTTATGATCCTGACCTGGCGATGGATCCATCCCAAAATCGCGCAATTGATCGAAACTTCATTTCACACACGGGTGCTTGTCGTCAATGACCCGGTCCCCGATCTTCGAGTGAATAGCGTCCACGTCGATACGGATGCAGGCATGGCGCAGGCGGTAACGTACCTTGTGAAAAAAGGTCGCCGTAAGATCGGGATGTTGCACGGGCCGTGGAAAGTTCCATTCAAGGTGGAACAGAAGAAGATCCAAGTGCCTTTTGTCGATACCCAACTCAAGGTCCGCGGGTTCATCCGGGCGCTTAAGACACGACGTATCCTGTGCGATCCCGCCTGGCTCCGTTCAGGAGCGGCCAACAGCGAGGCGGAAGGTTATCGCGTGATGAAAAAGTGGCTGCGGGAAAAGAACTTGCCTGAGGCGATCGTCTGCGGGAACGATGACCTTGCGTTCGGAGCGTTAAAAGCTCTGAAAGAAGCCGGCAAATGTGTGCCCCGGGATATGGCGGTCATCGGATTCGACGACAACGAACGCGCGAAAAGTTTTTCGCCTCCGCTTACGACGGTTCGCCAGCCGCTTGTCCAAATGGGGAAAGATGCCGTGGGTATTCTGATCCGGCAGATGGAATGTCAAGCTTCCCGGCCTGTTTCAAAACAGTACCTTCCAAAACTTATCGTCCGTAAAACGGCCTGAAAACCATCGCTTCACGGTCCACGCACCACGGTCCATGCAGTTTTTCGTGGAACGCGGCTTATGGCCCGTGGCCCATTGCGTTTTAACAGTGCCTTTATTTAATCTCTCGTATTGCCGTAAATATCTGCGAGACTTTTTATAAGGAGAGATATGCTTATTACGGTCATTGCCGTTGTCATCGCGCTCGGGTATTTTTTTTATCCCTTCAAACTCGCCGGGCTGAGGTCATTGCTCAAGTATCTCGCAGGGATCTTCTGCTTTTGGGCCGCACTTTTTTTTGCCGTTCCTTCCCTGGATGTTTCCTTTGTCTACCGGGCCGGGATCGTGCTTCTCATCATCGCAGGCGGACTGCTTTGTACGGATATATTGATCTCGGGCGCGCTGTGGCTTACCGAAAGAACAGGCAATATTTTCCGGAAAACACCCCAACTTCCGCATTATCTTCTTGAGATCTGGTCGGCCATGGAACGGATGGCGTCGCGCAAAGTAGGTGCTCTGATCATCCTCCAGCGCAAACACCCTCTTCGTCCGCACATGAAGGGGGGAATGTCCTTTGATGCGGAGATCAAATCCGAGATTCTTGTGCCGCTTTTTTTGACTTCATCGCCCGTTCATGACGGCGCACTGGTGGTCTATAAAGGTCGCATACAGACTGTCAAGGGGATCCTGCCTCTCGCATCGCTTTCCGATCTTTCGCCGAGTTTCGGCACACGCCACCGCGCGGCGATCGGGATCACGGAAAAAACAGACGCGATCGCGCTCGTCGTCTCCGAAGAACGCGGCCAGATCAGTGTGGCCTATCGGGGTTGTCTGGTCCACATTGCCGACCGTGCGGAATTTCTAAAGACCCTGCAATGGGTACTCAAAGGCCGGAACATCCTTCGCCTCAAGAACGCGAGTTTCATTGTCACGACCAAAGTGCTGGATGATCTGACGTGAAGCGTTTCATTCTCGCGCTCGATCAGGGGACAACGGGTTCGCGGGCCATTCTCTTTGACGCGGCGGGCAGGACCGTCGCAAGCGCCTACCGTGAGTTCAAACAATATTTCCCGAAGCCGGGATGGGTAGAACACGACGCCCAGGAGATCTGGCGCTCCTGCGAGACCGTGATTCGCGAGACCGTCCGCAAAAGCAAGATCGCTCCCGGAGAGATCCTTGCCATCGGCATTACGAACCAGCGCGAGACCACCGTGATGTGGGACCGTGAGACCTCGAGGCCGGTCCATCGCGCCATCGTTTGGCAATGTCGCCGCACCTCAGATCTTTGCCACGCACTCAAAAAACACGAGCCCTGGATACATAAAAGAACGGGACTTGTGCTCGACCCTTATTTTTCAGGTACCAAAATTCGCTGGCTTCTCGATCATGTTCCGGGTCTTCGCCGAAGGGCGGTCCGGGGAAAGATCGCGTTTGGAACGATCGACAGCTGGCTGATCTGGAAACTCACGGGCGGACGTTCGCACGTGACCGATCTTACGAACGCCTCCCGCACGCTGTTGCTCAACATCAAAACAAAAAAGTGGGACCCGGAGCTTCTCAAGGCTTTTGGCGTTCCGGCTAAAGTGCTGCCGGGGCTTCAGCTTTCCGGGTCGATCTTCGGGACCACACAGAATATCGCCGGGCTTCCAGCGGGCATTCCGATTGCGGGAGTGATGGGGGACCAGCAGGCGGCGCTTTACGGTCAGGGCTGTTACGAAGCCGGCACCATCAAAAATACTTACGGCACGGGTTGTTTCATCATGCTGAACACCGGCAAAGAACTTGTCTATTCCAAAGAGGGGCTCCTCACAACGCTTGCAAGTGATTTCAAAGGCCGGCCCGTTTACGCGCTCGAAGGCGCCGTATTCATCGGGGGCGCAGTCGTTCAGTGGCTGCGGGATGGTCTCAAGGTCATCAAGAGTTCGGCGGAAACTGAAAAGGTGATCCGGGGTCTCCAAGATACAGGCGGGGTTTATGTCGTGCCGGCTTTCGTCGGGCTGGGGGCGCCTTATTGGAAAAGCGAAGCGCGCGGCCTTATCGCGGGGATCACCCGAGGGACCACGACGCCTCATTTGATCCGGGCGTGTCTTGAATCGATCGCTTATCAGAGCAAGGATGTTTTCGATATCATGCAAAAGGCGTTCGGCCGTCCGATCCATGAACTGAAAGTTGACGGCGGCGCTTGCAAGAACGATCTTCTCATGCAATTCCAGGCCGATATCTTGAATGCAAAGATCCTGCGGCCCAAAGTGATCGAGCTCACGGCCCGGGGGGTGGCGCACTTGGCCGGCGTGACCATGGGGCTTTGGAAAAAGAGCCATGATCTCAAACGACAGCACCGGATCGACCGGATCTTTACTCCGCACATGAGGAGTCGTGACCGCGTGCGGCTTTATCAGGGATGGCTCAAAGCCGTTCAAAGAACCATGCTTCCATGATCCGGGATATCGAGCGCTTCAAGAGGACGACCTACGACATTCTTGTGATCGGCGGAGGGATCAACGGAGCCGCGATCGCGCATCTTGCGGCCAAACGCGGCATGAAAGTGGCCCTGCTCGAAAAAGGTGATTTTGCGAGCGGTACCTCAAGCAAGTCGACCAAACTCATTCATGGCGGCATCCGCTATCTTGAAAATCTTGAGGTGGATCTTGTCTATGAATCCCTGAAAGAACGCCATATCCAGCTCACGGCCGCGCCGCATCTGGTCAAGCCCTTGCCGTTCGTGATCCCGGTCTATGAAGGCGATAAGCGTCCTCTTTGGATGATGCAGTTCGGCGTTTTTCTCTATGATCTTCTGGCAGGCCGTTACCGGGTGAAGCCACGGAAAAATCTCACACGCGAAGAAGTGGTCCGTCTTGAGCCGGGCATTGAACAAAAAGGCCTGAAAGGCGGAGTGCTTTATTATGACGCGCAGATGGACGACGCGCGGCTTTGTCTCGAGAACGTTCTGATGGCCGACCACTATGGCGCTCACGTCGCCAATTATGCGAAAGTGGTTTCCTTCGTGAAGGAGAATGGCCGGGTCGCGGGCGTCAAAGCCAAAGACATGCTGGGGTCCCAAGAATTCGAGGTGCGCGCGAAGCGGGTCATTTGCGCGGCCGGGCCCTGGACGAATGAACTCCTGCGTCTGGATATTCCAGGCGCCCGGAAAAAGGTCCGCACGACCAAAGGCATTCATATCGTTTACAAAGGGGAGATCTCTAAACACGCCATTTTAATCGGCTCTCAAAGTGACCGGCGCATTTTTTTCGTGATCCCCTGGATGGGGAATTCTCTGATCGGTACGACGGACACGGACTATATTGCGAGTCCCGACGCCGTTAAAGTCGAAAAAGAGGATATGGATTACTTGATACGCGAATCCAAGCGCGTTTTCCCCGCACTTGATTTCAGCCCCGCGAAGATCCTCGCAACTTTCGCGGGCTTGAGGCCGCTTATCCGTAAGGGCGGCTCCGCGCGCAAGGTCTCGCGAAAACATCTTTTCTACGGTTCGAAGTCCGGCGTCCTCTTTGTGGTAGGGGGCAAGTACACGACTTACCGGAAAGTGGCCGAGGATTGCTTGAACCATATCCATAAGATCTATGAAAAAGAAGAGTTTAAGGTCTATGGCAGCGGGGCGACCCCTGAAACTGCCGAGGTCGCGGCTGCGCGCTCCGGCCTCGAACGGGAGGTGATACAATCGCTGATGGATCTTTACGGCGCCCGCTATCAAGATGTTCTGAAGCTCGTCGAAAAAGACCCCGTTCTCAAAGAGAAGGTTTTAGCTACGCCGCCCGTGATCAAGGCCCAGTTCGTCTATTCCGTCGAGACCGAAATGGCCCGGACTGTGGAGGACATTACCGACCGCCGGCTTTCTCTTATCTTCCGGGGCCCCGTTTCCGCCTCAACCCTCGCCGCCATCTCGGCCGTCCTTCCCAAGAAATAAACAATCCACGAACGAGCGAATTTCAACTCCAAGTATTTACTTAAGAGAATGCTTCAGGGTTGAGCCTCGTCACCACTCGGGAATCCCCGGCGTGGATTCCCACGTTCGCCCTCCAGTCCTTGTCTTTTATTCATTCCCAGAATGGTGACAAGGACTGCCATGATTACCCGTTGATTTTTAATTAATGAGAATCATGACTGTCCTCGCTCCTTCTCTTCGAGAAGTCCCTGCCCGCTCGTCCTTCTATCCTTGTCTTTCATTATTTTCTCTAATGGTTGACAAGGATTGCCCCAATTTCAGATTCTCTGAAATTGATAGGTATTGGGACTAGCGTGCCTCGTCTCAACCCTTCGCTTTCTCTTAAGGAGTGCGGAGGCGGGAAGTGTGTTAAGACGCGCTAAGGAGGCCGAGAGCCAGGGTTTCTCAGCGAGGCCGATGCTCGCGAGTGCAGCCATGCCTCGGTGGGGCATGGCGCCCAAGTCTGTATTTTCTTTTCATTAATGGCGACTTGGACAGTCATGATTTCCAATTTATTATTAATTAAAAAGAATCATGGCGACGTTGGCGCAACACACTTCCCGGCGGAGCACTTGTTTTCCGAAAAACGACAGTCTGATGTAGAATTTTCCCTCCTCACACCTTCTCATTGAGTTTGGGGGATTTTCTGGTAGGATACGCGCTCCTTTCAATTCCTACAAACAAGGATCCGGGGCATGATCTCAGCGAACGGCGTTACTTTACAATACGGGAAACGAATCCTTTTCGAGAACGTGAATATCATGTTTACGCCCGGGAACTGCTACGGCCTGATCGGAGCCAACGGTTCCGGGAAATCCACGTTCCTTAAGATCCTTGCGGGTCTGCTCGAGCCCAACGCCGGGTCCGTTGCCGCGGGAAAGAACGAGAGGATCTCGTTTTTGAAGCAAGACCAGTTCGCCTATGATGAGTTCACGGTGCTCTCGACCGTGATCATGGGCCATGAGCGTCTTTATAACATCATCAAGGAAAAAGACGAAATCTACGCGAAGCCCAATTTTTCGGACGCGGACGGCATCCGCACCGCGGAACTGGAACATGAATTCGCGGACATGAACGGCTGGGATGCCGAACCCGAGGCGGCAAAGCTTCTGAGTCATCTCGGGATCCCGGACGCCATGCATCAAGTCCTTATGAAACAGCTTGAGGCAAGTGAAAAGGTGCGCGTGCTTCTCGCGCAGGCGCTATTCGGGAACCCGGATGTCCTGCTCCTCGACGAACCGACGAACCACCTCGATGTCGAAACCTGCATGTGGCTCGAGGATTTTCTTTATGAATTCAAGAACACAGCCATCGTCGTGTCGCATGACCGTCATTTCCTAGACCGGGTCTGCACCCATATCGCGGATATCGACTACGGGAAGATCCAGCTTTTTACCGGGAACTTTTCCTTCTGGTCGGAATCCAGCCAGCTTGCGCTTCGCCAAAAAAGTGAAGCGAATAAGGACATCGAAGCCCGGCGCAAGGAACTCCAAGCTTTTATCGCACGGTTCAGCGCGAACGCGTCGAAGGCGCGGCAGGCCACGTCGCGCAAAAAACTCTTGGAAAAACTGACACTTGAGGATATCAAACCATCCTCCCGAAAATATCCCTATGTGGCGTTCAAACCGGAACGGGATTCCGGCAACGACCTTTTGGAGATCGAAGGCCTGGAGAAGTCGATTGAAGGGGAGATTATGTTCACGGGCCTCAATCTCCGGGTGGACAAGGGCGACAAGATCGCGTTCCTGGGGCCCTTGGACCGCGTCAAGACCACGCTTTTTCAGGTACTCATGGGCGAACTCGCGGCGGACAAGGGGACTTTCAAATGGGGGGCGTCCACGGCCCGGGCCTATTATCCCAAGGAGAACGGGAAATATTTTGAGACGGCCATGATTCACACTAAAAAATCGACGGGTAATCATGACCGTCCTGATCATCATTCAGAAAATAAAATTGAGATCAAGGCGGATCTGAACCTGGTCGATTGGCTGCGCCAGTTCTCGAAAGAAACGGACGAGAACTTCATCCGTGGTTTTTTGGGGCGCATGCTTTTCTCGGGAGAAGAATCGCTTAAGAAAGCGTCGGTCCTCTCCGGAGGCGAACGGGTGCGTTGCATGCTCTCGCGCATGATGCTTGTCGGCGCGAACGTGCTGATCCTGGACGAACCGACCAACCACCTCGACCTGGAATCCATCTCCTCGCTCAATAAAGGCCTCGAGAATTTTGGCGGCACCGTGCTTTTTTCCTCGCACGACCATCAATTCGTCCAGACCGTGGCCAACCGCATCATTGAACTCACTCCGCGCGGCATGATCGATCGCCGGGACATCACCTTGGACGACTACCTCGCCGATCCCGGGCTCAAGGCCAAACGCGCCGCCCTTTACGCCAAGTCGGTCTGAGCGGATACCTCTAAGTTTTTGGCCGGAGTTTCCCACATGAGCTGTATGATTTGCGATAGATCTTCTTTTGGAAAATACCATCCAGAAAACGCCCCCAATGCCGTATTTAAAGAGGGGAGTTCCATTGGACGGTGACGTGTCCCTTGCGGTTTTTTTGTAAAGTTATCGCTTTTTAAAATGAGATCCATGGAAATCTATCGCTAAGAGGAAAATTTCGACCTGGAAAAATTCAGCGGGGGAGGTTTTTCAGTGAGTATTTTTAAGAAAACAATATTCTTTATTTTGGCCGGTTTTTTTGTGCTTGCGCAAGGTCTTCATGCGGAAGGAAGTAAATATACTCAAGAAGGTCTTTACGTGGAAGACAATCCCGCGAGCAAGCTGGGCCGGGGATTTGCCAATGTGGTCCTTTCGCCGGCGGAATATGTGGTCCAAACCGCTAAATTGATGCAAAGTCACGACCCGCTTACGGCGTATTTCGGCGGCATCTTTCAGGGAACTTGCAAGATGGTAGAACGTATCGGGGGCGGGATTTACGAGATAGTGACTTTTCCCGTGCCGATCCCCAAGAAATACCGGCCCCTGATGGATCCCCCGACGACAGCGGCGGCTTTGCAAGACAGCGGAATGTTAAGGGCCAACTGAGCTATTCGCCCGTTCTTCTCCGCTTCAATTGTTTGGTATGGGAGCTAAGACGGTTTTTTTGATACCTCAATGACATAAAGAAGCGGCGTGTGATCCCGCTCGACTTTATAGAGGATCTTGCCGGGGAAGAGCTTGTAACGCTCCCATCGGGTGGTGGATAAAAAAATGTCAGGGTCGTTATCGACCATTTCAAAGCGGTTCCGCAATTCCGGCGTTTTCTCCAGGTAATAAGCCGTTTGGAAAGGCTCCGAAGCATTCATGACCCGGATCTTCCTTTGAAGATCGGGATGGTAGTTTTTGATCACCCAGAGGATCCCTTCCCCGTAAGAATTCCCCCAATAATCCGTTTCGTATTTCTTTGAGCCTTCCGCCAATCCGCCCGCCAGAACACGGTTGAAGTAAACTGTCTCATAAGGATGAAGGCGCAGCATGTCAAGAACTGTCAGGCACAAGGAAAAAGCAACGACAGCACCCACGATGAACTTAATCCAAAGGGCTATTGGGGAGCGGAGGAATATTGCGAAGGAAATGCCCCCTAAAATGGCCAAAAGTGGGATCAAGAAAAGAAAGTGACGAAATCCGTCGAACTGCGGGGCATTAAAAAGGACCGCTCCCGAAACAGGAAAAACAAACGTAAAAATAAGTAAACCTATTAGGACCCGTTTTGCCGTTGGCTTCGGATTTCTGAACATCCCCCAAACCGCTGATATTCCTCCGATGAAAAGGACTATCAAAAAGAATTCCGGGAGAGTTACGAAGATCGACTGGAGCAGATAGGATTTGGGGGCGTGAGAAAACCCATAGTACTTTCCGTCAAAAAGAACGGTCATATCGGGAGGATTGATATCCCACCGGGATGCCCTCATGGCCGCGATTACAGGATGGGTCAGAGGGTCGAGCTGCGCCCAGGGCCACCACACAAGCATAACAGGCCAGGCGATTGCCAAGATCCCCGCGAGGTTGAGGGCAAGAGCGCCCAAGATATTTGGGGTGGGAGCGGACGCAACGTCTTTATTCAGGGAGGCTTGACTCGCAAGCCAAGACAACCAGAGGATCGCCAAGCAAGGCAACAGAATAAAGATGCCGCTGATGCGGATCGCGAGCGTCAGCCCCAAGGGCAAGCCTATTCTGAGAAGATCCTTAAAAGAAAATTTGGGGAGGTTGTCATAGGTTGAGATCATGCCGTAGAGCGTCGTCAAAAGCATGGCACCGAAAGGAATGTCGACGGGATTGTTGAACATGTGACCGTAGAAAACGGGGTGAAGCAAAAGGAAAAGTGCGGCAAAAAATCCCGCAAGATAACCCCCGATATATCGCGCGATCCTGAAGCTCACAAAAACAGTCCAAAGTCCGAACAGGGCGTCTAACAAGTGTCTCGTTTCGAGTGCCCCCCACGGGAAAAGATGGCCCGCCAGTTGTGCGAGGGTGTCAAAAAATCCTCCGTAGAAAATAAGAAAATCATGTCGGACTGCGGACATATCGTTGAAAAAAGACAGATACCATTTAAGGACAAGGTCGCCATAGGTTTGATGGTAGGCCTCATCCCAGGTGACCCCGTAATCGCGGAAGGTCTTACAAATGATCCCCAAGACGAGAACGAAGAACGCCCCCAGAAGCCAGTTGGCTTTTTTTTCCGAAAAGAAAGCGTGATTTCCCATTATTTTAAAACCGCGAGAATAGCAGCGAGTGTCATTTTTTCGGCCTGGATTTTTCAGACATGAAACCAAACGCAAGGCGGCGCAGATCTTGTTGGGCTTTGGGGTTTTTGGGGTCGCGACGAAGGATCTCGTTATCGATCTCGATAGCCTCATCGATCCTTCCCTGGTTGGAGAGGAAAGACGCGAAATTGTTACGAAAGAGAATAAAATTCGGGTCGATCCGGATCGCCTCTTGGTAATGGTGTTCGGCTTCAGCGAGCCGGCCTTTGGACCCGAGAAGATTGGCAAGGTTGTTGTGGGCCATGGCGTGATTCGGATCGAGTTCAAGAGCTTTTGTGTACAAAGCAAGCGTTTCATCCGCACGGTCGAGCTTAGATAAAACGAGACCAAGATTGACATAGGCTTCGATGTATCCGGGGTCGAGGGCGATCGTTTCCCGGTACCAGCGGGCGGATTTTTCCAGCTCTCCTTTTTTTAGGAAGGCATTCCCAAGATTGAAATGGGCATCCACATTGCTGGGATTTATTTTAATGGCCTTAAGATAAGAGAGGATCGCTTCATCGACCCTGCCGAGTTCACTGAGCGTCAACCCGTAATTAACCTTGAAAGATGCGTCATTCGGCTGGAAGAGGATCGCCTTTTCATAAAAGGATATAGCCTCTTTCGGTTGTCCCTGGGCTGCGAGTAGCCCTCCTAGATTATTATAGGGATCGGCAAAATCGGGCTTGAGACGGATGCCCTCCTTAAAATGTTTTGTGGCCTCCTCAAGTTTTTGGGCCTGCAGCAGTTCCACTCCCAGGTTATTGTGCGCCATCCAGGCGCCCGGATTTTTTGAAAGCGTATCCCGCCATAAGGTCTCCAGATTTCTATAGATCCCGCATTGTTTCCAACTAAAAGCACCCAAAATGAGCAAGAGGACAATGCCGAGGACTTTTCTGGCTTGGGGGTGTTTTCCAAGAGCGGTTTGGGCTGTCGCGACCGCACAAGCGATCGGACCGATCGTGGCCAGATACTGGAAATGATCCGCTACAAAAGAGAAGCGCATGGGAAAAAAATCCCTGAAACCCAGCGCAGGGAAGAGAGTAACGAAGAACAAAGCGAGGCCCGTGAAAAGGCCACGCCCCCATCGCGACCGAAAGATCCATGACAAAGCAAGCAGGAAAGCAAAGGATAAGGGGAAAAACCACTGCCAGAGGGCTAAAGGATCGATCGTCCAGCGAGGATAAATAAACATAAGGGTGGAAGGATGGGGCCAGAGGAGTTTTCCCAGGTAGAACCAAAGGGCCCGGCCCGCGATCAGGAAACGGTCCGCGAGTGTGAAGCCCCATTCGTTCGTTGCGATGGAAGTTATATGGCCGCTCTCAAAAGCCATCGTGATGGCGCCCAAGACCGCGGTCAAAGCAAAAAAAGGAACCAGCCGGGCGAGGTCCTTCCAAGGGAATCGAGCCTCTTTCCACCAAAGGACAAGCAATACCGCTGCGGGGAAAGTTCCCGTAACGGTTTTGCTGAGGATCGCCCCAAGAAAAAGGACCAAGGAAATAAAATACCAATGCCCGAGCCCCGTCTTTTCTTCTTTGAAACGGAGGTAAGAAAGAAATGCGGAAAGGTAGAAAAATCCGGAAAGGACATTTTTCCGTTCCGTGATCCAGGCCACGGATTCGACATTGACGGGATGAAGCAAGAAAAGGAGACAGGCGAACCATGCCCCCGGGACCTTAAGGCGTTCGAGAAGACGCCAAACAAAGAGGCTGTTCAGAGCATGAAGGAGAACATTCACCACATGATAGCCAAGAGGATCAAGTCCTCCGAGATGGTAATTGATCCAGAGGCTTGTGAAGGTCATGGGATAGTATTGGACAAGCTGTTGGGGATGGAACCAGATCTCCCACAATCCCCGCAAGGATCTTAAGGCCATATTGCTTGTGACGTAGGCATCATCGTCCCAAATGAAGCCCCCGCGAATGGCCGGCGAGTAGACCAGGAACGCAAGCCCCGCGAGTAGCCACAGCCGCCAGGAGATCTGTTTCAGGAACGTCCCTATTTCTTCGGCCCATTCATTTTTCATTTTTGATCAGCGTTCCATGATTGCTGGGAAAAAAGACGCCTCAAGTGTTCTTCCGATCAGGAGATCAAAAGCGTTTGAAATGCCACTTCAAGATCGTCCACAGTATCACTATGCCGTCGCGCCAGTTTATTTTCTTCCCTTCCGTATAGAGCCGGGGCTTATAACGGATGGGCACTTCAGCGATCTTATATCCGCATTTGATGCTTTTGCAAATGAGTTCGTTATCAAACTCAAATCCGTTAGCTTCCACGGGAATGGAGCATGCCAGCGAAGCGGTAAAGGCCTTGTAGCCGCCCTCGTAGTCCGTCATATTTGGGCCGTAAAGGAAATTGGTCAGCCGGATAATGATCCAATTGCCGATGAAATGTGAAAAAAAAGGAGCGCCGTTTTTTGAAAAAAAGCGCGGCGTTTCACAGAGAAACCGCGAGCCCATGACGAATTCCACAAAACCGCTCAGGATGGGTTGCAGGACCACCGGGTAATCCTCGGGGTTGTATTCCAGATCCGCATCCTGGATCAGAATAATATCTCCCGTGGCATGGCGAAGCCCCGTTTTGATGGCGGCCCCTTTGCCTTGATTGCGGTCATGAGAAAGTATCTGAATGCCGGAAATCTCCGAAAGTTTTTTGCGGGAACTGTCGCGCGAGCCGTCATCGATAACAATGATCTCTTTTTCCAAGCCATGGGGCAGAAGCGCTTGTTTCGCTTTCTCAAGGACTTCCTTGATCGTGCGTTCCTCATTGTAGACAGGAACCAGAATCGTGACTTTCTTGTATTTACTCATAGTCGAGATCTTTCAAACGAATGCATATGCCGTTGAATTTCTTGAAATGAACTAACGCTATTATACTTAGGTACAGCGAAATTTATACACAGTTTAAAAAGATCAAATTTTTCATTGAAAGAAAGGAGAGAGGTATTATAGAATTCGCCCCGGTGGATCAGGATGGGCGGAAGGGGCATTTTCTAGTTTTAAGCGGACTTAATTTTAAATCTCATTTGACGATACCGTACCTATGATCGATGTCCAGAATCTGACGATGAAATACGGTAGTTTTGTGGCTTTGGACCGCATCTCTTTCCAGATGCAGGAAGGGGAGATCCTGGGTCTTTTGGGGCCCAACGGTGCGGGAAAGACCACCGCGATGAGGATCCTGACGACCTACCTTTGTCCCTCCTCCGGGACCGCCAAGATCGATCAATTCGATATTCTTCAAAATCCCATCGAAGTCCGGAAACAAATCGGTTATTTACCGGAGACTGCACCGCTTTATTCGGATATGCAGGTGGACGAGTATATCGCTTTTGTCGGGAACGCCCGAAAGATGAAGGGCAAACTCCTCGAGGACCGGACGAATTGGGTCAAGGATGTATGTGGCATCAAAGAGGTCTGGAAGCACACGATCTCCGAACTTTCCAAAGGATACCGGCAGCGCGTCGGGTTGGCGCAAGCCCTGATCCACGATCCCAAGGTCCTGATCCTGGACGAACCCACATCGGGGCTGGACCCGCTTCAGATCATCGATATCCGTGAATTGATCAAAGGGTTGGCCCGGAAAAAGACCATCATCTTCTCCACGCACATTCTCCAGGAAGTTGAGGCCATGGCCGACCGGATCGTTATTATTAATGAAGGGAAGATCGTGGCCCAGGGGACCCAGGCGGAGTTGACGGAGCAGGTCCGGAAACGGGGAGAATCCAAAACGGCGGAGACCCTGGAGGATGTTTTTATCGCTTTCTTAAGATCAAAGAGAGGGGCTAAAAAGCCGGCGCTATGATCAATTTCGGGGACCTTTTCACGATCTTTAAGCGGGAGAACAAAGCCTATTTCAACTCTCCGATCGCTTATATCTTTATCATTGTCTTCGTTCTTCTTGGAAACGGGCTTTTCATGACGCAGTTCTTCATCGCCGGCCGGGCCGATATGCGTCCGTTCTTCGGAACACTTCCCCTGATCCTGGCGGTTTTTCTTCCTGCGGTGACCATGCGGCTTTGGGCCGAGGAAAAGAAGGGGAACACGATGGAGCTTCTGCTGACCTTTCCTATGCGAACCCATGAGCTTGTGCTGGGGAAATTCGTTGCAAGCCTGGTCTTCTATTTTGTGGCATTGGCGTCGACCGTCATGATCCCGGTCATGCTCTTTTTTCTCGGAAAACCGGACCTCGGGGCCATGGCAAGCGCCTATATGGGAGCGGTCTTCCTCGGCGCGTTTTTTCTTGCCATAGGCATTTTTGTTTCGGGGATCGTCCGGGACCAAATCATCGCTTTCATTTTGTCCATGATGGTCTGCTTTTCTCTTTATGTGGTCGGAACGGGATTTTTTGCTTCTGCCGTGGACGGCTGGGTCCCGGGGATGGGTTCTTTTTTGAGGAATTTTCTGGGAGTGACGCGCCACTTTGATTCTTTTGCCAGAGGGGTCGTGGACAACCGGGATGTCGTTTATTTCATGCTCGGATCGGCCATTTTTCTTACGCTGAACGGCTTTTGGCTGGAAGGACGCATGCGGCCCAAGGCAAAGGCCATTTTCACGACGGCGGCGCTGGTGTGCGCCGGGATCTTTTTGACAGCGAACTGGTTGCTGGCCGAGATCCCGCTCGGCCGTTTTGATATGACCCAAGGGCAGATCTATACGATCTCGCCATGGACGGAAAAACTTTTACAGGGGTTAAAAGCTCCCGTGACCGCGAAACTTTATATTTCTCCCTCCGAAAAAATGCCGACCGCATTGAAACCTTTGGAGCAGGAAATCGTGGACAAGCTGGATGAATTCCGCATCGCCGCGAAAGGAAAATTCCAATACAAGATCTTCCACATGGAGGCCGCAAACGTAACGGCGGAGGGCAAGCAGAAAGAGGATTCGCTGGAACAGCAACTTTCGGAGAAGGGGATCAAGCCTTTCCAGGTCCAGTCCATCCAGGCGGACGAGGTCGGAATGAATCTGGTCTACTCCGCCCTCAGCCTGGCTTATAAAGAAAAGCCCGAAGAGATCATCGGCCGCGTCATTCCCGACAACATTGCCGAGCTCGAGTATCTCATCATCTCGAGGATCTATCGCATGATGCTTCCCGAGCCTCCCCAGGTCGCGCTTATGGCGCCTTATAAAGAAAAGGAAATGGAGCCGGAGCTTAAACCTCTTGTGGACAAAATGGGCGGGAAGATCCCGGAAGGATATAAGGAAGACAACTATGAGCTGCTGCCTATGGCGCTCGGCTATGCGGGATACAAGACTTCCCGGATCAAACTGACGGAGAAAGAGCCCATTCCGGAAAAGACGAAGACCTTGATCGTGGTCGATCCCAACAAGCTTGAAGAGCGGCAACGTTATGAGATCGACCGGTTCCTTGCGGGCGGGGGTTCTCTCTTTCTTGCCGTTCAGAACTACGAATATAACTATACGATATCAGGCAAAGAACTGACGGTCGGGGCTACGGAGAAAAGGCCCCAGATCAATCCTCTGATCGCAGGGTGGGGGTTCGAAGTGGACGATCAGATCCTGGTCGATGAGCAGAACGATGTTGTGAACGTCAGCGGTGCCGCGCGGCTTGGCCCTTATGAACTCTCCGTGCCCGTCAAGATCCCGATCCAGATCCTGGTGAACCAGACCGGTATGAATCCGGATGTTTCGATCACCTCGCGTCTTTCGCCGCTCTTTTATTTATGGGGGACGCGGTTGAAGTTGAATGATGCCAAGATCAAGTCCCAGGGGTTGAAAGTAGAAACGTTGCTTACATCGAGCAGGGATTCCTGGACGGTGCCTTTTAAATCCGAAAACCTGACCCCCAAAGACCTGAACCCTTTGGCGGATAGCCCTCACGGTCCTTTTCCTTTAGCGGTCATGGCGCAAGGGCTCTTTCAGGATCTTTACGCGGAAAAGCAGGTTCCTGCCTGGCCGCAATCGGCACCCGCAGGAACGGATTCCAAAGCGATCGAAACCCCTGAGCCTCAACCTCTCGAACCGCATCAGGGAAAAATGATCCTGATGGGGGCATCGTCCTTTTTTCAGAAACATCTGCTTCGCAACGGCGGCCATTTGACTTTTTTTCTGAATTGCGTGGATGCCCTGACGCTTGGGGATGAACTTGTCAGGATCCGTTCGAAGCAGCCCATTGAAAGAACGATCGATAGGATTTCTTCCGCCGCTAAAGTGATATGGCGTTTTGTGGTGACCCTTTTGGTTCCCATCGTCATCGCCTTTATCGGGATGATTAGAGGGATCTGGCGGAGGCGCTCGAAGCAAGCCTATCTGAAAATGCTGGCGCTTGTTGAATAGGGAAAAGAAAGAAGGCGCGACGTGAAACTGAAACATCTTGTGATCTTTGGAGTTCTCCTTGCTCTGTTGGCCCTGGCTGTCGTCTTGAAGCAGCATCAGAAACCCGCCGAATTGACCACGGAAGAATACGTTCCCCTGAACCTTTCCTTTGACAGCGCCAAGGTTGCCCGGATCGAGATCGGAAAAGGGAAAAACCCGAAAGCTGTTGAGATCAAGAAAAACGAAGCCGGGGTCTGGGTCCTTCCGACGTTTTTTGGCGCCCGCGCGGATGAGAAAAAGATCCAGGACCTTTTCAAAGCCATCCCCGAAGCGAAAGGAGAACTCCGCGCCAAGGACAAGGCGCTTTTCGCGGATTTCGGACTCACGGAAGATAAAGCTTATCGGATCGGGTTTCTGGATGGGGCAGGGAAACCCGTCTTCACGTTACTCCTCGGGCCTAAGATACCGCAGTATGCCTCCGTTTTTTTGAGAAAAGCGGATTCCGATCAGGTCTTTTACGCGGGGGCGGATCTTTTCGGCAGGATCGGGATTTATGATGACCCCGAGAAATCCTCGCCTAAAAGCGATACTTGGGCAAGTTTGATCCTGGCGGACCCGAAGTCGGACCAAGTGGATGAACTTGAGATCCAGCGTTCTACCGGAGGCAAGAAAATGACGGTCAGTCACGTACGCCGCGAGACCGATCCGAACGATCTTTCGAAAAAATGGTGGAAATACGAACGCGCGGGAGTGCCGTTCGCGCCGGATGCCGCCAAGATCAAACAATTTTTCAAAGTTCTTGGGACGAGCCCAGCCTCCAAGGCGCTGGATCCCAAAGCAAAAGATTATGGTTTTTCCGCGTCCAAGTGGCAGATGAAACTTCATCAAGACAATGGACAGGAGGTCCTTATCACGGCGGGCGCCGAAGATCCCGCGACGCAGGGGATTTTTATACAGGTCTCGAACGAACCTGTGGTGTTCTTGCTTCCGAAATATTACTTCAATAACCTTGACGTCGATGACAGTAAATTCTTCGGTGAAAATCCTCTGGCGATCGATACCGAAAAGATCGAGAAGATCTTCGTTCACGCTCCGTCCGGAGAGGTCGCTTTTTCTCCGAAGACCGATAAGCGGGATGCCGTGAACCGTTATGTGAATAATTTAAAAGGGCTGCTTGTTTCCAAGCTTGTTTTTGATCCCTCGGCCAAGATCCAATCCAAATCGGGGCAATTGAACTGGATCGAGATCAAAAAAGAAGGAGTTCCGGAAACTTTCTTTTTGGACGTCGAAGGAACGCCGTCCGGAGGAGGGAAGGAATATCTGGCGGGGAAGCGGGACGGCACGCAACTTTTCCTAATTTCCGAGAGCTCCTTTAAAAATCTTTTCGGGGACTTGCGATCCCTTGAACCTCCTCCTGAGCCCGCAAAAACATAGTCTTCCGAAAGTGGTCATTCTTCTTTTGACTCGCAAAAAAGTCCGCAACGTGGAGTCACGGTCGGATCCCAACGGATTTTATCGAAGTCGCCCCGGCACTGATCAAATATCGATTCAAACGGGGATTTTAGGACCGCATTGCAACAAATTCATCGGACCACGAAATATAGCAAAATATAGCATTGTATTGGGAGGTCCTATAATCCGTTCGCGCTAAACGTTTTGCTTTAAAAGACGATAACCTTGACAGGGATTGTTAGTTCATGTAGTCTTCTACTAGGGTTAGAAGATTCAATTGACACGATGGTGTAAAGAGCAAACCTGGAGTGATCCAGGGACGCAAAACCATGCATCCTTGAAAGGAATGGCAGGTTGCCACCAAAATGGAAATGAGATTTGATAGTGGAAAAAAATTCGATCAAGCGAGAAGCCAGGTAAAGCCAAGCTTTTGCCTGGCATTTTTTTTGTTTTTGGTCGAAAGTGCCAGGCACTTTTACAATACAGCGGGCCCATTTGCTCCGGTGGCCGTGAGGATCAAAGGAGGCAGGCGCGATGCCTAGATTTCCAAGGATCCATTTAGAAGACGCGGTTTACTCCATCCAGATGGAAGGCCCGTCCGGCGAATCTATTTATAAAGACGCCGAGGATTATCAAAAATATTCAAGCATCCTCTCCCAGGCCAAACAAGAATTCGGCTTTAAACTTTTTTCCTATGCTCTCTTGCCCGACCGCATTCATCTGCTGATCGAACCCACAGAAGAACATTCGGTCTCCCAGATCATGCAGAAGATCACGCCGAACTACACCAAATACTATAATAGTAAGTACGGCCGCAAAGGCCATCTCTTCCCCAAACGCTTCCGTTCAGTCTATGTCGAGCGTACTGCCTATCTCCCCAAGCTTACGCGTTTCATCCATCTTCTTCCGGAACGCAACGGCGTCGCCGCGAGTTTCCGCGATTATCCTTATACGAGCTACGCGGCTTACACGGCGAACGCGAAGGCATCCGTTCCGGTCGATGCGGCCGAGGTCATGGGGTCGCTTGGGACGACTACGGTCGAAGATCCCTATGAGCGTTACATGCTTTCCGCGGACGAACACGAAACGGAATTTCTTGAAAAGAAATTATCCCGCGGCTCTTTCCTCGGTTCGGAGGAGTTCACGGCGAAGGTCCGCCGGGAGATCGCTTTGCAAGCCGCGAAAAAAGAACAGGAAGTGCCCGCGGAAGAAGTCCTTGCGGAAGCGCCGGTTCTTTCGAGCCCGGTTCCCACGGCATTCGTTTCCCATGGCAGTTGGAAAATGCGGCCGGTCATTCTTTCGGGAGCACTCTTCGCCGCCGTTGCGTTCAGCGTTTTTTCCGTGACCCTGAACCATCCAACGCTTCAAGTCGCTCCGGCCTCTAAAGCGGTCCAAGCGCAGGTCGCTCCGGTCTCCAAAATGATCGCGCGCGCGACGCCGCGCACATTCAAGACCCCGATCGAAGGCATGATCTGGGAAGTCGAGATCTACACGGTCACCAAAGACGGGAACGCGCAGCCCATCAAGGACAAGATCCGTTTCAACGGGAAATCTTTCGAATCTTATTATTTTTCGAGCCAGGGCTTCAGCCCTTCGAATTACACAGTGAGGGTCCGTGAGAACGGGGCCATCACCTGGGAAACGATGCAGAGGAACCCTAAGGGTCAGATCATCAGCTGGCGCGGGGACCTGGAAGGAGATCAAATGGCCGGCGTTATGAGTTTTCAGTCAAATAACAAAAACGCTCAGGATTTTTCTTTCATGAGCAAAAAAGCGACCGTAGGAGCAATGCAAAATGGATAAACGAAAGCATATTCTTTTAGGAGTTGGTTTGATCGCACTTACCGTGGTCTTTTACCCGGTGGTTCTTTGGGCCGCGACCGATGCCTCGGATACCACAGGCAGCACTTCCAACGAACCTTCGACCGCGTTGAGTCGATCGATTGAGGCTGGTAAAGCGGTGTCGAAACGCGCGCTTTCCAGTAAGGCCAAGGAGGCGGACGCGGAGGCAGTGCAGACAAAGCCAACAAAGATTGAAAAAACAGAACCCACGGCTTTTCAAAAAAAAATGGCGGCCATCGCACAAGGGGAAACGTCCAGTACGGAGAACACCCTTTCCGATTTTGCGACCCAGGCCTCACCCGCCGTAAAAAATGCGTCTACCGTCAAAAAAACTGATGCTGTAAAAAAAGCAGATGCCACAAAAGATCAGGAGGCCGAGGCGGAGAAAATTCCGATGGCTGAGATGACGACAAAGGGGACCGTCACGGGCGTCAGCCCTCAGGGGTTTGCTTTGGAATATGGCATTGATAAAAAAGCCGGAAGCATGGAAATTTGGTTCAATTACAACGATGGCATAAAGTTTTCCGGCATGGGAAGCGCCGGGGAACTCGGAGAAGGCGACACGGTGTTCGTGGTCTATGACCAGGCGCCGAATAAGGTCCGGATCGTCAAGGAAATGACGCTTCTTAAGAAAAAACCGAAAGAAACAGAAGGAATGTAAATGACCGGAGACGAAGGAATCAAAAACCGGAAGGCGGAAGGCGGAGGGCGAAAGGCGTCCGTTCTCGGACTTTTCGCGCTGATCGGGTTTTCCTTCATGCTTAACTTCTTCGTCCCTTCTGCCGAGGCGTCGCAGATCAAGCGCGTCATGCGCGGTACCGCCCAGTTCGATACGGTCGATGTGACGCAGTCCGTGACACTCCCCAATGAAGTGGATATGTCAAAATCCATCATTTTGATCACAAACACGGGCGTTGCAGCCAATGCCAATGATCAGAATTACTTTTTTACGGCCCAATTCGCGACCACCGGCAGCATCAACATCGACCGCGCGGGTGCTACGGTCGAAGCGAGCGTGGCTTGGGAAGTCATCGAGTTTGAAGACGGCGTTTCGGTTCAGCGCGGCGTTTCCAGTATGCAGTCGTCGGGGGCCGGCAGTTTAATAAAAACCATTTCCATCGCGAACATCGACAGGACGAAATCTGTCCCGATCGTCACGGTCCGCGCGGCCTATACCACCGCGAACCAGACGAATCAATTGCATCTGCTCCCCACGCTCCTCTCGGACAACGGGACGCTACAACTTGAACGTAAAGTCGTTTCCGGAACCAAGGCGATCTCCATTGTCTGGCAGGTGATCACTTTTACGAAGGATGTGACGGTCCAAACAAATGCTTTTCTCATCCCGGCTGACTCGAACGGGGTCGATAACTATGATGAAGATTATGTGACCGCCGTCACCAATCCTCTTCTCTTCACTTATTTTGCGGGCGACACCGCGGTTGCCGGGGTCGACACTCAGGAATGGACCAGCGGTATCTACTGCGCCGCGAGCGCGGCGGGGGACTGCACGGGGGCTGCTTCCTATCCCGCAGTGAGATTTTTCCGGTATAACAATGTCAATACCGTCGGTCACTCCGTCTACGGCCAATATTATCTTGTGGATTTTACCGATGACGCAAGTTTCGGCCAAGCGGGAAACACCACATGGGCCACGGGCGCTTCTAACCAGCTTACCATTGTTACGTTAGCCACCCGGACGATCGCGGCGCAGACCGCCAGCGTCAGCACCACCGGTATTACGGACACCACGCCGATCAGGATCCGGACGACGGCTAACCACGGATTCGCGACGAACGATGTGGTGACCATTAGCACAGCCGCCTACGGCGGCCTGACGATCAATGGAACTTCCAATATCGGTATCACGAACACCGGTCCGATCAGGATCCGGACCACGGCCAATCACGGACTTTCGACCGGGGATATTGTCACCATTTCCGGCACGACGACGGCGAATTACACGATCAACGGCACCACGAACACCGGTATCGCGAATTCCACTCCGATCAGGATCCAACTGACGGCCAACCATACTTTCAACACAGGCACCTATGTCACCATTTCCGGGTCTGCGATGACGACTTATACCATTGCCACGAAAGCGAATAACGGCATCGTGAACACGACCCCGATCCGGCTGACACTCACGGCCAATCACCCTTATGCGACCAATGCCCAGGTCGTGATCAGCGGCGCCGGTATTGCGGCCCTGAACACAGTTTGGGGTGTCAATGCGGGGGCAGCCTGTCCGGCCCATGAGGGCTTAGCGACCCCGTGCGCCGCCAATCAAATAGAGTTACAGGGGAGTGTAGGGCTCGGCAAGGGCGGCGGCGGCAGCGTGGTGACGAATTTAAACAAAGATTATCAGATCAGAACAGGGGCATCCTGTCCAACCCATGACGGTTTACCGGCTACGTGTGCCGCCAATCAATTGGAGTTGCTTAACACTTACGCAAGCGGTCCGGACAACGGTGGAAACGTAGCGGCCCGTGTCAACGGGCGCTGGTATATCAAAACCACAGGGAACGCGACGGACTTTACTTTGGCGGATCCTGTCACTCAAGTGGATACCGTGGCAAGCGGCGTCGGCCTTGGCGGCTCGGTCACGGATGATGTTCCTACGGTGGTCAATAAAAGTTGGGCGATCAAAGCCGGGGCAGACTGTACCGCCCATGACACCTTGACGACCCCGTGTAGCGCCGCTGAATTTGAGTTGATCAACAGTACGAAAGCCGGTCCCGGAGGCGGCGGGACGGTGTCCGGTTCCACCCTTGCGGGTGTCAATAAACGCGCGGACGGCCAGACGATACGCATTAACACCACCGCCAATCACGGACTTACCTCGGGAGATGTCGTCAATATTGATAATTGCGGGGATGTATCCCTTGACGGGGACTGGCCTGTCATCAATAACACGCTTACCTCCTTTTTCCTGGCCGGTTCGGATTCGGTCAATATTACCACGGATAACAGCGGTGGAACGGTGCAAAAGCCACAAGTAGGCTCCGCATTAACGGCGATCGTGCCCTCCAGGACCATCGATTGGATATCCACGCGCGCTCAAAGCGCTGCCGGTACTGCTAACCGCGGGGCCTACGCTCTGTCCATAGTCGGCTGGCTTCGTCACGACATAACGGCGCCTGACACCACCACGACGATCTATGAAACACTCCGCGGAATGGACGCCTCGACCGAGTCGAGCAAGAATATTTTTTATGTGACGGAACTCAGTCCGCTGACCCTAAAAACGCCGGACGGGGCTGAGACGGGCACTTTGGCGTGGGTCGTGGGGAGCACGTCTTATGTCACTTGGGTGAATTCCGCCGATGTGGCCGCCCATAACTGGGAGCTTCAGATGTCGACCAACAGCGGCGGTGCCTATGCGGATCTGACCACAGGCTGTATCAAACCTTCCGACCAATCGAATGTCGCGTGCACCAGCGCCGCGACCGGAATTCCGATAGATGCAGGGGAAGGGGTCCCAGGCAGAAGGACCGTAGGGTGGGTGGTCCCGGACAATATCGGGATCGCCACCAGGATCCGCATGGTCGATACGACTCTCTGCGCTCATGCCGCTTGTGCGGACAATACCACGAACAATAAACGGTACCGTGATTCATCCAACGCTGACTTCGTGATCCGCGGGTCCATATCAAATATCGTTGCGTCCGACGCTGGCGGAGCCCTCAATGCTATCGGTGTCGGCGGTAATCCGCTCGGTGTTGGAAATACCGATCTCGCTCTGACTTGGTCTCATACGGGAAGTATCGGAACCGTTACTATTGAACTCTGTCCTACCGGAGATGCAGGTTGCACGGGTGCTGTGACGATCAAAACCGGCGTTTCAGGCACCGGCGGTGCTTGCAATGCCGCTTGTACGGCATGGACGGTTCCCAATAATGTGTCCACCACGGCCAAGATCCGTGTCCGTGAAACAGTGCCGCCCACAGGAACCACGGTTGCAGACGTGAGTCCTGTGTTCGAGATCCGGCCCAGGATCAACGTTCTAAAACCGGACGTAAGCTCTACATGGGTGCGCGGTCAAGGGCAGAGTCCGACGCCGACGAACGGCGTAATTCGGTGGTGCACGGCTGGAACGGTCGGCAACGTGGACATCAAGTATTCCAGCGACGGCGGCAACACCTATTCAGACTTGGTGGCTCACCCAGACCAAGTGATTGCGAATACGGCGGGGGTGAGTGATGGGTTGGGCGCTCAAGGTTGCGGGGCGGCTGAAAACGCGTATCACTACAATTGGACGCTTCCGGGGAATCTTGTCGTGAGCGCGGGCAGTTCCATGATCAAGGTCGTCAAGAACGGGGATACCCAAGAGCTTGTCATGAAAGAATCCGCTCTTTTTACCACCAAGGCTTCCGTTCAGTTGGATACCCCGGCGACCTCCACTGTTTTGCGGTACCAGCAATCGACCCCTATTGCGTGGAGCAGTCCGGGCGGCGGATTGGGAACCGTGAAACTGATGTATTGCAACGGTTATGTGGCCAACGGCTGCCAAAATACTCCGGGAGACGCGGACTGGATCCAGATCACCGATCCGACATCCGCCACGAATTTGGCCTCGGGCGCTTCGCCATGGTCCTGGAATGTTCAGGCGCCCGTGGGTACGGATGTGGGTCTTTTGGTCGCCGATATGACCAGCCCCACGCTCATTTGGCATAATCTCGGTCCCTACACGGTCAAGGCCTGGTTCAGCGTAGCGGAACCTCATTCGGGCGAGGTGCTTCGCATCGGTGGCGCGAAAACCATTTCCTGGACGGATCACGGCCAGGGCGCTCAGGATGTTTATATTTGCATCGATTCCAATAATGATGGCGCTTGCGAGTACTATCTTGTCAATTCGGCGGGAGTGGTCCAGGCGAGTACCCAGCAATACAGCGATTGGTCTCCTCCGAACGGCGGAGCGACGGTCCTCAAAGATGATATTCCGCGATGCGCTTCCTGCCGTGTCCGTGTGTATAAACCCGGCGACGATCCGGTCGACCAGACGGGAACTTTCGGAAAATCGGACCTTTTCTCGATCAAGGGGAATATCACCGGCGCCGCGATCGGAGGCACGGGACCTTACCTGGTCGGACAGAGCGTCACGGTTTCGTGGACTTCCGCACCCAACACCAACTGGACCACGGTGCGTCTGAGTTATTCTAAGAACGGGACCACTTGGACGGATTTCGCATCCTCCGGGTCAGGATGCACGACGACGATGGCGGCCAATACGGGCTCCTGCAGTTGGACGGTTCCTAACGACGTGAACATCGTTTCGGAAGGCGCTTCAAGGATCCGGGTCCAGGACGATGCGGACGCCACGAATACAAGTTCCACGTCGAATCTTTACACGGTGAGGGCCACTTTGGCGCTCGGTGCGCTGACGGGATCCCCTTGGAAGATCGGCACGGCCCATGATATTTCCTGGACCAAGACCGGAGACACCGCGATCACGACGGTCAACCTCAAGTATTCGCTTAACGGAGGCACGAGCTACGACTATTTGATCAAATCCCTGGGCGCCGGGCTGAGTCCTTATACCTGGTGCGTCGGGAAAAATGACGGTTGCAGCGGGACCACGCAGGGCCAGAACGCGAACGATCCTCTTTTGGTGATCGGGGCGGCTGACAAAAATGTGACGGTCAAGATCATGATCGAAGATGCGAATAATACCAAGGCCAACGGCGGGACCTATAGCGAGTCTTCGAACATCACCATCCAAAAGGATTACTCGACGGTGAAGGTGGGAGGACTTTCAAGCGGCGCCGTTCTTTATGTCGGAGACTCCAATCCGGGCGGTTTGTCCGGGCCCGACAGCATCACGTGGACGACACTTGGGGATTCGACGAGCAAAGTTTTCCTGGCGTATCAAACAAGCGGTTACACGTTTCCGACGAATAATATAGAAGACACGCCGGGCAAGAACGATGTCGGCGCCTACCATTTGTGGACCGTGCCTGACAGTATCGGAAATGCGGTAAAGATCCGGATCAAGAATGCCTCCTATCCCACGGACATCTATGCGGATTCCGGGACTTTTGTCATCAAAGGAAAGATCACGGCTTCGTTCCCGGACGGCAGTACGACTTTGGTGGTCGGAACGGACGTGACGGGCGGCATTCAATATGTGAAATATGGAACTCTCGGGAACCTTGAGATCATTTACAATCATAACGGGTATACGACCGTGATCACGCCCGGCGCATCGCCTGGTCCCGAGGGAACGAGCGCGGCGACCTCGTTCGCGTGGACGGTCGCGGCCACCGATTCCAATGGCGGGAATGTGATCGATACCAGCGGCACGAAGTACAGCAAGTTCAAGCTAACCGGCCTTACGGACAAAGGGAATACGGACCTTGAAGCCACGGTCGAAACGCCGCTTTTTCAGATCCGCGGTGATCTTTATGACGGCACGGATTCCAAACTCCTCAAGGAGCCGGGAGGCGGGGAAGTTTACGCGATCGGCGGGACGACCCAATACATCCGGTGGAAAGCGCGCGGTAATCTCGGAAATCTGAAAATGAGTTTGGACACGAACGCAGGAAAGGGCGTCGATAATACCACCGACACCAGCGATGATTATACCACCTCGATCCGGCGGCCCGACAGCAAGTGCGGCACGCCGCCGTGCTACGCGTCATCGGTGCCGTATACCGGGGACGGGACGGACGGGCAAGGTTATTATTATCTTGAATGGATCGTTCCGAATCTCGTGACTTCCAAAGCGAGGATCCGCGTCGAGAGCATCGCCAACGCTTACGATTATACGAATCCGACCAAGGCCATGGCGACTTATGCCGCGACCAGCTCGAACAATTTCTGGATCCGGCCGACCGTTACCGTGGTGTCTCCGAACGGGGTGCAGACGCCTCATTGGAAAACGGGTGAGACCGCGAAAACGATCACGGTCAATTCCACCGGCGACGCGAAACTCGACGTTTGGGTTTGTTATAACAATGCCTCGGGCGCTTGGCCCGATTGCACGAGTAAATACGTGGTCACGTCCGCCCAGCAGGTGAGCGCGGGGAATACCAATCTCTCATGGGATGTCCCGGCTGGGTTCAGTACGGATAATGCCATTATCCATGCGCAGTGGACGGACCAGGCTACGATCTCGGATGAATCGAATGCCATATTCATGATCAAACCTGTCCTCACTCTCACGAAACCTGTCGACAATACCACGCAATTTGTCGTCGGAGCCTCCACCTACTCATCGGCGATCGCATGGAACGCACCGAATGGGACATCTCCTAACATCGATATTTTGCTTTCGACGGACGGAGGCGGCACTTATCCAGTCACGATCCAATCGAATTATCCTGTCGGGAACGGCAACGCCGACTGGACCCTCGATGAGACGACTTACAATTCCCTTATCACAAAAACGGCCAAGATCAAGATCCAAAAACACGGAGACACCAACGTTTTGAGCGAATCCACCCAGAGTTTTTACATCAAGGGCGCGTTTTCCAATGTTTATGTCAAAGTGAACGCCGGCGATGCGGATCCTTCGACTCCGATCGATCTTCCGATCGCGACTACGCGCTACATCACCTGGGAATACACCGGGAACATGGGGACGGTCAACGTCTATTACGCCACGGATGCCGACCAGGCACCTCCGACCTGGCTCCCCGTCTCCGGGGCAGGGACGTGTGTAGGTAGTGTTTCCATTGGTTCAAGCGGGAGCGGCAACTGTACCTGGACGGTCCCCAACGCGCCTTCCGCGAACGTGAAAGTAAAGATCGCGAACGTCACCAACACCAATTGGCCGGACGTGAGCAATGTGAGCTCGGGACTTGCCAGTATCATCGGCAGCATCTCTGACGTCTGTGTGTTGTCGGGCACGAATTGCGCGAGCGATAATGCGGGGGCTTCCATGGATGTCGCTGGCAGCAAGGTGATCCGTTGGAAGCCGAACGGCGCTATATCACTTTTTGATATTGAATACCGCGTAGGGGGAGGAAGCTGGAGCGCGACGCCGATCACGGGAACCAATGGCGTGGCCGGGTCGGTGAACGGAAATTACAAGGAATGGACCTGGACAAGTATCCCGGACACTATTTCCAATGACGTGGATTTCCGGGTCGAGGACCACAGTAACCCGAGCAAGGTGAGCTGTACCAGCGATGATGCGGGCTGCAATACTTCACGGTTCCAGCAGTCCGTCACCAATATTTACGGTTATATCCTCAAGGGCCAATTGAGCATTGTTTCTCCGATCGTGACGGATGTGCGTACGATCGGCTCGACGCCGAGCCCGTCGATCCGCTGGAGTAAATATGGAAGCATCGGGGACCTGAAGATCGAGTACTCGACGACCGGCAGCTTCACGGCGCAGGATTACACGGACGGGAACGTGTTCATGATCGTGAACAATTATGCTTCAGGCAGCGACGGCAATAATGATTACGCATGGCAGACGGGTGTCATTGGCGCCAATCGCAAGATCTCGGATACGAGCGCGATCCGGATCACGAATTTGAGCGCCCCTGTGGGCACCGAGTTGGATAAGACGAGCGCTCTCTTCAAGATCCGCCCCTCGATCAATTCCCTGGACAATCCGACGGGTTCGACGGTTTGGTTCGCAACGGACACCGACACCGTGAATCAAACCATCAACTGGACGAATAATAGCGGCACGAAATCAGGAGGGGTGGCACCGACCTGTATCGTGGAGTATTCGACGAACGGAACGGATTATTACACCGTAACGGGCGGCACGGCCGTGGCTTGCGGCCAGGGGTCGCACAGCCTGACGTGGTCTCCGATGGCGGACTTGAGGAACGCGACGGTGCGCGTGCGTGTTTCCTATAATGATTACCCCTCGATCAATCTGGAATCCGGCCAGTTCACGGTCCGTCCGAAAGTTGTGGTGACGCCGACTCCGGACGGGAGCACGAAATTGGCAGTGGGTCAGACGTATAACAATCTGATCAAGTGGACTTATTCGGGGACTACGACCAACCACACAGTCGAGATCCGTTATGACACGGGAGCGAACACATTCCCCTCGAATCAGGTGATCGCGACGGGTGTTGCCGCGAACTTGGGCGCGACGGGTGTGACGTGGACGAATGTCCCTGACATCATCGGTTCGAATGTGAAGGTCCGGGTGTTCGATCTGGGTTTTACGGCCGCAGCAGGTGATTCCCCAGCCTTTACAGTCGTCGGAGGCATCATCTTCGGCTCTCCGCAAAGCAGTAGTACGAATGTGACGGCGAGTACGGCGATGGATATCAATTGGACTTATACCGGGACGACCCCGAACTTTGATATTTATTACAGTAAAGCGACGACCCCGAGCGCATTCCCGAGCTCGGACTGGACCCGCATCGCACAGAACGTGGGGTCGGGGACTTATTGCGCGGCAGGGAGTTGTACTTATAACTGGGCGGTCACGGGTCTGAATGATGATACGGTGACGAACACGGCGGGTTTTTACGTGAACAACACTCTGGACTCGGCGAATTCACTTTATGCGTCAAGCCAGGGAACTCAGTTCAAGCGGGGTGCGGATGTCAG
>PLLJ01000023.1:0-108099 GCA_003140935.1 Candidatus Omnitrophota bacterium
TCAGTGATGATGAACGGGGCGGACCCGCCGCGGGAGGTCCCCAGGACCCATTCGACGTAAGCGGTTATGGAAAGCGACCGGTGACGTCCCGACTGATTGGTAATGCGAAGACGGGAGATCTTGACGGGATCTTCCACGGGAACGAACTGCAAAAGTTCTAACGCGATGCCGTGAGAGTTGTGTTCGAATTGACTGTAACCCTGACCGTGGCGCGACACATAGGGCCAGGCGTCTTCCCGGATAGGCAGGGGAGTCGGAGTCCAAACTTCGCCCGTTTCTTCATCCCGAATATAAAAAATTTCTCCGGGCGGATCCGAAACCGGATCATTGGACCACGGGGTGATCTGGTTTTCGTGGCTGTTTTGCGCCCACGTATAGCCGGATCCCGATTCGGAAACCTGAAAACCGAATTGAGGATTGGCGATGACATTGATCCAGGGAGCGGGCGTCCACTGGCCGGCTCCGAGATGAATGATATACTCGCTGCCATCGGCTGAGAAACCGCCTAATCCGTTAAAAAACTGGAGTTGGGGTATTCCAGGGAACGATTTCGTGATCTTGGCGGGTTTTGATTTGCGGCGTGAAAGAGCCACAAAATCCGCAGGGGCCTCTAGCCGTTCGACCTGCTGGGCCAGTGATCCGTAGCGGCTTTGCAATGTGATCCGCGCGGCGGTGCGGAGCACAATGAGCTCTTCGGCGTTCAACGTATCCATGCGGAGAATAAAAATACCGCTTTGAGGCTCCACCGGTTCGTTTTTGGGGAGCGATTGAATGGTTCGGACAAGGTTTTCCAAGGTTCGCTGCACGTCCTGAGCATAAGAAGGCCCGCGTTCATTAAGGATCACAAGATCTATAACAAGATTTTTCATTCTCCAATACTCGCGAGCACGCAAAATGTCACGGATTAGCCCGGAGTCATCGGTTTCATGGATCCTCACGAGAACGATCGGGAGATCCCCGGAGATCCCGTGAGCCCATAATGCGGAAGGTCCCCGTTTGTTGCGTTTGAGAATATCCGGTGAAGGACGGAGTCCATTGTGGGCGTAAAGGATGCGACTGGCCAGGTCCTGGAAGAGATGAGCCTCGCTCGGTTCCATTCCCAAATGATGTTGTTGAATATGCGCGTGCGTCCAGGCCAGGGTCGCGGTGCGTTCGAACATGGCCGGGTCGTGATATTTGTCCGCCAGTCCCATGGTGGCTTCTCGCGATGCGGAGATCAGGGTCGTAAAAGTCATTCGAACGGTTTCACCTGGCCGGACACGGACGCGGCAACGCAGACTGACGACGGGATCGATCACGGCCCCGACCGTATTTGATAAGGGTTTGCCGTCGATCACGGAAACGGGAGTATGAATGTCCCGTCCTCGTCCCAAGAAACGCGCGCGATTCGATTCGTACTGGACCGGTCCAAGCGTTTCGCCTTCCACCACAAGAACATGTCCGGCCCACGGGGATAGATCATTGGCGGAACGCGGACGGCGGGCACAAAGCAGGCCGTTCACTTCGGGCACGAATTCGGTATGAATGAATAAATTAGAGAAAGCCGGGTGAGCCAAGTCTGCGGCATGGGGAGCCAGGACCATCTCCGCGTAGGATGTGACATCGATCAGGCGGGCGGCCCCCCCTGTATTTTTCAGGGTCACGCGGCGGATCTCCGCGTCATCCTCGGGAGAGACGACCACTTCGAGCATGGTCTCAAGCGTACCGTCTCTCCGGATAATTTCGGCACGGTCTTCGGAGAAATCCACTTCATAATTTTCGGGTTCCCGCGCGATGGGCTGATATCCGGCCGACCAGACCTCGGCGGTTTCGACATCGCGCAAGAAAATATAAGTCCCATTGGCATCGCGGGTGGTATCTTCCCGCCAGCGCGTGACCGCGATATTCCGCCATCGGGAATATCCGGATCCGGCGGCGGTCATCATGACACTGTAGCTGCCGTTTGAAAGGAGATGGGTCCGGGGGATCGCCTGATGGGGGGAGTGAAAACGTCGCAAAACGAGGGGTGCCGGCTGCTTAACCTCACGGGGCACTTCATTGGGACGGACCCGCACGACCGTGACAGCCCGCGGTGTACGCTCTTGAAGAAGCAGATCACTAGCCTGGACCATGGGTTCGGCATGGAAACGGGTCCGGAAAATATCCTCATAAAGAACATTCGCGAGGGAGATCAGCGTCATTCCCTGATGATGGGACATATACGCTTGAACGATGGCCACTTTTTGATCTTCCGGAAGGCGTTCCGGCGTGAAATCGAGCGATTCGAAAAAACCGTAAGGTCCTTCGGCACCGATCCGCGCCAGATCCCTGAAATTTTTGATAGCGTTGCCCGGATCAATCATGGCTGCGAGTGCCGTGGCATAAGGTGCAATGACGAGATCTTCCGAAAGTCCCCGTTTCAGCCCCAGGCCGGGGACTCCAAACCCGGAATACTGATAAGTGAGGTGCCGACTCCGGACGTTGTAGGCGGATTCCGAGATCCCCCAGGGAACTCCCCGCTCCGCGCCGTAATCTATTTGCCGTTGAACGATACGCCGGCAGGTTTGATCCAAAAGACTGCCCGTGGGAGATCGCATCACAAGCAAAGGCATCAGGTACTCGAACATCGATCCCGACCAGGAAACGAGCACAAGCGCGTGCTTTACGGAGATCAAAGAACGCGAGAGGCGGAACCAATGCAAGGCGGAAACATCGCCTTTGGCAATGGCCACAAAACTGCCGAGCCGGGCCTCTGACGTCAAAAGATCATAATAACCCGCGTCCAGCTTTTGTTCCGCCACCTGATAGCCCAGGGGAAATATCTTTCTGACAGGGTCGAATAGAAATCCAAATTCCATATCCTGCACAAGTTGTTCGCAAAGATCCGCGAGAGCTGAAAGCCGGTCCAGGAGAGTAGCCGATTTTTCAAGGCCCTTCTCCAGTTGCTTTTTTTGTTTCATGAATACCGAATCCCGGAAAGAACCTTTGGAGTCTACGGCATCGCTTAAAGCAAGCTTGTGCAAAGCGGCGGCGGCTAAACGAGGGATGTCAGACAGGGCGAGGGACACGTGCCCATCAGGCAGGTCATTTTCTGCGTTGCCCGGGAGATCGATCAAGCGGGGTAAGAGTTCTTCGAAGTCTTTTGAATGGCTTTGGACCTGGCGTAATAGAAGCTCCGACCATTTGAGCAGTTCATTTTTTGAACCGTCGGCTTGTCCGTTATCTAAAGCCCTTGCGATATCTACGAGCGTGACGGATTTTATTTTAAGCTCTAAAAGGCGTTCATTCCACGCGGCAAGCGACGCCGGGATCGTGAGGAAGCTCAATTTTAACGCCGCGAGGGTTTCTTCTAACTGCATGCCGGTCACGGTTTCAGTGCGCTGGTCACCACTGATCTTCGCAGCGGCTTCCAGAATAAAGGGAAAGACATCCTCGAATCCTTTCAAGAGATCCGTTTTTACAAGCGGTGCACGCCCAAGTTCACGGCATGTGTTGGCGATGGCCCACAAGTGGCCCGCCAGGTTTCCGCTGTCGACCATGGATACGTAAAGAGGATTTAAGGGATCGAGTGAAACGGTGTCATACCAATTAAAAAGATGACCACGGTATTTTTTTAGATTTTTTACAGTGGCTAAGGATTTCTCAAGCCGATCGACCGTTTCAGAAATGCCGATCCATCCAAAATCACGGGCGGCCGCGACGGAAAGCAAATAGAGGCCGATGTTTGTGGGGGAAGTCCGGTTGGCCACCACCGGTTTCGGGGTTTCCTGGAAGTTATCGGGGGGAAGAAAGTGATGCGGCTCATTGACGAAGGTCTCGAAAAAGCGCCATGTTTTGCGTGCGATCAAACGAAAATAGCGGCGATCTTCCGGGGTAAGTTTTCCGCTTACGCCCGTTTGATTGATGGGAAGACTGATGTGCTGCGCGATCCAGGGAGAAAGAACCCACAGAACCGCAAAGGGAGCCATCATCCAAAAACGTTCGGTCGTATTTAAAGCAAAGAGGATAGTCGGGGCCATTACCGCGATCAGAGGAGCTGCTGCCATCTGTTTATAGTAACCGGCGAGATCGAGGTCTGCCTGGGTCTTTGACTGCGGCACAAGGGTCCACTCCAGCATATTTCGATGGCTTATAAAGAGACGATAAAGGGTCCGAACAATGGCATCGGCCATGATCGACGCTTGATGCGCGAGGAAAACCATCGCGAGAAAAATCTGGGCGAGGGCCGCAAAAAGATCCGTGCCTACGGTTTGTAAATGACGGCGAATGGGAATAGGTTTGCGGCGCGGCACAAGTTCTCCTAAAAAAGGCTGCAGGGAAGCGAGCCCCACGACGGCGAGGGTAAAGATCGTCCAGATGCCGGACGGCGCGGATCGAAAGGTCCAAGAAAACAATAAGGTCAATAGCAAAGCCGGAGGTGACAAGGAGCGGCGTAAATTGTCCGCCATTTTCCACCGATCGATAAAAGGAAGCGGTTTTGAGGGTCCGGTGTTGCCGGCACGTGAAGGACGGCCCGCGATCCAAGGCAACAATTGCCAGTCACCTCGCACCCACCGGTGAGTGCGGGCGACCGCGGTTTCGTAGTGTGATGGGAATTCTTCAAAGAGTTCAATATCGGTTGCCAGGGCTGCTCGCGCATGGAGACCTTCAAGAAGGTCATGGCTGAGAACTCGATTTTCAGGGAAACGGCCCGCCAGCGAAGCTTCAAAGGCGTCCAGATCATAAATGCCTTTTCCGATGTAGGAGCCCTCTCTGAAAAGATCCTGGTAAACGTCAGAGACCGCGAACGCGTAAGGATCGATGCCGGCGGGCCCTGAAAAGATCCGTTGATAGTAGGACCCCTCTCCGATGATCGGTAACGTGGGCGTAATCCGCGGCTGTATGATCCCATAGCCGTCGATGACACGGCCTGATTTCGGATCAAAATGGGGACGGTTCAACGGGTGGGCCATAGCCCCCGTCATTCGATAGGCAGCTCCGTAAGACATTCGCGTGTCCGCATCCAGCGTGATCACATAGCGGATTTTCTGGGGTACCTTGACAGGATCGGTGGCATCGAGGAGGAAAGTTGTGCGAAGGTCTCCGCGAAGCAACCGGTTCAACTCGTGCAATTTACCCCGCTTGCGTTCCCACCCCATCCATACGCCTTCCTGAGCATTCCACAGGCGCCTTCGATGGAATAGAAAAAAACGGGTGCTTTTTTCCGGTCCGGAGCCATAACGATCATTGAGTTTGCCGATCCCTTCCTGAGCGATTGCAAGAAGAGTCTCATCTTCCGGGGTGTGTTCCTGAGGAGCATCCGTCCAATCCGTCAGAAGTGCGAATTGCATATAGCCCTCCGGATTGCTTAGATAATGGATCTCCAGCCGTTCTAGATTTTCCAAGACTTTGTGCTGGCTGCTAAGCATGGTCGGCATGACGACCAGGGTCCGGAAAGCGGCGGGAATTCCCTTGGAAAAATCGAGTTTGGGCAAGGGACGAGGCCCCATTGATTTTGTAACAAGGCGGTTAACCAGCGCGACCGCCAGGTCCGAAGCCGGAATATAGGCGATGATCGCGAGGACGAGGATTGCCAAAAGGCTCATTCCCCGGGTTTGGCTTTGATAGAGGGGAATAGCGATGAGAATGCAGGTCACGAACGTGATGGTCCCTAAATAAGCCGGGGTTGCGCCGACAATGAAAGTGCGGTAAATCCTGCGTTTGAAAGAAATACGGCAGCGGATCTGTTTTTCGAACGGGAGGCGGCCTTTGGAAATCAAGTAATAACCGGGATCGCTTTTCCGTTCGATCTCAAGCGTTGTGGAATCCGTCTGCGGGCCCTTTTCAGCGGTGCGCGCGGATCTCGCTGCCTGGATTACTCTGTGTGTTACCTCCGCTTCCGGAAGTCCCGACCCGGCGGCCAGCTCTTCGATCGCGTGGCGGTAAAGGTCACGGGTGGGAAAATCCATGGAGGCAAAAGGACTTGCATTGCGAAAGATCTCATCGACTATGGAGACATCCTCAAAGAATTGGGACCAATCCAGGACGGACACTAATCGCATACTTGTGATGACATTCCGCACCGTCGTGTTCATGGCTGCTTGTTCCTGATGTTCCAGCCGGACGAGGTCCTCCGCATTCTTTCCCTGTACTTCTAACCGTTTATCCAGCCATTGAAGCACGGGGGCGACATTTTCGCCCTGGTCCCGAAGGCGAAGGATCAGCTGAACGGCGAACGATTTTTCTAGAGGCATAAACTCGAAAGAACGGAGAGCTTCCGCGGGGTCGGCCGGCTCCTGTCCCTTGAGACCCAGTAAGGAGTCGGCCAGAACGTCGGCTTTGAGTTGTCCGGATTTACTGTAGGTGAGATGCTCCACCAACCGCCGTAGGTTTTCGACCAACACCATTCGCAAGCTGATCGCCAAAGCCCAAACTTCGCCGATCGTGAGCGGGTCGATCTTTTGGTAAGCCCGTACAAAGCGGCGTAACCAATCCGGGTCAAAGCGGCTGTCCGTATGGGCGACAAAAGCCCATGCCACGCCGTAAACGCGCGGGTTCCCTTTTAAAAATCCTTCCGTGAGTTTAGGGAGTTTCCGGTAGAACTCCGGAGGGAGATCGTCGATGATCTCCAGGATCTGTTCTTCCACGATATAAAAATTATCCACTAGCCATTCTGCGGCCGGGGTAATGCTGCGTTCCTCGCGGATGGTTTGAGTAATATTGCGGTGGGCGGCCCTTAAAACACGGCCGTTCTCTTTGACGCGTGCCAGGATCATACGCCCCCTGGAATGTTTATGGGTGACGCTCTGCGCGCGGGCAAGACTTTCGGCGTGTTGTTCGAGCCGCTCAATACTAAAAAGTTCAGCCCGGATGGGTTCGTCCGGTCCTTTTTCGAGATTCCTAAAAAAAGGCATCCGCTGGATCTTTTTCGCAAGTTGTGAGAAGAGAGATAACTTCATACGGAATTATAACATTCTCTGCGGAGGCAGCTTATAGGGTCAACACCCCATAGGGTTCGAACTGAAATTGCATTCAGTGAATGTCGCATTTGGCATCGATTGCGACATCATACGTCATGTCCGATCTTCGAGGGCAGACATTTTTTAACCGTTTTTCCCCCACTTGACATGACAGGACGCCAAGGGATTGGTCTATGATCCTATCTCCGTGGACCCAGTGTTTGACACATGTAGATAGGTAGCTGTATGATGCCAAACATGGCGCGCCAGATCGTATGACACCATACCCACATGAGCGCATCATACTTTTTTTTCATAAAAGTTAATTGAAAATAAGCGTTGCTCTGATCTCTATCTGAAAGATACGGAAAATCCGGACACAAAAACCCAAAACCAAGCGGTCTTGGGTTTTTGTGTTTTAGGATGGATGAGAAGGGAGCACTGCTGACAAACATGACATGATTCAACGCTTGCTTTTAATGAACAGAGGCCACGGTAGGAAATCACCCTACTTGTACGGTAGGATTCATAGTGGATCTCTCAGGATTTGTCTTACATGCTTGGTCTTTTTCACCTCATGGTTTTCCCGCCTTCCCCCGATTCCCTTTAAATTTCAAATGTAATATCCTTTTCTCGCAGTAGAGAGGACATGATTTTAAAGACGTGTACTTTTTAACGCAAATGATTGCAACCTAGATAATCCGGGAGGTGGGCCATGAAGCTCCTGCGTTCGGTCTTGCTGGTATTCTTTTTTGCCGTAACTTTTTTTGTCAGTCGGATCTATGCACAACAAATTTTGACTGATCCCGGTTCGGTTCCTGTGCCTACCATCAATCTTGGGACGGCCCCCAATGCACCCAATCCCGCACCTCCGCCAGTTCCGGCGACGACCACCAATTTTCTTGCTGCTTCACCGCTTTCTCCGGCAACGTCTCAAGTTCTCGCGGCTGCCGCGGCCCTTTCTAGCAGTGATTATGTCGGCGTTACCGATGGAGCTACGGTAAGCGGCGTAGTCAGCATCGGGCCCAACCTCACCACGCACCCGGATGTCCGGAAAGTGGCGTATTATTTGAACGGCGCGAAATCCGGAAAGGTCTATGCGGCCCCTTACTTGTGGGGCGGTCCGAATGGGGACGGCACTACGGGATTTGATACGAAAACACTTGCCGACGGGAACTATACACTAGGGATTGTTTATAGTGACAGCACGGGGGACCACTCCGTGGCGGTGTCTTTCACCGTCAACAATTCGGGGCCAGTTCAACCGGCTCTTTTGGGGATCACCTCTGGAGCCACGGTGAGCGGAACGATCATGGTCGGTCCTGATCTGACGACTTTCGGGACGATCCAGAAGGCGGAGTATTTTGTGGACGGAATCAGCACCGGTATTTCCACGGTTTCGCCGTTCACCTGGGGCGGGGCGTCGGGTTTTGATACCACGACCCTTACGAATGCGACGCATGCGCTCAACGCGGTGATCACCGACAATACGGGCGCTCACTCGATCGGCGTGAACTTTACTGTGAATAATACCGTAATCCCTCCGCCTCCTCCTCCGAGTGGCGACTACGTGGGCGTCACAGAAGGAGCGGTTGTCGGCGGCGTGGTCAACATTGGGCCTAATCTTATGACGCATCCGGATGTCCGGAAGGTGGCGTATTACCTGAATGGGGCAAAATCCGGGAAAGTTTATGCAGTTCCTTACTTGTGGGGCGGCCCGAATGGGGACGGTACGGCAGGGTTTGACACGAAAACGCTTGTCGATGGGAACTACACCCTGGGTATCATTTATACCGATAGTACGGGCGACCATACGGTGCAGGTGGATTTTACAGTCAACAACGCGGGGCCGATCCAGCCCGCTCTCTCGGGGATCACGAACGGGGCCACGGTGAGCGGCACGATCATAGTCGGCCCTAATCTGTCGACTTTCGGAGCGATCCAAAAGGCAGAGTATTTTGTGGACGGAGTCAGCGCCGGTATTTCGACGGTCTCACCATTCACATGGGGCGGCTCACAAGGTTTTAATACCACGACCCTTACGAACGCAACTCACGCGTTCAATGCGGTGATTACCGACAATACGGGCGCTCACTCATTTAACCTGAACTTTACCGTGAATAATGTGGTGATCCAGCCAGCGCTTTCCGGGATCACGAATGGGGCCACAGTGAGCGGCACGATCACGGTGGGTCCTAATCTGGCGACTTTCGGGACGATCCAAAAGGCAGAGTATTTTGTGGACGGAGTTAGCACCGGTCTTTCGACGGTCTCGCCGTTCACGTGGGGTGGCGCGCAGGGTTTTAATACCGCGACCTTTACGAACGCGACGCATGCGTTTAAAGCGGTGATCACGGACAACACAGGCGCTCACGAATTTGACCTGAACTTTACCGTGAATAATTCGGTGAGCCAGTTGCCGCTCTTAGGCATTACGGATGGAGCCACGGTGAGCGGCATCATCATGGTCCAACCCAATCTTGCGCTTTTTGGAACGATCCAGTCGGTGCAGTATTTCATCGAAGGAGAAAGCAAAGATGTTGCGACGGTCTCGCCGTTCACATTGGGAGGCGCACAAGGTTTTGATACCGCGACTCTCGTTAACTATGAGAACCATACGCTCACGGCGGTGATTACGGATAATGTCGGGGCTCATGAAGTGAATGTGAGTTTTTACTCGAACAATACAAATCCTAATTTAGGGGTGGATTTCTCGGGTATCCAGGAATACGCCACGGTCAGTGGCGTGATCAATATCGGACCGAACCTCGCCCTGCACCCGGGCATCCGGAAGGTGGCGTACTATCTGGATTTTGTAAAATCCGGGAAAGTCTATTCGGCACCTTTTATGTGGGGCGGCGTGAGTGGGGACGGTACCACAGGGTTTGATACGAGGACACTGCCGAACGGAATGTACGTTCTCGGGATGACCTATACCGATAGCACGGGGGACCATGCGACAGGGACCGGCGGAGTAGAACTTGATATGGTTTTTTTCGTGAACAATTAGAAAGCCGTTCACTCACGGCCCACGGTGAAAAGATTTCCGGCCTCAGAGTCCGAAAGGTATTAAGCAAGAGATGAAGTGACTAAATAGAGGGGGAGCTTTTTATGAATTTATTTCACGCGGTTGTTTTCGGGATCGTGGAAGGGCTTTCGGAATTCCTCCCCATTTCGTCCACGGGGCATTTGATCCTGACCGCCCGTATTTTAGGAATGAATGCCACGGAATTCCTGAAGAGCTTTGAGGTCGCCATCCAGAGCGGCGCCATTCTTGCGGTGGTTATTTTGTACTGGAGACGTTTATTTGTTGATCGAGAGGTGCAGAAACGTGTGGTGGCGGCTTGCATTCCCACCTTTATTCTGGGCTTTATTTTCTATCATGTCGTCAAAAAATACCTTTTGGCCAGCGAAGGGGTGGTGCTGTGGGCCTTGTTTGCCGGCGGGATCTTCCTTATTTTTTTCGAGTGGGTTCACAGGGAAAAAGAGACCTCAGTATCCGAGATCACTTCCATGCCGTATCTTTATGCGTTTCTTATCGGCATCGCCCAAACGATCGCGATGGTCCCGGGCGTTTCCAGGGCTGCGGCCACCATCTGCTGCGGCCTTTTTTTGGGCATGAAGCGCAAAGCCATCGTCGAATTTTCCTTTCTGCTTGCGGTTCCGACCATGTTTGCCGCCACGGCCCTAGATCTCAGCAAAAGCTATCGCGCATTTTCTTGCGAGCAATTTCAATTTCTGGCTGTGGGTTTTCTGTTCTCATTTGTCATGGCGATCCTGGCGATCAAAGGGTTCATCAAGTTCATTCAAAAATATAATTTTATCTCTTTTGGAATTTACCGGATCGTCCTCAGCCTTCTTTTTTGGTTTTTGTGGCCGCCCCGCTAGATTTCAAAGGAGATGCATGGCGCTTGAAGGGAAGAGCGGTCTGAAGGATTAACGGTGAGTATAAACGGAGTATTATAGAGAACAGCCTTAATAAGAATGATCATCGATTGGAGATCGTCGATTGGCTCCAAGGCGTGGGCCATCATGGCGGTGACCCTGAATCATTTAAAGATCGTTGTGGGGCCTTTCTCCTGAGATATCAATCAGTTAGGAATTTTCTAAACTATTACTTTGGTTGTCCCTAGGGCTGTGGGGGTTTTTCGTATCCAGAACGGGGGATTACCTGATTGTAAATAAAGCGCGGATACTTTAGGTTACAAGCGTGATAAGCATCGAAAAGAAGGGCGTCATATGGATGATTTAAACGAAGAAAATAGGGCACCGAGCCAGTGGCGAAAAGTGGGATGGCGGGTCTTGGTAGCTTGCTCTCTTTCGTCACGGTCCCGGGCGTTTGTGACATAAGATTTCTCGAGGTTCTCTATGAAAGCAACATCAGAATTGCAGACGGCGAAACGTGAATCAAGCGATGAGGTTTTGACGGTTCCTCAAGGACACCGGAATAAGAGGATCTTCATTCTCGAGGATCATCCGATGGTCCGCCAAGGGATCCGGAAGCTTATTGAAAGCCAACAAGGCTTTGAAGTGTGCGGAGAAAGCGAGTCCAGCGATGAAGGCCTTGCGGCCTTGAGCACGGCGTGCGCCGATCTTGCGATC
Organism: Candidatus Omnitrophota bacterium; assembly: GCA_003140935.1. Taxonomy (GTDB): domain Bacteria; phylum Omnitrophota; class Omnitrophia; order Omnitrophales; family Aquincolibacteriaceae; genus Aquincolibacterium. The sequence continues at coordinate 11,520 of PLLJ01000023.1, forward strand.
GTTGATCTTTCGCTTAAAGACAGTAGCGGCCTCGACTTTATTAAAACGGCAAAATCCCGTTATCCCACCCTTTTGACTCTCGTGCTTTCCATGCATGAGGACTCGTCCATCATTGAGCGAGCCCTTAAGTTCGGTGCGAGCGGGTATGTTTCGAAAGCGGAAAGTCTGGACCGCCTGATAGATGCCGTCCAGCATGTCTTACGAGGAGAGCATTACCTAAGCGAAACAGTGCAAAAAAAACTAATTGACCATGAATTTTCTTTTCGCCAAGAAGGCGGATTTCCTATGTTTTCACTCAGCGACCGGGAATTCGAGGTTTTTCAGTTCCTGGCGACGGGCCAGCCAATCTCCAAGATTGCCGCCTTGCTGCATCTTAGCGTCAAGACCATTGAAGGATATTGCGCACATATCCGGAAAAAACTTGGGCTTCACAATAATCAGGAATTGATCATGGAAGCAAGCCGGAGGTTGTCCAGCGGTTAGTTTGCAGATTATCACATTCGAAATTGCCGGATTGTTTGGTCAGGGAGTCAAGAGCGGTGTTCCGGAGGCATCTCTTCAGGTGTTTTACTAGTTGAGGGCGGGTTGTCTGACTGCCGCATTTCGGTCCGGGTCAGTTGAAGTTCCGTTCCTTTCTCGCGAAAGACAAGTGTTTCATCTTTCCCAGCCGTGATTACAGAATCGTAAAGGCGAAGCTCACAAGGTTGGTTCCTTTTTTCCAAGCGAATTTGTGTCGGATTATCGAAAATAGTACAGCCATGGCAACTTGCAATACCTTGGATCCAGAGGCCGCAAGGGGTTCCCTCGCCACCCCAGTGACGAGCATGGGATACGGAGATATTTGTAAGCAATGCCTCACGTTGACTCCAGATGCGGATATTACGGCCATTGCCTGATGCGGTGATCTGCTCCAAAACAGCCCCCGGGCTTTTAATATCAAACCCCCCATCGGCATTATCCATGGAGGTGCAACCGATCCATCGGATATTTTCCGTCTCACTTTCGGACTTGAATCCGTCGCCATTCCAATAAGAAGAATCTGTATACAAATTCTTTTGCGAAGTGCAGTTTTGGAACACAATATCGTGGCTCGAGTTTTCAACATCGAAGCCGACGGCAAAATCACCGTCCAAAGATTGCGAATCGGCACTGCTATTCAGAACCGTGACGCCGAAGATGCCGTGGCTTAACCGGATATGACGTTTTGAATAACGCAGGCCGTTGACCTTTTCGATCTTAATGCCATTAGAAAGAAGGCCTTTCTTTGCAGCCTTGCAATGATCACGGTCACTGCAGTCCGGGTGGCCGTACAAAACAAGATTTTCACGGGTATCCTGAAAAGAAAGGTTCGTGAAGAAAAGGTCTTTATTGTTGCCTTCTCTGGCCAGGATTCCTGTAGCGACCCGGGAAATGTCGAAGTTTTCAATGTGCAGCTGGTGGGCGCCTTGTCTGATCTCGAGCCACGTTTCCCCGGATTCCTTAAAAGCGCGTTCATAAGGAACGATCCGGGAACCTTCGATCAAAACGCGACCGAAACCGATGAGTTTCTTTCGCACGGAGGGATTCTTGACCGGCCCCCCTTGGTTCTTGGAAATCTTCAGACTCCAAAAAGTCCCATCCTTAATACTGTAATGACCCTCCAGAACATACATGGTTCCGTCCGGACTCGTTTCCGACCAGCATTTTTCAGCAGCGCGCCCCCGATTATTTTCAGAAGCGGCATAGGCATTTTCACGGGATGTCCCATCCCGGCGGCCGTCCCCATGGACAGAAAGCCAACAATCACGTGCTAAGGCAGGAAAAGGAGCGGCGAAGGAACCTAGCGCGAAGGCGAAAAGAAATATGAGGTAGAAATGCCAGGATCCCGGGTGAGGGAGGTATGCGCTTCGGCCAAGGCACGTATGATTTATAGAAACCATAGTCCGAGCATACTGGATATTTCTTTAAAAGTTGTCAAGGAGGATTCATGGACGTGGGAGGAACACGCCAAGGCCTTTTGCGAAAGGGATTCCTGGCAAGGCGCTCGGGGGCGCCAGCCAAGTGTTAAGGTTTTCCCTGACGCCGGTTGGGAGATTTCAATCTATGTGATACAGAAAAGGCCTGATAGCCTGAAATGCAGATCCAATGTTATATATATTCCAGTTCAAGACGTTGGTGTCCCGCTCGGGTCGTTACCGAGCGGTGAGGAGATCGTACCATGAACAAAGGAACGGTGAAGTGGTTCAACAATACGATGAAATTCGGATTTCTTCTTACGACAGAAGGCCGGGAGGTCTTTGTTCATTTTTCCGATATCCAGTGTGAAGGGTACAAGACATTGAAAAAAGGAGAGCCTGTGGAATTTGAGATCCAGGAGACGCCTAAGGGCGCGCGGGCGACCCACGTCAAGAGGCTGGATCCAGCGAAGCGTGTTGCAAAAATTAAAACATAGGTCAAGAAACCGTTGCCGAGTCCGAGGATGCCAAAGGATTTCGAAAAAAAAACCGCGAAAGAAAAAGGGGTTGATTTTATGAAGGTCGGAGTCGATGATATGGCGAAAGATCACGCGTTTCTATACTGGGTAAGCATGGGGACGGGCTGCCCAAAAATCAACGCGAGTCTTCCGAGGCAAAGAGAATTTAGCCTGACCGGACAAACCGTCAAAACGGAGGGATTATGAGCCCTAGAAACCTGCTCAAAGCGATTTTGATCGTGGTAACTTTTTCTTTTGCGTGTGGATCCCAGGTGGCGTGGGCCGTTTGGGCCCCAGAGCCGCAATCGGGAGGGAAGTATTTCCGCGACAAAGGGACTATGTCGTCCGCGGATTACTATTATCTTGGGCGAACGGGAACCCGCAATTCTGAAGATTATTACTACGGAAAAGGGTTGAGGGCGGGGATTCTGAACATCCGGCCGCGGACCAGCTATGCGCGGGAATTTGACAGCAACATTTTTTTAAAACCAAGTGACAAGAAAACGGATTGGGTCAACCGTCTCGACTCGGGGATCGATGTCCAAGCGCCGCTTCAGGACGGCAAGTATGTCCTCTACGGCGGGGTCCAGAGCCAATCGGAATGGATGGTACACAACACTGGTTCGAATCATACGAATTGGATTTTTCAGGGCGGCGGGCAGGCGAATTTCAATCACTTTTCCTGCAGTGTCTTTGAGGATTTTCGCAAGACCTCCGATCGAAGCGGTACGGACTTTACGGGTTTTAACAGGCGGGAAGAGAACTATCTAACGGGTCTCATCGATGTGCCAATGTCACAGGTTTTTTTCGAAAATGAGATGAGTCATTACTATCTTCATTTCCGGAATTCGAGTGAGCACTTAAATGACCGATGGGAACTCCGGGAGATCCCCCGTTTCGGTATGGATATCGGCGGCCGGACCCAGGCCCTTGTCGAATACGCCATCACTCCCATCCGTTACTTTTCCCAAACAAGCCGCGACGGTCTTGCCAATGCACCGTCTTTGGGAATAAGAGGTTTCCTTGGGAAAGGGGATTTGTGGTCCTACCAGGCTTGGGGTGGCTATGAGAATCGCTCTTACGATTCATCCAGTAAAAAGGATTACAACAATTTCATCGCCCGGGGCGATATCCGTTTCCGGCCGTCGCCTTTGTCCGAACTGATCGCCGAAGCTGGCCGGCGTCCAGAGGAAGCGGTGAATTCTACCGATAGTTGGGTCACCCGGAACGATCTGGGAGTGCGTTATCGCAGGAAAGTGACCGATTATGGGGCTCTCAATGTCGGAGCCTCGGTAGGACAATATGATTTCTCCGGGGGACGCGACGATTTTTTCTGGGAGGCTCTTACCAAGGGCGAGATTCTACTGCCGGGAAAGTTCGCTTCAATATTCGGAGAATATCGTTTTATGCAGAAGCACTCCAATCAAAGCGGAAATGATTATATCGATCATCGGATTAATTTTGGTGTGAAAATGGAAATGTAGGGTCCAGGGAGGTTTTTGATGGGACAGGAACGAAAATGGAGTTCAGGTGGTGTTTTTTATTTGTGTTTCCTGACGTTACTTGCTTTTGCTCCCTGGGAAAGCCGCGCGGAGACGGGTTCTCCCAGCTATCCCCCCCAGGGATTGCAAGAGGCCGGCAGGGATGATTCGGCCTACATAATCGGTCCCGAGAATTTCATCCAGATACGGATCCTTGGAGAATCCGATACCCAGCAGACCTTCCGCGTCGATGAATCGGGAACCATCACCCACCCTCTTTTGGGACGGATCAAGCTCGGAGGTAAGACCGTGTCCGAGGCCGAGCATATCATGGAAGATGCCCTTAAAGGCGATTACATCCTGAATCCCAACGTCACGATCCTCGTTCTGGAACACAGCCGCTTTTCCATTCTCGGCGAGGTCCGGAATCCGGGCCACTTTGAGATCATGGGGCAATTGCATCTGGTTGACGCGGTCTCCATGGCCGGCGGTTTTACCCCGGTGGCGAACCAAAAAAAAGTGAAAGTGGTTCGCAGGAGCGAGCGTGGTGATCAGACCATGGAAGAGAACGTGGAAGATATCATGAAAGGCAAGAAGACAGATACGATTTTAATTCAGGCCGGCGATGTTATCAACGTGGGTAAGAGTTTCTTTTAACAAAACGGGTCTGGTAAGTAACGGGCCTGGCGAAAACGGATGAGAGCTTTAGAGAGAAGGTAAAGTTTATGGATACGACAATGGCTTCACAACCGACGCAAGCAGAACCTTCCGGGGGAAATATCCAGCAGTATCTGGATGTTTTGCGCCGGAGGAAAAAGATCGTCATTGGGTTTTGTATTATCGGAACGATGATCGTGACGGTGTTGTGTTTTGTGTTGACGCCGCTTTACATGGCCACCTCGACCCTCGTGATCGAAGGAGAGATGACCGATGTCCTCAACCCTTCTGAAAATTCGACCCAGGGTGTCAGCTTCGATGTTTTCCAGAATTATATTCAAACCCAGATGGCGATCATCCTTTCCCGGAAAGTTGCCGGAAAAGTCTTCCAAGAACTCGAATTAGACAAACTTTCTCGATACGGAGGCGAAAAAGGGGCGAGTCCTCTCACTCTGCTAATGCGGCAAACATGGAAGGCCCTTTTAGAGAATATACGGGTGGCTCTCAATCTTCCCAAGGGGCCTGTGATCCCCGCCGATCCCTTCACGTTCTTCATTAAAGACATCGATCTCGCGCAGCTCAAGGGGACTCGTGCCGTGCAGATCTCTGTCTATAATCCTTATGCCGATCTGGCCGCGAAGACGGCGAATGCCCTTGCCAGGAGCTACATGCAGGAGAATACGATGCGGCGGGCCAATTCTTATATTCGGAATCAACGCATGGCTGGACTTAATGCCGATTACACGCGTTTGCAGTCCCAGTACGATTATCTTTCCAATGTTTACGGTCCCAAACATTATAAAATGCTGGCTTTGAATAAAGAGATCCGTGATCTGTCGGATCGTATCGCGGAGGAGCAATCAAAGATCGCATCCGGCGATATCGATCCCTCCCTTACAAGAGAAGGGAATAAAGAAGGCCAAAAGCTTTTGCAAGATGTCTTGAAGCGCATTCAGGAGGTTTCGGTCCGCTCAAGTTCCCAGATGAACAATGTGACGGTCGCCGATCTGGCAGTACCTCCTAAGGAAGTCGCTTTTCCCAAAAAAGGACTGAGCATTTTAGTTGGATTTCTGGCCAGTTTGTTGGTGGGGATCTTCCTCGCCTATCTGATCGATTATTTGGATGATACGCTTAAAAATCAAGACGATCTTAAGAACGTCATGGGGAGGGTCCTTTATCTCGGGGCCGTTCCTTTTGATGAGCGGATCAAAGGATTTAACCGTCTTTCGAAGATGGATCGTCTCTTGATGCACCGTCCGCTTTCGGGCTCGGCAGAGGCCTATCGCCTCGTTCGTACACATTTGCAGTGGTTTATAGACAAGGAGCCTACTTTCAAGGATTTTGCGGTGGTCAGTTCAATACCGGGAGAGGGAAAAAGCACGATCACTTCCAATCTTGCCGTATCCATTGCCCAGTTGGAGAAACGGGTACTCCTTGTGGATGCGGATGTCCGTCGCGGCCGGCTTCACCGGACATACGGAATGAAGAATAAAAACGGGCTCGGGCAATACTTGATCGGTTCGTCTTCTTTCGAGGACATCCTTCAGGAAACCTCGACGCCTAATGTCTGGATGATCACGCCGGGAGAGGACCATATGCTGGGTTCCGAGCTGCTCAGTACGCCCATGATGACAGAATTTATCCGCAACACCCGGCGCCATTTTGACATGGTGATCTATGATACGCCTCCGATCACGCTCGTCGCAGACACTTCGGTCCTGTTATCACAGCTTGGTGGGGCCATGCTCGTGTGCCGTTCGGGGATCACGAAGTCCAGGGACGTTCCCAAATCGCTTTCAATGATCCGCAATACGGGGGTGCGTCTGTTGGGAGTCGTGCTCAACTGTGACGCGACGCCCGAGAACAACAAGTACTACAATATGTATTATCGTGACTAACTCTGCGTTTCTATCGATGTTGCGAGTTTTCAGTATCGGATCGTTGGTACATAAAATAAATGGAAAATGGTGCTGAAAACGAATGGGGAATGTTTCTCGGGGATTTTTATCTCCCAGGACGTGAGCGATGAAGATGGGGGCGTGGCATGAAGGATTTGGTCAAAGGGTCGGGCGCTTTGACATTGGTCAGTGTGGGCGAAATGATCGTACGTTTTGTTCGCACCAAGTTCATCGCCATGATCCTCGGACCTGCCGGTCTTGGATTTATCGCTCAACTGACGAACTTTTTTGAAACTCTCCGTATCTTCGGTGATATGGGTGCCCGCCAGGCGGTAGTTCGTCAGATCGCCGAAACGCGTTTGAGCGGCGGTCGGGAAAGTGAAGCGTACAAGGACGTTATCTCATCTTCCTTCGTGATCGCTCTTTCAGCCGCTTCGTTAACGGCCCTGGTCGTTACGTTGTTCTCCCACCCCTTTTCCAAGATCCTTTTCGGGGATGACAGTCATGCCCGTTTTATCGTGGCAATGGCCCTTTTGCTGCCCATGGCTTCGATTTCGACCGTGGTGGGTGCCATCATCCGAGGGAATCTTGATTTTTCGGCATTTGCGAAATATACCCTTGCGGCCTATTTGGTGCTCATCCTTGTTACGCCACCGCTGCTTTATAAATTCCATTTGTGGGGTGCGGTCGCGCTCCAAGGCCTTTTCTTTCTCTTCCCACTCATCGCTTATCTAGTATTGAACGGAAAGAGCACCTTCCTTCGATTTTCAAAGAAACTTCATGCGCATATCATTCGTTATCAGTTCGAAGACGGTGCGCTTCAGGTTTATCTCATGTTGCTTAATCAACTTACGCGCATAGGGGTCGGCGTTTGGGTCATTAACGTCCTCGGCCTGGAGTCCATGGGGGTCTACCAGATGGCCCTTGCGTTCAGCACGGTTTATGTCGCGATGCCGATCCAAGCGATGAGTTCGTATGTTTTTCCGATGATCGCCGCGGCACGGAACTCAGAGGAGATCAACCGGGAGATTAATGATTCTTTCCGTTTTCCCGTTTTTATCCTGATGCCGATACTCATCACCATGATGGTCACTCCGGGAATCTTCATTCGGATCTTTTTTAGTGCAAAATTTTTAGTGGGTATTTACGCCTTAAGGATCCTTCTTTTTTATTCTCTTACCATGATCTTTTACTCTCCTCTTGTGACGGCATTGATGGCCAAACGGCACTTGAAAGTCATCTACGTGATCACAGCCCTTAGTACGCTATCGCTTTTCCTCATGATGTGGCCATTTTTTTACTATTGGAAATTGGCCGGAATTGCCCTCGCATTCTCGGTCTCGGGGATACTTCTCGCGATTGTCTACTACATTTTTGCAAAACGCCATTTGGAGTTCTATGTTTCTCCTAAAAATATCCGTCTGATGATCCTATCGGGGATCTGGCTCCTTGCGGCATCGATTGTGGGCTTTTTGAATGTGGGGTGGCCGTGGCAGATCGGCGTCCTGGCGCTTGTGATCCCCTGGTTTTTCATGTCTGCCAAGGGGCATGAACGGAAGTTCCTTGTTGACCAGGCCGTGGCTTTGTGGAGGAAACAATATGGGAACAAGTAGCAAGCTCAGCCATCCTGGGGCGCTTATCCTGGTGCCTCTCTTTTGCGTCCCTTTCATTTTGTATGGAATGGGGATCCTGACGGCGCCTCTTTTTATCGGCGTTTTGATACTCACCTTGTTCCTGCTGCTTCTTCTGATCCGTTTCGAGGCTGGATTCTTGATTATTATTGTGATGAGGAGCAGCCTCGATTTTCACAGGAATTTTTCCGGGTCTGCGTCCGCTTCGATGGATTCCGGGTTCAATTTGGCTGCTCTCATAAGCATATCCTTGATCGTTCTGGGTGTCTTCTATGTCTTGTTCCGGAAAGTAGATATTTTTCAATACGAGGAAACCGCGCCTTTTCTGCTTTTTCTGGGAATCACAGCGGTATCGGTCTTTCACAGTTTGGACTTGAAGATAAGTCTTTCGGACTGGATGCGGCTGGTAAGCGTTTTTTCGGTCTACCTCCTGGCGCGTATCCTTTTTGTGACACCGGATAAAGTGAAGGCTGCGCTTATGGCTGTTTTGCTGTCTTCCCTGATCCCCATTGCAGTGGCTTGTATTCAGCTCGTAACCCACAAAGGGCTTGAATTGGACGGTACGCAGGCCCGCATCGTCGGGACGTTCCTCCACCCGAATGCTTTCGCTTCTTATCTTTTGATCCTCCTTGTCTTTGGCATATCCCAGTGGTTTGAAAAAAAGAAAATGGTTCCCTCTCTTTTTTTAAAGATCCTGGTTTCACTGATCGCTTTGATTTTTATTTTTACCTTTTCCCGGGGCGCTTGGCTTGCATTCGTGATCTCGGTCCTTTTTTTAGGAGTTTTTCGCTACCGAAAATTGCTTGTCTTGCTTCCCTTGGCCCTGGTCTTGGTAACATTCGCGGTGCCTTCCGTGAGGGACCGGATCGGCAACATTTTTAATCCGGGAGTCTATGCCCGCAGCCGGTCGGCCTGGGACTGGCGTCAGGATACTTGGAAGGAGATCCTGCCGCTTGTTTATCAAAAACCTGTTTTGGGTCATGGTCTGGCGACGGTGGAAGCCGAATTTGGCGTTTTAACCCATAACGATTATCTCCGGCTTCTGGCCGAGACGGGGATCTTAGGTTTTCTCGCCTATCTTATGCTCATACTATGCCTGTTTGGCACGACTTTAAGGGATTTTCGAAGGACAAAATCCGAGCTTGTTCGAGGTCTGCAGTTGGGATTAATGGCCATGATCGTTGGATTTTCGTTCCGGGAATTTGCGGACAACACCTTACGAAATACCGTCGTGATGGTCTATTTTTGGCTTGTCGTCGCGCTGATCAGAAATATGAGCCGTTTGGCCTTATTGCAACCGGATTCTGATCTGAAATCGGTAGTCACCGAAAACAGAACTCGTGACGATAACAAAACCCTTCCGTGACCCTGAAAGAATCATATGAAAAAGATCTTAGTTGTTAATAAATACCACTTTGTATCCGGTGGTGCGGAGCGTTATTTTCTTTCCATTATGGAGTCCCTGAAACGGCGGGGGGTCGAGCCGCTTCCCTTCAGCATCAATTACTCCAAGACGTTGCCCTCGCCCTACCAGCGCTATTTTATAGAACCTGTCGTCAAGGGCGAAGCGGCAAAGATCCTGTATCAGCATCCCTCGTGGCGGCAAAAGATCGCCCTGCTTATGGATGCAATCTATAATGACCGTGCCGCCAAGGCCGTGACCCGGATGATCGAAGAACAACGTCCCGAGATCGCTTATTTTTTGAACTTCAACAACCATATTTCCCCGAGCGCCATCAGCGCTTGTGTCAAAAAAGGAGTACCGGTTGTCATGCGGATGTCCGATTTCAACCTCGTCTGTTCTTCGAATATGTATTACCGGGATGGTCATCCTTGCACCGATTGTAAAAAAGGGCTTCACAACGCGGTGATCCATCGCTGTGTTCACGGTTCCTTCACAAAAAGCCTGGCAAGCGTGCTGGCCATTAGTTTTCACCGGATCTGGAAGATCTATGATCAGGTCAGCGCGTTCGTGTGTCCGAGTTTTTTCATGAAACGAGAACTTGAAGAACTTGGAATTCCTCCTGAAAAAGTGCATCAGATCAATACCTTCGCAACCCCTCAGCAGAAGGGGAGTCCGGACCCGAAGGAGCCTTATCTTCTGTATATAGGCAGACTGGCATCTTATAAAGGCATTGATACTGCGATCCGTGCTTTTGCCCGTTTAAAAGGAAAATTTCCGAATGTTAATTTTTATGTGCTGGGCGATGAAAATGATCATGATGCGGAGCGTGTTCGTGCAGTGATCCGTGAATGCGGGGCCGTGAACGTTCGTTTGCTTCCGTTTGAGCGGGATAAAAAACGGGTTTTGGAATGGATCCAGCGCGCCTTGTGCATGGTGGTGCCGTCCGAATTTTTTGAAAATCTCCCCAATACGATCTTGGAATCCTTCTCCTGTGGTTGCCCGGTCATTGCCACGCGTTTTGGCTGTATGCCGGACATCGTGAAAGAGGGCGAATATGGGTTGCTTTATGAACTGGGGGATATTCACGATCTCTCAGAAAAAATGGACTTTCTTATCAGCCATGATGAGGAACGTGAGCGAATGGGTGCGCAGGCTTACAAGGCCCTTCAGAGGGATTACAGCGAAGCAGGACACGTGGATCGTCTCCTGGATCTTTTTGAAAGGGTTATCTGTGAAAATAAAGTCCCATAAAAATTTGAGCGTAGATTTCTGAATTCAGCGATCGATCATCAAATTTATCGATCAAGGAGTGGATTCACTCCTCCTCTCCGGGATCTGCCACTGAGCGACGATTTTCGAAAACGAAAGAGCATTTACGGATTACATTACTAATGCAACGGTAAACTTTTTCTCATCTTTTTTGTAGGAAAAAGCCTGATAGCTACGTCATCATTTTCGCAGCTCCAAAATCGCCTTCGCCCGATAGGAGAAAGTCACTTTAGTCCTTAGAATAAATATATATCGATCGAGGAACAAAGGGAACTATGCGGTAAGGATGCCAACATGAAAATCGCGCATATTGGGAGCCGTGGCTTTCCGGGTTTTAACGCCGGCGTGGAAAAATGTCTTGAAGAGATCTGTCCGCGCTTGACGGCCCGGGGGCACGACGTGACACTTTATTGTTCTAATGAAGTGACGACGGCTGAGCCCATCTACAAGAATACGATCGTGAAGAGGACGGCGGCGATTCCCACAAAACATTTGGAAACGCTTTCCCGCGTGGCGGTGGCGGCCTGGCAATCCCTTTTTGAATCCTATGACATCGTGCACTTTCACTCGATCGGTCCTGCCTTACTTTCGGGGATATCGCGGATGGGACGTGCGAAAACGGTGGTGACAGTCCATGGCCTGGATTGGGAACGGTCGAAATGGGGACCCTTGGCGCGTTGGACACTTAAGGTGGGGGAGGTTTCTTCCATTCTGTTTCCTCATCAAACGATCGTTGTTTCTAAATATTTACTTCGGTATTTCGAGGAACATTACCACAAAAAGGTCATTTATATTCCCAACGGGGTGACGCCTTATCTTCCCTTCGATCCTGCGATCATCAAAGAAAAGTTCGGTCTTGGTTCACGGAATTACATTCTTTTCGCGGCCCGTTTGACCCCCGAAAAAGAATGCCATATGCTCATCGAAGCTTATAAAAAGATCAAAACGAATAAAAAACTCGTGATCGCCGGTGCCCAGTGGCATTCGGAGGGCTATGAGGCTCAGCTCCGCAGGCAGGCGCGGGGGCATCCCGGGATCATTTTTACGGGATGGGCCGAAGGAGATCTGATGAGGGAGCTTTATTCGAACGCTTATCTTTTCTGCCTTCCTTCGACGGTCGAAGGGCTGTCGCTTGCGCTCTTAGAGGCCATGAGCTATGGGGTGTGCCCGCTCGTCAGCGATATTACGGAAAATCTGGATGTGATCGAAAATCATGGGGTTTCGTTTGAAACGGAAAATGTTGCGGATCTGAGGGCGAAGCTGGAAGATTTGTTGGATCATCCTGAAAAAACCGAGAACTACGGCCGTTCCGCCAAGCGTCATGTGGCGGAGCGGTACAATTGGGATGATGTCACGTTCGAACTTGAAAAAGTCTATATGGGATTGCTTGCCCCCTCTTCGCGCGAGGCGGCCAAGGTGGGTCAACGGCGATGAACTACAAACGCACGCTCTTTTATTGCATGGAGCTGGTTGTAGTGAGTGCCGTTTTTTTTGCGGATTATTATTTCCTTAATCAATTCCATCACTTTTACACGTGGGATTTTTTCAAATCCACTCTTGTGGTGGAAAGGCTTCGCGAGTTTCCTCTTTACCTGAAGGCCTTTTGGACTGCCTTGGGGGTCTGGGCGATCGCTCTCCGGATCCGGAGTCCTTACAGCCAGCTCCGGATCCAAACGAATTTCATGATCTTTCGGGACGTCATCCTTGAAGGTCTTCTCTTTATCGTTCTGTACGCGTCCAATGCATTCCTGTTTAAATTCGATTTCCTGGGCCGCCTATTCATTCTCTTTTATACCGCCACATCGGTCGTCGCCCTGACGGCCGATCGCATGGTTGGGCTTTCTTTGGCCCGCTATCTTCGTAAAAAAGGCATGAATGCAAAAAATGTTCTCATTGTGGGTACCGGACCGCGGGCCCAACAGTTCATCAGCCGGATCGCGAAACACCGGGAATGGGGATATCGTATCGTCGGTCTCGTTGACCCGGACCCGATGCTTACCGGCGAAGATGTTGCGATGCAAAGGGTGGTGGGTGCCCTGGAAGATATCCCTTATATTCTGGAACAGAACGTGGTCGATGAAATTTTCTTTGTGGTTCCTCGGAAATGGCTGGACCAGGTCCAGACATGCCTCCTTTACTGCGAAGCGGTCGGAGTACCGGCGACTATTTCCACCGACCTCTTCGAAGCAGAGATCGCCCGGAACAGGATTTCCAAAGATCTTGATGGGATGAGCTTTTTGACCTTTGAAACTCCGCTTGTGAAGGGGGGAGAACTTCTCATTAAGAGGATTTTCGATATTCTGTTTTCGGGGACGATCCTGATACTGCTCAGTCCGGTTCTTTTGGCTGTGGCAGTTGCCGTCAAATTGACTTCCAAAGGTCCCGTTTTTTTCAAGCAGATCCGCTCGGGGCTGAACGGCCGGAAATTCAACATTTTAAAATTCCGTTCGATGGTGATCGATGCGGAAAAACAATTAGCTGCTTTGAAGAGTCTCAACGAAATGAGCGGGCCTGTTTTCAAAATCACCAACGATCCCAGGATCACGCCGATCGGCAGTTTTCTCAGAAAGACGAGCCTTGATGAATTTCCTCAATTCCTGAATGTCCTCATGGGGGATATGAGCGTTGTGGGTCCCAGGCCTCCGCTTCCGAATGAAGTAGAAGAATATGAGCCTTGGCAGCGCCGGAGGCTTTCCATGAAGCCCGGCATTACCTGTATCTGGCAGGTCTCGGGACGCAACACCATCACTTTCGAAAAATGGATGGCGCTGGACCTGAAGTATATCGACAACTGGTCACTCGGATTGGACCTTCAGCTTCTCGCCAAGACTCTTAAGGCCGTCGTTTCTCGCGACGGTAAGTAAAACTTTCCCGCCGCATAGCTAAAACTCCGTCTACCCTCCAAGGGATTACCGGCACTTTTCGTCAAAAATTTGTAATGTTTATCCTTACATCCTATGGGGGAAAGGAAGAAGACCTAATGCCCTGTTCCCTGATACTCCTTGAGGCTATTAGTCGCAAGATCAAATGGACATAGCCTGACATACAAAAAAACGTCGTCTGTTAAACTTTTGTTGCAATGTTGGTGAGAAAAAGACGCACAGTTATTTTAGAGAAGGAGAGTGCAGCTATGAAAAGCAAGTATCAGTATCTTTCCGGAAAAACATTAGGGAAGACGGGGCGAGATTATCCCTCTAAAGATAAAGATTTGACGATCGTGATGTTCCCTTACGAAAGCCACAGCGTATTCCCTAAAGCGATCCGAGAGATCCATAAAGTTCTCTCGATCCCCTTCAATCTGATCGTCGTTGAAGGGAACGCTTCCGATGAGGTCCGGAGCCAGTTGGAAGAATGTGAAAAACGCTACGGGAACACAACGGTTCTTTACTCCACCAAGTACCTGTCGCCGGGGGAGATCATCAATCTGGCCAAGGCTCAGGTCAAGACTCCCTACAGCTTCTTTTTGGATAACGAGATCTACATCAGACCGGGCTGCATCGAGCGAATGCTTATGAATGCCAAGAACTGGGGCACAGATATTGTTTTTCCGAAGAACAGTCTGATCTCTCGCGTGTTCAAGACACCGCAGAAAGATATCGTCAGTCTTGAAACGCCCGGCTTGCGGCTTACGTTCCTCATCTCCACGTCAAGCCTTTCAAAACTTGTGAAGGTGGATGAACATACCGATCTGTATACCGCGGGATGGGACCTCATGCTTGAGTTCCAAGCAAAAGAGCTCAGGACCCGGGTCTCCGATGAGGCCTGGGTGGAAAGCTATCCCGAGCATGCGATCAGAAGAAGCGATCGTTCCCTCTATCAGCATCAATGGGACCTTAAGCGTCACCACGATGTCGTTGGCTATTTCCAAAGCAAATGGAATCTGGAGATCCAGGACGGTCTTTATCAACGGTGGTTTGAAGCCAAGAGCCGGAAGGCGGCCGCCCCGACGTCCCAGGATCCGGAGTACGAACCTTCCACACACGAAGTTCAACTTCAATCGCGTCCTCTGGAGAACCCATCGGCTTCATTGGAAAACGTTCCTCTTCCGGGGAATAACGGGCGAACGGAGGGTTGATATGAAGGCCATTATCCTTGCGGGAGGGAAGGGGACGCGGCTTTCGGAGGAGACACTGTTAAAGCCAAAACCATTGGTCGAAATAGGCGAGATGCCGATCCTGTGGCACATCATGAAGTACTACTCCTCCTTCGGAATCAATGATTTTGTGATCTGCTGCGGCTACAAGAGTTACATGATCAAAGAATATTTTGCGAACTATTTTCTCTATTGCTCCGATGTGACGTTCGATATGACGGGAAATACGATGCAGGTGCTTAAGAAAAAGGCCGAACCGTGGCGAGTCACCCTGATCAATACCGGGCTTGAGACGCTGACCGGAGGACGTTTGAAATGTGTGAAAGACCATGTGGGCGGCGAGTCTTTTTGTTTCACTTACGGCGACGGCCTCAGTGATGTGAATATCGCCAAGCTTATTGATTTTCACAAAAAACATAAGAAGATCGCGACGGTTACTGCTTCAAAGCACCAGAGCCGCTACGGGGTCATTTCTGCGGACCACGATCTTGTGACGCAATTCAGCGAAAAACCGATCATGGAAAACAGCTGGATGAATTCCGGTTTTTTTGTGTTGGAGCCGGCCGTTTTTGATTACCTCCCCGAGAAAGATACCATGTTTGAAAAAGAACCGATGCAGCGTCTGATCCAAAGCGGCCAGCTCTGCGCATACCGTCACGACGGTTTTTTTCAATCCATGGATTCTTTGAGGGACAAAATGATCCTGGAGGATCTGTGGCAGAGGGGAGAAGCCCCATGGAAAGTATGGCTATGAACGATCACTTCTGGAAAAATAAAAAAGTTTTTTTGACGGGGCACACGGGTTTTAAAGGGAGTTGGTGTGTGTTGTGGCTCAAAAGTCTTGGCGCCGATATCACGGGATATTCGTTAGAGCCTCCAACGCGGCCTAGTTTGTTCGAGAGCGCCCGGGTCGACGAAGGTATAAGGTCTGTCATCGGAGACATCCGGGACTTCCAGTATTTAAAAAAATGTCTCGGCGAAACCGCTCCGGATATCGTGATCCACATGGCGGCCCAGCCTCTCGTGCGGAAGTCTTATCAAGATCCGGTGGGGACTTACGCGACGAATGTCCTCGGGACCGTTCATTTACTTGAAGCGGTACGCCAGGGAACCGGTGACCCCGTCGTCATCAACATCACAACGGACAAGTGCTATGAAAACAAGGAGTTGGACCGGGGCTATCGCGAGAATGAACCTCTGGGCGGGGCGGACCCTTATAGCAGTAGTAAAGCATGTTCTGAAATAGCCACCTCGGCTTATCGGGATTCATACTTTCGATCCAAAGATGGTAGAGCTCGAGGCGTTGCGTTGGCAACGTGCCGTGCCGGAAACGTTATCGGAGGCGGTGATTGGGCCGAAGATCGGTTGGTCCCTGACATCGTGCGGGCTTTGATGGACGGGAGGGAGGTCATCATCAGAAATCCCAATTCCGTACGGCCCTGGCAGCATGTGTTGGACCCTTTGAACGGATACTTCACGCTCATCGAGAAACTTTTTGAAAATAGATCGCAATACGCGGAAGCTTGGAATTTCGGCCCGGACGAAGATGCCGCAAAACCGGTGTCTTGGATCGTGGATCAGCTTTTCATGTTTTGGGGCAAAAAGAGTTTTTGGAAAAAGGATCAAAATGATAATCCCCACGAAGCGAACTTGTTAAAGCTCAATTGCTCTAAAGCGAAGTCTCGTTTGGGATGGAGACCCAAATTGGGTTTGGAGGAGGCGTTGCGGTGGACTGCGGAGTGGTTTAAAGCTTACGCGGGAGGCGGGGATATGCGCCAGTTCAGTGAATCTCAGATCCGG
Organism: Candidatus Omnitrophota bacterium; assembly: GCA_003140935.1. Classification (GTDB taxonomy): domain Bacteria; phylum Omnitrophota; class Omnitrophia; order Omnitrophales; family Aquincolibacteriaceae; genus Aquincolibacterium. The sequence continues at coordinate 28,206 of PLLJ01000023.1, forward strand.
AAATTTATGGAGGCCGGCTATGTTCCGGCTAAGACAGGAGAAAGTAAAGTTTTGAAAGAGGCTCATGTTTCTTGTTCGTGAGGGCGGGGTGTCACGGCCCCACCGATCACAGAAGGGGCATAGTCCAGGAGGAGCAGATGATGATCTTTAAAGAAACAAAGCTTAAAGGCGCATTTATCGTTGAACTCGATAAAAAAGAGGACGAGCGGGGATTTTTTGCAAGGGCTTTTTGCCGGAATGAGTTCTCCAAGCAGGGTCTTAAGGCAGATATTGCCCAGATCAATACGTCTCACAATAACAAGAAGGGCACCCTGCGCGGCATGCACTTTCAAGCGGATCCCTATCCGGAATGCAAGATCAACCGCTGTATCCGAGGCGCCATTTACGATGTCATCATTGACCTGCGGCCGGATTCAAAAACTTTTAAACAATGGTTCGGGATCGAATTGCGCGAAGGGGACGGGAGGATGCTCTATGTCCCGGAGCATTTTGCCCACGGGTATCAGACCCTCGAAGATCATTCCGAAGTCCTTTACCTGGTCACCCAATTTTATGTTCCTAGTGCGGGGAAGGGTGTTCTGTACAACGATCCGGCTTTTAATATTCAATGGCCGGTGGAAATCACTTCCGTGTCGGAGCAGGACATGAGTTGGAAACCTTTCAAGCTCGAGGGAACCTTGAAATGTTCTTGCGGGTCATAAGCTGATCATAATCCCCAGGAAAGGAGGGTTCAATCCATGAAAGCGACTATCGCGGTACCCACCAAAAACCGGACAAAGTATTTAGACGAGGTTTTTGCGGGAGCGCTAGGGCAACATTACGATGATTACGAGATCCTTGTGGGCGATTCCTCCGATCAGGACGACGTGTACGAAAAGATCAAGTCTCTCGGCCCCGATAAAAAGATCCGCTATGTACGCTACCCTCCCTTTGCGACGCAGCCATGGAAATTCACTCAAATGCTCAAGGAGGCCAAAGGGGAATGGATGACCTTTTTAGGGGATGACGATCTTTTGGATCCGGATTATCTCCAAGTGCTGATGGGGCATGCCGAAGGGCAACCTAATGCGACCATCATCCTGAACCGTTTTCGGGAGATCAACGGGGAGGGGAAACTTTTGCGTCTGGATCCGCTGCATAAAACCGTCATGTCTCCGGCGGAGTTTCTGAGCCGTTTATTCCTGCCGTCGAGGGATTTTTTTAAAATGAATATCACGGGTCCGTTATTCCGGAGGGAAATACTTCTTCAGGAGGGCGGCTTTCCCGAACTTCCGAATTGTTGGCATACGGACATTCTCGGCTGGGCCAGAGTGGGGTCACGCGGGTTGGCGATCTTTGAGAAAAGATCGCTTTGCGGTGTACGGGTTCATTATGGTTCATTGACATCGACCTCGTTTAATGACGATGTGGAAGACCTGATCCAGACGAGTCAAGGTTTGGAAGAGATCGTTTCGGGTTTGCTTACGAGGATGGAATCGGAACTCACGACAGCGGAAGATGTGAGGTTCTTAAAGACAGCGAGACAAAATCTTCACACCTACGCGCGGCGTCATATCGGGCGGGCCTTTGACCGCGGATTTGTGGGGCTTTTGTCCAAAGATGATAGGGAGCTTTCTGAAAAGCTAGCGCACATGTTTAAAAGAATGCAGGCGATGAAGATCCCTGTTTTTGGGTCGGCCTATATTTACTCTTTTTTGAGACTTTTGAATTATTCCTTAAGGCGTCCGTTACTCGACGCGCTGGTCCGGTACAAGATCAGAAAACTATGCTCATAACCGCGGAAAGTTTTTATGATCCAAACGATGACCGGAATACTTGAAAGAAATTCGATGACGGAAGATGCAGCTTTCATAGGAGAACCTGGATGATCCTTATCGATCGGGCACTTCAGCAAAGGGAAGAAGAAAATAAACCGATCCGTGTCGGTATGATCGGCGCTGGTTTTATGGGGCGGATGATCGCGTTTCAGATCGGAACCTCTGTGACCGGGATGCGGATGGTCGCGATCGCGAATCGCCATGTGGAGAAGGCGAAGGAGGCTTATGCGCTTGCCGGCATTCACGACGTTCAAGAGGTCTCGGAGCTGGACGAGCTGGAGGATGCTATTTTAAAGGGACGCTGTGCGGTGACGGAAAACCCGCTTCTTTTAAGCCGGGCGGAGAATATTGATGTTCTGATCGAAGTGACCGGCACTATTAATTATGCGGTCTATCCGATTCTCGAAGCCATTCAACATAACAAGCATGTTATTTTGATGAACGCGGAGCTGGATGCCACGTTGGGGCCCATCCTGAAAACCTTTGCGGACAAAAAAAGGGTTGTGTATACGAATGCGGACGGCGATCAACCGGGAGTGGAAATGAACCTTTATCGATTCGTCAAAGGGACCGGGATCAGGCCTGTTTTGGCGGGAAACGTCAAGGGTTTGTATGATCCTCACCGGACGCCCGAGACTCAGGCAGCATTTGCAAAGCAATGGGGACAGAATCCGCGAATGGTCACCTCGTTCGCGGACGGGACCAAAGTTTCATTCGAGCAAGCTGTTGTGGCCAATGCAACGGGCATGTCCATCGCTAAAAGGGGAATGCTTGGGTTTACGGTGCCATCCGGTATGGAGATCCGTGAGGCATTTAAAATCTACCCCGCGGATGTGCTTTTAAAAGGTAACGGGATTGTCGATTACCTTGTCGCCGCCGAGCCGGGGGCCGGGGTTTTTATCATCGGTCATGAAACACATCCTCTGCAGCGGAAATATCTCGAGCTCTACAAGCTCGGGAAAGGTCCTTTTTATTGCTTTTATGCGCCTTATCATTTATGCCACTTTGAAATTCCCAATTCGGTCGCACGTACCGTGATCTTTCACGATGCCGCTGCGACTCCGATGGGCGCTCCTCAGGTGGATGTGGTCGCAACGGCCAAGAGGGACCTCAGAAAAGGCGAGATGCTGGATGGGATCGGTTGCTTCATGACCTACGGACAATGTGAAAAGGCGGAGATCACCTACTCAGAACAACTCTTGCCCATGGGCATTGCCGAGGGATGCGTTTTGAACCGGGATATTACCAAAGACGCAGTGCTGACCTATAGAGATGTCACGCTCCCTGAGAATTCCATGAGCGTTGAACTCAGGCGCCAACAAGATCAGTCGTTTTTTTCAGGACAAAAGGATATGGAAACAGCCTCTTTGAAAGAGCGGTCCCGGCATTCTGAAGAAGAAAGATACTGGGAGGTCTACCATTTCGGTGCCGGAAATCGAGATTCACAGGTGATGCCATGAGAGCAACGATCGCGATTCCTGCCCACAATTCCACAAAGTACTTCGAAGAAGCCTTTGCCGGCGCCATGCGGCAGAATTTTGAAGACTATGAGGTTGTGGTCGCGGACTCTTCCGATCACGATAGCGTTCAGGAGAAAGTAGAGCCTTATTTGACGGATGGCAAGGCGCGCTATTTGCGTCTGCCCCCCGAAACAGAATTTCTTGTGAAACTGAATATTCTTCTTAAGTCCGCCCAGGGAGAGTGGATGACATACCTGTGTGATGACGACACCCTTCGCGAGGATTATTTGAGCGTCATGATGAAACATGCGGAAAGTCAACCCCAGGCGACTTTGATCCGGTGCCGGTTCGAGATCATTGATGGAGAAGGGCATCTTTTAAGGATGGATCCTGGGTCGAAGGAAGTGATGGGTCCTGCGGAGTTTTTGAGCCGCTTGTTCCTCCCCGAAAAGAAATTCTTCAAAATGAATATATCGGGAGTCTTGTTCCACCGTAAGACTTTTTTGGAAGAAGGAGGGTTCCGTGAATTCCCTCTGGCGTGGCATGCCGACTTGCTGTCGTGGGCCCTTATAGGGTCCCGGGGGCTGTGTATTTTCGAAAAAAAATGCCTTACGGAGATCCGTGTGCATCCTGATTCTCAGAATTCAGTCTATGACGAGGACCTGCTGAAGGCCGTTCAGACGAATTCCGGCGTGAGCGATGCACTGGAGCATATCTTAAAGAGACTCGAACAAGAAGTGACGACCTTTAAAGACCGTAAATTTTTGGAGGCCGCGAAAAAGAATGTTAAGCATTATATGCGAAGGCATCTTTCGAGGGCATTCGACCATGGTTTTATGGCTGCCCTGTCGACAGACCGTCCCGGTATCGGTGAATATGTCGGATCGTGGCTTGAAAAAATGAAACAGATGGGAGTTCCCAGGTTCAAATCAGCATTGGTGTATTCCTGTCTGGGACATTTGGCTTATCCCGTACGGCGGCCGGTGCTGGACGTGTTCAAGCGGTATAAGACGAGAAAGTGGTGCCGTTGATCCCAGGGAATGCAGATTTTGAGAAGCGGAATGCAGAGGATGTGCTGAAAAGGAGAGTTTTCGATGAAAAACCATAAGGGTCCCGGATGTATTTTGGTGACGGGCGGCGCGGGTTTTATTGGCTCTCATCTGTGTGAACGATTGCTTCAGGAAGGATACCGGGTCGTTTCCTTTGACAATTTCAACAACTTTTATGACCGGTCCATCAAAGAGAGGAACATCGAATCGGTCCGGTCGCAATCGACAGACGGAAAATTTCTGAGCGTTTATGGAGACATCCGGGATAAATTCCATCTCTTTGAAGTAATGGAAAGGGAACGCCCCCTTTGTGTCATCCATCTGGCGGCCATGGCTGGGGTCCGGCCGTCGTTGCAGGACCCGTTACATTATACTGATGTCAATGTCGTCGGGACGCAGCTTCTTCTGGAGGCGTGTGCAGGGATGAAGGTACGTCACTTTATCTTCGCCTCTTCTTCTTCCGTTTATGGCAATAATTCCAAGGTGCCTTTTGCCGAGACGGACTGTGTGGATTACCCGATCTCACCCTATGCCGCAACTAAAAAGGCCGGGGAATTGATCTGTTACAATTATTTCCATCTTCACGCCATGAGGATCGCATGCCTCCGTTTCTTTACGGTTTATGGGCCCCGCCAGCGTCCCGATTTGGCGATTCATAAGTTCGCCAGGATCATCCAAAGCGGTCAGGAAATCTCGATGTATGGAGACGGCGAATCCCGGCGTGATTATACTTATATTGATGATTGCATCAGCGGCGTCATGGGGGCCCTCCGCTGGGTTGTTTCTGAAAAGGGAGCTCCGGCAGCCTATGAGATTGTGAACCTTGGAGAATCGCGCATGATTTCCCTGGCTGAGATGATCGCTTGCATTGAAAAGACGCTCGGGAAAAAAGCCCGGATCAAACGCCTGCCGCTCCAGCCCGGTGACGTGGAGCGGACCTATGCGGATATCAGCAAAGCGCGGCAATTGTTCGGCTATGCTCCCGCAACGGATTTTGAAACCGGGATCGGACATTTCGTCGACTGGCTGCATTCTCTGGAAAAAGCGGGAGCTAAGACGTCATGAATCAGACCAAACCGCTTCCTTTTTTCTCAGTGGTCATCCCCGCTTATAACAGCGAAAGATATTTACCGGCGACCCTCGAAAGCGTGATCGGTCAAACGATCCGTGATTGGGAAATAGTCGTGGTGGATGATGCATCGTCAGATGGAACGCCCGAGCTGTTGGCCAGGTATGCGGCGAAATATCCCCAGATCCGCATTTTCCGAAATGAACAGAACTCGGGCATCGCCAAGACCCTGAATCGCGGCATTCGCGAAGCCCGGGGAGAATGGATCGCCCGTCTTGACAGCGACGATCTGTTTACTCCGGGCTATCTGGGAACTCTTCGCTCTTTTATCGCAGAACTGCCGCATTCCCCTTGTTTTATTTCAAGCTGGGTCACCGTCATAGACGGAAATGGAGCGAAGGTGCTTGATGTGCGTTTGCCCTCCGCTAAAACAATCGCCCGCATGATGCATTTTGAGAATTTCCTTTATCATCCCGCCACGAGTTTCCCAAAGCGAGTGTGGGAACAAGTCGGCGGTTATCCGGATGAAGATCGGAAATTATCCGAAGACACGGAGATGTGGAAGCGGTTTTTCAAAAACGACGTATCACTTTTCATGATCCCAAAACACCTTGTCCTTTACAGGATCCATCAAACGAATACCACGTCCTTCAAGGACGGAGAAATAACAAAAAAGGGGAGCCGTCAAAGCGCCCTGGCGCAACAGTATCATGAATGGAGGGTCTCGCTTTTTTTAAAGCAGGGAGATCTCCGGGCCGCGCGTCATGAACTCCTCTTATTAAAGGAAATCCGACCAGCCTTTTCGTTAAAAAATACTTTGTACTATCTTATGACGCTCCTCCCAAATTTCCTCGTCTATGGCTTCATGTGGGAGATCCGCCCCCGGATGCGTCGTTTGACAAAGTTCCTTAAGACCGGACTGCTTCAGGCCCGGCACAATCCCTCCTAGACACCTTTTTCATCCCTCCGAAAATTGATACTCCAGAATTTTCACATGATGAATGCTTTTTTTCAATCCTTCTTGTTATAAATCGCTATTCCCTGTTTATTAATGGGAATGACTGTCGACAAAAAGGATTAGAATGTTAATTAAGAAGCTGTTTGATAGCGCTTGAGAATGCCGTCTTTTGTGTCAAAAATATCAAAAAGATCCGCTTATTTTCACATTCCAGCAATTATTTTTGCCAAAAAATGACTTAATTGTAATGTTGTAACATCAATGATATAAAAAAGATAAGTCGATTCCTAGACCCTAGAAAAAAATATTTTGTTTTTGTCACTTGCTTTTTATTTGAACCCCGTGTAGGGTTCTATCGTACGAGGGATGCGGTGATTCCCTGATACGAACAAAGCTTTTTCAAAGGTTTTACAGATTCTTGCTCCCGAAAGGGAGAGACCTCGAGTGCTGTTCCAGCCAAATCGTTCGAGATCGCAAATCGAAAGCCTCTTGACAAGAAGAACGTGATTGTCAGGCGAGTTTAAAGGTTTTGCGGTTCTGACGCATTTTTCAGACATAACATACGCACTTATATCCTACCTTAGCTTGCCCGCGGCATTTCGTTCTCCTTGAGCTTTGTAAAATCAAAAAAAGGAGAACAATACAATGAAACTCAATCTCAGTTTAGAATCACTCGGGTTAGTAGAACCGATCAGGTTAATAGAACCACTCAGGTTAGACGAAGCACGGGACCAGAAGCCTGTTTTTTGGAAACTCAGGATCTGGAAAGGTGTTTTACGGAAATCGCGGAAAATCCTTTCCGCCTCTTTGGCTTTGATCTTTCTGGGTCAGATGACCTTAATGAACACCGGATGGGCGCAATTGCCGCCTCCTACGGCGGCGGATCTGACGAATCCGCAAACACCGACCGTTTCGGTGAGTTCAACATCAACAACAAGTCCAACCACCACAACTGCAACGACCTCAACGCAACCCGTCTCGACGGATGCTTTTCTAATGAGCAGTCCGCTGAGTCCGGCAACGTCAACCACCACCTCAACTAGCACCGCCCTTGTCGGGACCCAAGCGACAGTCTTATCGGCAAGTGTGTCTACGACCGGTCGATCGTTGTATGTCTCAACAACAGGAAATAATACGGGAGATGGTTCCACCGCAAATCCCTACGCGACTATCGCGTATGGTGTTTCCCAGCTTAAGGCGGGGGACACTCTTTACATTGAAGCAGGCACCTATCAGCAGTCTGGTGCCGGCGCGGTGCTCACGACTTCGGGAACTGCGGATGCCCATATCACGATCGAAGGTGTGGGGAATGTGGTCATCGAAGGTACGGGCACGGTCACTTATGCCGGATATACAGTAGCTTCGAATTTCAACCCGGCGTTTGACACCGGCGGTCAGTCTTACATCGACTTCAAAAATCTGACCGTTGATAATCTTCGTGCTCCGGTGAAGGTCAGCACGAACAGCTCTTACATTGATATCGATGGCGTGAACGCGGACCGCGATCACTTCGGTCTCTGGATCGACGGTGCCAATAACGTTTCCGCTCACAACATGACGATCACCAACTGCCGCAACGGTGTCCGCACGGATTCCACGGCGGGCGTGACGCCTCACGATATTCTCTTGGAGAATATCGATTCCAGCGGAGCGAAAGACGTTTACTCCGGGTTTGACACCGCATACCGTAACGGTGACGGTTTCATTCTCGAGTACGGCAATAACATCACCATACTCAACTGTAAATCCCATGACAACTGGGATTCTGGTTTCGACATCAAGGCGACCAATGTTTATTTAGAAGGGGTCGACTCTTATGGCAATTACCATCAAGGCGTGAAGATCTGGGGAAGCGGAATCGTGTTCAAAGATTCCATGATTCGTGACACGCGATCCTTGCCCGGCGATCCTGTTGCAAGTGAAGGTTTTGGTGTTAATAATCGCGGCGGATCCGTAACGTTTATTAATACGACCTTCGCGAATAACTATGCTGCCGATATCCGCACCGATAACCAGATTGGAATTCCTATCACGGTCCTGGAGAACTGTATTATTGCCAGGAATCTTTCCTCCGGGAAACTTTGGGAGGACACGGTCGGTACGATAACCGACAGCAACAATATCTGGTACAATGCCACAACAGGCAGTGCGGGTTTTACCCTCAGTTCAACGAGCAAGTTCATTGATCCCAAGTTCGTTGATTTGACCGGTAACGATTTTCACCTGCAGTCCGGTAGCCCGGCGATCAATGCGGGAAATATAAGCTATCCTATCGGACCAACCGATTTTGATGGCAATACCCGTGTCAACGGTGCAAGCGTGGATATCGGTGCTTATGAATTCGGCGGGACGACCACTCCGACTGAATTTGTAGGCGTGCAGAACGGGGCGACAGTCACCGGTATGGTAACGGTCGGCCCGAATCTTGCCACTCATCCCAACCTTCAAAATGTGACCTATTCCTTAAATGGTGCCAGCTCGGGGTATGTCACGGTGTCGCCTTTCTATTGGAGTGGTACCACGGGTACCGGGACGACCGGATTTGACACCACGACGCTTGCTAACGGTGCTTATACACTGACCGCCCATTGTGTCGAAAGTACGGGCGCACATGATATGAGCCTTAGCTTTACTGTGAACAATCCCATTCTTTCTCAGGGGGGAGACTTCACGGGCGTTACCGACGGAGCGGTGATGAGCGGGTTGATCAATGTGGGGCCGAACCTGACCGCCCATCCCAGCATCAGCAAGGTTGCCTACTACTTGAACGGAACCTCATCCGGAAAGGTGTATACCGCTCCTTTCTTTTGGGGCGGCCTGACGGGGGACGGTACCAAGGGATTTGATACGACGACGCTTGCCGACGGGAACTACACCCTCGGCATGGTCTATACCGATAAAACGGGCGACCATAGCGTGTCAGTATCCTTTAAGATCAGTAATATTCCGACGACCGATACCACGGCGCCGGTGATCAGTGCGGTTACTTCAACGGGTGTTACATCAACAGGAGCGACGATCAACTGGACGACCAATGAAGCCAGTGATTCCCAGGTACAGTATCGTGTGCAGGGGACCACGAATTGGTTGAACACGACGTTGAACGCTGCGCTTGTGACCAGCCACTCGGTTGTGCTGAGCGGGCTGAACGCGAGTACGGTGTATGAGTATCAGGTGAAGTCAAAGGATCAGGCGGGGAATCTTGCCACTGAGGCAACGATCTCCAACTTGACGACATTGACTCCCACCGCGACTTGCACAACGGCCATGTGTGGCGTTGCCGCAAATCAAACGGTAAGTGGGATTGTCAAGATCCAGCCGAACCTGACGCTCAATCCAGACATCCGGAAAGTGGCGTATTATCTGAATGGAACACAGTCGGATAAGGAATATACGGCGCCTTTCACGTGGGGTGGTGTAAACGGTTTTGATACGACCAAACTGGCGGATGGTACTTATACGCTAAGTGGGGCGTATACGACCTCGACGGGGGATAAGGGGTTTTCGATCGCCTTTACGGTCCAAAACACCACGCCGCCGCCCGATACCACGGCTCCAGTGATCAGTACGGTTACTTCGGGTAACATTAGTCCAACCGGAGCGACGATCAGCTGGACGACCAATGAAGCCAGTGATTCCCAGGTGCAGTATCGCGTGAAGGGAACCACGACTTGGTTGAACACGACGCTGAACACCACGCTTGTGACCAGCCACTCGGTTGTGCTGAGCGGGCTGAACGCGAGTACGGTGTATGAGTATCAGGTGAAATCGAAGGACCAGGCGGGAAATCTTGCCACGCAGGCGACGGTCTCAAGCTTGACGACGGCAGCTGCTCCTCCGGCTACTTGCACTACGGCAGTTTGCGGTGTTACGGCGGGACAGGTTGTAAGCGGGACGGTCAATATCCAGCCCAACCTGACACTTGACCCTAGCGTCCGAAAGGTGGCATATTACTTGAACGGGACCCAATCCGGGAAGGTCTATGCGGCACCTTACTTGTGGGGTGGTTCCACAGGGGATGGCACAACGGGTTTTGATACCAAGACGCTCGCCAATGGTACCTATACACTGGCGATGGTCTATACCGATGCGACGGGAGACCACACTGTGTCAATAACTTTCACGGTCAAGAATTAAACAAGTTTGAAATCACTGCCCCTTCCCACGGGGCGAAGGGGCGGTGATTGCATCGCCATTCGCTTTGGGGGGAAGGGGCAAGCAGGTTCGATAACTCGGCCCGCATGCATAACGTACCTTCTCCCACCTTTTTTGTCTGTCAGGGGAAAACTCGAACTGTTTTTATCGGGTTTTCCCCTACATTTTTCAAGATATTTCCTTATGGCAGGGACCGATTTTTAAGGTATGATTACAGGAGCATAAGGTTTTTTCCCTACGCAAATGTAAGGTTAGGTCACATAAGTTTTGCGACGGCTCGGTAGACACCGGGCAGGAAGGTGATGCGATGAAAAAGACCGTGGATGCCGAGAAAAAAGAAAAAAATGAAACTCAACCGGAACCTTTCAGTGTTGTTACTAAAAGGGGGGCACCGCCTTTTCCGGTGCGAGGGCCTTTTAGTCCGACCAAACGCGCCAGGATCATGATCCTGGACGATCATCCGATCCTTCGTCGCGGAATTGCTGACTACATCAACGCGGAATCCAATATGATGATCTGCGGGGAAGCCGAGGATGCTCACCAGGCCTTAGAGATCATGCCGACGGCAAAACCCGATCTTGTGATCGTCGACATATCCCTTAACGGCTCAAGCGGGATCGAGTTTCTGAAGACCTTTCGACTCGAGTATCCCGATATTCCGACTTTAGTGCTGTCGATGCATGATGAATTGCTTTATGCCGAACGGGTCCTCCGGGAAGGCGCCCGGGGGTATGTCATGAAGCAAGAAGCGGTCGAGAAGATCCTGACCGCGATCCGAAAGATCCTGGAAGGCCAGATCTACCTGAGCGATCGCATGATGGAACGTATCCTTGAGAAAAAATACATGGGTCAGCAGGGGAACCTGTCTCCGATGGAGTCTTTGAGCGATCGCGAGTTGGAAGTTTTCAGGCTCATCGGAGAGGGTATCACCACAACGGACATCGCGCATCAGCTTCACCGGAGCGTGAAAACGATCGAAACCTACCGCGCGCGTATCAAGGTTAAATTTAACCTGAAAAATAACATGGAATTGATACGCTTTGCCATGCATTGGGCCCAGAATAAATAAGCCGCTTGAACGGTTCCACCGGCCGGTCCGGCTTTAAGAGAAGCAATACCCCGTGAGACTTTTTTTGCAGCAGCGAATTCCGGACAGCGGGCCACCGTCGCTAAGAAAAGGGATCTCTCTTCGGATTGAAGTCCACGTGATGCGCGGCATTGATGTCCGGATGAGGGTGAGGTAGTTTCAAGGGGCAACGGATCGTGATCCTGGTGCCCCGGTTTTTGCGTGTTTCGATCGAAATAGTCCCGTGAATAATGGCCGCGCGATAGTACATGCTCCGGAAACCGATCCCGCGCTGGATGCCCTCATTCCCCGGAGAAAACCCATTCCCGTTGTCGGCGATGAACAAAAAAGCCGACTCATGCCGTTTCCCGTATTCAATGCGGATATCCTTGGCGCTCCCGTGGCGGACCGCATTATGGAGCGCCTCCTGGGCAATACGGTAAAGATGAGCTTCGACATCAGGATCTTTCAAAATATTTTCCTCGTGGCAAACGAAATCACATTGGATCCGGAAAGTCGATGAGAAGGTCTGGGTGAGGTTCCGCAAGGCCGAGGCCAAGCCGCAATGTTGAAGATCGACCGGATAAAAACTGTGGGCCATCTGCCGGGTCTCTTCAAGGGTTTTCTTGATCTCCGCCGTTAAATTCCGGAGTTCCTCGACTTCCACGGACTTTTTTTCGGAGATTTTTTTTTCGATGAGCTGGGACATGAAGCCAAGAGCGACAAGCCGTTGGGTAATGCCGTCATGAAGATCTTGGCCCATTCGTTTTCTTTCGTCCTCTTGAATATCGAGAAGTTCGTGCTGGGCCTGCAATTTTTCCTGAGCCTCTTGTGCGATCCTTTTTTGCAGTTCCAAAAGATGGTCGGTCATCCTCGTCAGGGTCTTGGAAAGGTCCCCGATCTCGTCCTCCCGCGAAGAATCCAGACGGTGGTTCAGATCACCCGACGATATTTTTTCGGCCTCGATCTGGAGTGCCTTCAAGGGAAGGAAGAATTGGTAATGGGACCAAAGGATCGCTACGGCGGTAAATCCCAGTACCGAAAACAGAAAAAAAGCGGTCACTCCAAGAGAAATACGGAGTTGCGATCGGGCAGTGTCCTCGTTATCTCCAGCCAGTTGATCGGCCAGGTAGCGTATGCTGGTCGCCCCGAGTTTTATCTTTTCTCTCATGGCGAAGAAAGAGGAGGACGCGAGATTCGTCTGGAGAATTGGGTCGGCGGATTGTTTTAAATAAAGCGCGGCTTGGTGAAGGTCCTCTTGCATGGACCGAAGGGATTTTTTTTCTTGCTCGGTTCTGACCAAGGAAAGAGATTTTGCGATCAAGCTTTCCGCTTCACTGTAAGCGGATTTCCACTGAGACAGCAACCGTGGCCCTGGCGGCAGGGAACTGGGGTCTGTGGCGAGCGCATAAAGCTGAGAAGCACGATCGCTGACTTGCTGTTCATACCGGGCCATTTCAAACGAACGACGCAAAGCGAAAAGCTGGATGCTGATGAAAAGGGTGAAGATGCATCCTACCAGGGCTGCCAGCAGGGTCGAAAACAGAACCGTTTTGGATAGTCTCATGAACGTGGGGTGAAGAAAGCGATGTTTTCTGTGGCGAACAACCTCATGGTGAATCTCCTCGGGCCGGCGGGAATTATGCCGGAACTCCCTTTAAGGTCTCTTGGATGATCCTGAGGATATCCGTCAGGCTGAAAGGTTTTTTGACCAGTCTTTTTATTCCGCTGAACTCATTCAACAACCAGTTTTCATCATGAAAAAAACCGCTCATGGCGATGATGGGAACATCGGCGCATCCCGGCAAGCTACGGATCTCGCGGGCGATCTCAATGCCGGTTTTTCCAGGCATCTTGATATCAAGCAAAATAAGCTTCGGTTTCAGTCCGGAGGCTAGATCCACGACTTCGGTCGGGTCACTGACGGTGATCATGTTGTAACCGCTCAGCGCCAGGGCCTCGCTGAGTTCTCCCAGGAAGATTTCGTCGTCATCCACCACCATGATCGTATTATCCGCATCCTTCATATTCTTCATTTTTTTCTCCCGTTGTTTTATTCAATATAAATAAAATTGACAGGCTTAAGTATGCTTTTAAATTGTGTCAAAAGACAGATGCAACTTCGTCTTTTCCCTGACTATTTTCCACCCAGAATCCCGATGTTCCCCGGCGCTTTTGACTACAGATCGTCCCGCATTCGCGATGCCTCTTCTCATATCGTGGAGCTTCTTGGAAAAGCGGGGAAAAGTCAGAAAAAAGAGGAATGCCCCGATAGCGCGCAATATTTTCATTGATTAAACTATCGTAGGTCTAGAAAGGTGGGAGAATCGGATATGGCAAAATTAGTAAGACGAGTCAACCAAAAGCGCGGTTATCAATGCTCTATTTGCGGAGAGAAGAAGGATAGCTTTTATGTATGTTGTGGTCATCCCATGATAGACCTTAAGACAAACTGGGATCTTCTGGATTGGGATATCCTGGATTGGAAAAAAAAGGCGTCACTTAAGAAGGGCTGATCCCGACAAATTCCGCGGGGCGTTGCGTCAAGCGAAGGGGATTCCCTTAAAAAAAAGAGGGCAGTATGAGGCTACAGGATGCGGCCAACGCTTTTGAAACTTGGGTGAGAAAAGAAGGTGAAAAGTGATAGCCGAATTCTCAGTTTTCCAGATGAATGAATGCACGCCGATCAGCCGCACGATAACGGACGCCGCGAAGCTCGCTGAAGCTTCCGGACTGCCGTACCGTTTGACGCCGTCGACGATCTCCGTCAAAGGGGAATGGGACGAATTGTTCCTTTTGATCCGGAAGTGCCACGAGCGCGTCCGAGCACTAACGCCTCATGTGATGACAACGATCTCGATTGAAGATGAGGACGGTCTCATGGACAAGATCGAAGATGGCAGCCGTGCCATTGAGGAGAAAATTACGAATCCTGCGACAGGGTGGAAGCCCAAAATACGCAATATAAAACCATCCAAAAACCAGATCTAAGAATAGCAAAAACGTATTCACGCAGGTTATGGCCATAGAAAGAAAGCAGATCGCTTTAGGCATTTGCCGGGATTAAAAAATATGAAAATAGGGATCATCGGTTCAGGATATGTCGGGCTTGTGACGGGGGCCTGTTTGGCACATTTGGGGCATAAGGTCATTTGCGTGGATCAGGATAAGGCCAAGATCCGGACTCTCAAGAATGGAAAAGTGCCCTTTTACGAACCGGGTCTTCTGGAAATGGTACTCGAAAATGTATCTGCCAAAAGGCTCTCATTTACCACCGAGATATCCAAAGCCGTGAACCACTACGAAGTGCTTTTTGTATGCGTCAACACGCCGCCCAAGCCTCAGGGGGACTGTGACCTGAGTTTTGTGGGAAAGGTCACGAAACAGATCGCGACGCATCTACGAAGCTATTGTCTGGTTGTTGATAAAAGCACCGTTCCGGTCGAGACCGGAGCGTGGGTGCGTCAAACGATCCTCCGCCATGTCAAGAAAGGCGTCTCTTTCGATGTGGCTTCGAACCCCGAATTCTTAAGGGAGGGGTCTGCGATCCATGATTTCCTGCATCCGGACCGCATCGTGATCGGTGTTTCAAGCACACGCGCGGAAAAAATATTCAGGACACTTTACGACCCGCTCAAGGCCCCTATGATCGTCACAGACATCGAAAGCGCGGAACTGATCAAGCACGCGGCGAATTCTTTTTTGGCGACCAAGATCTCGTTCGCGAACGCGGTTTCCAGGATCTGTGATGCCGTGGGCGCGGATATCGAAAAGGTCACCCTGGGCATGGGACTTGATCCCCGCATCGGCAAACAGTTCCTGAACGCGGGGATCGGTTTCGGCGGGTCGTGTTTTCCCAAGGACGTGAGAGGCTTCCTGCATATCTCCGAAAAGTTGGGTGTGCGCTTTGATCTTCTTGCGGACGTTCTTCGGATCAATGACGAGCAGGCAAAATACTTTGTGGAGAAGATCAAAAGCTCCATGAAGATCCTTCGCGGCAAAACGATCGGAGTGTTGGGGCTGGCCTTCAAATCGGATACGGATGATATGCGTTCGGCGCCCTCCATCCCCATCATTCAGATGCTTCAAAAAGAGGGGGTCTCTCTCCAGGCGTACGACCCTCAAGCTATGGACAAATCCCGGAAGATCTTTAACGGGGTGGAATTTGCAGAGGATCCCTTCGGGGCGGTCAAGGGAGCCCACGCGGTCGCCGTGCTTACGGAGTGGAGAGAATTCCTGAATCTCGATTGGGCGCGCGTCAAAAGGTCCATGAAAGACCGCTTCTTTTTCGATGGACGCAATCTATTCCAGCCGGCGGAGATGGTGAAGCTCGGATTTAAGTATTTCAGCGTCGGCCGGCCCTCAGTCTGAGGGAAGACCTGCCTTCGCAGAGATCGCGGCGGTCCTGTTTTTTATTTGCGTGCTTCAGGCACAGAGAGCGGGCGTATTTTTTTCTGATTAAAAGCAAGGACCTTTAAGACCATATAAAAACCGAGAATGCCGACAGTATCAATGAAAATGTCCCGAATGGACCCGCTTCTTCCCTGGACGAACGACTGATGAAATTCATCCGATGCGGCATAGAAAAAAGAGAAAACGGCAGGATAGACAAAAAGATGAAAAACGTTCGTCACAAACGAACCTTTAAAGGCCCTGTACAGGAGGAAAGTAAGAATGAAATATTCGAAGACGTGAGCTATTTTCCTTAAGATCAGATCGCATTCAAGATTTGTTTTCAGGTTCGGAATACTTGAAAGCCAAAAAATGAAGCCCGCCCAAATTAAAACCAGAAACCATAGTTTAAAAATTTTCACTCTGTCGATCCTTTCATTCTAATGAAACGGCATTGTACTCTGGGTGCCCCGTCGACTCAATAGGGTAGGTTGTCATGATAGGTGCTGACTCCAGGGCGATCTGACGCTGAAAAAATAAAAGGAGAAAAAAGTCGGAACAAAGTGGATGTTGACCATTCATCACTTCCCGGCAATTCCATTAGAATGATCCCGCGATAAAAAAGGCCGTATTGGAAGAAGATTTCACTCAATCAGGTGAAGGAGAAAACAAAATGCACCCACTTGTAAAACACACAAACCGGTGGATCGATCCTTTTGATCTCGTCACGGATCTTCAGGGGGACGTGAACCGTTTATTTTCTTCGACTTTGCACCCGAGATCGCATGACGGTGTTGGGGAATTACTGCCGAATCTTGAGGTCAAGGAGGACGAGAACCAGTTCCTCGTGCACCTCGATATCCCCGGGATGGAGCGCAAAGACCTGGATATTTCGGTCAGCGGCAAAATACTCACGGTAAAAGGGGAGCGGAAAGAAGAGGAAAGCAAAAAAGGAAAAGGCTATTTCTATTCCGAGCGTCGTTACGGAAGTTTCCATCGCTCGGTGGAACTGCCGGCTGAGGTGAAAGCCGACAAGGTTGAAGCCCATTACAAAGACGGCGTTCTGAAGCTGATCCTTCCAAAATCCGAGAAGGCCAAGGCAAAACAGATCAAAGTTGATGTGAAATAAAGCCTATCCAGGAACCGGTCCCCATGGGTCCATAGCCGGATCAAAGAGGCGATGGCGGCTCTGTCTGTGCCGGACTTTTCGAAAGCACGGTTTGACTGATCCCGAGGGAGAGGATATTTTGATTACAAAAAATTAATGCTGATTTAAGCTCCTGTTCATTTTCTCTGTGTTATGCTCCACCAGCCGAAAAAGGAGCGCAGGATAAAAGAGGTAACGAAATGGGATCGGTATTGTAACGAGGCTCAACAGCGGAACCTAAGAAAAGGAGCAGGCTATGAAGAAAAAATTGCTTCATGTTTCGACATTAGCGGTGATGGTTTTGCTTGTTACCGGGTGCGCGACTCCCTATCCCGTGGGGCTTCTTTACACGGAGCTGAATCTTCCTCACCAGGCGGTGTCGCAATCGGAGGTGTCCTACACGAAGGTGGGTGTTGCCAAGGCAACTTCGGTCCTGGGTCTTGTGACCACGGGGGATGCAAGCCAGCGGGCCGCCATACGCAATGGTCAGATCACAAAGGTTAAATATATCGACTACTCGGTGAAGAACATCCTGGGGATCTATGGGGAGTATACCGTAACGGTCTACGGTGATTAAGTGAACGGCAGCAAATACAACCGTAGGGTGAACGGGGATGGGCCCAGAGGAGCCGCATGAGAGTTCTTGTGATCGAAGATGAGAAAAGGATGGCGGGCTTCATCGAGCGTGGGCTGAAAGAGGCGCATTATGCCGTGGACCTGGCTTATGACGGGGAGCAGGGCATTCATCTGGCGGAGAACAACCCCTACGATCTGATCGTCCTCGACGTGGTCCTGCCTTATGAGAGCGGTTTTTTTGTTTGCGAGCATTTGAGGGACAAAGGGATCCAAACGCCCGTCCTTCTATTGACGGCCAAGAACGCGGTCAGAGATAAGGTGCGGGGGCTCGATGCCGGAGCGGACGATTACCTGACGAAACCGTTCGCTTTTGAAGAATTCATGGCACGGGTCCGAGCCTTGACGCGAAAAAACAGCCCTTCCAAGAACAACATCCTCAAATTGGCCGACCTTGAGCTGGACCGCGTCACGCACAAAGTGTCCCGCGCGGGGCGGGAGATCACTCTGGCGAACAAGGAGTACGCTCTTCTGGAATACCTCATGCTCAATGCGGGCCATGTCATGACACGGACCATGATCTCCGAGCATGTGTGGAATGAGAGCTTTGACACCCTGACGAACGTCTTCGATGTTTATATCCATCGTCTTCGCGGCAAGATCGACGAAGGATCCTCCAAGCCGCTGATTCACTCCGTGCGTGGCGTCGGCTATGTTCTGAAAGAGGACGCATGAGAAAGAACTCGGTACGGTTCCAAATGAGCGTTCTTTTTACGGTCATCCTGGGGATCCTCGTGATCGCGCATAGCGCCGTGCTGTATTTTACGTTATCGCACGTGATCTACGGAGAGATCGACCAGGAGCTCCACGGAAAAGTCCGTGCGATCAATGATACGGTGGCGGCTTATTCCAATCTTATGGAGCCGAACTATGAAATCACGCCCAAGTCGCTGAACCGGGCTCTGAGCCTTATCGATGCGGAGCAAACAAAGCTCTTTGACCCCCCGAAGATCAAAGCGCTTGACAAGGAATGGCGGGATAAATTGCTCGGCCTGGGGCTTAATCACGATTATACCATCGTATTCTATCCCGACGGAGGCGTGGCGGAAATGAGCGGCAATATCCCGAAGGCGCTTCTTCCGGAATTGAAACGAATGGCTTTCAGCGTGACTTCCAAAAAGTCCCAGATCGCAATGATGCCCGAGGGCGTGGGTAAATTGAAGGCCATTGTCAGCCCGTCTTACCGCGAGAATAAACTGAAAAATATCCTGGTGATCGCCACATCGACGGCATCGACCGATGCGATCCTGCAAGGCCGTTTCACCCTTATCTTGATCACCGTTCCCACGGTGTTGCTCATTTCGATCTTTTTTGCCCTGTTCTTTGTCAAAAAAAGCCTTAGCCCTATCAAAGAGATCACGAGAACGGTCGACGAGATCACTTACAAGGACATGAATAAACAGGTGGAGGTCCGATTGAAGGATCCGGAGATCACCGGTCTCAAAGACGCGCTCAATAAAATGCTCGTTCGTCTGCGCGAGTCCTTTCGGAACATGGATGATTTCAGTTCCAATGCGGCCCATGAACTGAAGACACCCATCGCGATCATCCGGGGAGAGGCGGAAGTCGCTCTCTTGGACGACCGGGATACGGAGGAATACAAAAGAGTGATCGGCGTTATTCTGGAAGAAGGGAAGCGGATGCTCAAAACGATCGACGATCTGCTTCTGGTGAACAAGATCGATTACCAGACGGAGGTGTTCACCTTCGAACCTATTGAAACGGCTGAATTTTTCTCCGAGATCATGGAACAGGCGAAGATCGTTGCGGCTCAAAAAGACATCGCCGTTGAATCCGAATTGCCGCCCTCGTCCCAGTTCATCAGCGCGAACAAACTTCACTTGCGGCGCCTCTTTTTCAATTTGATCGACAACGCGATCAAATTCACCGCGTCGGGGGGGACCATCGGCATTAAGGTATCGTACGCCGATGACAGGCTGAAAGCCGAAATCTCCGACACGGGGATTGGGATCCCGCCCGAGGACCTGAAAAAGATCTACGACAGGTTCTTCCGCGTGGACCGGACCAGCTGGGGGAATGTTCCCGGCAGCGGTCTGGGGCTCAGTATCGCAAAGTCGATCGCGACCATGCACCATGGGACCCTGGACGCGCAGAGCGAGCTCGGAAAAGGCACGACCTTCACCATCGGTCTTCCTCTGATCAAGTAGCAAGCAGGGTCAACCTTCCCGGCGGTCTGTTTTCCATGAACAAGATTTAATTCTCTATTAATCCTCTTGTCATCCGCCGTATGAGAAGATCGCGCCGGTTAAAAGACAAAAGTTCAATAACGAAGGAGACACTATGAAACAAATACTGATCGTGGATGATGAAAAGAGAATGACGAGGCTTTACGAGTACATTTTGACCCAAAAGGGTTACAAAACGTTCGTAGCCGATAGCGCAAACGACGCGAACGAGATCTTGAAAAAAGAAAAGGTCGACGTGGTCCTCCTGGATATCAACATGCCTGGAGCGGGCGGAGATGATCTTTACGGTGTGATGAAACTCTTCCATCAAGAAGTAAAAGTGATCATCAGCAGCGTTCTTCCCATCGGTAGGCAGAAGCAGCTTGTGCCCGGGGCGACGGCGTATTATGACAAATCCCAGGCCATCGAGATGCTTTTCAGCAAGATCGTCAAGGCCTGCACGGAAAGCCCGATCGCAGTGAAATAGACCCCAAGTAGAATTCCGAAAATCACTTCCCCCGATCGAAGGAAATGCCACAAAGGGTATTTTTGTTTTCTTTGAGCGGGTAGAAAAAAGTCAAAAAAAAGGGGAAGCCTGTCATGCTGACTTTTTTCCACCTTTGCTATTATTTGCGGTGTCATCAGGCCTGAGACCGGAAAACGAGTAGCTTACAAAAGCGTTCACAGCTCACGAAAGGCACAGATGGAAAAATTGACTTATTTCCATCATCGATCTATATTATTTATACGGCTTTTTGCGATTCAAACCCCGCTTTTAATGGTGTATTTAAAATAGATCGAAACCATGCTGACAAGCCCTCGTAGACGATTTGAAACTGCAAGCACGTCTTATCCCCGCTGTGCGTTATTCCGGATACGGTTCTCCATCCAAAGTAAAATGTGTTCTGTGTTTGCTGAACATTTTTCCGATCACATTAAAAGAGAGGTGCTTCATGCCTGAAACTATATTACTCGTCGACGATGACAAGGAATTCAGAGAGGAATTCAGGGAGTTCCTCTCGGGCTATCAGATCCGTGAGGCGGCCAACGGCCGGGAGGCCCTGGATATTTTGCATAAGGCCCATGACATCGATCTCATGATCCTGGATGTCAACATGCCGCAATTGGGCGGGATCGAAGTCCTGAAGGAAATAAAAAGAACGGATCCCAATGTGGGGATCATCATTCTGACAGGCTACAGCGACAAGGACACCGCGATCGAAGCCCTCAAAGGACACGCGGACGATTATCTCGAAAAGCCCGTGGATCCCGAAAAGATGCGGACCCTGATCGAGAAACACCTTGAAAAAAAGCACGCGGGGAGCGATATCGATACTTCGAATACGCAGGGAAAGATCGAGAAGGTGAAACGCTTTCTCGAGAGGAATTGTTTCAAAAAGGCGGGTCTGACGGAAGCGGCGCGGGCCGTGTGCCTGAGCCCCAAATATCTGAGCCGGATCTTCAAGGAAGAAACGGGGGAGAGCTACGTCGGATATCGGCTCAAGATCAAGATCGAAAAAGCCAAAGAGCTTTTAACGCAAGGCGGCGGCAATGTCAGCCAGATCGCCTACAAGCTCGGCTATGAAAATCCGGAATCCCTGATCCGTCAGTTCAAGAAATTCACGCACAAGACGCCGGCGAAATTCCGTCAGAGCATTGCGAAACAAATTCCCGCGGGCGGGAAAATCAGTCGGAAGGAAAAAACCGGGAAAAGAGCGGAATAACTCATGAACCCAGAGACTCGCAGAAAGATCGCAAAGATTCTGGC
The DNA here is from genome assembly GCA_003140935.1 of Candidatus Omnitrophota bacterium. Lineage (GTDB taxonomy): Bacteria > Omnitrophota > Omnitrophia > Omnitrophales > Aquincolibacteriaceae > Aquincolibacterium. The sequence goes on from PLLJ01000023.1 coordinate 49,906, forward strand.
GCTCGCCGTGAGCCTTGCCGGCATCCTGGTGATCCTCGGCTGGATCTTCAATATCGGTTTCTTGAAAAGTCTCTCTTCGGCCTGGATCTCCATGAAATTCAATACGGCCTTTGTCTTTGTCTTGAGCGGCCTGATCCTTTATTTTATTGTCCAGACCGGGGAAGGCAAACCCGATGTGGCCCAAGTCGTTCTCCCCATTGCCTCGCTCGTGATCCTGCTTTTGATGGGGACCTTGTTCTTTGGTAACCTTTTGGGTGTCCAAACAGGAGCGGAAGAACTGTTTATGCGGGACCTGAGCTCTGCTCCCACGACGGTCACTCCCGGCATGCCGTCGTTACCGACGATGTTCAATTTTATATTGATCGCAAGCGCCGCTATTTTGACCCTTTTTAACCCCGAAAAATTATCAGCCATGCTGAAAAACATCGGACTTATCGTCGGGTGGGTCGGGGTCGTAGCGGTTCTCGGCTATCTGATAAATATTCCGCTTCTTTATTATTTCATCGCAGGTGTCAACAACGCGATGGCCTGTCATACCGCGATCCTGTTCATGCTCCTGGGAGCCGGATTTTTATGTCTCTAAAAGCAAAACTCATCATTCTGTTTCTGGCGATTGCTTTGATCCCTTTGGTTTTCGTAAGCGCCTTGACCGTCCATAACTATCAAAATTCCATAGAAACGGCCCACCTGTCGGACCTTCAGCATATCGCCCTATTTAAAGCCGATAAAATAGAAGCCCATTTTGTCGATTTGAAAAAAAATCTCGAAGTTATCCGGAACATCTATGCGGTCAAAAAAAATCTTCCCATTCTGGACCGGCTTGTTCATGACCCGACCGATCCCAACTTTGTCGCGGCACAAAAGATGCTCAATGAAATATTCCCGAAAGCGACAAACGTTTGGAACCTGTTCGACATCATGCTGCTTGGTCCTCAAGGGAACATCGTTTATTCAAGTAAGCCCGGTTATCACCCGGAGGTTTTTCCGAAAGGATTGCCGGCTCGTTATCAAGAAGCTTTTGAGAATGGGAAAAAAGGGATCTATTTTTCAGAGGTATTTCCTAACGAGAAAGAAAAGGACAAGACGACGATCTTGGCAACAGCCCCTGTGTCTGATCTTCACGGTCTTCCCGCGGGAGTGATTGTTTTCGAAGTAAATATGGAGCCCTTTTTCAAACTTATTCAAGATGTTACAGGTCTTGGCAAGACCGGCGAGACCTTGATCGGAAAAAAAGAGGGAGATAAAGTAGTATTTCTGAATCCCCTCAGGCATGACCCTGAAGCAGCTTTTAAACGCTATACAACTATCGGCAGTGTTGTGGGAGAGGCGTTACAACATGCGGTACAAGGCCAAAACGGATTCGGCTATACCATTGATTACCGCGGTAAACCGGTGGTAGCGGCTTGGCGGTACCTTCCATTGTTAAGGTGGGGGGTTGTGGCCAAGATCGATCGCGAGGAGGCCTTTGCGGAGATCATCCATTTAAGACATGTCGTGATCATCTTAATTGTCATTATTTCCGCTTTGGCTGGCATCACGGCGTTTTCCATAGCTCAGTCCATTTCCGGGCCTATCCAAAAGCTCTCAAAAGGCGCGGAGATCATTGGGAAAGGGAACCTGGATTATAAAGTCGGAACCTCTCTCAAGGATGAAATCGGGCAGCTTTCAAGGGCATTCGACAAAATGACCGCTGAGCAAAAGCAGGCCCAAGATTCTTTGCGCCAAACCTCGTTTTATGCCAGGAGTCTTCTCGAAGCATCTTTGGATCCTCTGGTCACGATCTCGGCCTACGGCAAGATCACGGATGTTAACGAAGCTACGATCAAGGCGACCGGCTTGTCCCGGGGAGATCTTGTCGGCACCGATTTTTCCGATTACTTCACAGAACCGGTTAAAGCCAAGGCGGGCTATCAAGAAGTCTTTTCGAAAGGATTTGTCACAGACTACCCGCTGACGATACGCCATAAGGACGGACATTCAACGGATGTTCTCTACAATGCCAGTGTTTATAAAGATACTCACGGTAATGTCCTGGGAGTTTTCGCCGCGGCGCGCGACATAACTTTATTGAAACAAACTTCTCAATACGCCCGAAGCTTGATCGAATCTTCCCTTGATCCCTTGGTCACGATCTCCGCCGACGGAAAAATTACGGACGTCAATGAAGCGGCTATCAAGGCGACCGGTCTGTCCCGGGGAGATCTTGTCGGAACAGATTTTTCCAATTACTTTACGAAGCCTGAAAAAGCCAAGGCAGGCTATCAAGAAGTCTTTTCGAAAGGATTTGTCACAGACTACCCGCTGACGATACGCCGCAAGGACGGACATTTAACGGATGTTCTCTATAACGCCAATATCTATAAAGATACTCGCGGTAATGTCCTGGGAGTTTTCGCCGCAGCACGTGATGTGACAGAACTGAAAAAAGCAGAAGCGGAACTAAGGCGTCATCGCGACAGCCTCGAAGTTCTGGTGGCGGAGCGAACCGCCGATCTTCAAACAGCAAATCAAGAGCTCGCAAGTTCCAACGAAAATCTGGAGCAATTCGCCTACGTCGCGTCCCATGACCTTCAGGAACCCTTGCGGGTCATGTCCAATTTTTCGCAATTGTTGGAAAAACGTTATAAGGATAAGCTGGATCAAGACGCGAATGAATTTATCGAGTTTATCGTGGATGCGGCAAAACGCATGCAGAAACTGATCACGGACCTTCTCGCTTATTCGCGGATAGGCAAAAAAGACATTGCCGAGACCGAAGAAGATCTCAACAAGATGGTTCAAAAAATACTGGACGGCATGGCGGCGACTCTGGAATCAAGCGGCGGTACGGTGACTTATGATACACTTCCAGCGTTGAGGGTCCACGCAACGAGTATAATGCAGGTTTTTCAGAATTTGATCGGCAACGCGTTGAAATTCCACGAGAAACTACCCCCCCGAGTCCATATCAGCGCAAGAAAAGACGGAGAGGAGTGGATCTTTTCCGTGCGGGATAATGGTCTGGGGATCGAACCGCAATACCACGAGCGGATCTTCCAGATCTTCCAGCGCCTGCATTCCAAGGAAGAATATTCCGGCACCGGCATCGGTCTCTCCATCTGCAAAAAAATAGTGACGAATTACGGAGGACGGATCTGGGTCGAATCCGAACACGGCAAAGGCTCGACTTTTTATTTCACAATCCCCACATAACAAAAGGAGAAAAAAATGGCTGATGGTAACGGTAATCACGTAAATCCGATCGATGTGCTTTTGGTGGAGGACAGTCCGGCGGACGTCAGATTGACCCGGGAAGCGCTTAAGGAAGAGAAGATGCGCATCAATCTGCATGTGGCCGTGGACGGCGTCGAGGCAATGCAATTTTTACACCGGGAAGGCAAATTTGCCGAGGTTGCACTGCCGGACCTGATCCTTTTGGACCTGAACCTTCCCAAAAAGGACGGTCGCGAGGTGCTTAAGGAGATCAAAGCGGACGCAGGCTTGAAAAGGATCCCCGTGGTCATTCTCACGATGTCCAAGGCGGAAGAAGATGTTTTAAAGACCTATGATCTTCACGCGAACTGTTATATTACGAAGCCCTTGGATCTAAAGCAGTTTTCAAAGGTGGTGAAATCCATACAGGAATTTTGGATGACCATCGTGAAGCTGCCGCCCAATGAGGATAAAAAATAAAAAAGCAAATAATGACATTAAAAGAAAGCGAAGTGATTTCGTGGCAGGATCGCGTATCTTGTTAGTACCGCATCATATTTGCAATCAGGGGTATGCGGTACAATACTGTTAACCCCTAAAATCAAATAAAGAACAGTATTAGCGACAGTTGGAAGGGCCATACTCATGAGGATGATTTAAGCTTATGGAAAAAAAGCATATCGATATTCTCATCATTGAGGACAGTCCCGCAGACCGCAAGCTTGCAGAGCTGATGCTCCAGGAATCGACGGTCCCTTCCTTTGGCATCCGTTATGCCGTCCGCCTTGAAGAAGCCCGGAAAATGCTGGAAACGGAGCCTTTCGATATTATTCTCATGGATCTTGACCTTCCGGATAGTTCCGGGCTGGACGGTTTGAGAAAGATCACGGACAGGCCCGGAAGTCCTCCGGTGGTGGTGCTGACCGGTCTCGAAGACGAGGCGATGGGTTTGGAGGCTTTGGAAAAAGGGGCCAGTGATTTTCTGGTCAAAGGGCGGCTTACGCTCAATAGCCTGATCCGCAGCCTTCTCTACGCTCTCACGCGCCGGGAAATGGAACAGAAATTGCTCGACGAACAGCGCAATCTTCAGGCTATCTTCGATGCTGCGAACGTCGGCATGATCTTGATCGATGAAACCAGTGCCGTTCAACGGATCAATCGTGTTATTCAGCAATGGACCGGCAAGGGAGCTCCAACGGCCTACGGTGTCCAACCCGGCAATATTTTGGGATGTATCCACGCTTTGAGCGATTCGGCGGGTTGTGGGCATACGCTGCGTTGCCAAGCATGTCCTATGCGTAAAATCTTCGAAAGTGTACTCCATGCCGGACAGCCGCTCCACGATATCGAGATGGAAATGACGCTCATGATCGGCAGTGATCAAGCGCATCTCCATCTGGCCGTCAGTGCGGATCCCCTTGTCCTTAATGGAAAACGGCATGTGATCTTGGCCTTGAATAACATCACCGCGCGCAAGCAGGCCGAAGACGCGTTGCGCCGGAGCCGGGAGGATCTGGACCGGGCCCAGGCTGTCGGACAGATCGGAAGTTGGCGGCTGGATATCGGCCGGAATATTCTGACATGGTCTGTCGAGAATCATTTCATTTTCGGCGTGCCCGAGGGAACGCCTATGACGTATGAAACGTTCCTGGGGATCGTTCATCCCGAGGACCGGCAATATGTGGATGACCGGTGGAAAGCGTGTTTGAACGGCGAACCCTACGACATCGAGCACCGGATCGTGGTGGACGGAGTGGTGAAATGGATTCGCGCGAAGGCTTACCTGGAATACGATGCCGCGGGCAAGTTGCTGGGGGGCTTTGGGATCAGCCAGGACATTAGCGAACGCAAACAGATCGAGGAGGCACTACGCGCAAGTCAGGAGCGTCTCGCGCTCGCTGCCGGAGGTACAGGCATCGGAATGTTTGATTGGGATATTGCGACTGGCGAGGCGGTCGGGACGGAACAACTCCTCCGGATGATCGGACTTCCTGTAACAACAACAACAACGACGACGACGGCGCTTTCCTATCAGTATTATTACCGGGATTGGGCCAAAGCCATTCATCCAGAAGATATGCCGCACGTCGAAAACGAGATCCGACGTTGCAAGACCGGACGAGTTCCGTTTAATATTGAGTACCGGGTCGTTTGGCCCAATGGAAGTGAGCATTGGCTCGCCGTCCGCGGTGTATTCCGGTGTGACACGTACGGCGAGCCACAGCACATGCTCGGCATTGCGTTTGATATTACTGACCGTAAACATGTTGAGGAGATCCTGAAGCGCGATGTAGAGACTTTTGAACGGATCGCTCAGGAACGCACCGCGGAACTGTGGGAAGCTCAGCTCAAGCTGGCCCAGAGCAAACGGCTCTCCGATATCGGTGCTTTGGCCGCGACCGTAGCGCATGAACTCCGGACACCGCTCGGCGTGATCCGCATTGGGGCCTATAATATGAAGCGGAAAACTGAGGACCCGGCGCTGCTCAAGCACATTTCTCATATCGAAACAAAAGTCATTGAGGCTGACAAGATCATCAGCAATCTTCTCCTTTATTCCCGCATCAAGATGCCCAGCATGGAAGAGGTCCGTCTGTATGATCTTTTGAAGGAGTGCGTGGATCACGCAGTAGAAAACTTGAAGGATCATCCGGTCCGGATCCTTTCGCAATTCGATCCTATCCAAAATGAATCCGTGAAACTGGACCCGCTTCAGATCAAGGAGGTTTTCCACAATATCCTTGCGAATGCGGTGGACGCTTTGGCCAACCGTAAAGACGGACAGATCAAGGTAAGCGCCCTTCGTTACGGTCCGAAGAAAGAAATCTCGATCACATTTGAAGATAACGGGATAGGTATCAGTGAGCCGGATCTTAAAAGGATCCACGAACCGTTTTTCACGACCAAATCCAAAGGAACAGGTTTGGGATTGACGGTCTGCACACAGATCATTCATAACCACGGCGGAAGGATCGAAGTCGCCAGTCAGATAGGCCAAGGTTCAGTTTTTACGGTCATCCTACCGGTCAGAGAAGGAATGATTGGATGAGTTCCAAGATCCTGATCATTGATGATGATGAGATGCTCTGCGAGGAGCTCGCCGAGATCCTTACCGGGAACGGGTATGATGTGACAACGGCCTTTGACGGCCAGGAGGGTCTCGATGCGATCCAAAGAGCCCCTTATGATCTGGTTCTTTTAGACATTAAAATGCCTCACATGAACGGGCTCGAAGCCTTAAAAGAGATCAAGAAAAGCAAAACTGCCCCGAAAGTGATCATCCTGAGCGCCAACCATTCGGTCAATGTTTTTTTAGGCGAGACGGTGGATATACCCCATGATTATCCGCAACAAATTCTTGAACTTGCGGACGGCGTCATGAATAAACCCTACGATGTCGAAACCCTTCTCGCCAGGATCCGGGGTTTGCTGAGCGTACCGCGTTCCTGATCAAAGCCTTCTCCGGGAAAACTTCCCCCTGTTATTTACCCCTTTTTCTCATTTCCCGGCCCAGTAGAAACAAGTCAAGAAAAAGGGGATACCTTCTATTCTGTTTTTCTGATCTCACAGCTATGCTTCTCTCAGGCAGGTGAAAGCGAAGGAGATGCGATGAAGAAAGGAAGGAAAGCGAAAAGATCAGCAAAAACTCTATACGGTTGCAAGTACTGTGAATATGAGTCGGCCGCAAAAGAAATATGCTGCGGAGAAACGATACGGCCAAACCATAAAACAGATAACGAAAGGGGGCTGCCATGAGCGCTTGGCGTGATACCTACGAAGATATGACTTATTTTCCAAGGGTTCTCCGGAGGATCCGGCATCAAAATAATATGATGACCATCCAGCATCTTCTGGAAGAGGCGTTTGATGGAAACCAACGCCTCCGTGAGTTTTGGAATGAGGTCGAAAAAGAGAACGGCGAGCGGTCGCAGGAATGGGAGGGTGAATGAACGCCGATCCGGTGAATTCGGGTGGTCCCGTTGAAAATGCAATGACGGTGCTGGCCGTTGATGATGACGAGATCTTTTTGGAGGAACTGAGCGATGTGCTTGCGTCAAGCGGCTACGAAGTGGTCACGATAACCGACCCTCGAAAGGCTGTGGATGCGGCACTCGAAGCCAGGCCGGCGGTGATCCTTATGGATATGAAGATGCCCGGCAAAAGCGGGCTCGAGATCGCGCATGAAATGCGGTACCGGCCTGCCTTGGCCCATGTTCCGATCATTGCCATGAGCGGTTTTTTAAAAGAAAGCAACCTGCCCTTCATGGAAACATGTGGGATCAAAAAATGCCTTAAAAAACCGTTCAATCCTCTGGATATTATTTGGGAGATCGAAGAAGTATTGAAGAAGGAATGAACGTGGGCTGTATGTCACGAGGGGAGTTCCAAACATGAAATTGACCGCGATCGATCAGCAAGCTTCTGCCAATGGGAAGAGACAGGGGGTTTCGGACAGGCGATCTTCATCCGGACTTGCGAGCGACGGGACGATCAGCCAGCTCTTTCGCGCCTATTTCAACAACAAGATGACGCTCCTGATCTTCCTCATCCAGGCCAAGACCCTTAAACTCAATTCACAGACGGTGGAAGAGATCTCCCGGTTTCTCGATGACATTTTTCACCATATGTTGATCGGTGAAGCCCAACGGCAATACCAAGAGGCCTTTGAATTTCTTAAATCATTCTTCCGTGCTCTTCCCGATGTATCCCAAGAGCAGAGGGACCTGGCGAAAGAATTTATCCGCGATCTTTATCAAGCGGTGGGAATCGATCTCAAAGCTGATATTTGATCGTGAGTTGACAAAAGGCGGTTTTTCTTAACATCGCGCACACTTTAACGTACGCAACAACGGTGCTACACAAACAAAGGGGGAGTCATGGAAGAAGTGAAATCAAAACTCGCTGTGATGATGAATAAAGCTTTAGAACTGGAACATGCCGCGAGGATCCAGTATCTCACGCATGCAGAGCTGATTCAGGGGCTGAATGCGGAGCCGATCCGGGATCGCCTTAAAGAGATCGCATCCGATGAAGCGAAGCATGAAGAGAAATTCCGCACCCTCATCAGCGATTATCTCGGCGGCGTTCCGTGCATGGGGCTCGCTCTTACGCATCCCGGGAAGGACATCCCGGGAATCCTGAAGACGAACCTGGCGAACGAAAAGGAAGCAATCGATTTTTACAGGCAGATCTACCGTAAGGTGACGGAGTCGAAGGATTCCCTGCCGTACGAATTTGAAACGCTCGAGCACGAGGTCCGGCACATTATTATCGAGGAGCAGGAGCATGTGACCGAACTCGCATTGCTTTTGGCGGAGTGAGGAACGGAAATTGGAAAAACAAAAAAGTCGACCTCGAAAAACGGCGATTCTTATCGAAGACCAATACCAAGTATTGGAAGCGTGGTATCCCTATCTCCGGCTGAAAGAAGAGGGGATCGCGTCTGTGTTCGTGGGGACCGGAAAAAAAGTCTATACAAGCAAGGAAGGTTATCCCGCTGAGGCGGAGATCTCGGTCCAGCACATAAAATCCGGGGATTTCGACGGCGTGATCATCCCGGGAGGCTACGCTCCGGACATCCTCAGGCGGTACAAGGAAGTCGTTGATTTTGTCAAAGTCATGCATGAGGAGAAGAAACTTGTTGCCGCGATATGCCACGGGGGATGGCTTCTCGCGTCGGCAGGGATCCTCCGTGATAGAAAAGTCACGGGGTTCTTCGCCATCAAGGACGATCTGATCAACGCGGGCGGCCGCTATGAGGACCGAGAGGTTGTCGTGGACGGAAATCTCGTGACGTCCCGGAAACCCGAAGATCTGCCCGCTTTCTGCAGGGAGATCCTCCGTTTTTTTTGAACCATGCACTTAACAAAAGGAAGAGCCGATCCATGAAAAAATCATGGGGTTTGTATTTGCTGGGGCTCGTCATGATGGTTGCCATGCTGGGACCTGGGCCGGCTTATGCGAAGGCCGCTAAGGAGATCGATGCGAGCGTCGATGTCGCGTTGGAACATTTCCAAAAGAATGTACACGACGGAAAAAACCTTCTTCAGAAAGCCAAAGGGGTGCTTGTTTTTCCGGGCATGATCAAGGGTGGTTTCGGGTTGGGTGCTGAATACGGGGAAGGCGCTCTCAGGATCCAGGGCAAGACCGTGGATTATTACAATATGATCAGCGGCTCGCTCGGATTTCAACTCGGCGGTCAATCCCGGAGGGTCTTTATTCTCTTTATGGAACCTGAGGCGCTCCAGAAGTTCCGCGCCGACCCGAAATGGCTCGGAGGACTCAATGCGTCAGGGGTCCTGATCGATGCGGGAGGCGAAGGTTCGATGGACACGATGAAAGCGAACCAGCCGATCATGACCTTTGTCCTCGATCAAAAGGGATTGATGTATGACCTCAATCTGGAAGTGGGAAGGATCCATAAGATCCAAAAATAGCGGATATGATCTATGAAGATACCCCCCATATTTCAAGAAGTGATCCAAGAGGATGTGCGGGGCGTATGGCATGCCGGTCATCTGATCGGCGGAGAATGGCTTAGAAAGACCGCCGGACAGGAACTTTTAGTCACAAGTCCCGTTGATGGACGGGCCGTGGCGCGGTTGCCCAAGGCATCTTCCGAAGACGTGAACTTGGCAGTGGCCGCCGCGGAGGCGGCTCAACCCCGTGTCCGGGAGATCGCGGCGATCGACCGGATCGCTCTCTTTAGCCGTGTTCAGCGGCTTTTGGAGGAACACCGGGATTTTTTCAAGTTCCTGCTGCTTTGGGAAGGCGGCAAGCCCGCGCACGAGGCGCTCGGAGAGATCGCGGCCACCCTAGAACGCCTCCATATGACGATGCAGGAGGCGAAAAAGATCACCGGAGAATATATTCCGGGCGATTGGTCTCATGATACGGTCGGCAAGATCGGGATCGTGATGAATGAACCTGTCGGTATCGTCGCCGCGATCACCGCTTTTAATTATCCCCTCTATATCCCGGCGGCCAAGATCATCCCGGCGCTTTTAGCGGGAAACGCCGTGGTGGCAAAGCCGGCCAGTGTGGTTCCTTTAACGCTTCTTTGTTTTGCGAGACTTGTCGAGGAGGCGGGTTTTCCCAAAGGGGCGATCAACGTGGTCATGGGTTCAAGCCAGGTGGGGGACACTCTCGTGGGGAATTCCAGAGTAAGAGTCGTAAGTTTTACGGGTTCCACCGAGATCGGTCAGCATATCGCCATGACCGCGGGAATTAAAAAACTTCATTTGGAACTCGGGGGAAAGGGGGTTGCGATCGTTCTGGAAGATAGCGACCTGGAGTTTGCTGCTCAAAAATGTGTGGAGGGGTCTTTGAAGAATGCGGGGCAACGATGCGACGCGATCAGTTCGGTCCTGGTGATCGGGAAAGTGGCGGATGAGTTGGTGAACCGGATGCAGAAGGCGATCTTGAAATGGCCGGGAGGAGATCCGCGCGAAGCGAAGACCAAAGTGGGTCCTCTGATCAACGAAGCCGCGGCCATCCGGGTGGCCAAGCTTATCGAAGATGCCGTTGAAAAGGGCGCAAAAATACTTTGCGGAGGAAAACGGAACGGTGCTTATCTTGAGCCGACGCTCCTGGATGAAGTCCCCGGCAACGCGAGGATCGTGACGGAAGAAACTTTTGGGCCTGTCGTTTCTGTGATCCGTATCAAAGACGAAGAGGAAGCCGTGGCGATCGCCGCGCGGCCGCGTTACGGATTGGATTCCTGCATCTTTACGAATGATTATTACCGGATGTGGAAACTCGCCAAACATCTTGAGGTGGGGAGTGTCACGATCAATGATCTGCCGCGTCATGGGGTCGGATATTTCCCCTTTGGCGGGGTCCGGAATTCCGGGATCGGCCGGGAAGGTGTCGGGTACAGCATCCAGGAGATGACACAGTACAAGACGGTCATCTTCAACCTCGAACCTGCGGGTCTTGGAAAAAAACATCTGCCAGAAGAAGGCGTTCCGTCATGAATACCGTAGGTTTCTTTTTTCAGAATCATTTGGGGGCCATTTTTCTTGTCTACGGACTTGCCTTTGTCGTGATGGGACTTGTGATCTTCGCCCAGCCGATCGCGGAAAGCCGGTTCAAGCTGGCAAAGATCATACGGCAATTAGGATGGTTCGGAGTCCTCCACGGGATCAACGAATGGCTGGATGGGTGGGCACAGCTCTATGGGCGGAACATGCCTTTGGATATATTACGTTTGGGGATGATCGCTGCTTCCTATCTCTTCCTGTTCGAATTCGGAAGGCGACTTTTCCGGCTTGAAATGGAAAAATACCCGGCCGGTCTGAAGGAAATCGCGGGTTGTTTCACAAAGGTGATAAGCCCCGCTTTGGCGGTTTTTATCGTCGGGGCCTCGTTCTTTGCGCCGGACCCCTGGAGAACGGGAATGACCTGGACGCGGTATCTTCTCGGCTTTCCGGGGGGCCTTTTGATCAGTGCGGGGTTTTTCTTCTATTACAAATACACAAAAAAAATATTAGAGCCTCTTGGAGCAAAGAAATATTTTAACGCGGATGCCCTCGCTTTTCTTCTCTACGGGATCCTGGCGGGGTTGATCGTCCCGCGTGGCCTTCAGGGCCCCTGGCAATGGCTGAAGTTAGAATCTTTTTTTTCAGATATTGGGATCCCGCTGCAGGTATTCCGGACTGCATGCGCGATCATTGCGGGTTGGGCGACGATCGGAATGCTCAGGATCTTCCAACTGGCAACGATCAGGGATTTGGAGAAAGAGATCGCCCGGAGTAAGCGCCTTGAGATGGAACGCGAGTGGCTCAACAATGAACTCGTGAGACTTAATGAGAAACTCGTGGCGCTCGACAAGCGTAAATCCGATGTTGTGGCGATGGTTTCGCACGAATTCCGGGGCCCTCTGGGGATCCTCCAGGAAGCGATCGACCTGCTCCTTCAGGGCCATGGCGGAGATCTTGGCCCGGATCAGAGAGGATTGCTTGAGATGGTGAAGCGAAGCATTGCCAGGCTGATCCGGCTGGTGACGGGCGTTCTTGATATTTCCAAGATCGAAGCCGGAAAGATAGAATTGAAAAAGGAACGGATCGATCTTCCGGCACTCATCGATGAGGTCGTCGCGCTCCACGGAAAGAAGATGGCTGATAAACAGATCGTATTCCAAAAAAAACTTGCTGACGACACCGGCGTGCTTTGGGCTGACCAGGATAAGTTGAGCCAGGTTTTGATCAACTTGCTGGCGAATGCTATTCAATACACACCGTCGCATGGAAGTGTCACCGTCGCGGTGGGCGGGACCGAGAGCGAGGTCCGTTTTGAAATATCGGATACGGGTTCCGGGATACCCAAAGAATATTCAGAAAAGATCTTCGACAGGTTCGAGCGGATCGGTATCGAGAGGCAGGAGGGCACAGGCTTAGGACTGCCGATCGCTAAAGATATCGTCGAGCTCCACAAGGGGAGGATCTGGGTCGAAAGCGAGGTCGGGAAAGGCAGTAAATTCTGTTTTGTCCTGCCCCGGAATTTCAGACTGCGAACCGATTTTTCCGAGTTCTCAACTCATAAGGGTGAAGCCTTGAAAGGAGCCCTATGCGATTCTCTACGATGGTAAAACAACTTTACGCAGTGCCCCACGACGCGGTCCGGAACGTCGATTCAGAAAGTCTCGAGGCCGTACTGCCTCTGGAGCGTATGCGGAATGTACTGCCCATTCTCGGAAAGTATTTTGGCGCGCCTTTAAAACCGCCGGCGCAAAGTCCGACGGCCGAGATGAAAGAGGTCGCGGGGCCGTGTGGCGGGATCCGGGAGGACCAGACGCTCTATTATTCGGAGCGAAAAGGAAAATTCGAATTTGCCGCTTTATGGCCTTGGAAAGATGGAGAACACGTCACCTTGAAGATCTTGGCGGGGGCAAGGTCATCCCTGGCGGATCCGGCTTTACGCGGCAAACAGGAATCCGCGGAAAAGAATACGGAAGTCCAGGTTCCAATTGCGGAGGTGCAGAACTCAACGATCGAAGTCCTGGTCTTGGGTCCTCAGATGCAATGGGCGGGGAATATCCTGAAAATTCTCGGGGAGGACGGTTTTAAGGTCCGCGCGGAGTACGGACGCTTGGGCCTTGACGGTCTGTTCCGGCAAAAGGAGTATGCGCCCCAAGCGGTGCTTTTATATCTCTCCCGGATGAATTGGCCGGGTCCGGAAGTTGTGCCTCAGATCAAGGCGCAATGGCCGGAAACGAAACTGCTTGTTTATGCGGAAAGTGACATGCCCTGGAGGATTTCCCTTAACTCCATACGGGATGCCGATCTTTTTCACCGGGGGCATGAAGATTGGGCCCAACTTGGGGGCGTGATCAAAAAAGTACTGCAACAACGGTATGACACTGTAGAATATAAGCGTCTGAAGGTTCCGGAAAGGTCTCCAACCCGGCCCAGACGTTAAGTAAAAAAATACCTTGAGGTCAACGGTCACTGAATGAATAGATTTAGGAGGAAAAATGCGTAGCATAAAAGGTCATTCAAAATTGGATCCGCAAAAAATAAAAAAACGGGCTAACGAGATCTGGAAGAGGAAACGCGAGGCGCTTAACACAGCGCTCGATGACTGGCTTCAGGCAGAACGGGAGCTCAAGATCCAGAACGGCCTCAAGGACAAGAACCCCAGTCAGTATACCTCCGAAGATGTCACCAAGATCAGAGAACGGGCGCAGGCGATACGTGAAGAGAAAGTGAAGTCCCTGCGAACGGCATTTGACGACTGGATCGAGGCGGAGAAAGAACTCACGGAGGAATTAAAGAAGAAAAAGATCGACCTCCGGGATCTTTTTGATATGTGGTTCAAGAAAATATCGCCTCGCGTTGATGAGCTGCTGGACGGAGACCTCACCATCCAGCGTGGCATTTTCGATGATGAGCTTGGAAAAGAATACGTTGAATTAATGATGGAATGCGTGAAGTGAGCCGTAAGACGTAAACAAAGGCAGGAATCGTATTCTTCCGGGCAGATTTTTAAATCGTTTTAGAGGACCTCTTTTCCCGACAAGCGTCTTTCCGTGTTTGAGAATCCTTTCAAATGAAGATCTTTTGCCGGAACAATCTCGATAAAGCCGTTTCTCCTTACCTTCGCCAGCACAAGGATAATCCTGTTTGGTGGCAGGAGTGGAGCGACAAGGCGGTCGCCTATGCCCGGGAAACAGGAAAATTCATTTTTGTTTCAGTCGGATATGCGACGTGCCACTGGTGCCATGTCATGGCGAAAGAGGCTTTTTCGGATCCGGAAGCGGCGGCTTATCTGAACAAGCATTTTGTCTCGATCAAGGTGGACCGGGAAATGCGGCCCGATATCGATCACTTTCTGATGTCTTATTTGGTCGCGATCCAGGGACAGGGAGGCTGGCCGCTCAACGCTTTCCTGACCCCCGACTTGCGGCCGGTTTATGCCCTGACCTACGCGCCCCTAAGATCCCGCCAGGGACTCCCGGATTTTCTTGAGATCTTGAAGCAGATCAAGAAATTTCACGATCAAAATACAGAGCCTGTCGAAGCTTTCTCTGTCCCGGCCCCGGTCTCGGTCCCAAAATCCGAAAATGAAGTGAGTCAAAGACTCCAACAGAGTTTTGACCCGGAATATGGCGGATTCGGGATGGGACAAAAATTTCCGCCATTTTGCACGCTGCTTTTTATGCTTTCTTACGGGGGAGTCGTTCAGGACACATCCTTGCTCCACATGTGCACTTTGACCCTGGATCGGATGGCACAAGGAGGATTGCACGATCATCTGCAGGGAGGTTTCTTTCGCTACTGCGTTGACCGGGAGTGGACGATCCCTCATTTTGAAAAAATGTTGTATGACCAAGCGATGGCCTTATGGGTTTATTCGCTGGCGTTCCGGGTTCTGAACAGGCCGGATTACGGGAAGATCGCGGAAAAGATCCTCCGCTGTCTGGACGAGACCTTTGCGGAAAACGGCCTCTATCTTTCGGCTCTCGATGCGGATACGGACCATGAAGAGGGGGCAACGTATCTATGGGGGGAGAAAGAGCTGCGGAAACTCTTAACCCCGGAAGAGTTCGAGCGATTTCGTACTGTTTATCAAATAAGCGCCGGAGGGAATTTTGAGGGCAGGAATCATCTCCTAAAAAAAGGGAAAGTCTCCGTGCAAGACATCGAGGAGAAACTACTTTGCGAAAGGAAGAAAAGAAAGCAACCTGAAACGGACAAAAAGCTGATCACGAGTCAAAATGCGCTTGCCGGTATCGCATTGATCCACGCTTACCGTTTTTTGGGCCGGAGGGATTGCCTTGAGAGATCCGGTCTTATTGCCCGGCAGCTCATGAAACGGCATATTCGGAAAGGCAGGCTGTCCCACAGCTCCTGCGGAGGAGCGCTGCAACGGGAGGAATTCCTTCAGGATGTCGCGGGTCTTCTCCTGTTATTGACTTATCTGCATGAGGAGGACGGCGTTTACGGCAATGAGATCCGTATCTTTGAGAAAAAATTACGCGGATTCAAAAGGGAAGACGGATGGCTTGAGACCCGGCAAAACGATTTTGGGGAGATTCCCGCCGAGACGATCGATCAGCCGCTTCCCTCCAGTGTTTCCATGGCTGAACTTGCCCAAGTGCGCGTTGGCATTCTGGAGTCTGCCGGCATTCCGCCAGGGAATTTTAAAGAGCCGCACTGGAACGATTTTTACAACTACGCCGTACTCATCCGGAACGGTTATTTTCACGTTCTCACAACACCCGAACGTCTCCCATGGCAAACACTACCAGTCCTAAGTATCCAGCTTAAGGGCAAAAAATTCCTGGATTGTTACCGCGGCGCCTGCCGCACGACCCTCTTGTAATCTTCTCCAGCCTATCCGGGCAAGGGTATCCACCCGAGTAGAAAAAAATCTATTTTTTGCGGAAAAGCGTCCTTTAACAGACTGCGGTTTTGATTTAACGTGCGCATAGGCGTTTCTATCGCCCTGATTTTTTGAAAGTAACAGAAGATTTATTTCACAAAGGAGGAAAAAATGAAAAAGAAGATCATCGCTTTGGCTTTACTCGCGATATTTGTGCTGTCCGGCATGACGGCGCTTGTTTTTGCGAAAGAGAGCAAGGATATGGGAATGAGCAAAAATATGGCGGTGGTGGATGTCGGCAATAAAATGTGTCCGCTGTTGGACGGCAAGGCTGATGGAAAGACGTTCATGGTTTACAAAGGAAAACGCTATGGTTTCTGTTGCCCGGGCTGTGAAAAAGAATTCAAGAAAAACCCCGAGAAGTATATCGCCAAGCTCAAGGAAACTGAGAAGGATTTGAAAACGCTCTGAAAGTGTATTGAATATAAACAGAGCAGGGGAAGAACAAATAATTCTTTGGTCTGTGGGTATGCCTTCCTGGGAGGGGTGGTGGCATTTTTTAAAAAAGGTTTATTTCAGGGCTGTGATGTTTGATTCTGCCAGAAAAAAGATGGTCATGGAGCAGATCCTGTCACGTGGCGTGACGGATACGCAAGTCCTCGCGGCAATGCGAAAGGTTCCGAGGCACTTGTTCGTTCCCCTGAGCTGTCGCTCCCTGGCCTATGCGGATGGGGCCCTTTCGATCGGCGATGGTCAGACGATCTCCCAGCCGTACATTGTCGCGTTCATGACGCAAACGGCGCATGTTGGTTCCGGGTCCCGCGTGCTTGAGATCGGCACCGGATCGGGGTATCAGACCGCGATGCTGGCCGAGATCGCCAACGAGGTCTATTCCATCGAGATCATCCAAGCCCTGGCGGATCAGGCAGTTACAAGATTAGCCAAACTCGGATACAAGAACGTGAAGATCAAGCAGGGGGACGGGTACAAAGGATGGCCTGAGCAAGCACCTTTCGATGCGATCATGGTCACCGCCGCGCCTCTCGAGGTTCCCAGTGACCTTCTCGGTCAATTGAAGGTGGGCGGTTGTATGGTGGTGCCCGTGGGGGACACTTATCAGGATCTTCGGCGCATCACGCGTACCGAGTCCGGTTTTGAAGAAGAATCTCTGATGTCTGTCGTATTCGTTCCGATGGTGACGGAAAAGAAAAATGAAAACTGTAGTTCGTAACAAGAAAGGGTGGAAAAAAAGCAGATATTTGTGGAAGAAGGGCCTACCCCGTGCATTTTGCATGAAGTATCCTTCCACGGATTGAATTTTGAGATGCCGTTCGAAATTTGTCAAAAAAGTCTACTCAACCCAGGAGGGAGCGTATGAAAAAAGCAATGGCGTTGTTAGTTGTGTTAGCGATGTTTTCCGGCTGTAGCACCACGACGGTAGCAAAAGATTTTAACAACCTCGGGACGCCGGACGGAAAAGCCGTTCACGTGAGTACCTCGAACATGGCCCTTCACCTGCTGATGAACAAGCCTCTCTCCGGAGATGCGAGTCTGGAAAAAACCGTGGCTGACTTCACAGCTGCGGCAAAAAATGAAGGTGCTTCCAAAGTGCGTATCGTGCAGTCTAATGTCAGCAAACTTTGGTATCTGCTTCCTCCCATCACTTTAGTGATCACGCCCGTTCTCAGCAACGTGGCGGGAGATGCAATCAGCTAAGTTTGTTGACCGGTTCCTGTTGGTCGGGGGGCAGGTTGTTTTCCGGAGAGCCGGGGGCAGCCTGCTCCCTTTTCGTTTGTGATTTGTATCCCACGGGCGAATATCAAGACGCCGTTCATCTTCAGGCCTTCCTTTCTCGCATCATGAACCCCGCCAAAGGTCTGTGAGGCACTCCATCTCTTAGAGAGCCTGATGGAAAAAAGTCGGAAAAAAGAGGAACCATCCTATTTCCTTTTTTCCCTCTCCTATCATTATGTCCCTGTAATGAGGAGACCGGACGGGTATCGTCTCCGAAGGAGGACCCATGGATCCTAAAAAAGAGCGCATTACAGTGTTGGTCGTCGACAACGATAAAGATTTTTTGGCAGAAGTGAGCGAATCGTTGGATGGCAGCGGTTACACAGCGGTGGCCGTGAACGATCCGATGATTGCCTTGATGGAGATCGAGAGAGTGAAACCGGACGTCGTCCTTTTGGATCTTCAGATGCCCGGGAAAAGCGGGTTGGAAATCGGCTATGAGATCAGAAGGAGACCGCAGTTTGCACGTACGCCCATTCTGGCGCTCAGCGGTATTTTTCCGGGCTCGGATATTCCCTTGCCGGAAGTGTGGGGTGTCAAACATTGTCTCAACAAACCTTTTCACCCCTCAGAATTGATCTGCGCGATCGAAAAGATTTTGGCGAAGCAAACGGCTCTGATCAACTAAGGTGTCACCCGTGAATGATGGCTGGGTGTTGGCAGTATGACGTGGCTAGAAAAGGTTACGGATCGCAGGAGCCGCTACACCCGTTTTGTCCGGGTTGATCTGGGCCTAGACCGGGTAGAACGCGTATTGGCACCACATAGAAGGTTTCATGGAGCGGTAGGCTAACAGCGACTCAGCTAGTGAGAAGCGCAGCTGCGTTGTTGAACGATTTTTGAACCGGGAGATAAAAAATGTACCAGACCAAAGCTTATGCCGCAAAGAGTGCCGTTAGTCCGCTAGCTCCTTTTGAAATCGACCGTCGCGCCGTCGGGCCGCACGATGTTTTGATCGACATCCGTTTCTGCGGGATCTGTCATTCGGACATTCACCAGGTCCGCGATGAATGGGGCCATTCGCTTTACCCGATGGTCCCGGGGCATGAGATCGTGGGCATTGTCGCGCAAGCCGGGGCCCAAGTAAAAAAGTTTAAGTCGGGCGACAAGGTTGGCGTGGGATGTCTTGTGGAATCGTGCCGCGAATGCTCCGAATGTCAGGAGGGGTATCAACAGTACTGTGACCACCCCGTCTTTACCTACAGCAGCAAAGAAAAAGACGGCAAGACACTGACCCAGGGAGGCTACTCGACCCGGATCGTCGTGAATGAGGATTTTGTGCTCCGGTTGCCGGAAAACCTCCCGATGGATGCCACGGCACCGCTTCTTTGCGCCGGGATCACCACATATTCGCCGCTCCGTCACTGGAAGGCGGGTCCCGGAAAAAAGGTCGGGGTGATCGGACTTGGCGGGCTGGGGCACATGGCAGTCAAAATCGCGCATGCCATGAGCGCTGAGGTCTCTGTTCTGAGCCGCTCCCGCAAAAAAGAGACGGATGCAAAAAGGCTCGGTGCGGCCGGTTATTACGCGATGGGGGAGGAAGAGGCGTTCGGGAAATTGGCGGGAACCTTCGATCTGATCCTTTGCACGGTCTCTGCAGACGTGGACTGGAACCGGTACCTTAAAACTCTCAAGAGGGACGGGACCATGGTCGTGTTGGGCGTTCCTCCTGAAGCTCAGGCCGTGCAAGCGGAAAATCTGATCTTCGGGCGGCATAGCCTGTCGGGATCTCTGATCGGCGGGATCCGAGAGACTCAGGAAATGCTGGATTTTTGCGGGAATCACGGGATCGTGTCGGAGATCGAAATAATCCCGATCCAGAAGGTCAACGAAGCGTACGAACGTGTCATCAAGGGCGACGTGAAATTCCGTTTTGTGATCGACCTTGCTTCGTTGAAATAGAGTCAGACGAGGGATCAACCAAAGAGGGGATGATGGAAGGCATCGCGAAACAGGAAACAAAGACGAAACCTTGTTGCTGCACGGCGCTTATCGGAGCGCTTGTGATCTTGTTCGCCTGGTGGAAGGTCGCCTGGGGAGCGATCGTGACGATCTTGGGTATCGTTATTATTTTAAAAGAATTGATCAACCGGTGCTGCTACTTTTCGATCTGTAAGCCCAAGGCCGGTCCATAGCAGAATAACGGAACAGATCTGACGCAAAATGAATTTGAAAAATAAGGGGGTCTTCCCATGCTGATCTTGGCAAAGTTAATCGGCCTTTTGGTCGCAACCTTTGGCCTTACCCTATTCGTTTTACCGCGATTTACAGAAAAGGTCTTCGATTTTATGAAAGAAGGAAAGCGTCTCTATTGGGCGGGAGTGGTCCGTTCCTTGATCGGTCTGATCCTTCTGATGGGGGCTCCGCAAAGTGCCCTGCCGGTCGCGACAGTCTCGGTCGGAGTGATCTTTCTTCTGAGCGGTATTATCGTGTTTGCCTGCGACCTGGAGAAGCTGAAAGGTTTTTTTGCCCACTACATTGAGCTGTCTGCGGTTGTCACCCGGCTTCTCGGTCTGGTGGTCGCCTGTTTTGGGATACTGATCTTTTCGATCGCTTGAATTTTTAACGGGAAGGGTCTTTGGGGCACCGTGCCTGTCCGGCGCGAATGAACTTCAGGCGTTGTTTGTAGCTGTGGAGAAATCTCCGTTTTGCCGCCTTCATTTTTAGCTTTGCGAGGCGCAAAAAATTCTTGTAGATCTTGGGGATCTTTCCGTGGAATAGGTCCTGATATTCTCCCGATCGCTTCTTCCATGTCAAAAACCTCGAGTGCAGGATGTTATAACTGACCTCGAGGTCCTCATAATAATGCTCCAAGTGCGTGGGTTTTCCGACGCCTGCCATCAAATTCCGCAACCGCTGCTGGTTCGTTTCAAGCCGTGCCTCCATGATCTCGAATTTTGACTTCCGGTACAGTCCCGAGGCCAGGCCGACCATTGATAAGAGAGCGATCAGCCACTTCGTCAAGTCCCAATGGTACCAGGAGACCCCGTTTCGGTAATCATTCTGGAAACGGTGGTGATAATTATGGTGTCCTTCTCCGTTCGTGAAGAGGGCTACGATCCAGTTGTCTTTGGCCGTGGATTGGATGTCGTACGGTTCTTTTCCGAACGCGTGGCAGACAGAGTTCACGCAAAAGGTCGCGTGATGGACCATAACGAGCCTTGTGCAAACACAAAATATGAACGCGCCCAGAAGTTGACCCTGGGAAAACCCGATTAGGAGAGGCAACGCGACGCCCGAGGCAAGCGCCCAAAGATAATAGTGATCGTTTTGATGCGCGAGAAGCGGGTTCTTTCTGAGGTCCCGAACATTATCGAAGTTAAATGTATGATCCCAGAAGAGCAGCCATCCTATGTGGGAGTAAAAGAAACCTTTTCCGATGCTGTAGGGGTCCAGATCCGTCGCCACAAAGCGATGATGGTTGCGGTGCTGAGAAGACCACCGGATCGCGGATTGTTGAAAGGCGCCTGCGCCAAAGAAGAGAAAGAAGAGCTGGACGATCGGATGTGCTTTATACGCGCGGTGGGAAAAAAGACGGTGATAACCGGCGCTAATGCTGATACTGGTGGCAATCAAGAATAAGAAGATCAACCAAAAGAGGGAGGGCTGAAAACCATAGCGTGAAAGATAGAAAGGACCGCCGATCAGGGCTATGACTGCGGTCGAGACGAAAAAGAGGATGTTCTCCGGAATGATCTTTCGGACAGGGGCTTTGAGACCATTGTGGCCATTCTTAGAATCGTTGTGATTGTTAGGGCTCACCTGAATCCTCGGGACTTCAGACTGTTGCTTCAAGCCTTCCCAAAAACAGCGGAAAAATTCTATCACAAAGTAAAAAAATCTGTAAAGGACAAAACTCTTTGGATGGCACCTTTTGCCTTTTAAAGTAGAGAAAGATCAGAAAAAAGATCGCTCGGGTCATGGCAAAAGATCTTGCGAAGATGTTCGCTGGCTCCGTGATTCCCAGCCGCGGTTTTCAAAAATTATTTCAACGGTTTTTGCATCCCAGACTGCGGTGTGTCGTCTTTTCTGATGTCCGCCGGTTCAACAGGCCGTTGCTGACCAACCACCACGGCATCGAGTTGCAGGTGCTCGATATCACTTAGAGAGATCCACTGAGGCTTCAAGGACCTGTCGTCCGGCTGAAAATAGACCATAGTCCGGTTCCCATTCCATGCGGCGATGGTTCCTTTCAACGTTTTGCCATTTTTCAATAAGATCGTTTCACCGGCCAACCCCGTGACCGGGAGGATCAAGCACACGAAAACAGCCCATCCCAGGAAGCATGCGGTGCATTTTTTTAGAGGGTGGAGCCGGCTCATTTTAAACTTCCTCCGAATTTCTTTTTCACGATCAGTCCGTGGATTCCGCATAGAAATCCCGGATCTCTCCCGACGAGAATTCGGCGCGTATTCGAATAGGGCGGCAGCAAACTTCACAGTCCTGGACAAACTCCTGCCGTTTGCCGTTCGTGACATCAAGCCGTATACAGAGCGTCTGGCCGCAATAAGGACATAAAAAGTTCCGATCGTTCTCGATCATAAAATCATCTGGTCCCGTAGAGAGGGTGTGTTTTCCACAAACTATTCATCAAGCAAAAATACGGCCCATCTCCGTTCCAATAATACGCTGCAGAGAAAAAAATTTCTAGGGGCATTATCCACTAACTTTATGGAAAAAAGTCAGTAAAAAGGACATCTGAGACATGGACGCTTTTTGAGGTGAGAATTAGATTGAGGGGTGCATCGTTATGTCACAAAAGCTATTTTCTGGGTTCACAAACATTGACTGAATTCAGAAAAAAATAAGAGGAGGTCGGTCATGGAAGGCAAATGTTCTCAAGATGCACACGGTCAGGAAACTTGCCGTGTGGAAGCACGCCCGCAGGAGACTTGCGCCAGTAAGTGCGAATGCGGTTGTCCCATCGAGAAGGCGACGGAAATGTGGAGTTGCGCCTTCTGCGAAGCCAAGAGGCAAGCTGCCGTTGAGATCCTAAAAGGCAAGATCCAAAAGGCTTGGGGCTCCAAAATGGAGAAAGTAGCGGATGCGGTCCTTGCCGCGAAGGATGCCGAATGGAAAGCGATGCTCGCCAAAGGTAAAGCCAAAATGGACCTTAAAGATCAGATGCTCAAGATCCTGGCGAAGAGCGAGAAATAGTCAAAGGCGTCGGTTCATTCTTTGAAGTGCCGGAATGATCGAAGAACGTGAATGCTCGCGTTCCGGTGCTTCGAGGAATGGTTCATGGTCATGTGACAGACGTTTCTGAAAAGGAACAAAAGGTAGCTTATGCCAGAAAATGTTTTTACTTATATTATTGTGGGGGGAGGATTAGCCGGAGCTTCGGCGATCGAAGGGATCAGGGAACAAGATGCCGCGGGAACGCTCCTCCTGATCGGTGATGAAAAACATTTGCCTTATGACCGTCCGCCTCTTTCCAAGAAATTATGGCTTGGCAAAAAACGCGTTGATGAGATCTTTCTTCACGACGCAGCCTTCTATCGCGCGAACCACGTCGAATTAAAACTCGGCGTCACGGTGACCCGCCTTGATCCTTTCCGGAAAACGGTCGCGGACGATTCCGGCAACGAATACCACTACGGAAAACTACTTTTGGCGACGGGCGGGAGGCCCCGTCCTTTGCCGGTCCCGGGCGGTGAACTGGACGGCATCTGCTATTTCCGCTACCTGGATGATTATGAAAAGGTCCGCGCCAAGGCCGCTCCGGGCCGCTCCGTGTTGGTCGTCGGTGGCGGGTTCATCGGTTCCGAAATGGCGGCCGCGTTGTGCGTGAACGGGCTCGCAGTGACCATGATCTTTCCCGAGGATTCTTTATGCCAGTTGGTATTTCCTCCTGCTTTGTCTCTGGCGATGCGGAACTATTTTCTTGATAAGGGCATCGTGATCTTGAACGGGGACAAGCCCGTTGCGATCTCCAAGAGAGGCGAAGGGTTTGTCACGCGTACGGAAAAAGGCCGTGAGATCGGTTCGGACATTGTCATCGTGGGCATCGGGATCCAGCCGGAGGTGAAGCTCGCTTCATCCGCCGGACTGAAGATCGAAAACGGTATCGTTGTGAATGAATACCTCCAAACTTCCTACCCCGGTATTTACGCGGCGGGAGACAATGCGTACTTTCCTTGCAAAGCCCTGGGGAAAAAAATGCGCGCCGAACACTGGGATAATGCGCTCAACCAGGGAAAATACGCGGGCCGCAATATGGCGGGGAGCGTACAGCCTTATGACTATCTTGCTTACTTTTTCTCGGATCTTTTTGAATTCGGCTACGAAGCGGTCGGTGAGGTTAGTTCAAAGCTGACGGTCTTCGCCGACTGGCAGGAGGAGAACCGCAAAGGTGTTGTCTATTATTTGGACCGGAATAAGGTCCGGGGCGTTATGTTGTGCGATGTGTGGGGCCAAGTGGACGCCGCCCGGCAGTTGATCCTGAAGAGCGAGGATGTGACCGAAGCCGGGTTGCGAGGCGCGATCCGATGAAGCGAGCGATCTTAGCGAATAAAAAGGTTGAGATAACGCGAAGGGATAAGGAGCAAGAGAACCCATGACAGTAGCTCTGTCCGGCAAAACGGCTTTGATCACAGGAGCTTCGAAAAGGATCGGCAACGCGATCGTCCGGGGCCTTGCGGAAAAAGGGGTTCATGTGGTCATTCATTATTCTTCGTCCGCGAAGGAAGCGAAGCAGTTGTGTGAAGAATTGAAAGTTTATAAAGTGAATGCCTGGACGATCAAAGCCGATTTTACAGATCCTTCCGAATATGAAACTCTGATCCAACGAGCCATGAAGATCGCCGGCCCTCTGGATATTTTGATCAATAACGCCTCTTTTTTTTCGTCCGACCAGATGGGTAACATGACTTTCGCGGGCCTGATGCAGCAGATCGAGATCAATGCCTGGGCGCCTTTTGTCCTGAGCCGGGAATTTGAGCGGCAACAACGGGGAAGTATTATCAATATCTTGGATGCCAAGATCACCGGATATGACAGAGAACATGTTTCATACCTCTTAAGCAAACAGATGTTCGCGATCCTTACAAAAATGACGGCTCTCGATTTTGCTCCGGCGGTCCGGGTGAACGGCATCGCTCCGGGGCTGATCTTATCGCCGGCCGGCAAGGACGAAAAATATCTTAAAAATCTTGCTAAAACCGTTCCGCTCAAACGGTCGGGAAGCCCGGAGGATATCGTGTCCGCCGCGATCTATCTGCTTACGAATGATTTTCTAACCGGCCAGGTCCTTTTTGTGGACGGCGGCCGTCACATCACGGAGGAAAACCTTGGACCGGATCTTTATCAGTGACCTCCAAGCGCGCTGCATCATCGGCGTTTGGGAAGAGGAGCGCAGGGAAAAACAAGACGTGATCATCAATATTGTCCTGTCTACGGATCTCCGGAAACCGGGACGAACGGACCGGTTCGAAGACGCTCTGGATTACCGGGACCTCAAAAAAAAGATCTTACACCTCATTGAAAATTCAAAATATTTTCTGGTGGAGGCTCTGGCCGAGGCCATTGCGGCGTTTTGTCTTGAAAATGAAAAAGTGATCGGCGCTCGGGTCCGGGTCGAAAAACCGGGCGCCCTTCGTTTTGCGAGAAGCGTGGGCGTTGAGATCGAACGTGAGAGGAGCTGAACATGCCCCGGGCCTTCATAGGTATCGGATCGAACATTGATCCGGAAAAGAATGTGAAAGAAGCGCTCCGTCTTCTTTCCGCCCGAACTTCCGTTCTTAAGATCTCAACCGTTTACCATACGGAACCCGAGCTCCGGCCGGAACAACCTTGGTACTATAACTGTGTTGCGGAGATCGATACGGAGCTCCGGCCGGAAGAACTGAAATTCGCCCTGCTGAGGGGGATCGAAAAAGAACTGGGCCGTAAACGGACCGCGGACAAATTTGCCGAACGCACGATCGACCTTGACCTGCTCCTTTACAGTGACCCGTCCGTTGAACCCGCCGGGCTTTTTGTGCAAGATCCGGACATTTTTCGCCGGCCCTACCTCGCGGCAGCGTTATTGGAATTGTCACCCGGTCTGAAATTGCGGGAGCCGCAGTCCTTGGAAGCGCGTGTCCCGGAACCGGCCTTAAGCACCGCCAGGCCGGAAGTGCCACCTTCAAAGATGGAAGTTCTGGAAGCGTACACTCAATCGTTAAGAAAGGAGATTCTCCGTGGCGGCAAATGTTGAGAAGATCGAGGCTTTGGTGAAACAACTGTTGATCGAATTGGGGGAGGACCCGGAACGGGAAGGCCTGATCAAGACACCCGAACGCGTTGCCAAATCATTGGCTTTTTTGACCTCCGGTTACGGAACCGATCCGCATAAAGTGATCCAGGAAGCCTGTTTCAATCAAAACACGAACAGCATGGTCGTGATCAAGAATATCGAGATCTATAGTATCTGCGAGCATCATTTGCTACCTTTTTACGGACGCTGTCATGTCGGATATATTTGCAACGGGAAAGTCCCGGGCTGCAGCAAGATCGTCCGTCTCGTTGAAATGTTCGCGCGGAGGCTTCAGATCCAGGAACGCCTGACCGAGGAGATCTCTTGCGCGGTCCAGGAAACGATCGGCGCGATGGGGGTTGGGGTCATGATCGAAGCCCGGCATCTCTGCATGATGATGCGTGGCGTGGAAAAACAAAATTCAATTCTAGTGACATCCTCGGTCCTCGGGGCATTCCGGGACCGTCCGGCGACAAGGCAGGAGTTCCTTTCTTTAATTGAACGGGACAAAGTATCGATCTAAAAAGACGGAGGGACCTATGAGCGATCCGAATTTTTCACGGCAAGAACCGGAACTGACGTCAAAGAAATGCGTTCCCTGCGCGGCCGGGACAAAGCCAAAGACCGAGGCGGAAATCGGCAAACTTTTGAAAGACCTCCCGGGCTGGCAATATGAAAAAGGAGAGATCGTCAAAACATTCACGTTCAAAAATTACTCCGAGGTAGTTCCCTTTGTGAATGCGGTGGCGTGGATCGCGAACCGCGAAAACCATCATCCGGAGATCGAGTTCGGGTACAAGACCTGCCGGGTCCGGTATTCGACGCACGCGATCGGCGGGCTCTCGGACAATGATTTTATTTGTGCCGCCAAGATCGACCGACTCTTGTGAGGAGGGAGTGTGGATGCGTACTTCGGGGATTTCCGTTTCGGAAATCTGATCTTTCAACGTTGTCTTGCCGCAGTCTATCTTATCGCTTTCATTTCGGCACTGAACCAGTTTCCAGCGCTGCTTGGAGAGAAGGGATTCTTACCGGTCTCTGATTTCATCCGGAGAGTTCCTTTTGAAGACACCCCCAGTTTATTTTATCTGGGCTATTCGGACCGGCTGTTCACCTATGTTGCATGGATCGGGATCATCCTTTCTTCGCTTATTTTTTTGGGATTGTTTGAACGAGTACCCTGGTGGTTACTGACCGCGGCATGGCTCGTTCTTTGGTTTCTTTATCTCTCCATTGTCAATGTGGGACAAATCTTTTACGCCTTCGGCTGGGAGTCGATGCTGCTCGAGGCGGGATTCTTCGCGGCCTTTCTTGGGCCTGCCACACAGAATCCGTCCTTGATCCCGGTGTTGGCCGTACGTTGGATGCTTTTTCGGCTGATACTCGGAGCGGGTCTGATCAAGCTGCGGAACGATCCGTGCTGGCGTGACCTCACATGTCTTTTCTACCATTACGAGACCCAGCCGATCCCGAATCCTTTGAGCTGGTATTTCCATCATCTTCCGAAGATCCCGCTGATGATCGGCGTTTTTTTTAATCACTTTGTCGAGGTGGCCGCACCTTTCGGACTTCTCGGTCCTCAGTGGGTCGCCGCAGCCGCCGGCATGATCATTATTTCTCACCAGCTCGTGCTGATCGTGGGAGGGAACTACGCCTGGCTGAACATGTTAACGATCGTTCTCGGGATCACTGCGTTCAGCGATGGAGTGATCGGCCGGCTCCTTCCGGGTCCCGCGATCTCCATGCCCGCAGTCCAACCTCGCCCGGAAAGCTACCATACGATCCTGATGATGCTTGCCCTTGTCACAGTCGTTTTAAGCGTTCGCCCGGCACTGAACCTTTGTTCCCGGGAACAGCGCATGAACTATAGCTACAATCCCATCCATCTGATCAATGATTACGGTGTTTTCGGGACCATCACCAAGGAACGCTATGAGATCGTGATCGAGGGGACCGGTGACGCGACACTTACGCCGAAAACAAAATGGAAAGAATATGAATTCAAAGGCAAACCGGGGGATGTGCGGCGAATGCCACCCCAAATAGCGCCGTACCACTTGCGGCTGGATTGGCTCATGTGGTTCCTTCCTTTTTCCGTAGAAGTAACGGAAAACGGTATCCTGATGGCGGGGCATGAGCTCTGGTTCCTACGATTCATGGAGAAATTGCTTGAAGCGGACCGGAAGACGCTTAAACTCTTAAGAACGGATCCGTTCTCAGGGAAACCGCCTCATTATTTGCGGGCGAGATATTACCTGTACCAGTTCACGAACTGGAAAGAAAAAAAAGCGACCGGGGCCTGGTGGAAAAGAAAACTGATCGATGAATATCTGCCGCCGGTAACGCTGGCCGGCTTAAGGAAAGCTCTCGACTTTCCCGAAAAACCGTACAAAGAGGGAGTTTAACATGGCTGTGAGCTTCAGGGTCTATCCTACGATGCTTTTTGACGGGGACTGCGGCTTCTGCCGGTACTGGATCGAGCAATGGCAGCGAATTACCCGGGATAAGGTCCAGTACCGCTCTTTCCAGGAGGCCCTGATTCAATTTCCGCATTTGACGGAAAAAGAATGCATGGAGTCCGTTCGCCTCATCCTGCCTGACGGTTCGATCTCCTCCGGAGCGCGTGCAGTCTTCAAGGCTTTCGCCATCGCTGACCGCTTTGTCTGGCTTCTGAAGTGTTACGATTGTGTGCCGCTTTTTGGCCGTGTCGCAGAATGGGGCTACAGACTTGTTGCCGCCCACCGCATCTTTCTTTCAAAATCTCATAACTCAGTTCAATGCCGGAAGTGACGGCAGTCCGTCTATCCTTGCCTTGGATTATTTTCTCAAATGGTTGGCAAGGATTGCCCCAATTCCAACTCCGTTGAAATTGATAGGTATTGGGACTAGGCTTGCTCTGCGCGCATCATCAGAACCGTAATGTTGTCCAGTCCGCCCGAACGATTGGCTTCGGCGACAAGCTTTTCGCAAGCCTCCCGGAGGTCTTCCTGTTGCAGAAGGATCTCTTGAATCAGGGTATCGCTGAGCATGTCATGCAGTCCATCGCTGCATAAGAGGACGCGGTCGCCGGGTTCGATCGAAAGAACAGCGATCGCCGGCGAGATCTTTGGACCATGTCCCAGGCATTGTGTCAGCTGGAACCGTCCCGGATGCCCCCGCTGTTCATTTTCCGATACAAGACCACTCTCAAGTAATTCCTGAAAAACGGAATGGTCTTTGGTCAAGCGGCAAAGCTTGCCGTCACGGAAAAGATACGCCCGGCTGTCACCCACATGAGCGATCAGGATACGGTCGTTACGGACCAGACACAGAACCACGGTTGTTCCCATTCCTTTTTGCTCCGGATGCGCCATTCCAGTTTCATGGATCTGTCGATTGACCGTCTCTAACAAGTCCGCGACGGTTCTCGAGGCTTCCGGGTTTTCCAGGGATCTGAGGCTAGGGTGTTTCTCCCGGAAGAATCGAGGGAGTAACGTGACGGCCACGCCTGCAGCGATTTCGCCGGCGGCATGACCGCCCATTCCGTCCGCGACAAGATAAAGCCCTTCCGCTGAGTCCGCATTCCAGGCGTCCTCGTTGTTGAGCCTTGTGCGCCCCAAGTCCGATAGCCCATAGTGTTCAAAGCGACTTATATCTGACATGCGACCATTTTAACGTACTTTCCGTGGAAAATGTATCTGAGGGGGAAAAAAGTCAGAAAAATGAGGATGCGGATAATTTACCGATTTTTCAACAGGCATAGAATGCTAGTCGGGACGATCAGTGAGTTCTCGGGGAAACGTGTTTGAGTCAACACCCATTCAAAAAAAGGGAGGAGAGTTATGAGACTTTCCAGGAATTTGATAGCGGGATTATCAATGATCGCGCTGATGATCGCGTTTTTGCCGCTGTCCTTCGGACATTGGGCAGGGCATGACAAGGCGCAGTGTGAAAGCAACATAAAAACCCTGAAGGATTCGGCAGCTATCCTTCAAGCGAGCCATCCGGATCTGGCAAAAAGTTTGACAGAGATGGCGGGTCAGAAAGAAGAAGCGATGAAAAAAATGCGGGCGATGCACGAAGCATCCCTCAAAACCGTGGAAGATGCCGCAACGGCTTTGCAGCCAGTGAATCCGGAACTCTCGAAGGGACTGAAGGCTTACGCCGACCAAGAAGAGAAAGAAGAAATGGGATCGGCGGAGATGCCAGCCATGCAGAAGGAAGATAGGGCGGCTACGATCAAGCTCCTGAAGAATGCGGGGGAAGCTCTCAAGCCGTCAAATCCGGCGCTGGCGATGAAATTGACGACCATGGCGAATAAAAAAGAGATGAAAACGCAGTGCATGAAAGACGCGAAAAATCAATCGGGTGAGACGGAAGAAGAAAAAGAAATGCCCATGTAGAAATACACAAAGCAGACGGGATACGCGAGGAGTCTCCTGGGGTGGGATGAGACTCCCGCGGTTTCCCGGTAGTGGTGTCCAGGCTGTTCGGGATGATGCGAACATCCTTCAAAGTAAAGGAGCGGAAAATGGCGGGGGAAAAAAGATCGCAATTCCAAACCATGGCATCCGCCAGCGCGACCACGTTCGATGAACCGGTCCCCGTTCAAGAAATGTCCGTCCCATTCGTTTTGTCTGCACCCCAGGCGGAAAAAGTGAGCGTTGCAGGCACTTTCAATCATTGGGATGTCAAAGCTTTGCAAATGAAAAAGGATAAACAAGGACGCTGGAGTTCGAGAATTTCTTTGAAACCGGGCCGCTATGAATACTTGTTCGTTGTGGATGACCAATGGCTCAGGGATCCCGGGGCCAGGGAAACGGTTCAAAACTCATTTGGGTCGGTGAATTCTGTTTTGAAAGTCGAATAGTCGATTTCTTGTAGAAGTTTTTTGAAAAGATCGGGGGCCGTCATGAGAAAAAAGGAACGTTTTGAGGCCTGGGAGGGCTATTTGATAAAGAGGAGAAATCGCGCATGGGGTGCGTTTGATGAGAATAGAAAAAAGCCGGGGAATGGTTCTGACGAAAAAAATCATTCACAGGTTAAAATCGAATTAAAAGAAGACATTCCGGTTTCAACGATCACGTCCGCTCGCGCACCGGTCCGTGAACATGTAACGGTGCCCATTTCCAGCAATAAAGACTCATGCCGCGCTGAAGAACTCCCCGGTAATTACGGCGACAATCAGATCTATCTGCTCGTTCGTGACCCCTATTGGATCTATGCCTACTGGGAGATCCAGAAAGATCATCAGGAGCGGAATCTTTTAAAATTGGGTGGCAGTTGGGACTCCGTTGTTTCGATCCTTCGGGCTTATGATGTCACCGGATCGGAGAGAACCCCACCCTTTTACGACATAACGCTTCAGAATATGGCGAAGTCCTGGTATCTGAACACTCAGCCGAACCATAGCTACTACGTCGAGATCGGTTTACGCCACAGGGACGGTCGTTTTATCAGCCTGGCCCGTTCCAATCAAGTGATGACCCCGCGGTCCGGAATGTCGGATGTGATCGACGAACAGTGGATGAGCATGGATTTTGATAAAATGTACGCGCTCTCCGGAGGTTTTCAGGTCGGGAAAAGTTCTGCCGAACTTCGAAAGCTCATGGAAGAACGCCTCAAACACGCGATCACGTCAGGTTCCGGAGCGGGGGCTGTTTCCAGCATGTCCAGCCCGGTCAAGGTGAAACAACGCGGATTCCATTTCTGGCTTGAATGCGAGCTCATTATCTATGGCGGAACTGAGCCCGATGCCAAGGTGACCATGCAGAGAAGACCCGTCCAGCTCCGGCCGGACGGCACCTTCACGCTTCGCTACGGACTTCCGGACGGGAAATTCGTCTTTGATTGCCGCGCGGAGTCTTCCGATGGCATGGAAGCAAGGACCATCACACCGGTCGTGAGCCGCAACACGGAGAGGCCCGCGCCTGTCCATCATCAAACAAACGGTCGAGGGTCGGCGAAGGAATATTGCGACACAAAAATGGCATTGGTCAGGTAGTTCCCTGAGCCTTGGGAGAGAAAGGTATGGATCCATGCAAGAGCATGTAGGGTTGCTGTCAACGATAAGAGTGCTTTTGGTCGATGATGATCCCGATTTCATAAGAATGCTTCGGTTTTCGTTGCAGTCCGAGGATAGCATCACTTTTGAGGCCGAAAGTGTAGGCACTCTCGACGCTGCCTTCAAGGTTCTTGAAAACCAAACCTTTCAGGTGGTTCTTCTCGATCTTGCTTTGCCGGACAGTCAGGGAATCAGAACCTTCGAGGCATTGGCCAAAGTTCATCCGGAAGTTGCTTATGTGATCTTGAGCGGTACGGATGACGCAAATCTGGCGCTTGAGGCGGTACAAAAAGGGGCGCAGGATTATGTGGTCAAAGGAGAGATCGGCGAAAAAATGATCTCGCGGATGATTGTCCACGCCCTGGAACGGCACCGCCAGAAAAGACACATGGAAGAACTGACTGTCCGGCTTGAAAAGCTGTCGATACTTGACCCTCTCACGCGGCTATTAAACCGAAGAGGATTGCAACGCATGTTGTCCCGCGAGCTCGGAATTTCGGGTCGTGAGGGGACAAATCTTTCCGTGATCGTCCTGGACCTGGATAATTTTAAATCTATCAATGATACGTTCGGTCACGCGGCCGGAGATAACGTACTCCAGGAGGTTGCAAAGATCATGCGGGATGCGGTTCGTGCGTCGGACTATGTGTCCCGTATCGGGGGGGATGAGTTCATTATCCTTCTTCCGAACACACGGCTTGCGGAGGGCATCCATTTTTCCGAAAGGATACGGGAGATGATCAGCCGGGCATCGGTGGCTGTGACCAACGGGCGGACGGTCAGGATCACGGCCAGTCTCGGTGTCACGAGTGTGAATAGGCGAATGACGACGGTCGACTCTCTTCTCGAAGAGACGCATGCGGCATTGGCAAAGAGCAAACGATTAGGCAAGAACCGGGTGAGTTCCGGGGATGCCGTCGAACCGACGGCTCACAATGTTCGTGAAATGCTCCGGTCTGGAAATTGTTTCCGGTCGGTCAAACAACCGATCTGGGATTTGGTGACCGGGAAGGTGGACGGGTACGAATTTTTTTCACGTACGAATATTGCCGGTTTCGAAATGCCCGATGAATTTTTTAATTTCAGCAAAGATAGTAATATCCTTTCCCTGGTCGACGAACGGTGTCTGGAGGTCTCGCTTGCGGCAGCCTCTGAGGCCCCTCTGGGAACCGAAAAGCATGTCAATCTTTTTCCTTCCACGATGGCAGAACTTCAAGCCGGGCAGTTTACTGATCTTTTTCCGCGTGTCAGCCTTGGCGGGGCTTTATGCGTGGAGATCAGCGAGCAGCAGATCATGGGGGATCCGGCTCATCTGGCCCCTGTCATCCGGCGACTCAAGAAACATAAGATCCTTGTGGCGATCAAGGGGGTCGGTTTTGGCCGCAGCAGTCTTGAAAGCTTGATCGTTCTTCAGCCAAACGAGATCAAGATCGACAAAAAACTCGTGCAGAACATCAGCCGCGATCTGAGGCGCAGAGAAACGCTCCGCAGGCTCCTCGCCGCTTTGGAAAGTTTTCACGTCAAGGTAATTGCCGAGGGGATTGAGAATCAGGATGACCTGGACACGCTGAAATCGATGGGCGTCCGTTACGGACAAGGATACTTCTGGGGGCAACCCTCCTGACGAAGATGTCCAAGAACTATCGCAAGGTCCGAAAATTCTCAATACCACCACCTGAGGGCGAATATTTTATATTCTTGCCCTTCTATAGGATGTCGATGGTTATCCGAGAAACTGATTGCTGTGAGGTATTTTTGGACTAAAATAACCGCCTATGAAAAAAGCATTTTTGCTCTTCTTCATACTCCTCCTCGCGGCCGGGCTCACGGGGTGTTCTTCGGTCGCACTTGACCGGAAAGCGAAACTCCTGGGGTTTGGCGAGACCAAGATGCTCCCGAAAGCACCCCTTATCTTTGTCCACGGACTCAACTGTGACGGCTCGTTTTGGTGGAAGAGCAAGATCATGAAAAAACTCGGGGAATTCGGCTTCAGTTATGGAGGAGACCTCAAAGCTGAACAAAAAGACGGCCAGATCCTCATTCACGCCGACAACATCATTCCCGCGACCATGTACACGGTCAGTTTTTCAGGAAAACAGCTTGCCATTATTCAGCAAGGAAAGGAGCTTGCCGAGATGATCAAGAAGGTCAAGGAAGTTACCGGCTCTCCCAAGGTTGTCTTGATCGGACACAGTATGGGCGGGCTCGCGGCCCGGGAATACCTTCAGTCGGATTATTACGGGCATGACGTCCGGGCCTATATCTCTTTTGCGACTCCTCAGCGCGGGAGCGATTACAATCCGGAACATTGGTACCTGAAGATGTTCCCGTATAAGATGAGTACCAGGCTCTCCGGATTGGACACGAAAAGTGATGCCGTGCGCGATCTCAAAAAAGACAGCATCTATCTGAACGGCGGTCCGGAGTTCAATACGCCCAACTGGTTCCACAGCAAGGATGTTAACGGGAACGGCCGTACGGACGACGTGATCGTGGGGCTCAACGATTTCAAGCGGCGGCCTTTGCCTGAGGAAGTGGTCTATATCTCGATCCTGGGTGCCGGCAGTATGCCCCTCCTTTCGACCAAGCGTCAAAACGAGAACTCGGACGGGATCGTGGAGATCACAAGCCAGGACCTGAATGCGGTCCCCGGCGTGAATGTGACCGCGATGGTGCTGATCTCCCAGCAGCGGCATACCTATCAGAACAAGGATGTCTGGGTCATCCTTCAACTCCTGCGGTCCGCCAAATACATTCTTGAGATCGAACAGAGGAATGTCGAACGGTGCGCAGCGGGACAAATGAAAGAGTAACTTCCGGAGTTTTCATGCGAACCATTTTTTCTTTTCTTCTCCGTTGGATCATCCTTCCGCTTATTTTGATCGGTCTTCACCTTTGGAGCTTCGGCGCCCTCTATTATTCTCCCATTCATCCTGAGTCTGTCAGGATCGCGATTGCGTACGGTTTTCTTGCCGGTGTTCCGCTTGCCGTCCTGATCCGTTGGTCCCAAAAATGGGCGGTGATCTTGCCACTCGCCGGTTTTTTATGCGTCCTGGCCTATGAATGGCAGATCCAGCCGAAAACAAATGCCCATTATCCTCCGTCAGTGGAAAAGACCACCTATGCGGAATTTAACGGCGACCGCGTCACGCTTCATAATGTCCGGAATGCCGACTACCGGACGGTCGATGATTTTGATGTTCGCTGGGAGACGCGGGAATATGATCTAAAAAATCTCCGGACACTGGATGTATTCGTGAATTACTGGGGCATGGACGCGATCGCGCATGTGTTTGTGAGCTTCGGTTTTACGGACGGGCGTTACCTCGCGGTCTCCGTCGAATACCGGCCCGAAGTGGGTGAGACCTATGGTGCGTTCAAAGGCCTCTTCAAACAATATGAGATCATTTATGTTTGGGCGGATGAGCGGGACATCGCACGTCTCCGCACCAATTACAGGAAAGAAGACGTTTATCTTTACCGGACGACGCTTACGCCGGACCAGGTCAGGAGGCTCTTTGTAAATATGCTTGAACGGACGAACTCGCTTCATGCCAAGCCGAAATTTTATAATACAGTGACGGAAAGTTGTACGAACACGATCGGCGACCACATTATCAAGGCTCATGTCTTTAATATTCCTTTTTGGCAACGACGGATCCTGACCGGGGCCACGGATCGCCGTCTTTATGAACGCGGTCTTCTCGAGACTTTTGGGGAACCGTTCCCGGAACTGCGCGCCCAAAGCAAGATCAACGCCAAGGCCCAGGCGGCTGATCAGGATCCTGATTTTTCGAAAAAGATCAGAACCTTATTTATTAAGAAGATATTATGAGATTAAGCTATTGGTTGCCGCAAATTATTTCGCTGTTGTTTGTGATTTCCTTTCTTCCGGTCTGTATGGCTGCGGATCCCAGGCCGAGCGGGTTCATGGATCAAAAGAACATGACGATCCGGGGGGATCTTCCGTTCGAGATGGGCTGGATCAAACCCGGCGTCAACTGGCAAAAATACCAAAAGGTCGTGATCGAACCCGTAGATACGAAGCATCTCTTGGAGTCGGATGCTTGGCAGGAGTTTGGCCGGACCGGCGAGATCCAGAAGGACATCAAAAAACTCGCGATGTATACGCGCGGCGCCTTTTCGAACGCGTTCATTACAGATCCCAAGAAACGGTTCAAGATCAGTTACAGCATGTCGCCAAGTCCCGATACTCTGAAAGTAGAAATGGCACTGACGGAATTGACCCCCAACAAGGTGCTCTTGAAAGCAGCCGGTTATGTGCCGCTTTATGGGCTAGCGGTCAAGGCGGTGAATCAGACCAATCCCAGTTATGTGTCGATCGAGATCCGTCTGAAAGACGCCAAAACGGGGGAGATCCTCGCGAAGTTCGCGGACAGGCAGAATGAACCTTTCACGCTCGTGAATGTCGATCAATTCAACTGGTACGGCTTTGCCGAAAAACGGGTCGATGAATGGTCGGTGAAACTCGTCGAGACCCTGAACCGGAAGCCGGGAACAGTGGTCAGCAAGTCCTCAAATTTCAACCTGAAACCTTGGTGACAACCGAAATTTATCACTTAAAATATGGCATGAATTATAAAGAAATAGCCGTATGACGAAACAAGATCCTGCTGAATCAAAACGATGGGGCGAGGCGCGTGAGCAGAAGATCCCTTGGAAAAAATGGGGACCGTGTTTAAGCGAACGCCAGCTGTGGACATGAGTTTAACTGAAAAAGGAGGGTGATTGTGAAATCCGAAAAAAGGTTTTTCATTGCCGCAATTTTTCTTATAGGGGCCGTCATGATTTTTCCATGCCTTTTGCCGAATGCGCAGGCATTCCGCGGCGGAGGGGGAGGCGGCAGGGAAGGCGGAGGCGAGCGCGAAGGTGAATTTTCAGAAGGTGCGCGTGGTAGCGAATTTGCCGAAGGACCCCGAGGTGGTGAAGTCGCCGAAGGTCCGCGTGGCGGAGTGGCGGCCGAAGGTTTCCGTGGTGGAGAAGCTGCCGTGGGGCCTGAGGGCCGCGCGATCGCTAAAGGACCTCAGGGGAATGTTGACGCCGGAAGAGTGGGGGAGCGAGTGCATATTCTGCCTGAGACGGCTGAGATGCTTGCGTGGGGTGATCGGACCTATTACGTTAACGGCGGCGTTTATTACTTGCCGTGCACTGATGACAATACGGCCTACTGCGTGGTACCCGCGCCTCAATAAATACAAAATAGTCGAAAGATTCGCAGCCGGGCCGTCATGGAAAATGAAAAAACGCATGACAACCTGTTGATCAGACAAAAAGGAAGGGAGTAGACGATGGCTTCTGTAGTCCATGATCTCCATGCGTTCAGGCTTGCTTC
This sequence comes from Candidatus Omnitrophota bacterium, assembly GCA_003140935.1. Taxonomy (GTDB): domain Bacteria; phylum Omnitrophota; class Omnitrophia; order Omnitrophales; family Aquincolibacteriaceae; genus Aquincolibacterium. The sequence goes on from PLLJ01000023.1 coordinate 87,349, forward strand.
ACAGAAAAGCGAGATCAAACGTCTTCTTCTGCTCTTTGGAATTATGGGAGTGCTGCTTATTCTGACGATCGCGCGTCACATGGCCGGCGGGATCGCGATGCAAGGAAAGGCGTTTGTGCTCACGCTCGGGATCCTTTTACTCGTGGCGTGTTATGTGGTGGTTTTTTTATTTGCCGTTCGCCGCGCGGATCTTGAAAAACGACTTTTGCCGAAATGGGTACGGGTTTTCAGTGTCATCGTGGAAGCTTCGCTGCCGACCCTTGCGCTTCTTATGCTGGTCAGGCTGGCTTCGATCGAGCCTCTTAAGGCCCTTGTCGCTCCGGCAATCCTTCTCTACGGCGTGTTTGCTGCAGCGAACGTGCTTCGCTTGAGCCCTAAACTGAGCTGGCTTTTCGGAGGGGTTTCGGCGATGGGTTACGTGAGCGTGACGGTTTACGCCGTGGCCAAAGCAGGGGGCGTGGAATGGGCCATGGTCTCGTTCCTTGCCAGCTATACGGTTTTTATATTGCTGACGAGTGTTGTGGCGGCTTTTGTCAGCGGAGAATTAAGACGTCATGTGATCGCCGCGATGGAAGCGGCGGATCTGAAGCGCCGCGCCGAATTGTTGCAGAGTGAACTCAAGATCGCCCGCGAAATCCAGCAAAGCCTTTTTCCAAAACAGGAGTTGAAGATCCCGGGATTTGAAGTGATCGGGTGGTGCAAACCCGCGACTGAGACCGGCGGCGATTATTATGATTGGTGCCAGCTTCCGTCCAAGGAAGGTTTCGTCATGCTGGGGGATGCGACGGGTCACGGATTGGGTCCCGCACTTCTCATCGCATCGTGCCGGGCGTATGTGCGGGCGGACCTGCCGCAGAATAAAGACATCGCGGGTTTTATGAATCGTCTTAATACGCGTGTGGCTCATGATACGGATGGGTCCCGTCTTGTGACCTTTGTCGGAACGCTTCTTGATGAAGAAACGGGGCAAGTGAAGATCATGTCGGCCGGCCATTGTCCCGCGCTTTTGGTGCATGCAGCGACGGGAACCGTGGAACAGATCAAAGCAAATGGAGTGCCGCTCGGGGTGATGGGAGGTGTATCCTTTCAGGATCCGGCAGCCATCCAGTTGCAGCATGGCGACCGTCTTCTCGTTTACACGGACGGTATTACCGAGGCAAAAGACGCCGGCGGAACCATGTTTGGGATAGATCGTTTGGGCCGGGCGGTGGTGCGTCATTCCAAACTTGAAGGTCAGGCTTTCATTGACGCGTTATACAATGAAGTGATGGCTTTTTCAAATAACGCGGCGCTCCAGGATGATCTTACCCTCCTGAGTATCCGGCGTTTGTAAGACTTTTTTAATTTAATAGTAAGAGAAGATACATCCAGTTCATCGACTTGGGATAGCTCTGCTCCAGGCAATGAAACAAAAAAATTTGACTACCAGGAGGATTCTTATGGGCAAGAAAGACAAATGTACAAAAGAAGAGATGAAGAAGATCTTGAAGAAAAAATCCGGAAGGCTTGAGGGCCTGCCCAAGAAACTTAAAAATAAGATCTACAACAAAGAGATTGAGCGGCTGCAGACCGAGATGGTCAAATTGGAAGAGTGGATCAAGTTCAAAGGCCTGAAGGTCGTGGTACTCTTTGAGGGGCGTGACGCGGCCGGTAAAGGCGGAGTGATCAAACGGATGACAGCCCGCACGAATCCGCGCATTGTCCGGATCGCGGCATTGGGGACACCCACCGAGAGGGAAAAAATGCAATGGTACTTTCAGCGTTATGCTTCTTATCTACCGGCGGCCGGCGAGATGGTGCTTTTTGACCGCAGTTGGTACAACCGCGCGGGCGTGGAGCGCGTGATGGGTTTTTGTACAGATGCGGAATACCGGGATTTTTTAAATTTCTGTCCTCAATTCGAGAAAGAATTGCTCCGTTCGGGAACGATCCTCATCAAATACTGGTTCTCGGTCAGTAACGACGTTCAGGAAGAACGCTTTCAGGAGAGATTGAAAGATCCGGCCCGGCGCTGGAAACTCAGCCCGATGGATCTCCAGGCCCGGGCGCGCTGGGTGGACTATTCCAAGGCCAAGGACGTGATGTTCGAATATACGGACACCAAGGATTCTCCCTGGCATGTGGTGGATGCTAACGACAAAAAGTGCGCACGATTGAACTGCATATCGCATCTCTTGTCCCAGATCCCTTATAAAGACGTGACCCAAAAGAAACTGGCCATCCCGAAACGGCAAAAAGATAAAGGATATAAACGGCCGCCTTTAAACAAGCAACGTTTCGTGCCGGCGGTCTATTGATACGATGAACCTTTATCTTCTGCGTCACGGGATCGCGGCTGAGAAGGGAAAGGATCATCCGGACGATTCCCAGCGGCCCCTTGTTCCCGCCGGCGTTAAAGAAACGCTTGCCATGGCGAAAGGCATGAAACGACTCGGCATCCGGCCGGACCTGATTCTTTCAAGCCCTTTTACCAGGGCTCGTGAAACCGCCGCGATCGTTGCAAAAGTTTTGGGTGTTCCGAAGAAATTGGAATATTCAGATCACCTCACACCCGACGGTTCCTTTTCAGGGCTTGTTCAGGATCTTCGATCTCGGGACGGGATCGAAGACATCCTTCTGGTCGGCCATGAACCCTTTCTTGGGCTTCTGATTGGCTATTGGACTCTCGGGAGAAAAGAAGCTTTCGTGTCCCTGAAGAAGTCGGGATTATGCAAACTTGAAGCTGAAAACATCCGGAACGGCCGTTGCGCCGAACTGAAATGGCTCATGACCCCGAACCAGCTCAAGGGGATCGCCCGTCACTGAATCAGATTCGTTTGAGTTTCTTTTGCCACCATTCCCACATGCCGGATTTGCCGCAAGCTGCCGCCAAACGGAGAAAGACACGTCGCAAAGAATCGCGTTCGTTCCCCAATGTTTTTTGAAAAATCGGCGTGAGGCAACCCATGCGCGCGAGCTCTTTTTCAAGGACGATGAGGTCTTGGTGGCGGCCAAGGACGTCCTGGAATTTTTTAAGCGAACGTCCGTATTTTCCGTAAAGTCGTGGGAAACAATTTTCAATCGTATACCGGAATTTTTTTATCGAGATCCTCAACCGGTGCAGGTCTTTGGCTGAGACCTTCTGGCGGGAGCAGGTCTGATACCGTTTACGGACTTTCTCGAGACGTTTTAAAGCGACTTGTCTGAAGTAAGCCGCGTCCTGAGGCGAAATCTCCCACGCGCCGGCGGCCTGCATCAGGACCTGCCATTGAATTGGGTTGAAATTCCGCACGGCATGTATTGCTTTGACGCGAGCCGCTTTCTCTCTTAGGGTGAAACGCGCAAGGATCTTTCGGCGGGTCTTTCGATCCATCGGGAGCCGGGTGATCTCATCCTGCATGACCTGCAAGTCGCGCAGGATTGCGCAATCCTTAAAAAGGGACCTGGCGGCTGAAATGATCTCGCGGGCATCATCCGTATGGAGCATTTTCAGCAAGGAGAGACAGCGCCGGAGCGAGGTTCTCATCTCATGAACGGTTTTGGAAGAGAGCGAATGTCGGGCTTTTTTGACTCGTGTGGCAGCACGATGCATCCAGAAGATCAATCGGTTGGGAAGCTCGACACGGATATTCAAGGCTGTACCTCCGGGCATTTCGGGAGTATTATAGCCTATAGTAACCCCTTTAGCACCACGTAGTTCCGATTTTACCCGGGCTTTACAAAATTCCAGCACTCTATGCTTTAGAATACCTTGATAATGGGACCAGAGAGAAACAAAGAGGGAGCGATGTCAGGTAAAAAGAAATATTACATCGGGATCGATCTAGGAGGGACCAAGGTCCTGATGGGGCTTTTAGACAAGAATTTCGGGGTTTGCCGGGAATACAAAGCCGATATCGACGCGAACCAAGGCGAAAAAGCTTTTTTGAAAACCCTTTTGGGAGGCATCGAAGTTCTTTTTAAAGAAGGACGCATTACTTCCAAAAATATCCTGGCGGTCGGAGTGGGATGCCCCGGCATCATCCGGTTCCCTAAAGGGGTCGTTAAATTATCGAACAATATCTCCTTCCTTCAAGATTATCCTCTGCAAGCGAAGCTTTCGAAATATCTCAAAGTGCCTGTCCTGCTTGAGAATGATGCGAACGCGGGACTTTATGGTGAATATAAATTAGGCGCTGCGAAAAAAAGACATCATGTCATCGGGATCTTCCTCGGGACAGGTGTCGGAGGAGCACTGATCCTGGATGGGAAACTTTACAGGGGAGCCTCGGGAAGCGCTGGTGAGATCGGGCATACACTCATGTCCATGCCGTCTTTTCTCCAAGGCCACGGTATTTTTGAAACCGTGGGAGCGACCCTGGGGCGGCTGGGGGTTACTTCGGAAGCGGCACTGCTTCTATTAAAACAAAGGGCGCCGCATCTCTTCAACGAGGTCGGCTATAACGTCAAAAGGGTCAAAAGCCGCACCTTGCTCCGTGCAATCGAAGGAGGCGATAAGGCGATCAAAGGGCTGGTCCTGGATAAAGGGAAAATGCTCGGGGTCGTCATGGCAAATCTTGCGAACGTCTTGAATCCCGAAATGATCGTGCTCGGAGGCGGGATGATCGAAGCCATGGAATATTTAATTCTTCCCGAAGCGCGTCGGGTTATGGATACCTATCTTTTAAAGCCTCTGGTGGGATCGGTGAAAGTCGTTCCTTCCAAGCTTAAGGATTACGCGGTCGTAAAGGGCGCTGCGAAACTCGCCCACAACTTTTATTTTAAAAAGAAAAGGATCTTTTAAACGATGCCGGAAGCCGAGATCCTAAAAAATACGGTGGCCGTGATCGATATCGGTACGATCGCCATCCGCATGGTCATCGCGGAGGTGGGACCCAAGAACGAGATCCGGTATTTGGAGCATCTTCAGAAGCCCGTCCGCTTCGGCAAGGATGTTTTTAAAACGGGCCGTCTTAGCAATACGGTCATGCGTCAGGGCGTGAATATCCTGAAGGGGTTTAGATCGGTGATCGATACCTACGGGATCAAGAAAGTCCAGGCGATCGCCACGAGCGCGGTCAGGGCCGCGCAGAATCGCGATAATTTTATTGACCAGGTCTACGTGCGAGCGGGGATCGATATCGAAGTTCTGGAGGGCCCTGAAGAGAACCGGTTGGAATTGATCGCGGTGGAATATGCCCTGGAAGGAAAGATCGACCTGCAGAAACGAAACTGTCTGATCGTGGAAGTCGGTTCCGGAAGCACCGAAATGATCATCATGAACCAGGGTGAAGTGGGGGTGACGCGGACCCTGCCTTTGGGTTCGGTGCGTCTGCCGGAACAGGCCCTTTCCGGGAAGGCCGATGTCGCTCTTGTGCAGCGGGTTTTGAAAAGGAGTATCCGCGAGATCGCCCAACACGCGGCGCGAGAGGTCCCAATGGACCAGATCGACACGTTCATTGCTTTGGGCGGCGATATGCGGTTCGTGTCCCAGCAATTACTTCCGGAGACCCAAGAACGTTTCACGATCCTTGAAAAGAAAGAGTTCGTGAATTTCGTGACCCGGATCGGGAAAATGACACCGGAAGAGATCGCGAGCCAATATGGCGTGGATTATGGACAGGCCGAATCCCTTTATCCGTCGCTTCTCTTTTACACCAATTTCTTAGCCGAGACAAAAGCGGAGCAGATCATCATTCCGGTGCTGAGCATCCGAGACGGGCTTTTGCTTGAGCTGGCACAGCTTTTTTCCGGATACCGCCGGACGGATGTTTCCCGGCAGGTCTTGAATTCCGCCTATCATCTTGGCGCGAAATACATGTTTGATAAGAATCATGCGGTGAATGTGGCTTCCTTGTCCGTGAAGCTTTTTGATCTGCTTCAGCAGGACCATGGCATGGGGCCGCGCGAACGGTTATTGCTTGAGGTCTCGGGGATCCTTCATGATATCGGTACTTATATTTCTCCCGCGGGCCATCACAAACATTCTTTCTATCTTATAGACGCCGCCGAGATTTTCGGGTTACGACGGACCGATAAGAACATTGTCGCCAATGTTGCCCGCTATCACCGTCGCGGTTCCCCCCGGGAGACCCATGTACCTTACATGTCGCTCACAAAATCGGACCGTGCCGTCGTCTCAAAACTCGCCGCTATTTTGAGGGTCGCCGATGCCCTGGACACAAGCCACCAGCAAAAGGTCAAGACGTTCACCCTGGAGCGTTCCGAGGATGCCTATGTGCTCTGGGTTTCCAAAGAGATCGGCGACATTTCCCTGGAACGGGAAAGCCTTCGTAGTAAAGGGGATATGTTCGCGGATGTTTTTGGCGTTCCCATCGATCTGAAGCAAGGTATGGCTCCTTCCGTTTAAAGCATTATGGACAAAATCCCTCAGGATAAATATTTTGACCGGGAATTATCATGGATCCGTTTCAATGCGCGGGTCCTGGCCGAGGCGATGGATCCCTCCAATCCTGTTCTGGAGCGCCTCAAGTTCCTTGGGATCATGAGTTCCAATTTTGATGAATTTTTTATGGTCCGCATGGCCAGTATTCCCGAAACGGACCCACGGCTTTTCGAGATCTATCAACAGGCGTTCGCGCTGACCGGCAAGCAACAGCTTTATTTTAAAGAGACCCTGGCCCCCGAATTGGCAAAAGCGGACATCGTAAGATTGCTTCCGCCGGACCTGAACGAAAAGCAGTTTTTGTATGTTAAAAATCTTTTTTTAAAAGAATTATTGCCCCTTTTGACCCCGCTTGCGGTCCGTGACGAGCAACCGTTCCCGAATCTCGTAAATCTCAACCTCTACGATATTTTCGAGATCGCGGAGGCCTCTCATCCCGAAGTGTTACGCCATGCCCTGGTGGAGGTCCCAAAAAGTTTTTCACGCATGATCTCGCTTCCTTCGGAATCCGTTCATGCCTACATCCTCATCGAGGATGTGATCGGTCTTTTCGCCAAGGAGCTTTTTTCCGGTTTCGTGATCGCACAGCAAGGTTTGATGCGAGTGACGCGCGGCGCGGAATTCACGATCGATGAGGAGAAGGATGAAGATCTTGCAAAAACGATGAGCGAAGCGTTGCGTTCGCGAAGGGAAAGTCCGGTGGTGCGTCTTGAGATCGCTGCGCCTCCTGATCTGGTGGAACGGTTGAAGGAAAAAATGGGTTTGGCGGAGCACAAGATCTTCCGGTGTGAAGGGGGGATGGACCTTAAAAATATTTCTCAGATCGCGTTCCAGCCCGGGTTTGAAAAATTCAAGCGCGCCACATGGATACCGAGACCCGTCACGGACATGGAGGAGGCCCGTGACCTGTGGGGGGTTCTCAGGGAAAAAGACCTGCTCGTGCATTATCCGTACGATGCTTTCGGCGCTTTTCTTCAGTTCATCAGAACGGCCGCGGAAGATCCCGATGTTTTGGCCATCAAGCAGACTCTTTACAGGATAGGGAGACAATCCGCGGTCATTAGCGCGCTTGAAAAAGCCGTGGAAAAAGGAAAGCAGGTTACGGTCCTGCTGGAACTCAAAGCGCGATTTGATGAAGAGCAAAATATCGAAGAGGCAAAAAGGCTTGAGCGGGCGGGGGCCACGGTCCTTTACGGAGTCGTCGGCCTCAAGACACATGCCAAGGCCTGTCTGGTCGTGCGCCGGGAAGCCGAGGGGATTAAACGGTATCTCCATCTAGGGACCGGCAACTACAACGAAAAGACCGCTCAGGTCTATTCAGATCTCAATCTTTTTACGAGCAACGACGAGTTGACACGGGATGCGAGTTCTTTCTTCAATGTCATGACGGGATTTTCGAACCCTGAGCATTTCTCTAAACTCGAGATGGCGCCCCACGGATTACGCCGCAGGCTTTTACGGTTGATCCTTCGGGAATCCGTCCAGAGTACTCCGGAACGTCCGGGTCTTATCACCGCGAAGATGAACTCTTTGGTGGATAAGGAGATCATCGAAGCCCTTTACCGTGCCTCGCAAAAAGGGGTCAGGATCAAACTCAATGTCCGGGGGATCTGTTGCCTTCGGCCGGGGGTCAAAGGCCTTAGCGAGAATATCGAGGTGGTCAGTATTGTGGACATGTTCCTGGAGCACAGCCGGCTCTTCTGTTTTTTTAACGGAGGGGAGGAAGAGGTCTATCTTTCCAGCGCGGACTGGATGCCCAGGAATCTCGACAGGAGGCTCGAGCTCATGTTCCCGGTGGAAGATAAGAAAAATAAAAAGGAGCTTATTCAATTGCTATCGCTCTATTTCAAGGATAACCTCAAAGCTTGGACGTTATCTCCCGGCGGGGAATATCAGAAAAAAGAAGCGGGAGATGATAAGAAATTCCGTGTTCAAGAATACCTCTGTCAAAAAGCTCTGGAAAGTGAAGCTCTCTCCAAGAAGAAGATCTCTCTCGAAGTGATTCCCCAAAAGCCCAAAAAGGTATCCTAGTGTGTAAATCTTCTATGTGACGATCCCCCGTGGAAGGAGAGCGGTCCGTCGAAACATTGTATCGATCAGGGATGTCATGGGAGATCAGCTCCAGATCCCGGGGATCTTTTCTCCGTCAGGACAGGTGCCGTTTTTTAAATGATTAGCGATGATAAAATAACCTTGTCGCTCAATGGCTTTTTCTTTCGAACCCGAACAATAAGTGGCTTCGCCTTCTGGGTAAGCGATATTGCCGGTATAAACGTATTTGAGCCCTTCTTCCATGGCGATCTGACGTGCGCGAATGACGGTCTCGGGTGACGTAGGTGGTAGATTTTTCAATTTGTACTGCGGGACATAGCGGCTGAAATGCAGCGGTACGCTATCACCCAAGTTCTCCTTGATCCACCGGGACATCGCGTGAAGATCTGCGTCGCTATCATTCTCACCCGGGATGAGGAGCGTGACGATCTCGAGCCAAACGCCGCTTTGCTTGATCGTTTTCAAGGTCTCGAGAATGGGTTCTAAATGTCCTCCCGTGAGAGTTTTATAGAATTTTTCATTAAAGGCCTTAAGGTCAACTTTGTAAGCATCCACGTATTTTAAAAGTTCGCGGAGCGGCTCCTTCTCGATATAACCGTTCGAAACGATCACGGTCTTGAGTCCCTGGCTTTTAGCGAGTTTTGCGATATCCAGCGTATATTCATAAGAAATCACAGGTTCATTGTAGGTAAAAGCGATGATCTCAGCACCGCTTGCTTTGGCGTTTGCGACGACTTGTTCCGGCGATGCAGGTTGCGTTTCAAGATCTTTCGGGAAGATCTGAGAGATCTCCCAATTCTGGCAGAAAAGGCACCGCATGTTGCATCCGGTGGTGGCGATGGAAAAGGCCTGACTTCCGGGCAGGACGTGGAAAAAAGGTTTCTTTTCGATTGGATCAACGTGTACGGTCGAGATCTTTCCATAAACCATCGAGTAAAGCTTCCCCCGGATATTTTTTCGTGCTTTGCAAAGGCCCCATTCTCCGGCGGAAAGTACGCACTGATTGGGACAGAGGAAGCATTGCACCATGTTGCCGGGCAGGGATTTGTAGTAGAGCGCCTCCTGTGAAGTTGCGGCATCCCTCACTTCCATTCCACGGGCCTTTTCGCGTGCGACTATGAAAAAAAATGCTGATCCCAAAACCCCTATCAGGAACAGGACGGCCAGGAGTCGGCGGGATCGATCGTCGGGGTTCATCTGAAATGCAGCCACAGGAAAAGTCCCAAAAAGATCGCGGCAAGGAAGTAGACATACGCTGCGGCGACGATCTCACTTTTGAAGGCCTTCCAACGCACGAGGTTGGCAGGAAGAGGGTAAAAAATATGAAGCAGGAGGAGGACGTAAAAGGGGATGGGCAGGATATTTTCGTGGAGTTGTTTGGCCAGTCGCTGATCCATGATGTTTTTGGTGATGCCGAATCCCGTGAGAATGAAAAGAAGCATGATGACGAGCAGGACCCAGCGACTATGACGGTCGATCGTGGCGAATATTTTTAGCATAAAACCCTCTTCTCTAGTATGAAGAATGAAATAAGCTTCGTAAATAAAAAAGATCATGGACGCTGCTAAAATTAAAAAGGCTCAAAATTTTCGAGGCGGAGACTTTTCCGGGAATCTGATCAAAAAAGTGTTTTGTGAAGCGGCCTTTTTAGAGATAATACCCCCGGTCATTTCCAGGGTTGCTCCCGTTCTCCAGGGTCTTCACGTCATGTCTTTATTTTAAGAAGCTGGAAACTAAGAGTTCGTGCGTTTAATTTTAAAAAGTCCAAAACAAAGGAGAAAAGGTATGGATCATAAAGTCAGGGTGTTTGCCGGCTTCATTTCTACATTGGTTTTCCTGTCATGTGCCACTCAGGCGTATGCCAACATAAAAGAGATCAAGGTATACAAAGAGGCCTTCCCGGGCGCTCAGATAAAATGTGCTCTTTGCCACAGCGTTGCGATGCCTAAAAAAGATGCCGCCGGATTGAATAGTTATGGCCAGGCGGTGATCGCTACGAATCCCCAACCTACGGCGGAGACTTTCAAACAATTGGGGAAGGCCGAAGATTTCAAGAAGTGAGTTTTAGGCAGCATCTACGGGGGCGTCGAACGCAAAGGGTGTAACATTTTTTCACGCCCTTGTTGCGGAAACGTTCTTCAGAAAAACATTCGGTTTCTGCCTGGGAAGAGGGGCCGCTGATTTCTCTTGAACTTTATGGTGAAAAGTATCAGCATGCCTACTGGTTCTATTAAGAGGCTTTGTGATTTTTAGAACATAACGCTCATGATGATATGGGTGCCTCACGGAGAGAGTGATATGAATAGAAAATCGATATTTGCTCGTCTTTGGAGGTCTGGATTTTTGGCGTGTGTCTTTGCCCTCTTTGCTATCTCAGCAGCAAGTGCGGAAACGACGCATGAATATGCGGGTGTGAAAAAGTGTTCCATTTGTCACAAGACCCCGGCGCAGGGGGAACAATTTTCGAAATGGCAGGCTGCAAAGCATTCCAAGGCTTTTGAATCCTTAGGAACGCCGGAAGCGAAAGAAGCGGGTCTGAAGTTGAATGTTGCTGACCCGCAGAAGGACGGAAAGTGCCTTAAATGCCATTCGACGGCTTATGGGCATACGGAGGCGCAAGTGACGCAGGCCATTCCGGTGGAGGAGGGCGTTTCCTGCGAATCCTGTCATGGCGCTGGTAAGGACTACTTGAAATTAAGTGTGATGAAAGATGTGGAAGCCGCAAAAGCCGCGGGATTGAAAATACCGGATGAAAAGACATGTCTCCAATGTCACAATTCGGAAAATCCGTTCAATAAACCGTTTAACTATCAAGAGCGGTTAGAAAAGATCAAACATCCGATCCCAAAGAAGTAATTGTTCGCGGAGGCTGGGCATTCGTAAGGATCTTTAACGAAAAGAGGTGGGACAATGTTCAATCTTGGGATGCCCGAACTGATTGTTATTTTTTTGGTCGTTCTTCTCCTTTTCGGTGGTAGCAGGCTTGTGGACATCGCCAAAGGTTTGGGCGCTGCAATACGGGAATTCAAGAAATCCGTAAAAGAAGATCCGACGGATGAATCGAAAAAAGATTCTTCCGACACCCCCCTCAAATAAACAAGCGATGCCGGACCTCCCAGTAACCCTTAGCACGCATTTAGACGAGCTGAGAAAAAGGATCTTTCCGGTCATTTTCTCGTGGTTTTTTTTTACGGCCGTTTCTTTTTATTTTGCAAAGAATCTGATCTGGATATTAAAATGGCCCGCTTCCGGCCAAATCGACACCCTTGCGGTGTTCAGTCCCACGGCTGCGATTCTTGCCTACATAAAAATAGCATGCGCCGCCGGCGTGGCGTGCTCTTTGCCCATCTTCTTATATGAAGCATGGATGTTTATTGCGCCGGCATTGGACCCGCGTCATGCGAAGAACGGACTGCTTTTTATCGTTGCGGGAACCTTGCTTTTCTTCTCAGGTGCAGCTTTTAACTTTTTCCTCCTTATTCCCGCATCGATCAGGTTTCTCATGAGCCTTGGCAAAGGCGACCTTCAATTTCTTATTTCCCTAGAATCTTATATTTCTTTTGTCCTGGGATTGGTTCTGGCGGGAGGGCTTGTCTTTGAAATGCCCGTCCTGGCATTTATTCTTGCGAAATTCGGGATCTTAACCGCAGAAAAGGCCATGAGAGGATGGCGCGTGGCGGTCATCATCATTTTGATCGCAGCGGCGGTCCTGACACCCACGCCCGATGTTGTTAATATGCTCCTGATGTCGCTTCCGATGTTTGTGCTCTATTTCATCTGCGTTGGGGTCGTGGCCTTCGTGGAAAATGGGAAGTTAAAATTAAGGGCATCATTGAAATGAACAAAAATCGGTTCCCTAGCCTGTTTCAAACGGGGCCTCAAAAAATCTTTTTCTTTTTTCTTCTGATGCAATGCCAAGGTTTGGGGTGGGCACAAACCCCGCAAATGTCTGAAAATAATTCGTGTCTTTTGTGTCATGCCGATATGCAAGAAGACATGAAGGGCAGTATCCATGCTCAGCAGGGGATCTTCTGCAACCGTTGCCACGGAGGGGATCCTGCCCAGCCGACAAAAGAACTCGCAAAAGCTCCCGGCACAGGTTATATCGGATCTCCCAATAAGCAGCAGATTGCTGAAATGTGCGGGACTTGTCACGCGAACGTGGAGGTCATGAACTTTTACGGGATCCGCACGGACCAATTGGCCCAGTACAAAACAAGCATGCATGGGAAAAAGCTTTTTGAAGGGGATACGAACGTCGCCGTTTGCAGCGACTGCCATGGGGAACACGATATCCTGCCTGTCGGCGATCCCGGAAGTTCCGTTTATCCCCTGAACATTCCCAAGACTTGCAACCGCTGCCACGGCAATGAAAAACTGATGTCCCAGTATAAACTTCCCGCGGACATTTTTAAAACCTATCAGCACAGCGTACATGGCAAAGCATTGCTGGAAGAAAAAGATCTTTCCGCCGCCAGTTGTATTAGCTGTCATGGTTACCACGGTGCGGTGCCTCCGGGGGCCCGGGATGTCGGGACGACCTGCGGGAAGTGTCACATGAATGAAAAAAAATATTTTCTGGAAAGCGTTCACGCTGGCATATCGGCGCAGGGGAAATTTTCGGAGTGTATCTCTTGCCATGGAAATCACGGGGTTCAGCCGGCGAGCAAGGCTCTGTACGATCAGGCCTGTGTTCGCTGCCATAGCGCAGACACTCCGGAGGCCAAGAGGGGCGGTGAGATTCATCAGATGCTGGACGAAGCCGAGGAAAAACTTCGATCCGCAACAATCTTGGTCAAGCAGGCGTCGATCGAAGGGTTTTTTGTGGAACCGGAAATGGCTGCTCTCGAAGCGGCTAAAACAAATGTCATTGCGATGGCGCCGTTACAGCACACCCTTTTGCCGGAACGCATTTCCGAACTGCACAAGAAGGTGGTTTCGGCCGCCGCCGATATTGCTCGCAGCATCCACCAGAAACAGCAGTTTCTGCGATGGCGAAAACTCTCGCTTATTCCGATGTGGGTTTTTATCGCCATGATGATCAGCACTTTATGGATCAAATACAGGCAGCTCCACTCCCGTTCGCGTGAAAAGCAGGACGAAAAGAAAAAAAGATCGTGAATAATATTGAGGAACAAAACCCAATAGGTCCGGCAATCCTGAAAAAAGAAATGTCCCGTCGTGATTTTATCGATTGGGTCATCAAAGGGGGGATCCTGGCCACGCTTTCCGGGATGTTGCTTCCAGCATTAGCTTACCTCTGGCCTGTCATGGGACACGGTCCCAAAGTTGATATGGAAGAAGTCGCTGCCCTTGAGGAAATCCCGGTAGGCGCATCTAAAAAAATAGTTCTTGCCGGCAGCGCCTTGCTCTTGATCCGGACGCCGCAGGAGATCAAGGCGTTCTCGGCCATCTGTACCCATTTGGGATGTGTGGTCGATTGGGACGGTCGTAAACACGAAATCGTGTGTCCGTGTCATGCCGGTGTTTTTGATCTGGAAGGGCGGGTCGTTTCTGGACCGCCACCACGTCCCTTGCCGTCCTATCTGGTAAAAGTGATCAACGGAAAGATCTATATTAAATTATAACTCATTTTCATGGAGTCACAATGATCAAGCGTTGGATCAAATCCTGGTTTGCTGAGCGATACGATGTCGACCAGATCGAAGAGGCCGTCAAAGGACAACTCGAAAAACCTTTACCTAAAAATATCAGCTGGTTCCACACGCTGGGGAGCATGTCACTGTTCCTTTTTGTGAGCCAGGTGCTTACCGGGATCCTCCTGCTTGTTTATTACCGTCCGACTGTCCACGATGCTTTTGAGAGCGTGAAGTTCATCACGACCACGGCTTATATGGGATGGCTCTTTCGCCAGATCCACGCCTGGGGTGCGAACCTGATGATCGTTGTTGTTTTTCTGCACATGCTGCGGACCTATATTACGGGATCTTATAAAAAGCCGCGAGAATTGACATGGGTCCTGGGCGCCGCACTGTTCTTTATCACACTGGTTTTTGGTTTTACGGGATATCTCTTACCCTGGAATCAATTGGCATATTGGGCTACTACAGTCGGGACGGAAATAGCGGGAGCTGTTCCCTATGTCGGCAATTTCGTCAAGACCCTCTTGCGGGGCGGGGTCGCGGTCGGGGGTGAGACCATTTCCCGGTTTTTTGTGGTGCATGTCATTGTTCTCCCGTGGGTCCTTTTCTTTATTATTGTCGTACATCTTTTTCTTGTCCGTTATCAGGGAATTGCGACGATGGATCCCGTATCGCCCGGGAGGGAACCCAAGCTGAAAGAGGGTGTGCCCTTTTTTCCGGACCATGTTTTGAAAGAGGGCATCGTTTTTTTTATTTTGATCGGGATACTGGTCACTCTTTCGGTCCTCCGGCCCTTTGACCTCGGCGAAAAGGCGGATCCGCTTCAAACGCCTTTTGCAATCAAGCCCGAATGGTACTTTTTGCCGATGTACCAAATGATCAAATACTTTCCTAAGCTGATAGGGATTTTTATCACTTCCCTCGGGCCGTTGCTCCTGATCCTTTTGCCTTTTCTGGACAGAGGAAAAGAGAGGAATCCTTTAAAACGGCCGATTTCCATAACCTTAGGCGTGATCGGGCTTCTTCTATTGATAGGCTTGGGAATGTTGGGGGCCCTGTCGGAAACGAAAAAGAATTTTTTTGGAAAAACTTACGAGTTTAATATTTACGGTATTCCTCACGCGTTTCCCTCGACCGGCGAAACGCAGGCAAAGATCCAGCCTCCTCCGTCTCTTTCCTGAGGGCTCTTTGGGAGAAAGGGATGGACTCAAGAAAGATGTGCGATTAGAATTGCCGTCCGAAAGGGGCCGTAGCCCTTCCCAAATTAAACTCCGCAAAAAAGTTATGTCGTTTTAAAAGCAGGACAATATGAGCTCAGAAGAAGCCAAAAGAGAATCCAGAAATTATTTCCGCAATTGGATCAGCATTGCGGGTAAGATCTTCTCTATCATATGTTTTGTCATCATCGTCTGCCTTTTCCTGCTGGATTTTTTCCTCCCGCAGAAAAATCCCTATCTGGGGATCCTGGCTTATATGGTGGTTCCCGGATTCCTTGTTGTTAGCCTTCTCCTGATCCCGGTTGGGGCACTCATCGAACGGGCACGAAGCCGTAAAAGCGGATATATTCCCAAGTTTCCGATCATCGATTTTAATAATCCTCTTCATCAGAAATGGGCGTACACCACTTGGGCGGTCGTCACAATTTTCCTGCTGTTCTCCGCGATCGGGATTTATAAGGCGTATGACTTTACGGAATCGAACACCTTTTGCGGGCGCATTTGCCATACCGTCATGGAGCCGGAATATACGGCCTATCATCAATCCTCCCACGCCCGCGTGAACTGTACCCATTGCCATGTCGGGAGCGGCGCGGAGTGGTATGTCCGCTCCAAACTCACGGGGGCCTATCAGGTTTATTCGGTATTGGCCAAAGCCTATTCAAGGCCGATCGCGACTCCGGTCCATAGTCTGCGTCCCGCCCAAGACACTTGTGAACAGTGTCATTGGCCTCAGAAGTTCTTCGGCTCAATCGAACAGGATCATGATTATTTCCTCCCGGATGAAACCAATACAGAATGGAAGACGCGGATGCTAATGTCCATCGGCGGAGGTTCCGCGTCCGGCGGGAAAAAAGAGGGCATCCACTGGCACGTGAGCCCCGAAAGCAAGATCTATTATGTGGCGACGGATAAAAAGCGGCAGGTTATTCCTTGGATCCGTAAAGTCGGGAAAGACGGAAAGGAAGAAGTGTTTGTCGAAAAAGGGTCAGGGTATACGGCCGGGAAGCCGCCACAGGGTGAAATGCGTCTGATGGATTGTATGGATTGTCATAATCGTCCGAGTCATTCCTTCAGGGATCCGTCGAAGATCGTCAATGAAGCGATGGCGAGCGGAGCTATTGATAAGACGCTGCCTTCGATCAAGCGCGAGGCCGTCAAGGCTTTGACGGGGAAATACACAACGCATGAGGATGCCGCGGAGAAGATCCCGGAATTACTCAAGGCATTTTATCGGAAAAAATATCCGGAGGTCTGGGCGCGGCAGCAGGATGCGATCGAGAAAGCGGCCCAGGCTGTCATTGGGATCTATAAAGTGAATTTCTTTCCCACGATGAACGTTTCCTGGAAAGAATATCCCAATAACATCGGGCATCTTATTTTCCCCGGATGTTTCCGGTGCCATGACGGCAATCACGAAAGCCCGATGGGCCGGAAGATCTCCAACGAATGCACTCAATGTCATACCATCATCAGCCAGGGGGCTCCGGGGGCGTTGGAGACCCAGGTGGACGGGCTTGCATTCAAGCATCCGGATCCGGCTGTCGGGGACGCTTGGAAGGAAATGCAGTGTAATGAATGCCACACCGGAGACATCGAGTGATCCATCCGCTCCGGGATCTTAGCCCTCACTCAAGACGGTCTTTGACCTGTCTCTTCCTGCGGGTTGTTTCTCTGAAAATATTCACGGTTTTTCTTCTTTGCTTGGTAGGAATACCTATCTTTTCCCCGAGCGCCTTGGGTGCCCCACAGGAAATCCGTAACGAAGATTGCCTTACCTGCCATGACAAGATCGCTCCGGAGAAGTATGCTCATTCGATCCATGGCAAGAACCTCTGCACTTCCTGTCATGCAGACATCCGTGAGATCCCGCATCCGGACAAACTGGCGCCGGTCCAATGCGCTAATTGTCATACCCTTGAAGCTCAGATCTACCGGGCTTCCGATCATGGCATGGCGGTGGGAGCGGGGATCTCGGCCGCGGGATGCTTAGATTGCCATGGGGAAGCACATTCTCTTTTGAATTACCGTGACCCCCAATCTCCTGTCTACCGCCTGAATATTCCCAAGACGTGCGCTCGGTGCCATGAAGATCAGAAAAAAATGGCAAAATTTTCTCTCTCGGAAAGTGCGCCGCTTAAATCTTATTCCGAAAGCATCCATGGCAAGGCCTTGATGGAAAAAGGTTTGATCAACGCGGCGATGTGCACGGATTGTCACGGTTCGCATGACCTGCATGCGCCGACCAATCCAAAATCAAAGATCTATTGGCTCAATGTCCCTTCCACTTGCGGGAAATGCCACGAAAACGTTCTCCAAACTTATAAACGCAGCATCCACGGGAAGGGGGCCATGGAAGGGAAGCGGGAGTCGCCGGTGTGTACGGACTGCCACGGGGAGCATGGTATCAAATCCCATCTGGATCCGACTTCCACGGTCTATGCCACCGTGATCTCGGAAAAGACCTGCGGGCGTTGCCATCGCTCCGAGAAGCTCAACGCCAAGTTCAATTTGCCGACCGACCGTGTGAGCTCTTATTTCGAGAGCTATCATGGACTGGCGAGCAAGCTTGGCGTGACGACGGTGGCCAACTGCGCCAGCTGCCACGGCGCGCACGATGTTTTACCGTCCTCAGACCCCGATTCTTCGGTCAATAAAGCGCATCTCTCCAGGACATGCGGGAAATGTCATCCGGGTGCGGGGAAAAAGCTCGCCATGGGAAGTGTGCATGGGACCCCGTCGCCCAAGGAAAATCACATTGTCTATTATGTGATGCTTCTTTACATCGGTTTGATCATTGCCGTGATCGGGGGCATGCTCGCGCATAACTCCTTGGATTTCTTTAAAAAATTCATCAAACATTATCGTGAGCTCAAGGACAAGAGCCGCTATTTGCGGTTCACCGTTGCGGAGCGCATCCAGCATTTCATTCTCAGCACGACTTTCATTATTCTGGCTTATACGGGGTTCGCGCTGAAGTTCCCCGATGCGTGGTGGAATTTCCCGTTCATGATCGTAAAATCGAACACGGACTGGCGCGGGGTGATCCATAAAGGGGCCGCCATTGTTTTCATTCTGCTGGGGCTTTATCACGCCTGGTTCGCGGTGTTTACGCGCCGCGGCCGTCAACAGATCAAAGAGCTTTTGCCGCGCTGGCGGGATTTCAAGGATGTGTTCACCCAACAGATCTACAATCTCGGTTTTTCAAAGGAGCGGCCAAAATTCGCGCCATACAGCTATATCGAAAAAGCGGAATACTGGGCGTTGCTCTGGGGGTCGGTTGTGATGATCATTACGGGAGCTGTTCTGACCTTCGAGAATTTCTTCATGCGATACCTCCCCAAGTGGGCCTTGGACCTTGCGACGACGATCCATTTTTATGAAGCGCTCCTGGCAGTCCTTGCGATCCTCGTGTGGCACTTCTACTTCGTGATCTTTGATCCGGAGGCCTATCCCCTGAACCCGACGATGCTGACCGGTAAGGTCCCAGAAGAAGAAAAAGCCATCGAGGAGCCTCCCAAGAAGGATCCCCCGAAGGAAAAAAAGCCGGAGTAAAGGGGGTAGAAATCGCTTGGTTCTTTTTCGGTTTTCCATTATGCTCTGCCACGAAAATTTCTTTTCGGAACAAGGCTTGAAAAACCCGTTGCAGGATCGTTTATGTCCCTTTTAAAATTGAAAAAAGCATCCGAAGGTCTTCATAAATTCGGAGAATTTATCGCTTCCGTTCGCTTGACCGCTACGCTTCTTTTTATCCTGATCCCTGTCGCGATCTTGGGAAGTCTGATCCCTCAAGAGCGTGAATATGCCGAATACGCCGAGCGCTTTGGTTTCAAGTGGACGGGTCTTCTTTATCAACTGAAGCTCAATACGGTTTTTCTGAGCCCCTGGTTTCTCATCCTTATCGTTCTTCTGGGCACGAATATTTTGAGTTGTTTGGTCATGAATCTGATCAAGACGAAAAGGACTTTCGGGTTCATTTTGGTCCACTTAAGTCTCGTGCTTCTGATCGCCGGCGGATTAACGAGCGCCACCATGAGGATCAAGGGGGATATCACGTTAAATGAAGGCCAATCCGCAGCGTCTTTTACCCATCACGGGAAAACGATCCCGCTGGGATTCGAGCTGCGCTTGAAGGATTTCGAACTCCAGCATTATGAGAATGAGCTGGAGAAGCTTGTGATCGCAATGCCCGAACAAAAAACGCCTCTCGAATTCCGCTTCAGGAAAGAGGTGTGGACCCTGATCCCCGGCTCGGATTATCAATTCCGCGTGGAACGTTTTCTTCCCGATTTCCGCTACGACATGGCCTCGCGCACCGCTTTCTCCGCCTCGCAGGAACCGAACAATCCCGCCATTTTGGTGCATATGAAAGGCAAGGACGAGGATTATACGGAGTGGGTCTTTTCCAATTTTTCGGATTTTCACATGACAAAAGAGCGCCCCATCGGATTGAAATATTTCTGGGCGCAGAAGGTTCCGAAGGCTTTTATCAGCCATATCGAGATCCTTGAAAAGGGGAAGGTGGTGAAGGAGCAGGCCATCCGCGTCAATCATCCGCTCAGGTACAAGGGATTTTCTTTTTATCAGAGCACGTATGATTCGATCAATGGGGAGTGGTCGGGGCTTGCCG
Organism: Candidatus Omnitrophota bacterium; assembly: GCA_003140935.1. Classification (GTDB taxonomy): domain Bacteria; phylum Omnitrophota; class Omnitrophia; order Omnitrophales; family Aquincolibacteriaceae; genus Aquincolibacterium. The sequence continues at coordinate 107,215 of PLLJ01000023.1, forward strand.
TGGTCCGGGATCCCGGAACCCGTGTGGTTTTTGCAAGCAGCGTGATGATCATGCTGGGTCTTATCCAGAACATCTATTTCCATCCCTCCCGAAGAAAGAAACGGAAGATCGAAGACGAAAAACAGGAGCCACGATGACCGAAGCACATTTTTTGTCCGTAGCGTTTGTGTTCTATTTTGTCAGCCTGGTCCCGCAAGCGATCATTTTCTTCAAGAAATCGTCACCACGTCTTGAAAAATGGGCGCGTGCGCTCATCGGACTTGGATTTTTGGCCCAGACCGTGGCTTTGGTAATCCGATGGAAGATCACGGGACACGCGCCCTGCACGAATATGTATGAATCACTTGTCTTCTTTTCCTGGGCGTTCGTGCTGGCGTATCTTCTGGCGGATCTGATGCTCAAGATATCTCGCCTTGGTTTTTTTATCCTGGTGTGTAATCTAGCCATTTTGATCTATGGGTTTTCGCATGACGCGGCCGTGAAACCCCTGATGCCCGCTCTGCAAAGTAATTGGCTCCTTCTGCATGTTTCAACCTGCTTTTTCGCTTACGGAGCTTTTGGGGTCTCTTTTATCGCCGCGATTGCCTTTCTCTTGCCATTTCCCAAAAAGCATTTCTCCCATGAACAACTCGACCAGGTGATCTACCGGTCGATCCTCTTCGGCTTTCCCTTGTTGACCTTGGGGGTTGCTTCCGGAGCCGTCTGGGCGAACGAAGCGTGGGGACAGTATTGGAGTTGGGATCCCAAAGAGACCTGGGCGCTTGTGACGTGGATGATCTACGCGCTTTACCTCCATCTGCGTCTCATGAGGGGATGGAGCGAAAAAAAACTCGCCTGGATCGCGCTCATAGGTTTTTTGTTCGTGATCTTCACGTATGTCGGCGT
>PLLJ01000023.1:108132-115597 GCA_003140935.1 Candidatus Omnitrophota bacterium
GACGACGGTGATAGCAAACCGGAGTTCAATTTGAAGTGGTTCGGTACGACTGGACTATTGGACTAATCTGGAAGCTGTCGTGTATGCACCGTAAAAAAATCATCCTCTCGGTTTTAATCCTAGCTTGTGCCTTCTTTTTTTCCTCCTGTCGCGATTATGATATAGAAGTCCTCCAGAAGGTCCTCAAAGATCATCAGATGACCGGCGCTAAATACGTCGGCTCTCAAACCTGCGCCATGTGTCATGAAAAAGAGGTCAAGAACTTCAAGCTCGCCGCCCACGAAAGGGTCGCTATCCCGATGGAAGGTGTCAAGGTGGAAGGCTGCGAGATGTGTCACGGCCCCGGGAGCCTGCATGCGGAAAACGGCGGAGGCAAGGGCAATAAGATCATCAATCCCAAAAAGAATCCGGAAATGTGCTTTGCCTGCCACATGGAAAAGAAAGCCGAATTCAGTCTTCCGCATCATCATCCTGTGCTGGAAGGCCATATGTCCTGCACGGATTGTCATGATCCCCACGGAGCCAACGCAAGACCCTGGTCGGCTACTTCTATGGAAGATACCAATGAAAAATGTTTCAAATGCCACAAACAGCAACGAGGTCCCTTTGCGTTCGAACATTTGGCGCTTCGTGAAGGTTGCACATCGTGCCATAAAGTTCATGGAGCGATTAACGACAAGATGTTGGTTGCGCGGGATTGGAGTTTGTGCCTCCGTTGTCATGGCGAACAAAATTTCCCTAACGTGGGGGGGAGCAATCATGCCACCAGGATGGCGCAGGGGACTTGTTGGAGTGGAGAATGTCACGTGGCTGTGCATGGCTCGAATTTCGATAAACATTTGAGGTACTAACCGGTTTCTCTATGAGATCTTTTTTCCTTAAGGGTTTGTTCCTCCTAGCGACCTTGGTTACGGGGTGTGCCTACGCTGCGGTTGATACCCAGCAAGTAGATTCTAAAACCGTTGTTACTCAACAAGCCGTTGATAATCTTCCCATAGCTTCTAACCAAGCGCCTACAATACAATCTACTAGTACGTCTCAAAAGACACCTGCGGAATCGATCGCCGTCACAGCCGATACCTTACCTGTCCAGGTCGCAATGGTTTCAGGTGATTATCACAAGTACGAAGCTTTGAATTGGCAGAACCGGGGCTATAGCGGCGGCGTCAAAGATCTTTCGATACATTACACATCGGGTGATGATGTCACCATCGACGCTTCCGGTGGTGCGATCATGGGAAACGGAGACTACAAGGGTGCATACTCCATAGCAAAAAAAGATGTCGGGTATATGAACTTCGACTTTAATCAATTCCGGAAATATTACGACACCTATGGCGGGATTTTTCAGGGGCGCTCCTATGATTTGAGCCGGGACCTTTTTCTTGATATCGGTCATTTTGGCTTTGAAACTGGGATTACAAACCCGGATTATCCCAATGTAAGTGTTTACTATGACCACGATTATAAAAATGGGTCGAAATCTATGCTGAACTGGGACGCGGCCATGGTGGGTGGTGCTAGCAAGAAGATATCACCGTCCTGGGAAGAGATTGATGAAACTACCGATACGTTCGGGGTCAAGGGAGATTACACGGAAAAAGGTTATCACTTGACCGGCGATCAACGGTGGGAGATCTCGCGATGGAAAACTCGTGGATATGAGCAACGGCTTAACACAGATAACTCCTTTGTTTCTGCGGCCGCGACTCCTGCCGGCAAAGCTGTTGATATAGCTAATCAATCAGATCAGCGGATACAAGATCAGGTCCAGGAAACGGATGTCATGACAACCACGCTTGGTGCGGATAAATGGTATTGGAAGGATAAAGCTTTTGGTTCCAGCGCTTTTCGATTTGAACATTTAAAAAATGAAGATCGCCAAAACATACAGGAATTCAAAAATGGCGTGCTCAGTCTTGGTACCATAAATTCCACTACGGGTGCACTAACTGCGACTTCTGCAAGTTTCAACAAACCAGATGCCAGTGCTCATAATCAACAAGACCTGAGCTCTTGGGTTTTGAATTTAATGGTCAGTCCGTGGAATTGTTTGAGTGGAACGGGAGGGTTCAAAGCCGAGGTTTCCCAGCGGGATGCCAGTTCTTATTATCCCAATGATACCACCGCGCCTATCGGAACAGTTGATTCTGTGTTGAAAAACAATACAGACAGTAATACGTACAAATTTTCAGAATCTTTCGGATTACGTTTTAAGGCAATTCCCCGTACGGCCATCTATTCTGATCTTTCTTTTGAGCAATCACAAAATCACATGCTCGAAAACCAAATCACCCAGATTGCAACGGCTGCTCCGGTTAGTCGGGACGCTATTGTTAGTGAGCCAGCGATAACCTGGGTGACAGGAGCGGATTTCCAGCCCATGCGATTTATCAATCTCACGTCACAATTTCATTTACGTGATAAAGGGATGGATTTCAATGACCGGTTCAGGGTCAGCCCTGTTCAAGGGTTAGTGTTTTTGGAAAAACTGCATACAGCCAACATGGGATTCACTCAGCGTGCGACGGCCCATATTTGCAGTTGGGCCCAAGCTTCATTCCGCTATTTATTCGACAATACCGATTATACGACCCGCGCGGTATACAACACGGAAGATGAAAAAGCGAACGTGCTTTCCAACACATTTATTTATGATGCAACGGTATTTCCATTGCCTGATTTGTCAATGACGGGTTCTTTTTCGCAAATTTATTCCCAAACCAAAACAGTTGCCTCTGCTTCCAGCTTTTATATGCAGCCTTTTAATTCTAATTCCTCGACGTGGATGCTTGCTACGGATTATCAGGCGCATAAAAAAGTCCATTTGGATAGTTCGCTCTTCTACACCCTCGCCAATAATTATGGCAATACCCAAAATACAAGTCTTGTGAACTATGCTGCTGCTTTCAATCAGCTCGGACTCACCGTCGGTTGTAAATGGGACCTGACCAAAGACCTCTCCGTGAAGCCGCAATATAGTTTTCAACGCTATCTTCCCAATGAAAACAGTGGCATTGGCGGCGCTTATGACGCGCAAATTATAAGCCTTCAAGTGATCACGACCTGGGGCTGATTTTAGGCCCCGCTTTTGGCCATCTTTTCTTCTATTTCAAAATGGTTCCCACAGCTCATTCGTAGTGCTAAACTTTACGCCTTTAAGGTATCTCCATTGCAATAGATTTATTTCATTGAGGGCTTGTTTATGTCTCTGGCGTTCGTGATTCTAGGTGCCGGGTGTGTGAGTTACGGCGTGGCTTTCTTGCTTCACGTCCTTTCTTTTGCCGAGATCTGGAAGGGGGGACGACGCGCGGGTTCTGTCATGTTGCAAACGGGATTTCTTCTCGGGACGCTTTATTTCTTGAGCCAGGGCTTTCAATCAGGTTATTTTCTTCCTGTGGTGAACATGTCGGCTGCGCTCGCGTTTTTCGCATGGACCCTAGCCTTTGTCTATTTGGTACTGCTCGGTAAAGTGCGTACCGAATCTTTCGGCCTTTTTCTGGCGCTTCTTCTCTGTGTTCTCATGACCGGATCGCTTGCGTCTTTCGGGCGCGGACGGGATATTCAGACCATGATCCGACAGCATCCCTATCTTCTCAACCCGACTTTTGTGCTGCATGTGGTCAGCGCTTTTTTCGCGTACGCGAATTTCGCCATCTCATTCGTCGCGAGCGTCCTTTATCTGATCGAATGTCACGAGCTGAAAAAAAAGAACGCGAGCAACTTTTACTACAAATTGCCATCCCTGGAACGTCTCGAGAGGATGGTCTGCCTTCCGCTTAACTGGGGCACGCCGCTTCTTCTTTTCGCCACAGCCACAGGCCTGGTGTGGGCCAAACACGCTTTTGGGTCCTTCCTCCTTTTGGATCCTAAGACGATCGTGACATTGCTGATCCTGGGGTGTTATCTCTTGATTCTCTACCGTCATTGGGTCGCGGCCGTGCGTGGTAAGGAAATAGCGGTGCTGAGCCTTATCGCCTTCGTGGTCATCGTGACGAGTTTCGTCGAAACATTTTTTCTATTCGGGAAGCATAACTTTCTTTAAAAAGAACGGATAAAGCATGGGATTTTTTGTCATCGGCATTAACCACAAGGATTGTCCGGTTGAGGTGCGTGAAAGGCTTCATTTTACTTCACGGAAGCTCCAGGACGGCCTTGCCTATGCCAAAACCACAGGCCAGTTCTCCGAGTCCCTGATCCTGTCGACCTGCAATCGCGTCGAATTCTACGGCTATACGGATTCCGAGGATCTCCCGGAAGACCGCTACTTCGCGATGATGAAAGAGATCCATGGCGTGGACCGCAGGGATTTTGAGCATTATCTTTATCGCCATCAGGGTAAAGAAGCGCTCCGGCATCTCTTTCGCGTTGCGGCGGGACTGGATTCGCTTGTGATCGGGGAGAATGAGATCCTGGGCCAGCTTCGAGAAGCTTTCCAAAAGGCCCATGCCGCGGGTTGTCTTCACTCACTTCTTTACCGTTTGATGGAAAAGGCCTTAAAACTTGGCAAGGCGGCCAGAACGGAGACGCTTATCAACGAAGGAGCCGTGAGTATTCCCTCCGTTGCGGTCGAGCTCGCGGAAAAGATCTTTGGCCAGCTCACTTCCGAGAATGTCATGGTGCTCGGGACCGGGGAGATGGCGGCGCTGACGGTGAAAAACCTCAAAAGCGCCGGTGCGACGATCCGTTATGTGGTCAGTCAAAATCAGGAGCGCGCGGAAAAATTGACCGTCGAATGCGGCGGCGAGTGGGTTCCGTTCGAAACATGGGAGGAAAAGATCCAGGCCGTGGATATTTTCATCACCGCGACCCGTTGTCCTTATCCGATCGTCAAATATGAACAGGTCAAAAAACTCATGATCGAGCGGCGCCATCGACCGCTTTTTCTGATCGATATCGCGGTGCCGCGCAATGTCGATCCCGTCGTCCATCAGCTGGATGATGTCTATCTTTATAATATCGATGATCTCAAAAGCGTAGCCGACAGGAACCTGAAGCACCGTGGCCACGAGATCGAAAAAGTCGAGATCATGGTCGAGAAGGCCCTGGCGAGTTATCAAAGCTGGCTTCAGCAGCTCGAGGCGAGGCCCACCGTTGAGTCCTTCGAACGGCATTTGGACAGGATCCTCGAGGATGAATTGGGGGAGTTCGCGAAGAAAACGGGCATTCCGGACGAGCGTAAGGACGAACTCCGGAATCGGATCCGCGCTAAACTGCTTCATGTGCCTCTCACGAAGATCAAGGAGGCTTCGCAGAACGGAGGAGTGGCCCGTTATCTGCATGCCCTCCACTCTCTTTTCGATCTTGGTCCCAAGGATAAGGACTAGACTCGGTTATGCGAAAGATCCTTCGCGTCGGCACAAGGACCAGTCCGCTTGCTTTAGCACAGGTTCGTGAGATTGCGCAAACGCTCAAAACTGTCACTCCTGACGTAGAGCTTGAGATTGTTAGTATGGATACGGTGGGTGACAAGGACAAAAAAACTCCGATCTCAGAAATGGAAGGGACTGATTTTTTCACGCGTGAGATCGACCGGGCACTTCTCACGAACCAGATCGACCTTGCCGTCCATAGCGCCAAAGACCTGGCGGACCAGGTCCCCGAAGGGATCGTGATCGCGGCCATCACGCGATCGGTGGATCCTTATGATGTGCTGGTCTCAAAGGATCATTTGAAGTTGCGGGATCTTCCGAAAGGGGCGAGGGTCGGAACGAGCAGCGAGCGCAGAAAAAACCAGCTCAGAGCGTACCGTCCTGATCTGAAGCTTGTCGATATCCGGGGCACGATGGGCGAACGATTGGATAAACTTTTCTCGGAAGACCTGGATGCCATCGTGATCGCCGGAGCCGGGTTGATCCGTTTGGGGCTTGGGCGCCGGATCACGGAAAGGATCGGTTCTAATATTCTGAAGCCGCATCCGCTCCAAGGATCTTTGGCCGTGGCCGTTCGCGCGGGGGATGAAGAACTTAAGACTCTTTTTGGAAAACTGGACGGAAAAAAGACTTCGGTTTGTGTGGATAAACCATCAATGCAGAAAAGAATTCTCGTGACAGGGACGAGCGCGAAGCGCTTTCAATCGATGGGGCAGATTCGCCATATCCCGATGATCGAGATAAAACCGGCCAGGAGTTTCAAGGTGCTGGATGCCGCGATCCTACGGATCGAGGAATATGACGGCGTTTTATTCACGTCGCGACATGCAGTCCTCTATTTTCTGGACAGGCTCAAGAAAAAAATGAAAAGCATTGAGGCTCTTCGTTTCAAAATGATCGTCGCGATCGGAAAGACCACAGCGGAAGTGCTGGAGAACTTCGGTTTGAATGCTAAGTGTATGCCCGAAGAAGAAACTGCTGAAAGCCTGGCGAAGCTCCTTCGCGATTTCCCGGTCAAAGGAAAACGTTTTCTGATCCCGCGATCGGATCTGGCAAGGGACCTGTTGGTGGATGAGTTGCGAAAGCGAGGGGCCCATGTGGAGCCCGTGACCGTCTACCGAAATATCTGTCCCAAAATAAAGAAACAGGACCTGGGGCGGATCGATGAAATCGTTTTTACGAGTCCGTCTACCGTAAACAATTTCTTGAAGATCCACCAGGATATCCCGGCGCGTATCAAGGTTTGGGCCATCGGGCCGGTCACACAGGCACAACTCAAGACATTCAATGTGCCATCGGAGATTCTGAAAAATGTCCGCTAAAAAGTGGGTGATCCAGCCCCAAGATCTTATCCAGCCTTATTTCGCCGTTGTCGGGAGGAACAGGAGAGAGCCGGTCCCCAATATGCCTGGGATCTTCCGCCTGTCCGTGGACCTGATCGTGCGGGATGTGACGGCGCTTGTCCGGACCGGTGTCCGCGGAGTCCTGCTTTTCGGGATCGCGAGAAAAAAAGATGCGCTGGGTTCGGATGCTTATGAAGGGGAAGCCGCGATCCAGAGCGCCGTGCGCGCGCTTCGTGCGCGATTCGGGAAAAAAATTATGATCATTACGGACGTTTGCTTGTGCGGGTTCACGGATCATGGGCATTGCGGGATCCTTCGCGGACGAAAGATCGACCGGGAACGGACACTTAGCATTTTGGGCCGAATCGCGGTTTCGCATGCCGAAGCCGGTACGGACTTTGTGGCGCCCTCTGCCATGACCGTGGGGCAGGTTAAAGCCGTCCGCGGGGCGCTCGATCGCGCCGGATTTTCCAAGGCGGGTGTTTGGGCCTATGCCATCAAGTACGCGTCGGCATTTTACGGACCGTTCCGCGATGCGCTCGGATCGGCTCCGAAATTCGGCGACCGGAGAGCTTATCAAAGAGACCCCGCGGATACGTCCCGGGCGATCCAAGCAGCTTTACAGGATCAAAAGGACGGAGCGGAATTTCTGATGGTGAAGCCGGCGCTGCCCTATCTGGATATTATTCTCAGGCTCAGACAAAAAACAGAGGCTCCGGTGGCGGCTTTTCATGTGAGCGGGGAATACGG
>PLLJ01000026.1 GCA_003140935.1 Candidatus Omnitrophota bacterium
CGGACTCCTGTATGGAGGACAGGATAAACCCGCCCAGGCGCAAGCCTGCCTCAAGGAACACGAAAAAGAGAACCACCCCGCATAACACCAAAGTTGCTTTTCGCAAGAGCGAAGTGGTCAATTCTATGAGCTTTTCTTTCATGGATTTAGTTGTACACCCTGAATTAAACAGGTAAGCGAAACGATTGCCGGCACGATGCCAGTCTTGCTACTTGTTAAATACTTCTCTTAGGATCACATCCGCGATATTTTGAGCTAAAAGCTCGTTGCCTTTCTGAGTGCAATGGCCAAAATCGCCACCAAACATATCCGTAAAATACTCTTTATAGCCGGATTCCCTGACTGCTTCCTTGAATACCTGTTCGTTATCGACAAAGATAACGCCTTTATCTTTCTCGAAGATCCTCTTGAGAGGCTCCACATTGCGCATCGGATACTGCACGCAAACCAGTTTGATCCCTTTTCGATCCAGGATCTCATTGAGCTTACAATAGTTATTAACTGTGATTGAATAACACACTGGCCTCAACCGGCTTGCCTCGGAATATGCTTTTGCCAGCTCCGGTTTGCCCATTTCATCGTAAAGAGACGACATGGCTCTGAGTGTACGACCCTTCTCAGGATTAAGCTCTATGGCCCTCTTGAATAACTCTTCGGCTTGCGGCAATTTGCCTTGCTTTCGGCAAAGTGTCGCAAGCAAAAAATAGGCATCACCGTTTTCGGGATTAAGTTCGAGAGTTTTCTTGAGAAAGTATTCCGCTTGAAAAAATTCGTCTTTAACAATGTATTGCCCCGCAAGAACAAAGAAGGCAAGCTCGTTTTTAGGATTAACTGCGATGGCTTTTTGGAGAGTGTTTTTGGCTTGGGCGAGATTACCTGTGAAATGATAAAAATTCGCTAATTGAATGTAGGCATCATCGTTTTTAGGATTAACTGCGATGGCTTTCTTAAAGGAGTCTTCGGCTTGGGAGAATTTGTCTGCGAATCGATAAAGATGCCCTAACAGGATATACACATCATCGTTTTTGGGATCAAGTTCGATGGCTTTCCTAAAGGAGTCTTCGGCTTGGGAGAATTTGCCTGCGCTTTGAAAAAGATGCCCTGACTGAATGTAGATATTGCTGCTGTTTTCAGGATTATGTCCGATAGCCTTAATGGATTCTTCTGACGATCGGAATCCAGCTTGAACTTGGTACCCTCTTCTTACATCAAGGGTTGGATCGCTCGGGGGCTCAAGATTGACAGATTTTTTAGCTGCAGTCCTCGTTTTTTCCGGTTTGGCATTTTCCCATGAAACCGATCGGCTCGATCCATGAGTGCCTTCCCCATCGGTTTTTTTTATCATATGCATGCAGAGGATCTTGCTTAGTCGATAGACACGGCAATGTCTAAATAACCACGCATCAGAGTCCTGGATATCTTCATAATATCTGACCCCATGATCATTGATCCCCATCATTGCAACCACCATGTTGGGATGATATTTATCAAGATGAGATGCTACTCGACTTAATATCACGGTGGTGTTCGTTGCTGACCTACCTTCATCGATGACGCTAAAACGCACCCCGATATTACGCTGGTTTAAGACCTGCTCGAGAGGCTTGGGGTAGGCTCCTTGAGTGGTAGACTCCCCTAAACAGAGAATCCGGTAAGTGCCTTTTTGTTTTATGGATCGTAAATTTTCGGACTCCTGTATGGAGGACAGGATAAACCCGCCCAGGCGCAAGCCTGCCTCAAGGAACACGAAAAAGAGAACCACCCCGCATAACACCAAAGCTGCTTTTCGCAAGAGCGAAGTTATCATTAGTAAATGCTTCCCCTTCATGGATTTCACTGTGTGCCCTGAATTGAACCCGCAATCGGAACGATGCCAGTCTTGCTATTTGTTAAATACTTCTCTTAGGATCACATCCGCGATATTTTGAGCTAAAAGCTCGTTGCCTTTCTGAGTGCAATGGCCAAAGTCGCCGGCAAACATATCCTTAAAATACTCTTTATAGCCGGATTGCTTGACTGCTTCCTTGAATACCTGTTCGTTATCGACAAAGATAACGCCTTCATCTTTCTCGAAGATCCTCTTGAGAGACTCCACATTGCGCATCGGATACTGCACACAAACAAGCTTGATCCCTTTTTTGTCTAGGATTTTTTTTAGTTTCCGGTAGCTATCCACGGTAGCCGCGGCATTACCTTCGGATTCCAACTGAGTGGCCTTTTGAGTATATTCTTTTACTAGCTCCGGTTTGCCGGTTTCCTTGTATAACGATGCCATTGCACTAAGCGCTCGCTCGTTTTTAGGATTGATCTCGAGGGCTTTTTTGAATGCACTTTCGGCCGGGTGGATTTTGCCTTGCGCTTGATAAGCCTCTCCTAATTTATGAAAAAGAAAATCATTTTCCGGATTAAGCTCGATGGCTTTCTTGAAGGCGTCTTCGGCTTTGGGCAAATCGCGTCGATCTCGGTAAAGCTGTCCCAATTCAAGGTAGGCCTGCTCATTTTTAGGATTAATCTCGATCGTTTTTTTCATAAGGTCTTCGAATTGGGAGAATTTGTGTTGGATCATATAGACCCGTGCCAAGTCAAAATAAGTGTTGGTATCCTTAGGATCAAGCTCAATGGCTTTCTTGAATAAGTCTTCTGCCTGGGACAATTTGTCTTGAGCTCGATAAAGCTGCCCTAATCCAACATAGGCGTGATTGTTTTCAGGATTAAGCTCAATAATTTTCTTGAAGGTGTCTTCAGCCTGAGGAAATTTGCCTTGCACTAGATAAAGTCGCCCTAGTCCTTCCCAGTTATTTTCGTTTTTCGGATCGATCTCAAGAGCTTTCTCGAAGTTGTTTTCGGCTTGAGAAAATTTGCCTTGATCTCGATAAAGCCACCCTAATCCGACGTAGGATCTATCGTTTTTAGGATCGATCTCGAGGGCCTTCTTGAAGGCGTCTTCGGCTTGAGAGAATTTGCCTTGATCTCGATAAAGCCATCCGAATTCAAAGTAGAGGCCAGCGTCTTTAGGATTAAACTCGTGTGCTGTCTTGAAAGAGTCTTCAGCCTCCGAGAGCTTGCCGCACTTTTTATAGATCCGTCCTAAGCCATAATAGGCATTGCCGGCATTAGTGCCTTTAGGATCAAACTCAATAACTTTTTTGAAAGCGTCTTCGGCTTGAGAGAATTTGCCCTGATTCAGATAAAGCCATCCGAGTTCCATGTTGGTATTACTGTATTCAGGATCGAGCCTCGCATCTTTCCGTAAAAGTTTTTTGGCCCCAGAAAACCTGGGGTCTGATCCAGGGCTTCTTTTTTCGCTTTCAGAATCTGCCCTCGTAACTTTTTCTGCGGACATTTCGTTCGCAAATGCTGTTTTTTCAGCAACCGTCCATGTTCCTTTTGGCTTGGCTTTCCTCGTTGAATCCGATCTGCTTAACCCATAGATATCCTCCTGTTTGATCTTCTTTAAAAGATGCATAAAAAGGATACGAACGAATCGATAGACCCGGCAATGTCTAAAGAACCAAGTGTTGGATTCCGGTATGTCTTGGTAATATCGGATACCTTGATCATTATTTCCCATCATCGCAACCACCATATCGGGATGATGCTCGTCCAAATAAGTTTCAACTACTTTTAATATAGCAGGGGTATCGGTGCCCGTTCTGCCCTTGTCAATGACGCTAAAACGTATCCCGATATTACGCCGGTTCAAAGCTTCTTCGAGAAACTTGGGATATTGTCCCTCAGTGGTAGACTCCCCCAAACAGAGAATACGATAGGCGTTTTTTTGTTTTAGGGATTGGGAATTCCCATATTCCCGTATCGATAATAGAACAAACCCGCCCAGGCGCAAACCTGCCTCAAGAAACACGAAAAATAGAACCACCCCGAATAATACCAGAGCTGCTTTTCGCAAGAACGAGGTTGTTATTGGCACGAGCTTTTCCTTATCGATTTTGTTACACGCCCCAAACCAAACTTTCACGGGTTTACGCCATCGAATGACGGTGGGCTATATAAATGTCATCCCAGCGCGTTCATCACATGTGCCGTCGAACCCAGTCCGAGGAACGTTCGGCCGAAGAACGGTAGACAATCGAGGCGATGATCTTCTTCAGGGTTTGACGCAGGATCTTCACGAAAAGTGACTGGGACCTGAAATCCGCGGGTGCGAAATGTTCCGCGCGGTGCTCCGCCACCATAGCCTTCACGGCACGAGGCACTCGCCTCGCCGGATCATAAACCGCAATGGCATTGCCCCCGGCTTTCTGGGTCACCGTCATGGAAGGGACATCCGTGATCCCGTCGCCGACATAGATCATATTGCGGAAAGGAATGCGACGCTCCCTCTCCGGCATATGTTCGTTGATACTTTCACTGAGCTTGAGTTTGCCTTTGTTGATGCGGAAAAGGAATTGTGTCTTATTCGTGTCGTTGATGACAAGCTTGGGGAAAATGGGGCGCCCTCTCTGAAAATCATATTCGCACGCATAGATCTTTTTGAAATACTTCCGGATACTGACGCCATCGAGGATCTCTTGAAGCCCGCTTGAGATGATATAATGTTCGAGAGTGATCCCCGTCTCATGAACTTCCGGAAGCGACCGGAGGAACTCATTCAGCTGATCGAAATAACCCTCGTTAACGCCGGGATAGTAAGGTACCTGTTTGGCTAATTCCCGCAGTTTATGCTTTGTAAGCGGGCGCTTTTTAAAAACGGGATCATCGATCAAGAGCTTTAAGTAGGCGAGGGTTTTCTCATAACCTTTGCGGGTCACCATCGACTGAGATTTCGCCCAAAACTTCTTTTTATCGATCCCATACGCCTTGAAGATCGTTTCTTCCTGCATGTTTCCGGGCGAAAGCGTCCCGTCAAAATCGTAGACGATGGCGATAATGTTTTGCGCGTTTTTTTCAGATTCTTTTGACATCGCGGAGAGCCTCACCTGCCAAGGCCTGATCCAAAAGGCTCGTGACAACCTTTTCGCAGATCAGGCCTGCAATATACATAATCCGGATTAATACTCCTTGGGCTATTAACGGCCCTTCGACGTATTTTTTGAACTTCAAGAACGCGCTATTTAAAGTACCGCTCCCGGTAGAACTTAAGCTCCGAGATCGATTCCCGGATATCGGACAACGCGCGGTGCGATTTCCCCTTCGGCGGCTCCTTGTCCTTCGGATACCATCGTGCGATGAGCGCCTTGAGAGAACTCACATCCACATGCCGGTAATGAAGGTACCCATCGATCTTCGGCATGTATTTCAGAAGGAACCTCCGGTCGTGATGGACAGAATTACCGCAGAGCGGCGCTTTCTTGGGCTTACAATATTCCTGGATGATCTCCAAGGTCAATTGCTCGGCTTTTCTAACCGTCATGGTCGACGTCTTGACCGCTTCGATAAGACCCGACTTGGCGTGATGCTCCTGGTTCCATTCATCCATCCCTTTGAGAACGTTCGAGGGTTGATGAATTACAAGGTCAGGACCTTCCGCTAAAATATTCAGATTCCCGTCCGTAATGATCGTGGCGATCTCAAGGATTTTATCTTTTTCCGGGTCCAGCCCCGTCATTTCCATGTCGATCCAAACCATATTGTTACGATGGATTTTCTGGATCATGCTATTCCTTCTTTCTCGCATCCGCGACGTGAAGATCTTTGTAGGTGTAAAAAAAATTGTCGAAGTTCGTTTCAAAAACGACCTTGAGAGCTTCGCTTACATGCATCATGAAATGGAATCCCGCGTTGAGTGCCCCGGCGTCATCTTCTCCGGGTTTCACGATGGCCTCAAGCCCCAACTTATGGAAAAGGTGCACGAGAACACCCAAGACCGGCGACTGTTCCTTATTCGCATTCGAAGCATAAAGGCTTTCGCTAAAACGCGTCGCATCCTCGAGGGACTTTGGCGACTCGAAAAGGCCCATCACCTCTTTGAAATAGAGGTTCCTCAGATCCTTATCCTCGATCCGGTGATGCGCGCAACAGCCGACCCAAAAAACACATCCTAAAGCCAGCTTGGCGGGCACATACTCCCGGCAAAAGGCCCCAAATGCGGAGCTCTTGAGCTTGGGTTCCAGGGCGCAAAACTCACGGTAAATAAGATCATGACCCTCGCTCTCCAATACGAGATCGATCAATGCCTTCGCACATTTTTGCAACGTTTGTGTCCCCATTTTCATAATAAGAAAGCTCCACAACTCAATTTGGGGCTATCCTATCAAGACACAGCATGACTTGCAAGACGCGAAATGTGTTTTTCAGCGTTAATTCATCAAGGCTTTTGCCGTTTCTATGGTATAAAGGACATTCTTATGGCCCGACGAAGATTTTTTAAATTCAAACTGACCAAAAAACAGAAAAGAAGATTGATGTCTTTTCTGGTTTTGGGACTTTGTGTCTGGGGCGGTTTTTTGTTCCTTTTCCATCCCGCCCGGCCCGGGGCCCACAAAGCTCTAAGAACCCTTTTCCATCGTCAGACCGGCCATCCCAAGATCACTTTTGTGATCGATGATATCGGGAATCACGACCGATGCAATGCCCAGCTAAAATCTCTCGGTGACACGGTCACCTACGCTATTTTGCCCTTGCTTCCCTATTCACAGTACTACGGGAATCTGAGCCGGCAAACAGGCGCCGAGGTCATCCTCCATCTGCCCCTGGATACCATGCAGGACAAGATCCCGGGACGCGGACTCATCGTGGGCACCATGAGTCAAAGCGATATTTTGGACATACTCGCCCGCGACCTGGATTCGGTACCCAATTATGTGGGCGTGAATAATCACATGGGTTCGCGCGGCACCACGGACCGGGAAATGATGACTGTGATTCTAAAAGAGTTGAAGCGGCGTGGGCTCTTTTTCCTGGACAGCTACACCACGCCGGAATCTGTGTTGCCTTCGGTCGGCCGGGAGATAGGGATCCCTATCTTGGCCCGAGGCGTTTTCCTGGATAACGAAGATTCAAAACCCGCAATCCGCGCTGAGCTTAACCACCTGAGAACCGTCGCGCGGGAGAAAGGCAACGCCATCGCTATCGGTCATTACCGTGCGAAAACACTCGAAGTCCTGGCTAAAGAGATCCCCCAGTTTGAAAAGGAAGGATTTGAGATCATTACGCTGAAGGAAATGCTGAAAGTGCAGAGGGACTAGCACTGCGTTACTATTAATTTTATGGGTTCGCAGTGCTGTACCGTTGACCCATAAAAATAAATGGCGAACGGGGCTAGACAATCTTGGCGCGAAAAGTCTCGTGATGCAGGCCGGTCAATTCCATCCGGACAAATCGTCCCGCGTAGTCCTCTTCCGCTTCAAAAAGCACGCGCCGGTCTTGATCCATGCGTCCCACCTGCTCCCTGGGATTTTCGACGTTACGTCCTTCCACGAAAATCATGCGTGTTTTTCCGAGTAATGCCCGGCTCTTCTCTTCGGTGATCTTTCTTTGGACCATGATCAATTCCTGATTTCGCGAAGCCTTGAGACCGAACGGAACGTCATCCGGAAGCAGGGCCGCAGGCGTTCGCGGCCGTAGGGAATATTTGTAGATAAATGCGCTATCGAACCGTATCTCCTCGAGCGCACGCCGTGTCGCGCGATGGTCTTCTTCCGTTTCCCCGGAAAATCCCACGATGATGTCGGTGGTGATCGAAATCTCCGGTACGAGCTCCCGCAGTCTGTCGATCTTTGCCTTGTATTCCGCGTAAGTATGAAGCCGTTTCATCCGTTTGAGCATACGGTCAGAACCCGATTGCAACGGCAGATGGAACCGACGGCCGATCTTGGGATTCCGCGCAATCACTTGAAAAAGTTCTTCCGTTGCGTCCTGCGGGTGCGAGGTCGTGAATGAAAGCCGCTCTAACCCCTCAATGCCGCAAAGAAGTTCGAGCAATTCCGGAAACGTTCGTGTCCCGTGTTCCGTGTCCGGTGTCCCGCAATACGAATTCACATTCTGTCCCAGGAGCGTGATCCATTTCACCCCATCCGCCACCAAACGCTCGGCCTCGCGGAACACCTCCCCCGCAGGCATCGAAACTTCGCTTCCGCGCGTCAGCGGAACGATGCAGAACGTGCAGACCTTATCGCAACCGGTCATGATCGGGAGCCACGCGTGGAAACCGCTCGTGCGCTTCGTGGTTTCGCTGTATTCGATCGAGATGCCATCCTGTTTGATACGGGCGATTCTCGTAGCGGGCTGTTTCTGGGCCCTCACGTGATCGTCCTCGCGCACGGGCGCGAGGGCAGCCTGCTTGCGCGCCTCGAACACTTGACGGATCATTTCCGGAAGCTCTTTCACGTGGCGCGTCCCGACCATCAGATCCAGATACGGGAATCTCTTAAAAAGCTTTTCCCGGTGTTCCTCGACCATACAACCCATGAGACCGATGATAAGCTCCGGCCGATCTTTCTTTTCAACTCCCATCATTCCGAGCCGCCCCCAAACACGCTCCTCGGCGTGGTCCCGAACGGAGCACGTATTCATGAGAACAATGTCGGGTCGTAGAGGCTTATCAAAGGCCTCACGACCCGTACTTGGCACATTGGATGACAAGTACGGCGTACGCTTTTTTGTCCACACGTCCGTGTCGTCGTTATCGAGAATCACCTCGAACCCTGCTTTTTCCAGTATCCCCGCCGCCACCTGACTGTCGTAGGTGTTCATCTGACATCCGAAGGTGCGTAACAACACACGCTGTCTGCATTTGCCCTGACTGCTTGCTCCGTCTGATGGTACCACTTTACCTTACCTCCGCTCCCTCATAGTGACACTTAAAGAGGTTGTTCCTTTTTTGACTGAACCTGCTGCGAATCCATCATCAGATCCACGACCATTCGTTCCATCTCCGCACACAACCATCAAGCGCCTTTTTCCCCTCCGGCCATCATCGAGACAATCTTTTCGGCCAGCCAATTCTCGCCACAAATACTCTTAAAAAACTTTCTTTGCTTCTTTACCGTCGTTCGTTATAATTCGTGTCGGATAATTCTTTTCTCCTTTCGGAGATTTTACCCAGCAGGGATTATCCGTCCGAGGACTGTCCACTTTAATATTCAACTAGAAATAGGATATTCTCTTAAAGGGTTCATATAGCTCAAAATTCGTGTTTTGTCCATTCACAACACCGATTTTCCTGAGTAACAGCAGAAACAACCCTTTTTGCAAAAGATCAAAGTAAAAGGGGCGGGGATCGATAAAATCGAAAAAAGCGCTCGATCAGGGCGTTGAAATGCCGGAAAGGTCAGTTGTGAATAAAAATAATATTTATATATCATTTGGGAAAAAAGCAGTTCTAATAATCTTAGGGCTTTTGGCGTTTGTGATTTTAGCTGAAATTGGACTCCATTTAGGAGGAATTGTTTTTTCATCCTTACAAGAATACAAAAACTCAGCCTCTATCCGGCAAAAAGGCGCCTATCGCATCCTGTGCTTGGGCGAGTCGACTACGCTGGGTAGCGTTTTTGATTCCTACCCCTTACAACTTGAAAAGATATTGAATGATCATCATACCGGCATAAAATTCAGCGTGATCAATAAGGGCACGACCGGGATCAATACATCGTATATTTTAAATCAACTTCAAGAAAACCTTGATAAATACCACCCCAACATGGTGATTGCCATGATGGGCATCAACGATGAGAGGGTCAAATATTACGAGGATATCCTCGATGAAAATACTAATGATGTTAACAGCCTATTGTTTAAATATTCCCGGTTATACCGGCTTATAAGATTTATCGGTAAACACCTTGCAAACAACAAGCATAACACCCCTAAAGAAAAATCTGCCGAGCCTAGCGCCGCTCAGGCGGGATATCCCAAGGCTTCGTTAGGGGATAATTCACTGCCCGATAAATCCAAAGACATTGATCAGAAATTCACTAACGGGCTTTCGAAAAATGAGGGGGTGCATAAAACACAGGAAGAGCCTTATAAAAATCAAGAGGTGCGTCAAATCGAGCATGGCGTTGTTAAGACGGGATATCCCAATGCTTTTTCGCGGAATAATTTACTGCCTGATAAACCCCGGGACATTAATCAGAAATTTACTCATGGGCTTTCGAAAAATGAAGGGCTGTATAAAATACGGGGCGGGCCTTATAAAAATCGGGAGGAACGTCAAAAAGCTGAGGAATCAATTTTAAAAGCCATCGAACTAAACCCTAAGGATGACCATAAATACATAGAATTAGCATGGTTTTATGAGGGCCAAACCAACCTCGTTAAAGCCGAGGAATCATTTAAAAAAGCCATCGACCTAAATCCCAAGAATGACTTGGCATCTCTGGAGTTGGCATGGTTTTATGACCGGCAAGGGAATCGCACCCTATCTGAGAAATACGCACGCGAGGCGACCGAGATTAATCCTAATAATCCCACGGCCTACACGGTCTTGGCGTTGTTTTATAGAAGCCACGGTAAAAATTTAGAGGCCGAACAAACTGTTAAGAAAGCCGTGGAGTTAGGATTAGGTAATGGCAGTCTGCTCATGGAATTGGCGCGGAATTATTGCAACCAAAATAAATTTTCTCAAGCCGAAGAAGCTTTTAAGAAAGCCATCAGGGAAAATAACAGTTTATTCGCCCGCATGGAATTGGGGATATTCTATAAGAATCTCAGAAGATATCCTGAAGCAGAAGAGCAATTTAAAAAGTTAACGGAGTTGGACCCCCAGGATGATAAGGCTCTCGGGGCACTCATCGTACTTTATGAAGAAACGGGTAAGCACGAGTTGGCGGAGGATTACAAGAGAAAGGCGGATGTGTTAAGGTCGGAATTCAGCGGTGTGACGCGAAAAAACTACCAAATACTTAAACAAATCCTGGATAAAAGAGGCATAAAGCTGGTTTGTGCCCAATACCCCTTACGTAATATTGATTTATTGAAAAAGGCGTTACCCGAAGCGGATAACGTTATCTTTGTCGATAATGAAAAAGTGTTTAAAGACGCCATAAGACAAAAGGGTTCTAATTATTATTTTACGGATATGTTTGCCGGTGATTTTGGCCACTGCACTCCTCAAGGCAACGCGCTACTGGCCGAGAATATTACAAATGTCATACTCAAAGAAGGCTTTGGCAAGGAACTCTAATGGTCTTTTGCGGGTTTTATGCCAAGACACTTTTCATCCTTCCAAGCGATTTCTTCGCATGGTAAGAATATAAAATGTTCGTCGCCCAAATCCCATGAATAAAATCTTAAAAAATTCCTGGTGTCTCCTTCTCCTCATCATAGCTTTTCATATCATCAATAATAAAGTCATCCTTTCTTTGGATCAGACTTTTCCTGTGTGGGATGAACTGGAAAACCTGAGGGAGGCCTCGTATATATCCCGAACTTTTACCACGGTTCTGAACTCACCACAAAAAGTTTATCCTTGGTATTATGATTTGGGTCACGGGTGCAGGGCCCCTCTGTACAGGATAATTTTATCTTTGGCCTGCGATCCCAAAATTAACGAGGCCGGTATTTTCGTCATAAACTCATTATTTTTCATAATTCTTTTATTATCGGTCTATGGCATTGGTTCCAAGCTGCAAAACAGTCCATCGGGGGTACTCGCGGCATTTATCTTGTCGATGTTTACGGGTGTTTTTGCCATGTCCAGAGTTTCGATGCTCGATCTTCCCTTAGCCGCGATGGTTTCCTTAAGCGTTTATTTAATGCTACTGACAAAGAATTTTACGAATTTAAAATACTCCCTGCTCTTTGGTATAAGCGTTGGGCTCGGAATGCTTATAAAGGTTACTTATATTAATTTTCTTTTACCCACCGCCGTTTTCTATATTTTTCAGTCGGTGGTAAAAAATTTAAGACAAAATGCAAACGGTTCAATAATGGCTAGAAACCTCATTATTTGTTTGTCGTGTAGTTTGCTTATAGGCGGTTCATGGTATTTTCCCAATTTAAAAGGAGTCATGCAAAGAGCTCATGAGGTATGCTATCTTTCGCCTCAGCTTAAACAGGACGGTTTTGGGACCGTTTTATCACGTTATGCGAATTGGCTGTTTTTTGATAGCGTGGGCCCGTTTTTCTGTGTTTTAAGTTTTGTGGGTGTTTTTTTGTGCCTAATCAAAAGACAATTTGCTTTGCTGTTTATATGGTTTCTTATACCCTTGTCCATATTTTCACTTTCCCCCAATTATGTCCCTCGTTTTATGTTGCCCCTGTTGCCGGCCATGAGTTTGTTCATTGCGCTGGGAGTAGCAACGATAAGAACGAGCTGGATCCGAAAAATGCTTGTTATGACTATAGTAGTTTATGGGGTAAGTTCATTTTTTTTGATTTCATATGGTAAAACCTACTCCGGTCCAGTATTAAAGAGAGAGGTAAAGAGAGAGGGTTCCTATGGCGCGAGGCGAGTCGATTATGGGATTATTTATCCCTTGCGTAATGTGAATTGGAAAATAGACGAGATTGCCAATCTTATCTTGGGACGAGATTCCCGGTATAAAAAAAACGTGAACATTGGCTTAATGTGTTTATCCGTGCCTAACGTGCCTGAAATTTCAAACGCGTTGAGATATTATGCCCTTTGTAGGGGCGCAGGCTTTAAGATAGCATGCCCTGCCGAGCTTGATGTTTATGATTCTCAATACAAGTTGCCGCCTTTTTATTTATCAGAATTTGATTTTATCATTACGAAAGATGGCAATCAGGGTGATATTTCCAACAACTTAAGCTGGACTTCAGATCTATCAAATCTCATCGAACAACACAAAAATGATTTTGATCTTGTAGGTTGCGTCCAAGGTTTGCCGGACGGGTCAGAAGCATGTGTTTGGGGTAATAAAAATGCTGCCGGAAATAAAATACCTTAAAAAAATCGCCTGTTCAAATTTTATGCGACTTGATTTTCCGCACAAAATCTCTTATGCCGTCACCTATCGATGCAACCTTCGCTGCAAGATGTGCCATATCTGGGGGAAAAAACCCGTCGAAGAACTAAGTCTGGACCAGGTGGAAAGATTTTTCGCAAAATCCAATCGCTTTTCCTGGGTCGGCATTACGGGAGGCGAACCCTTTTTGCGGGAAGACATCGCCGAAGTCGTCAAAATTATTATAGATCATTGCCCGGATTTAACCGCAGTTCATTTCGCGACCAACGGCACGATGACGAACAAAATCGGAGCATCGGTGGAAAAGATATTAGCGCATAGAAAAGTAAAATTGCTGTTCACATTAAGTATCGACGGGCCCTCTTCTCTTCATGATGAGATCCGGGGTGTTGAAGGCACCTGGCTTAAATGTGTGGCGACATTCAAAAGGCTGAGGGCTATGAAATCCGTGCAAGCTCGCATCGGCACCACATTATCTCACCTTAATTTTGATAAATTCCACGAAACATTCCTGGCTCTTAAAGAGGTCTACCCTCTTTTGAGGTTTGATGATTTTACGATCAACATCTTTCACAGATCGTCCTTGTATTACGAAAATACCGCCCTGCCGGAATTAGACCGCGCAAATATCATCAAGGCCATCGAAAAAATTCTGGAGCTGGACAAAGATTCCTTTACGCTTAATAACTTTTTAAGGCGTCGCTATCTGAAGCTCTACAAGAAATATGCCCATAGCAATAAATGCCCGCTGAGATGCCAGGCCTTATCCTCCTCTTGTCTTTTAGAGCCGCAGGGAGACATCTACCCGTGTGGTATTTTCCCGCAAAGAATCGCGAATGTTTTAGAACACGATTATGACTTAGAAAAAATATGGTCTTTGCCGGCTACGAAAAATCTTAGTATGAAATGCATGAGGAGCGAGTGTCCGTCATGCTGGACGCCGTGCGACGCTTATAGCGCTATTGCGGGATCTCTGGGGAGATTTGATTTATGGCGGTAAGCAACACGAACCCTTTAGTTAAAAACCTAGCTCATATAACTACCCTTGTGAGGATCCTATTAATATTTTGCGCCATCGCCCTGCTTTTTCATAACGGGTCCCGCTATTGTCTATGGGGTAGCATGGTTTTATTGTTAGCTTTATTGCTCGATGGAGTGGACGGGCTTTTAGCACGGAAGTTCAATGCGAACAGTAAAGTAGGCGCCCTCATTGATACCCTGGGGGATAGAATCACCGAGAATACGTTTCTGGTTTTCCTAGCTTACAAACAACTCATCCCTTTGTTTGTCCCCATCATATTTATTTCCCGCTCGTTTATATCAGATTTTGTAAGGTCCTTGGCGTTGCAAAGGGGCATCGGCACCTTTGAGCTCAACACTTCCCTGCTCGGGCGTTGTCTTGTAGCTTCAAAGACATCGCGAGCAGTCTATTTGATCCTGAAATTCATGGTTTTTTTTATCGGGGCTTTTATGATCACCTGGCCGGATATGAAGATTTGCAAAGTGGCTTTACCGCTATCGATTTTCTATGGGGCTATGATCATCACAGCGATGAACCTGGTGAGATTTGCCGTGCTTTTGTGGGATAGCAGAGAAATATTAAAAGAAACATTTTGTGCCGATTAACCCGAAATCTTTGAAAGTATTTTCTTCGTTTTAATCCGGAACTTGCACGATCCGCTTACGGTTTTTTTGCTACGACGATCCCAAAAACCTTGTGGCGCGGCACTCGCTTCACAAGAACCCTCACGAAACCGGCTTTTCTGCAGAGCCGGGCCCATTGTTTGAGACTGAGACCATATTCGCCCTGGTTCAGGATATGCTTCTTCCCGTTGTCGAACATCGTTGAGAATGCCTCCACCCCCGCGTCTTTTAAAGCGGGAATCCACTCCTGCTCCAGGACCCTGAGCATACGCTTAAGCCTTTTTGTGTCGGTATGCTTCCCGGTGGCATCCATATCCACCTCGCCGATGATGAAAAGACCGCCCGGTTTAAGAACCCTGCGTATCCTCTTCAAGGCGGGCAATTTATCCGTAAGATGGTGCAAGGCGACCGAGGACACGACTTTGTCAAAAGTACGGTCCTTAAACTTTAAAGAGGCCGCGTCCATCAGGCAGAGCGAGATCCTGTCGCTCAATTTCAGCTTTTTTATTTTATCTTTTAAGATACCGAGCATCTCTTTGGAGTAATCGGCCCCCATGACAGCGCAGCGCGCTTTCTGCAGGCATTTCAGACTGAGAAGCCCCGTCCCGCAGCCGAGGTCCAGAATTTTATCGCCGTTTTTCACCCTCGCGTTCCGGACCACGAGATCCAGCAACCCCCGGTGAAAGCTTATACTCCCCAGCGTCCGGTCATACACATTCGACCAGTGCCCAAACCACCCTTTTGTGTCCGCTGCCTTGTTTCCATTGTGCTTTTTCATAGCCCCCCTTTACCCCGCCTTTTCTATCTCGTCACGCCGTCCGGTTACTCAAATTCACTTTGAATGCCTTCGGGTGTCCGGCAGCAGATTTTCTTCATCCTAAAGAATATTTATACTCATTCCCGGACGTGAAAGAAAGGGAAAAGAGACCGGAGGGTCGAGCGGAGGTTGGGGGAAATACCGGCGCCGGGAACGGCGCTCTCGCGGAGCTCTTTATCCGGACAGTGCTCCGGATGAAAAGACTGAATGACATAATCCTGAACGCCGAGAGCCGAAAGCTCCCTGGCCATTTCCAGGATCTCGGTCTCCGAAAGAAGCCCGGGGTGGAATGTGGTACGAAACTCATGAGGCACCCTACTGGCCACCAGGATCTCGGTGCTTTTGCGGACCGCATCGCCGCTCTGCGGGACCCGGGTGATCTTCTCATAAAGATCGAACGGTGCTTTGAGATCCATGCCCACCCAGTTGCAGATCGGGAGCACTTCCTTCAAGCGTTCGGGATAGACCCCGCCGGTATGAAGGCCTATCTCAAAACCGAGCCCCTTGACCGCTTTCATCCAAACAGGTAGACGCTCATGGATCGTGGGTTCTCCGCCGGAGAACACGATCCCGTCAAGTTGGTTCTTACGGGAATCCAGAAACTGAAGGATTTTTTCGAGCAGAATGTTCTGCCCGGCCGGCGGCAGGGGCCAGAACTCGGCGTTGTAACAATAGCGGCACCGCCAAGGACATCCCTGAAGATAAAAAACCCCGGCCAAGCGGCCGGGGAAATCGATTGTCGTGAAGGGCGTGATGCCGGCGACGCAAATACCGTTCAGGTCACTTATACTAGCACCGTTTCTCATTTGTTTTTACGGGTCAACGGTACAAGCCCTGCGACCCCTTCAAGGTCATAGAAAAACGCAGTGCTAGGAGCAGCCACATCCGGCTTCTTTGGGTTCGACGAAATATTTCCGTTCATAGAATTCGCCTTTTTTCCCGACGTTGAACCCCGCGACCGGACGGTGATACCCCATCACCCGTGTCCAGACCTCGCAGCGCGTCCGCTCTTCATCTTTTAAAACGATCTGATCCTGGGTCATTGCCCCCTCCGTTAAAGCTTTGCTTCGGCCGCCGCCTGGGATTCGGCTTCCGAAGTGTCGCGGTGCTGAAACATTTTTTGATTGATGAGTTCTTGGTCGCACTTGGTACAGAATTCATGTTCGCCGGCGAGATAACCGTGTGTCGGGCAGATCGAGAATGTCGGCGTGATGGTGATATAAGGGATCCGGTAACCCTCCAGCGCGCGTTTGACGAGTTTTTTGCAGGCCTCCGCACTCGACATGCGTTCGCCCATATAAAGATGCAGCACGGTCCCGCCGGTGTAGCGACGCTGCAACGCCTCTTGCCGGCCCAGGGCCTCGAACGGATCGTCCGTGAAAGCCGCCGGAAGTTGCGAGGAATTCGTGTAATAAGGGCGCTCCGCCGTGCCGGCGTGAAGGATGTCCGGAAAACGTTTGATATCTTCTTTGGCAAATCGATAGGTGGCGCCTTCGGCGGGCGTGGCCTCGAGGTTATAAAGATGGCCCGTCTCCTCCTGGAAGGCCACGATGCGTGCGCGGATATGATCCAGCATCTTGAGAGCAAACTCAAAGCCCGCTTGCGTCGTGATGTTTTCTTTCCCGCCTGTGAAGTTTCGGATGCATTCGTTGATCCCGTTAACACCGATCGTGGAAAAGTGGTTGCGCAGAGTCCCAAGATACCGTTTGGTGTACGGGAAAAGCCCGGCATCCATGTGCCTTTGAATGATCTTACGCTTGAGTTCAAGGCTTGTCTTGGCGATCTGGAGGAGGTTGTCGATCCTGCTGAAGAATGCGCCCTCGTCCCCTTTGGAGAGATAACCGATCCTGGCACAATTCAAAGTCACGACCCCAAGGGACCCCGTTTGTTCGGCGGACCCGAAAAGCCCGTTCCCGCGCTTAAGAAGTTCCCGCAGGTCAAGCTGGAGACGGCAACACATCGAACGGATCTGGTTGGGCTTAAGGTCGGAATTAAGGAAGTTCTGAAAGTACGGCAGTCCGTATTTAGCGGTCATCTCGAAAAGCGGCACACAATTCGGATGGTTCCAGTCAAAATCCGGTGTGATGTTATAAGTCGGTATCGGGAACGTAAAAACGCGTCCCTTGGCATCACCTCTCATCATCACCTCGATGTAGGCCCTGTTGATCATCGCCATTTCTTCCCCGAGATCTCCGTAGACAAAATCCACTTCCTTGCCGCCGATGACCGGATGTTCGTTCTGGAGGTCCTCGGGACAGACCCAGTCGAACGTCACGTTCGTAAAGGGCGTCTGCGTGCCCCACCGGGACGGAACGTTCAAGTTATAGATGAACTCCTGGATGCTCTGTTTCACGTCCTCATAAGGAAGCTTGTCGATCTTGATGAAGGGAGCGAGATAAGTATCGAAGGAAGAGAACGCTTGGGCGCCCGCCCATTCGTTTTGAAGCGTGCCGAGAAAATTCACCATCTGGCCGACCGCGGAGCTCAGATGTTTCGGCGGCGCGGATTCCACTTTGTCCGGCACGCCGTTAAATCCCTCGCGGATCAATGTCTTCAAAGACCAACCGGCGCAATAACCGGAAAGCATGTCCAGGTCGTGAATATGGACGTCCCCGTGACGGTGGGCATTGGCGACTTCCTCGGGATAGACATGAGAAAGCCAGTAGTTGGCGATCACTTTGCCGGAGATATTAAGGATCATGCCGCCGAGGGAATAACCTTGATTGGCATTCGCATTCACGCGCCAGTCAAGCTTATAGAGATATTCATTGACCGAAGAAGTGACATCCACCACGGTCTTCTTGTCCCGCCGCAATTTCTTGTGCTGCTCACGATAGATAATGTAAGCGCGGGCGGTCTTGAGATGGTTGGAGGAGATCAGGACCTGCTCCGCAATGTCCTGGATCTTTTCGATGTCGAGAAAGCCCGGGGAGTAACGGTTATCAATGACTTTGACCACTTCCAAGGTCAAAATCTGAGCCTCCGCGCCGTCGTATTCTCCCGTCGCCTGTCCTGCTTTGACAATCGCGTTATAGATCTTGGCGCCATCGAAAGAAACGATGGAACCGTCGCGTTTACGGATGCTGGTGATCTTCCTGGAAAGGAATTGTTCTGCCATGATATCTCCTCTTTCTCTACCGTCTTTTATCGGCAATCAATCAATATATTGTAGTTTTTTTTTACTCAGATACCATATCTAGTACAAACGACGGCCAAACCGCCAAAAAGGCATTCCCTGTTTGATTTTTCAGAACTAGGTCAGAAGTGAACTTTTCTTTGCAAAGCTCCTTTAAAAAACGATGCCGCTACGTCAAATATGGCCATTCATGATGCGTATCACTTGAAGACAACACTAAACGCCCCGTAAAAATTTAACAGAGATCAGGACAGCGGGAATACTATTCCCATCACAAATAAGTTTCAAGAGGAATTATCTTATTTTTTCTTGAGGAATCCCGGAATAAAATATTTTTTAAAAAAGAACTTGAAAAATGAAAATTTGCGTGAAAAAACAGCTCAGCAGGCCCCCGCCGCCTTATCCCGTATCATCTCGATCAAAAGCTTTGCGATCTCCTCGATCGGAACGCGGTCCGTATTAAAGGTCATGTCATAAAGAAGCGGATCACGGATATCCGTGTGGAAAAAAGTCTTTACGAGTTCCGCCTTCGCCTTGTCTTTTTCTTCGATCCCCTGGCGGACCTTCTTTGCGTCGGGCCCGAACACAGGCATCATCCGCTTTATCCTCGATTCCATCGAAGCCTCAAGGCGGACTTGAATTCCAAGGGGAAGATCCCGCGTCAGGAATGTCGACCCGCGCCCGACCAGGATCACTTTCCCGTGGAGAGCAAAAGTCCGCATGAGATGGAACATTTTTTTGATCACGAGGTCCTGCGAAGCCCCCCCGTAAATAAACTGAGCTATCATATCCTCGGCGTGTGAATGATATTCGGTGCGTCGCAGAGATTCGACCATGTCCTTGAGCTTGGGATCCTGGGCGACCATTTGGCAAAGCTCCTGATTGCAAAGCTGCCAATCCTGAAATAAGGGCTCCGCATGAAGCTTTTGGATCTTTTCAGTAAGAAGCGTGGCAAGAGCCTGACCTCCTGCACCGGCCTGCCGGGAAATAGCCACAAAAGGAAAGCATCCTTTCTTCGGATCGATCGCGGGACCGTTTTTTTCGTGGTAGTGAAGACTGTCGATGAATGACGCCAGCTTGTGGATCTCGGTCATGGGACCTCCCTGTCTATCACTTTTGCGTAATCCGACAGCAGAACAACAGTCCGGTAAGAGGGAATCTATTTCAAAATGATCCGCGCGTCAATGACCCCGGCACCTTTTCCCTCGCCATAAACCATAAGAGGATTGATGTCAATTTCATCGATCTCAGGATGATCACAAGAAAGTTGGGACAAACGCTTGAGACAATCCGCGATCGCTTCGAGATCCGCCGGCGGCTCGCCGCGCACGCCTTCCAAAAGCTTGACCGCCCGGATGCCCCGGATCATGTCATGGGCGCTCAACTCGCGGATCGGCGCGACGCGGAACGTTACATCCTTCAAGGCTTCCACATAAATGCCCCCCAGCCCGAACATCAGGATCGGACCGAAGTGCGGGTCACGCTTCATGCCCAGGATCACTTCCCGGCCTTTGGGCGCCATACGCTGCATAAACACGCCGTCGATCTTGGCTTTGAGTCTTTCGCCCACCGCCATGATATCCCGGAATGCGTGCTGAACGTCATCCGCGGAATTCAGATTGAGACGAACGCCGCCCACATCGACCTTATGGATGATCTGTTGAGAAACCACTTTCATGACGACCGGGAAGCCGATCTTCACCGCCTGTTCCCACGCATCCTCCGTCGTACGCACGAAGGCCCACGGGATCACCGGAAATTCATAGGCGCTGAAGATCTCCATGGATTGATTGATGGGAAGAAATTTCTGTTTGTCTTTGCTGGCTTTTTCGATCACAGAATCCGCGGCCTGACGATTCACTTTGTAATGCTTCACTCCTGTCCGGGAACGATGCAGCCACTGCTGATACCGGTTCATGGCCGCCAACGCGCGCGCGGCATTTTCCGGAAACACATATTGCGGTATTTGTTTCTCCTTTAAGAGATTCGTGCCCGCTTCCACATCCGCGTGTCCCATAAAACAAGCGACGATTGTTTTGTCGGATTCTTTGTCTACATCGACAATGATCCTGGCCGTCGCTTCGGCCTCGGTCATCGCCTGGGGTGTCAAGAGCACCAAGACTCCGTCCACATTGGGTTCCGCGATGACACACCGGAGCGCGTGCTCATAGCGGTCATGCTGAGCATCCCCGATCACGTCGACCGGATTTGAAAAGTTCGAGGTCGGCGGAAGTTTTTCCTTGAGTTTCGCGACCGTCGCCGGGCTCATTTCGGCCATCTGAAGCCCGAACCTCACGCACGCGTCCGTCGCCATGATCCCCGGCCCGCCGGCATTC
Organism: Candidatus Omnitrophota bacterium; assembly: GCA_003140935.1. GTDB lineage: Bacteria > Omnitrophota > Omnitrophia > Omnitrophales > Aquincolibacteriaceae > Aquincolibacterium. The sequence goes on from PLLJ01000026.1 coordinate 20,764, forward strand.
GTCACAATGGCCACACGATTTCCTTTCATCAAAGGCTGGTTCGCGAACACAATCGCGAGATCGAACATCTCCTGCGCCGACTCCATGCGCATGACGCCCGACTGCGCGAACACTGCATCATAGACCTCATCCGAGCCCATCAACGATCCGGTATGGGAACTCGCAGCCTTGGCACCCTGCGCCGTACGCCCGGATTTGATCACAAGGATCGGTTTTGTCTTGGCAATATCCCCGGTGATCTCACGGGCCAGGCTGATGAATTCCTGTCCGTTGCCGATATCTTCAAGATACATCATGATCACATCGGTATTCGGATCGTCCTTCAAATATTGCAGGATCTCAAGCTCGGTCACATCCACCTTATTGCCCAAACTGATCAGCTTGGACATGCCGATATTTTCACCCCGGGCATAATCCAAAAGTGCCGTCGCCAGGGCGCCGCTCTGAGAGACAAAAGCGATGTTGCCGTTATTCGGGATCGTACCGGAAAAACTGGCGTTCATGCAAATATCCGGCGCGTTATTAATAAGCCCAAGACAATTCGGTCCCAGCACCGCCATCCCGTAAGAATCCGAGATGCGTTTGATCTCGCCTTCCAGACGGACACCTTCCCCGCCGATTTCGCGAAAACCCGCCGAGATCACGATGGCCGCCCGGGCCCCTTTTTTTGCGCAGGCCTCTAATTCCGCCGGCACTGCCGCACCCGGGATGATAAAGACCGCCATATCGATCGCTTCCGGAATTTCCGCAACGGTCGGAATACACTTCACCCCGAGCACATCATCGGCCTTGGGATTGACCGGATAGATCTTTCCTTTGTAACCTGTCTGAAGAAGGTTTTTGAGAATGGCGTAGCCGACCGCCTCCGGGCGCCGTGAGGCCCCCACCACCGCAATCACCTTGGGTTCAAACAATGCTTTCAGATCTTTCTTCCTGGGTGTCATCACAGCTTCTGCACTCATGGTCATATCTCCCTTAAGCTGTCACTGGGTTAGGGGCTTCGATCCCGGGTTTCCCCTGAGCCAAATATTCGAAACGCTTCCACCGGGCCGTGACGTCCTTCTGCGCGATCTGGAAAAGTCTTTTGGCTTCTTCGGGATTGCTCTTCATGATCATCTTGAACCGGTTTTCCATTTTGAGGTACTGCTCGAGCGGGATCGTCGGAGCCTTCGAATCGATCACGAGAGGATTCTCTCCCTTTTCGGTACGCCGGGGATTAAAGCGATAAAGGATCCACTGTCCGGACGCGACGGCTGCCTTCTGATCCTGGAGCCCGTTCACCATATTGATGCCATGCGCGATGCAATGGCTGTAGGCAATGATAAGCGAAGGCCCGTCATACGACTCGGCCTCCTGGATCGCCTTAAGGGCTTGCTGGTCGTTCGCCCCCATCGCGATCGTCGCCACATAAACATTCCCATAGGTCATGGCGATCATCCCGAGATCCTTCTTGCCGCCGGGTTTCCCGCCCATCGCGAATTTCGCGGTGGCGCCGCGCGGCGTGGATTTTGACGCCTGTCCGCCCGTATTGGAATAAACCTCCGTATCGAGCACAAAAACATTCACGTTCTTGCCTGAGGCAAGCACATGATCGAGACCGCCGTACCCGATATCGTAGGCCCATCCGTCCCCGCCGAAAGCCCAGACGCTCTTTTTGACGAGCGTATCCGCCAGGCTCGAAAGCTGCGTGGCATCAGGATCCCCGCTGAGTCCCAACAATTTATTTTTGAGCGCCGCAACACGTTCGCGCTGGTCATAGATATCCGCTTCCGTCACCTGCGCGGCATTCAAGATCGGCTGGACGAGATCCGCGCCGAGTTTATCCTGCAACTTCACGAGAAGCTCGGAGGCGTATTCTTTTTGTTTGTCGATCGCCATTCGAAAACCGTAACCAAATTCCGCACAATCCTCGAAAAGCGAATTCGACCACGCCGGACCGCGCCCATGGGCGTCTTGGGCCCAAGGTGTCGTCGGCAAATTGCCCCCATAGATGGAAGAACAGCCGGTCGCGTTCGCGATCACGGCACGATCGCCGAAAAGCTGGGACACTATTTTGATATAGGGCGTTTCCCCACAACCCCCGCAAGCGCCCGAAAACTCGAAGAGCGGGCGCATCGCCTGCTGCTGATTGATCATGCCGGTTTTCAGCTTACGGCGGTCGTAATCGGGGAGATTGAGGAAGAACTCCCACTTCGGGGTTTCAATGCAACGAAGGGGCATCTGGGGCGCCATATTGATGGCCCTTTTCTTGGGATCCGTCTTGCTCTTCGCAGGGCAAGTATCCACACAAAGCCCGCAACCCGTACAATCCTCGGGCGCGACCTGAATCGTGAATTTTTGTCCCTTGAAGTCAGGCATCTTCGCATCCGCGGACTTGAATCCCTCGGGAGCTTTCTCAAGATACTTCGGGTCATAGACCTTCATGCGGATCACGGCATGCGGACACACAAAATTACACTTGCCGCATTGAATGCAGATGTCCTGTTCCCAGACCGGGATCTCGAGCGCAATATTGCGCTTCTCGTACTGAGTCGTGGCCGTCGGAAATGTCCCGTCCACGGGCATCGCGCTCACCGGGATCTCGTCCCCGCGGCCTTCGATGATAAGACCCAGAACCTTTTTAACGAATGCCGGAGCGTTCGAAGTGACGGGGGCAAGTCTTTTGACCTTACTGTCCACCGCGGCGGGGACTTTGACCTCGTGAAGATGGGCGAGCGTCATGTCGACGGCCTGAAGGTTCTGCTTAACCACGTCCTCCCCCTTCTTGCCGTAGGTTTTGCGGATCGATTTCTTGATCTCTTCGATCGCTTGTTCGCGCGGCAAGACACCCGAGATGGCGAAGAAGCACACTTGCATGATGGTGTTGATCCTCATCCCCATGCCGCTATCGGCTGCGACCTTGTAGGCATCGATCACATGGAACTTGAGTTTCTTTTCGAGGATCTGTTTCTGGACTTCGACCGGAATATTCGGCCATACCTTTTCGGCGCTCCACGGAGCGTTCAAAAGGAACGTGCCGCCGGGAACGATATTACGCAGCATATCGTACTTTTCAAGAAAAACGGTCTGATGGCAAGCCACGAAATGCGCCTTGCTGATGAGATAAGGCGACCGGATGGGCTCGGGACCAAAACGGAGATGCGACACGGTGATCGCGCCGGACTTCTTGGAATCATAGACAAAGTACCCTTGGGCGAAATTTTCCGTGTTCTCACCGATGATCTTAATGGAGTTCTTGTTCGCGCCAACTGTTCCGTCCGCGCCGAGACCGTAGAAAAGAGCGCGCACGACCTTGTCGGATTCTATGGAATATTCCGGATCGTAGGGAAGGCTCGTCTGGGTCACATCATCGTTGATCCCGATCGTAAAACCATGCTTCGTCTTGCCGGAAGCGAAGAAATCAAAGATCCCTTTCACCATCGCCGGTGTGAATTCTTTAGAGGAAAGACCGTAGCGGCCTCCATAGATCTTGGGAGCCTGACGGAACTTTGACCAGCCATTCTGGGAGGCTTCCTGCAGCGCTCCCACGCAATCCAGATAAAGAGGCTCTCCGATCGCTCCCGGCTCCTTGGTGCGATCGAGCACGATCAGATTTTTTACCGTTTGCGGCAAGAGGCTCACGAAACGCTTCACATCGAACGGCCGGTAAAGAGAAACTTTGAGACAACCGACCTTGGCGCCCTTGGCATTAAGAACCCGCACCGTTTCCCCGGCCACTTCCACGCCTGAGCCCATGATCACGACGACCTGTTCCGCGTCTTTGGCTCCGGTATATTCAAAAAGCTGGTACTTCCGTCCCGTCAGACCCGCGAACTTATCCATCGCCTGCTGGACCGCGTTGGGACATACGTCATAGAATTTATTGACCGTTTCGCGTCCCTGGAAATAAACGTCCGGGTTTTGCGCGGTGCCGCGAAGCACGGGATTATCCGGCGAAAGCGCCCGGGCGCGATGTTCCAGCACCTTGGCCATGTTGATCATCCCGCGGATCTGGTCGTCGGAAAGAAGGCTGATCTTCTGAACTTCATGCGAGGTGCGAAAACCGTCAAAAAAATGAAGGAAAGGGATGCGGGATTCAAGACTCGCGACTTGCGCGATGAGCGCGAAATCCATGGCTTCCTGGACCGAATTGGAAGCAAGCATGGCGTAGCCGGTCTGGCGCACCGACATCACATCCGAATGGTCCCCAAAGATCGAAAGCGCCTGACATGCGAGCGAACGCGCGGAAACGTGCATGACCATGGACGTGAGTTCCCCCGCGATCTTGTACATGTTCGGGATCATCAAAAGCAATCCCTGCGACGCTGTAAAGGTCGTAGTCAATGCGCCCCGCTGAAGCGCGCCGTGCACCGCGCCGGCGGCCCCGCCTTCGCTCTGAAGCTCGGCTACGGAGGGGACCGTTCCCCAGATATTTTTCTTGCCCTGGGAAGCCCATTCATCCGCCCATTCCCCCATGGTCGAAGACGGCGTGATGGGATAAATGGCGATGCATTCATTCACACGGTACGCGACATGCGCGACGGCCTCGCCGGCGTCCATCGTGACGAATTTTTTGCTTACGGATTTTGTTTCGGATTTTTCCAGGATCTGTTCGGCCATTTTATGATTCCTTTGGGTTCGAGTTTTATGATGTCAATTTTAAATGCGGACAAAAAACACCCGCAAAAAATACACGGGCGGCTCCGCATTTCGTACTGCGCGTCCTCCGGATATTCCAAATATGAGGTCTGGAACGAGGAACTTTGAAAGGCTTCGTAAGTCGTTCGTGAGCACGCTGATGGGGCTCTATCCTAAGCTTCACGACTTGTGAAAAGTATTGTATGATTTTATCCCATGATTTTCAAGGACATTTCGCGTGATCGCGTACGGTGTAAGGCGCACGGCGCGCATCAAAACCTTTCGCCAGACACCGCACTCCGTACGCCTTACAAAACTTTTCACCTCTAGGCTTGAATTGCTCATTCGAATTCATTAATATTCACCTATGTCCCACGATACGATCCGTCTTCTTCAATTCATGGTCTGTAAAGACTTCGAACCCGGCGAACAGGATTGCTACACCGCCAGCCTCGTCCGGAGCAACCTCCATGTGCCGTCCTTCCCCTACCATTTCGAAAAACTTTACGCTGTCACCTGTTGGCGCAAGGACAAAATGTTCCATAAAGAAGTGATCGAATATTCCACCGAAGACGGGGCGATCCTCAAAACGCCGCCCATGGACATTGAGCCCGTCACTTCAAGCGTCCTTTTCCGCTGGCACAAACACGCCTTCCCGCCGGACCTTGAGATCAAAGAGGACGGTCTGCTCCATATTCGCGTCATTTTGGACTGGAAAGTCAATTTCGAATCTTATCTCATGATCGAAAAACGGCCCTGAGGACCGGCCCATGACGCATCACGACTGGATCCCTGAATTTTGGATGGCCTTTCCTTTCATCGGCCTTTTACTTTCGATCGCGATCATGCCGCTTGTGGCCGGAAAATTCTGGCGTTCGCTGAAAAACCAGGCCCTGATCGCGCTCCTCTTCTCTCTCCCCGTCCTTTTTTGGGGCTCGAAATATGCCCCGCATCTTTTAAGAGAAAACCTTAAGGATTATGTCTCGTTCGTGATCCTTCTGGCATCGCTCTATATCGTTTCCGGCGGAATCTGCCTTTCGGGCGGGCTCCTTAGCACTCCCGCGGCCAACACGCTTTTGCTGGGCGGCGGCGCACTCTTGTGTAATCTCATCGGGACCACGGGAGCCAGCATGGTCTTGATCCGGCCGTTGCTCCGGGCCAACCAACACCGCAAGCATCACGCTCATCTGCCGATCTTTTTTACCTTCCTTGTCAGCAACATCGGCGGTCTGCTCACACCTCTCGGAGATCCTCCTCTTTTTCTTGGTTTTTTGAACGGCGTCCCTTTCTTTTGGACACTGAAGCTTTTTCCGGTGTGGCTTATGGCCGTTGCGATCCTGCTCGTGCTCTTTTATCTCACGGACAGGACGATCCTCGCTTGGGATAAAACTTCGCAACGCGCCCTACAGTCGTCGGAACCCGTCAAATTGAAAGGAAGGCGTAATATTCTCTGTTTTGCTGCGATCGTCGCGGCCGTTTTCATGCCGGTCCCCTATCGTGAGGTCGTCATGATCGCCGCTGTCCTGTTCTCTTTGCGCATCACGCCAAAAACATACCACCATGAGAATGGCTTCCATTATCATCCCATCTTCGAAGTGGCGATCATTTTCCTCGGGATCTTCATCACCATGGTACCGGCACTGGAACTCTTGAGGACGCGCGGCGCGGAGCTTGGCATCACGCAACCCTGGCAATTCTTTTGGGCGGCCGGCGGGTTCTCTTCTTTCCTCGACAATGCCCCGACGTACCTGACGTTCGCGGCCTTGGGGCAAGGCCTCGGGTTAAGCGGACCCTATATGAATATGCCGGAGAACCTGCTCCGTGCGATCAGCGTGGGGGCCGTCTTCTTCGGGGCCATGACCTATATCGGGAACGCGCCGAATTTCATGATCCGTTCGATCGCAAACCATTCGGGCTGGAAAATGCCGAGTTTCTTTGGCTATATGCTCTGGTCGGTGGGAATTCTGCTTCCGCTTTTCCTTCTGATCACGCTCCTTTTCTTCCGATAAATTACGCCGCCTGAGCGACCGACTGACGGGCCGTGTACTCCTCGACAAGCCGCTCTATATTAAAGATGAGACCCTTGGAACCGAATTGGATGAACGAAGGGATCCCGAATTGCTCCAAATAACCCCTGATCGTGGACGGCTTCGCAAGAACTTTGAGTTGATCTACCTTGTCGAGCGTTGCGAAACGAAGGAGCGCTATCCGGACCGCCGTCAGCGCCAGCTCCCGTAATCTTGGATCCGCGATCCTGCCGATCTCAGCAAGAACAGAGTAGACACCCAGATCGTCCATCCCCCGGTTCTTGGTCCAAAAAGAAACGATGAGATCGCTGCTCGCATTGACCGCCCGCTGTACCGCGCTCTTACTTCGTAACGGCATCACGGGAGCCACCGAATTCCATTGTCGCCCGAATGCCTTCTCGCCGGGCGCACTGTAAACGATCAACCGTGAAGGTTTAAGCGTTGCGAGCATTTTGAGGACCTCCTCGGCGATCCCGTCCCCAGGACGATCCATCAGGAGGACAAAAGAGGGCTCTTTCCCGTTCATGACAAGTCCGGCGGCCGCAGCATCGAGGAGAGCCTGATCCCTTGCGACCTTTCCGATCTCCAGCCGGGATGCGTTATCCGCCAGTCTTTCGGAGCTCTGGTATTCTTCGCCGAACACAACGCGGTTCCGGATCCTCGACACAAGTTCCGCCGCGTCCCCGAACTCGCCCAGAAGTGTGGTAAGGCGTTCTTGGAATTTTGAAGAAAGAATGAACGAGGCGATCTCCCGCGCCGTGCCGTACCGGCCCAGTTCTTCCCGGAACTGAGCGATCCGCTCATCGAACGTCTTCCCAAGTTCCGCCTGTCCCTGTGCCCGGAGCTCCGCACGAACCGCTTCGGCTCCCTTCGTTGACGCCGTTGTCACTACTCCCGTAAAATCCATCTTCATCCCCCACCCGCCAATCTGAAATCCTGAACGATTCTCCGCACGCACCTCGGAGCGAGATTCAAGATCAACCCCCCCATCGAGCTCAGCCTTCGCGTCTGACACGTTCGTTTTGCCTTTGGGAATATAGATCGACAGTCTGAAGTTCGATCTGTCTGGATCGGGGTGGGTCGGGATGGCCACCGCGTAAGCACTTTCCGCATCTCCTAAGAGCCTGTCGGCCAATTGCTCGGAGAAGCCGTATTTATCTATAAGCAAATTTTTATCAACTTTCTCATAACCGATCGTGTCCAAAAGAAAATCCTTCACCACGTAACCGGGGCCTTCCCATTTCTTCTTCACAAATTTAATCACGACCTTGTTCTTCTCCAGGGTTACCATAATTCTCCGTTCGCGCGCTCCGGTTTTCCTCATGCCGTACCACTCAGCGGATTCCTCAAGAAATTTTTCATCCGTGTAGCGAGTGAACACCCTCTTCGGATCCTGAATGATTATGGCTTTCTCTTTTAATCGAGCCTGGATATCCGGATGACCAAGATCCACATAACGCTCACCATCAATCTCTAGCTTCGCCTCATTCTTCAAGGAATTCCAATTCTGGGCTTTTAATATTTCCAGGGCCTCCGTTTTAAAATCTTCTTTCAGCGGTTGGGGTTCCTCTTTTGGAAGCGCTTGTTCTGCCTGAAATCTCGAGATCTCATCCAAAATCGCGGTCCGATCCTGGCTGGGAAGATCCTTAATCCGTTGGTACAATTCTTGCGCCTTACTATCCATATCTCCTTTCCCTGCAATTTTTTCTAAACACAAGGCTTCGTTCATCGCTGTGATGATCGCTCTGTACACCTCTTCATCTGCGGGAGGCAGGAATTCGATTGTGTGGGATGCCCACATCAGAGTATCCACGATCCGTTCTCTCGCTACATCGATGGGCAAACTTGTCGAATTCCCACCGGCCTTTCCGAATTTGAACCCGAACCAGAACCCTCCCGACCCCATTTTCATAACAACTTCTCTCAGCCTTGCCTCTTCCGCCGCCAATTCTTCGTCTGAAATTTTTCCCCTCACCTCGGAGCGGCGGGCCTCCGACCGCGTCAGGCGGGCTTGCAGCCGTCGCAACAATGCTTCGATGCCACCGTGGGCGAGCACGTCAAGATTGGCCAGCTGTTCCAAAAGCGGGGTTGTCAGTTTGTATTCACGGACCATGCCGGCAAACACAAAGACCCCTTCCAGATATCCCAACGCGTAAACATACGGTAGAAGCTCGATCTCCTTAGGCGTCAATTTTTCACCGGCGGGAAGCGCGTCGTCATAAGCCCCCACGAACCGTTCGATCTTGTCCATATCCATCGACGACAGGTCCTTAGGATCCCGGTCACGGAGCCGGATTATCAAGGCGTTCGCCAGATCAAAAACCCGTTTGTCACGATGGGCGTATTCAAAGTCGGTGAGGGCAATGCCGCCGTCATCCTGGAAGAACATATTGCTCTGCTGAAAATCGCCCTGCACGAGTGTCTCGGGAAGGTCCCTGAGGCTTGCCGCTTCCAGTTTTTTTCTTAACTTTTCCACCCACTGATTAATCTGCTCCCTGTGGTTCCAAAAGATCTGGTCCGTATCGCTTCGATCCGGCGGCGCGCGCGCCTCGATCTGATCGTAAAGCGCTTCGATTTTCTTCAACCCGTGTTCGACAGCATTGACGGGAAAAACCTGCGGCAGGTCTTCCAAAATATAATTTTGCTGCGCCGGCTCAAAATCTTTGAGCGCCTGATGAATTTGCGCGAGAACCTTGGCCGCGGCAATCAAAGGCTCCCCGTCCACATCACCCCAGCCATAGTCATTTTTCCCTTCTAATTTCTCATAAAGGACAAAATACGAGTCCCCTACCTTCACATAGGGTTTCTCGTCACTGGCCCGCTGGATCCTCGCCACCCGGAGCCCGTTTTGATGCAGCCGGTCCAGGACCGCCGCCTCCCATTCGATATAAGATGGTACATTCCTGAACCTTGGCCTCTTGAGAACAAAATCGCCTTTTTCCGTTCCTCCGACGATCATGACATTCGGCTTGTCCTTTACGGCCACCGCTTGGAATTGGGCGATCCCATAGCCTGAAAGTATTTTCCCAAGCAGATTCCGATCAATGGAAACCTCCGGGGGGATTCCCTCCCGCGCCTCGGAACGCCCCGGAAAAAGCGTATTTAAATCCTGAAGGGATTTCCAGGTCCAGGCCCCGGACGGATCTTCGGTCTGAAAATATTTGAATTCCCGGAAGGGTTTCCCGAGCGCCGCGAAAAGATTATCCAGGACCATTGCGGCCCCCTGAACTTTCTGCCGTTCGCTCCCTTCGGAACCGCGGACCAGGACCACCGAATCGAGCCCGGAACCTCCAACGTGCGAGGCTTCCCCCATGTGAAAAGCAAGATTCGAAGCGCGATACATCGGCACATCGATATTCGCATCCCCGAGACCCACGACCAAAACCTGCTCGTCCTCCTTCAAGGGAAGTTCCCGGGTCAGCGAGTCGAGCACCTTGTCCCGGAAAGAAACTGCGGCGCGGTATTTAGTCGAACGTGTAATTTTTGTGCAGTGGGACTCGCTGAAATACCCAAGATCCTCTTCTTTAAGACTACTCAGGGACGGTTCGCTCTTGATCCCTTGTCGGACCTTTTGTCCCATGGCGAAAAAATTCAACTGAGGGTCCCGGTTCCCTATTTCGATTTCAGTGCCCCGGTCCAGGAACCAAACCGAGGGATTGATCTGGGCCCGGATCAACGACATCACAGGCTCCCAAACCATCAACCGGGATCCCACCTCCTTGAATGACGGATCGAATGAGGTCTGCTGAACCCGCACGATCAAGGCACGCGCCGCCGCAATAAGCCCCGGATCCTTTAATTGCTTCATGAGAACTTCCTCGACATAAGCTCCCAGCAGGATCTTTGAGATCGCAAAGGCTTGCACGTCCTCATAGACCGGCACGGCAAATTTCCCTTGTCCGGTCTCCCGATCGTACTCCTGGCCGCCGGTATAACCGTAAACCGTGACTCCTTGTTTTGGATCCGGGAAAAGTCCGGCCACCAGATTTCCGAGCGGCTCGCCTTCACGCTGCCAAGGGAGCGGATCTTTCACAAGCGCCACGGCCGGAGATCCGGAAATGACCGCCAGATGAGCGCGCCCCGTTGCGAGATGATCCTGAAAGAGTCTCACAACCTTGGGATCTAAAGGCTCACCGGAATTCAAACGCCAAATGCCGTCGAAATCCGAAAGGATGATCACGTGCGCGATCTTTTTAGCCGGATCAATATTCGCCGGAACCGGGACGGGAAGACGGGTCCGCGCCTCGGAACGGGGTTCGGCCTTGGTCTCTCCAGCGCCACGAGCGCCAAAAGGCTTGCGGAAATGATCGAAGTTTGGATTGCGCGGACCCAGAGGATCCGCGATCAGCTCGACCGCATATTCCAGGGAAAATTCTCTCGGGATTCTTTCCAAAATCCCCGCCCTTTCGCGGGATGCGACATAGCCGTCATAAAACTCTGGAGCGCTCTTTCTTTGAGTGTCCTTTTTTTGAGAACCCTTTACCGAGGTCCATATAATTTTCAGCCGTCCCTCATCACGCATCCGACTCAAAAAGCAGTCCATTAGAAATGGGCCTTTCCCCTGAAATGGGTCTTCGCGAGTCATAAGAGGGCCCATTCTTACCGTCGTACCATTGGGGTAAATTTCGCCGACGACTGCTCCCGTGATCTGACGGTCACGGACAAGACCATAAACGCGAAAGTTACGGTCTTCGAACCAACGCTTCCAATCATCCTGCATTCGTGTGCCAAAGATCTCTTCTTCAAGCCTATAAAGTTCTCTGAAAAGTTGCTTCTTTTGTTGTTGATCTAACTTAAGATCTTTTAAATTAACCACATCCCCGAGAACATCGTGTCTATCGACCACCGCGTTTACTGTAGCCCCCTCCGGAATTTGAAACCTGACTTCAGAACGGAATTGTCCGGCCGTTCCCATCGGGCCACACAATGCAATCTTGGCTGCGAGTTCGGAGGGGACGGCCGCCCGCCAGCGTTCCATCCCACGGCCAGGTTTCTCAGCATAATAGTTCAAGAGGTACGGCTGAAGGACACCGCCTTCTTTTCGCCCCCCCTCAACCTCCAGACGCGGATTGATGTATCCGGTTTTCTCGATCGACTTGGCGAACGGGGTCGTGAGAAACAATTCCTGAAGATCGACAGACAGCAAGGCGGAATTTTTTTGTATCGTCGAGAGAAGGTCGTGCATGATGAGGATGCGATCCTTCAGCGTTTTAACATGCTTTTCCCAGATCTTGGCGGCGTGAAGTGCGGCCAGCCTCTCGAAATATTTATTTTTCATGGTCTCGAGAGTCGAACCATTCATGATATTCGACAGCTTCAAACGAGTCCCGGGAGGAAGCTGGGCGATAAATCCGCTGAAGATCCCGCGTCTCTGTTCCAGGGGATCAGAAATATGGAATTGCTGCAGCTGAATAGCGAACCTGCCCGAGGCATCGCGATAGCTGTTTCCTTCGAGCGGTGCGATCAGCATAAAACGGTCATTTTTTTGCCCGGGAATAACTCCATGGTCATTCATTTCGTAAATATCAAAAGAATCGCTGCCGGGAGGATTTCCCTCCGCATCGTAAACAAAACCGTAAGTCCGCCAATGCCCTGAGTCCCGCGGGACCTCGGCGCGCATTCTGATGCCTTCGATCATCCGTTGATCTTCCATGCCCAGATATTGTGAAAAACGCGTCTTTGTCGTATCCGTCCCTGGAACCTTCCCGCGGCCGGTCGGTTGCTCCCGCACCTCGGCGCGAGCTTCAGGCTTGTTCACCGGCTCTGCCTCGACCCTGCCCGCCCGGATTGAGGGATCGAGGCTTTGAATGAGCCCCAGAAAGGACGGCTTGGTTTGACCGGCACGATCGAGGAGGACGGAGACGGTCTGGGCGCTTAGCTCTTTTTTCGCGATAAGCTGCTTGAGACCGTCGGTGAAAATGTCGAGCTGGGATTCGAAGGCTTTCCAGAGGCGCGCGAACGAATCCTTTTTGAACCTCTCGAGTTCTTTGCGGACAATGTCAAGGATCTCCTCTTGGGTGCGCTTGGAGCTTACGGCCGTGGCAACCTCGGGCATGCTTTGGAGGATTTCATCGATATAGGGCAGGAATTTCCCCGCCTCAGCTATGCGCCCGTCCTTGGCAAGCTCGCGAATGACATTGTCACGCCAAACCTTCAATGTCCTCACGCGTTCCTGGATGGGCAGGGCCTCGACCAAAGCCTTTGCGGCGTGGCGCATCAGAGCGTCAAAATAAGTGGTCTTCAGATAATCCCTGAACGAGACGTCGCCTTTCATAACCTTGGCATAATTCTCGCCACCCGCGAGAGAGGCGATCTTCGGGGTCACCACCACGTAGGCCACGCCTTTTTCTTTCAGAATGCGCTCAAGGCCCTGGGTGTGAAAACCGCCGGCGACGACGGCCACGGCCTTTTGCTTCGTGTCTTTCATCATCGCATCGATCTTTCCCATGAACGCCTGATCGCGCTCCCGGGCCGACTGGTAGAAATTCAGCGCGGGCGCGAGGTCCTGTTTGAATGCAGGATCCGTCACAAGGTTGAGGTAGGCGTCCGGCTCTTTCTGATACTTTGCGAGACCCTCATGGGTCAGCTCAAGCGTGATCATTTCTTTCAGGAGAAAAAGTTTTTGGTATTTTTCCGCTAATGCCTGCTCGGTGGGAGTTTGGATAAGGCTCTTCTCCACCTCGGAGAGAAAACTCTCGAGCTCGTCGTAAAGCCGGCTGCCTTTGATCTCGGAAAGGATCTCCTCATGTCCGAGCAGCTTCTTGAGGGCCGGGGTCAGTTCCACGGTCTTCCCGTATTCGCTTCCTAGTTGGACCAAATACTGGAGCATCTGGCCGGCCGTGATCTGCCCGGTATTAAAAGCCTGATAACGGTTGTAGAAATTCATTTCGGCTTTCACACCGAGACCTCGCAGATACTTCACCTTGAACTCGTCGGCGATCTTGCGGACAAGCGGCACAAGCGCCTCCGGCTTCCCCGATTGTTCATAGCCGATCGACGCGATCAGACCCGGAAGATCCTGATACCCGGAGGTTGTCTTGAGGAGGTTTTGGAACTTGGAGAGATAGATGAGAAGATCAAGGAGCGAAGCGCGTTCGGTGAGAAAATTCTCCCGGGCTTCCTCGAATTCGTTCAGCTTGGCGTCATAGACTTTGGCGCGTTCACGATCGAGCGACTGCTTGAACACGTCCCATTGGCTGAGCAGCGGGCCTTTTTTTTGTTGCGCGCGAAGATAGGCGGAATAATTTTTTTCATAAAGATCCCAAGTTTCCATGCCGCGGAACTCGCCCGTCTCCTCCTGCAGGACGGCCGCCATCTCGGGCCCGGTAAGCTCGGCTCTTTTTTCATAGCCGGCAAAGATTTTCCGCTTGATGCTGGGTTCGGGAAATGTCCTGAGCAAAATGGGTTCGAGCCTGCCCTGGGCGCCCTCGAGCGCCGTGAGGCGGATGCCATAACTTTTTTGAAGATGGTTGAGGATCTTCGCGATATTTTCCTGGGCGTCGACCACGGCATGCGCGTCCTGGATGAGCACGACAAACCGCTCGTGCCGGGACTCGGGATTCGTCGCTAGGGACTCGTTAAAATTCTTTGCTGTTTCGAGTCCCGAGGCACGAGTCCCGAGGAACATTTTTTGGATGCTTCCCATCTCCGGAGGAATGGCAAGCGTGTCTATCGGGAAAACGTTTGGTGCCGCTGCGTCAGTGGGTGAAGCAGCGGGCGTGGCCCAAGTGACGCTCGTCACCGTGAAAACAATCGCCACGATAAACGCCGCAAATTTCATACCGCGCCCGTGAGTTTTTTTACTTTTTACAATCATATTTTATGTGCCTTTTTTTTACCCCAAACATTGGCGTTCAGTTTTTACCTCACAAAGTTCTAACCCTTTTATCCAGGCCAAATTCCATGCAATAAACTCTGGGTTCATTCCCTATCAAAAATATGCCATTCAAATATAGTTATTACAAGGTCTTAAAAGCATATTTTTTATATCATTTGACTGTTTTTTACTATAATTTACTATATATGCTATGTATTGCTATATAATTGGGCACTAAAAAGGACATAAAATCAACCAACGAACCAAAATTCGGAGGTCAGAACATCGGGGATAAATATCTTGGATTGAACTGGATCGATGGAAGTGAGGAAACTTGAAGAAGCTATTTATTGAGGAAAACGAAAACGCACGAGCCTATCATGAGATAAGCATAAATTCCAATCGAGGATACGACCAAGATTGGTATCACGACCCTCTCGGTTTCGAATGAAACGGTTTCATGGGGAGAAGTGAAACAGGAACAATACGTGACTCAAGAAAAAAGATACCCTTCCCAAAAAAAATTGCGGAAACGCTTACCGGACCTTCCTGGCCTGGTATTTATTCTTAATATTCGACTCAAAAAAACGGCCGTAGGAAGGGGCGGTCAGGAATTCCTGATAGACCGTTTCGGGGACATTCTCATACTGGTAGATGGAGCCGACAATGAATTCAACCTGAAGCATATTGCGCTTATGTTCATACCCAATCCATTCAATCTCACGCGATAAGACCATGTTGTTGATCATCATGTCCCTCCTTCTTGGTTGATATAATTAACGGACACAATGATGAAATCTTGAATTTTTTTCGGATTTTTTTTAAAAAATCTCCGGCAAGACACACCCCGCCCCCGTCATCACACGACATCCATGCTTCTGATCGACGCATGCGATACTCCATTCTATGAGGCAGCGTTTTCAAGACAGACCCTGCCACACTATGACCGTCTCTTAAGCTCCGCGGCCCTTGGGATAAACATCCCGTCATGAATTCAGGAGCTAGGGTGTCTTCGCGGATCTTCGAGCAAGACGCGTATTTCTTCATCTAGCGCTCCAAATTCTTTGGCGATCGCGATGAAATCGGGGCAATTCTCGTACCGCTCCGAGATCAATGCTTCTCTGAGATAGATCAACGCGGTCAACTTCACGGGATCCCGCGTTCTCCGTCTGTAGCGTGCTATGCCGTTCGGACTTAATGTTGGGTTCATGTCCACTCCTCCTTTTTTTTTGTTCATTGCCTTCGCTTCGTTTATGAAGCCATCACTTTTGCACCCGTCTTAAACTGCTACGAGAGCTCATGGCCCTAAAAACACGAAAGCCCATGACCGCTTTTGCGATCATGGGCTTTTGAAAGATTCCGTTATATTTTACTTCCGGCTTACGCTAAGTCCTCCCGAGCGTCCCTCAAAAGCCCACGGCCGCGAACCGTATGGCGGCACTTCGTGGACAGAAACCACGCCTGCGCCATGACGATCGTCATGGGATATTTCGCTAAGCTATGGATCTGATTGAGGTTACGCTTATTCATAATTTTCCTTTGTTTCAATTTACACAATGAATCTAACAGATTTCAGGAATTTGTCAAATTTTTCAACGGTTTTGGCTCTGAGGGAGCGAAAAAAGAGGGTTTCCCCTATAAAACACGGTACCGGCCGACGATTAAAAGGCCTTGATGCGGCGTTTGAATTCGTTCCAGGGGAAAAATTTTCCGGGGCATTCGGTCGCAGCGCCAGGCACATCGCGGTGGCCCACGATATTTTTGTCGGGAATCCGGTAAAAACCTTTCAAGGTGACCACGAGAAAAACCAAGGAGTCAAACATTTTATCAGGAAGTCCCGTCTCGCTGTAATTTCCGACGACGGCAATGCCGATGGCTTTTTTGTTCCAATCTCCCTGCTTGGTATGAGCACCGTCCATCTGTTTCATCCAACGAGGCCCGACTTCGATCTGGCCGCTCGTTTTTCCACGCGTGCCGTTATCGATCAGAAAATCGTACCCCATCCCATTCTCCCAGCCGCGTTGCTGATGAAGCCCATCGATGGTAAAGGCGCTGCCCTGGTCGGTCGCCGTGTGGTGGATCACGATATGCGTCCAGCGGGTCGTAGGAAAAAGCGGGATATTCGCCCTTGGCCCGCGCGTGTTCGGGATCAGAAGTTTCATCCCTTTTTTGAGCTGCGTCTTATCTGTCAAATGATTGACCTTCATGATCGTCGCCATATCCACGCTGTAAATGGTCGAAATACGCCAAAGCGTTTCGTAGGGCCCGACCTCATGATAGATGTCGTGGGGGGCTCCCGACGGGGCCGGAAGGACGGTAGTAATCGCAGAAATGTGGTGGGGTGGCGTTTGAAACGCCATCGTCGCATGGCTCGGATGGGATGAAGCACAACCGGAAAGGAAGCTCGCACCCGCTAAAAGGATGACAAACGCCCAAGTGCAACTACCCGAAACTCTGTTTGTGGCTATTTGAGCTGACACTCTATGAGACCTTTTGAGTCATTGTTTCTCGCCCCAAAAACCTAAGCCTTTGGGCTGTTCCTTGAACTGCGGTTCTTTAGAAATGTGGCCATCTTTTTTTGAAAAGCACCAAATCCTGCCGTAAGATTCGATCCTAGTTCTACGGCAAAGATCGGAAGGCCTTTACTGGAGATCGCTTCATAATCCCCCATCGCCTGAGCCCGTTTGAGTTGACTGAACCCGTAGACCTCGCCGGGGATCTTCACGTCTTTTGCGTCCTTTGAAAAAAACTCAATAAAGATACCCTGCTTCGGTCCGCCCTTATAAAGTTGGCCAATGGAGTGAAGATACCGAGGCCCAAATCCCGAAAGCACCGGCACTTTCAGCGCCGAGGCCATGGACTTCTGCAGCTCTCGGAGAGCTTTCTTTGTGATGGGCGAGCGATCCACATACGCCAAAAGCGATACAAAACCGTGCTTGGGAAGCCGTGCGAAAAAGGCTCTCAGCGCTTTCTCATCGCCCGGGGTCAATATCGTGCCCTTTGCGACTAAAAGTTTGCCGGGCTTCGGCAGAGCCTTTTTCTTCCGGACGTCCTCCAAGAGCCGGCTTGTGATATTCTTGGATTCCGTCACGTTCGGCTCATCGAAGGGATTGACCTTCAGGACCACGCTCGCAAAACTGGTCGCAACTTCCCAACGAAGGAACTCCCCGCCTACATTCACGCCGTCACTCCACACAAAATCCAGGACCGGGAACCCCTTGGCCTTGAGCCCCCGGATACGTGTCGCCCAAAGTTTTTCATTCTCTCCCTTGAGGCGCAACATCACAAAGACACGATCGCTTCCATAACGGTCCAGGCTCAGCGGCATCTCGCCCGCCACCGGCGTAATCCCTTTGCCGTCTTTCCCCGTACTCTCGGCAATCAACTGCTCGGCCCAATCCGCGAATGACGCCAATGCCCGCGACGTCCAGAAAGTGAGTTTGTCTTTTCCTTTGAGCGCCAGAGCCCCCAAAAGAATACCCAGAGCCATGCCTTCGTTCTTTGAAATATCCTTCGTCGACCGCATGGCGGTAAGAAAACGCGTGGCGTCGGCAAGCACCCGGCGAACATCGATCCCTAAAAGCGCCGCTGGCACAAGTCCGAAGAACGAAAGCGCGGAATAACGGCCCCCGATGTCTTGCGGATTCAGGAAAAGTCCGCCAAAGGTCTTGCTGCATCCCAGGGCTTCCAGCGGTGAACCGTGGTCGGTGACAATGACGAACCGTTCCGCCGCTTTATTCTCATCGTTCTTGTAGAACTTCTTCACCCGATCAAAGAAATACTGATATTGTGAGCGTGTTTCGATCGTAGAGCCGGATTTCGAACCCACGAGAAAGACAGTTGCCGGATAGCGTACGATCTTTTCAACTTTAAGGATACTGGCCGGATCCGTGGTGTCGAGCAGATGAAAACGGATCCCCTTGAGCGCTCCTTTGACCTGGTACGCGGGTCCTTTTAGGATGAGCGACAACACCTCCGCCGCGAGACTTGATCCGCCCATGCCGAGAAGCACGATATCGCGGACTTTGGATCTGAAGATTTTTCCATGAAGCTCGTCAATCTCATACAGTTGTCCGGTGATTTTCTCGCAGTTATCCACCCAGCCCAAACGGTTGAGGATCACTTTCTGGTGAAGCGGGTCATTCGACCAAAGCGTCGGATCCTTCGCAAGCCAACGGGCATGAAGATCTTTTTTTGCGAGTTGAGCGAACGTATCCACTACGGTTTTTTTGAGATTTTCCGGTAATGAGGTATGCACCTTAACATTCGGGACCATGGGGATGTCTCTTTTCTTTTCCAGGGTTGTCATGAGAGATTCGAAGGAATTCGCAAAGGATTTTACGCCATCTTTTTGGAGTCGGTCGCAGACCTCGTGGATATCAATGCCCAAAACCTTCAGTTCAGCGATCTCCTCCTCAGCATCCGCCATATCTTCTTCCACCGAACCCGGACGGATCTCACCGTGGGCCAAAAACGCTTCCCAGGTATTTTGCGGAAGCGTGTTCACGGTATCTTTACCGACCAAGGTTTCCACATAGATCAGGTCCGGATAGGAAGGATTTTTGCAGCTGGTGCTGGCCCAAAGCGGTTTCTGGACACAGGCGCCATGATTCTTGAGCGTCTGAAAACGGGGGGAACCGAAAAGTTCTTTGAATGCCTGATAAATCTTTTTGGAATTCGCGATCGCGGCCTTACCCTTAAGCTCCGAAAAAGACGCCCGCCTTGTGGCATCCGTTTCGGTCGCAAGCATGGCACTGATTTGTTTGTCGATGTCGGTGTCGATACGGCTGACAAAGACACTCGCCACAGAATGGACCTTGGAAAGATCCCCGCCCTTCTTCGCGAGAATTTCAAGCCCATCCAAATAGGCGCCGGCCACATCTTTGTAGTTCTTTTGAGAGAAGATCAGCGTCACATTCACATTGATCCCCTCGCCGATGAGACGGCGTACCGCGCGAACACCCTCTTCGGTAGCCGGTACTTTGATCATAACGTTCGGACGGTTCACGAGACGAAAAAGCCGTCTCGCCTCCTCGACCGTCGCGTCCTCGCTGAAAGCAAGGTTGGGAAGCACTTCCAGGCTCACGAAGCCATGTTCCCCACGGGTTTCTTGAAAGACCGGCAAAAAAAGATCGCAGGCTTCGCGGATGTCGCTCGTCGTCAAAGCGTCATAGATCTCCACCGTGTTCATCCCGCACTTCAGGAATTTCTGGATATCCTGCTCATATCCTTCGCCCTGGCCGATGGCCTGCTGAAAAATAGAGGGATTCGAAGTCACGCCGAGAAGACCGCTTTCTTCGATGTAAGCCTTAAGCGTTCCCGATCTCAAAAGTTTGCGGCTGATCGTATCAAGCCAAGGGCCCTGCCCTGCCTTGTGGAGTTCAACGCTCGGCAATTTTGTTACACACGCGTCCATCATTCTCCTCTTTCAAATAAAAAAGATTGCAATCGGGGTGGGGAAAACGCGGCAAGTATAACATGACGCGTACGCCCTGTTCAATGAAGCTTTCACCTTCATGAGACACCGGGTTTCAAAGGAGTTCCGGCAACTGACGGATCCTTGCGATCAGCTCCTGGATCCCTTGTTTTTGTATCGCCGAGATAAGAACCGCCTCCGGGAAAGCCTCCTGGATCCTGGCCTGTTCAGCAGGCCCCAGCAAATCGATCTTGTTGAGCGCAAGAAGCTTCTGCTTGGCTTCCGCGCCCAGCTCTTTTAAGACCTCATCCACCACGCGTTTATGCTGAGCGGCATGTTCGCCCGCAGCATCGATCAAGATCAGGATCAGGTCCGCATCCAACACTTCTTCCAACGTCGCGTGGAACGCCTTCACAAGCCCATGTGGCAGATCACGGATGAAGCCTACGGTGTCGGTAAAAAGGATCGGGGGACCGGACCCGTCTTCATAGATCCGCGTCTTAGGGTCCAGCGTGGCGAAGAGCCTGTTCTCCACATAGGCATCCGCCCCGGTCAGGGCGTTAAGAAGCGTGGATTTCCCGGCATTGGTGTATCCGACGATCGCGACTTGCCGGAGTCCCTTTTGACGGCGACCCCGGCGTAATTGCGCGCGGTGTGTCCTGAGCTTCTCGAGCTGCTCCTGAATATACCCGATGCGTTTGCGGATCTTGCGCCGGTCCACCTCGAGTTTTTGTTCGCCCGGCCCCCGGGTGCCGATACCGCCGCCCAGTCGTGACATGATCACGCCCTGTCCCACAAGACGCGGCAGAAGGTACTGCATCTGCGCGAGTTCGACCTGGAGTTTCCCGTCGCTTGAAACCGCGCGGCGGGCAAAGATATCAAGAATAAGCCCCGTCCTGTCCACGATCCTCGCGCCGCATTCGGTTTCGAGATTCCGCGCCTGAACGGGCGTCAGGTCCACGCTGAAGATCAAAACATTCGCCCCCGTCCTCGCGATCTCTTCCCGAAGCTCCGCGATCTTCCCTCCGCGGATAAAATGGCTCGGGCTCGGATGCGGAACACTCGCCGTAAGACTCGCGACCACGATCCCCTGCGCCGATTCGGTGAGCTCGGTCATTTCCTCAAGAACATCCCGGAGGTCCGGGAGGTCCCTAGCGCCGGTCTTGATAATAACGAGGCAAACTTTATCGCGCGGCATAAAAATTACATACGTTCCACGCGCTACGGGCCATGGGGTTCGTGAGCCGTGGATCGTGGCCCGAACGCGGTTGTGTTTGCAAATAACTTTTAGAGAGCATTTTTTATCATCCTCAGAATAAAATCCTGTATCGGCTTGATCGAAGCGGTTTCCGGCCACCAGACCCAACGAATACCGCGCTCCCGTTTAAACCAGGTCCACTGCCGCTTGGCAAAGTGACGCGTCGTCTTCTTGATCCTTTCTTTCACTTCCCCAAGAGGTCTCTCGCCTTTGCTGCGGATCCAATCCAGCGTTTCTTTATAACCCACTCCTTGGAGCGCCGTTTTGGAAAGTTTCTTGCGGGCGAGCCGCTTCACTTCACGCACAAGTCCTTTGCGGAACATCGCGTCCACGCGTTGGTTGATCTTCCGGTAAAGTGCGTCACGGTCCCGGTGAATGCCGATCACGACGGGCCTGTAGCCCAGGTCCCGGAGACTCGGTGTTTTGGGAGATGTTTGGGACGGTTTTTTCCCCGAAATGAGGTAGATCTCCAACGCCCGTATGATCCGGCGCTGGTTATAGGGGCCGATGGCTTTAGCCCTGGGGGGATCTAGCTTAAGAAGCCGTTTGTAGAGGGCCGGCAAGCCCTTCTCCAGGGCCTCCCGCTCGAGTTCTCGCCTTAGGGCGGCATGAGTGCCCGGTAGAGGAGAAAGCCCCTCTAAAAGGGCCCTAACGTAGAAGCCCGTCCCTCCTGCCACAATAGGGATTTTGCCCCGCTTTAGGATATCCCGGATGGCCTTAAGGGCGAATTGGCGATAGACAAAAACAGAGAAACTCTTCGTGGGAGGGATCAGGTCAAGGCCTTGATGCGGAATACCCCCGCGCTCTTTTTTCGTGGGTTTTGCGGTCCCGACATTCATCCCCTTGTAAACAAGCATGGAATCCGCGGACACGATCTCGCCGCCGAGCTTTTTGGCAAGCGCCACTGCAAGCGCCGATTTCCCTGAAGCCGTAGGACCAACGATGAAAAGAACGGTGGGTTTCGTCACATCGATTCGGGTTGGGAGATGCCGAGAAGCTCGAGCCCGTTGCGGAGGACGATGCGGGTGGCATCGGCCAAAAGAAGCCGCGCCTTGGTAAGTTCTTGGTCCTCCGTGACGACGCGGTGATGGCTGTAGAACTTATGAAAACAGGCGGCCACCTGACGCAAATAATCCGCGAGACGGTACGGCTCCGTCGAACGGCTTGCCTGAATAAGGTAATCGGAAAATTGGGAAAGGCAGCCGATCAGTTCCGCTTCTTCCGGCGTGGCGAGCCGTTTGAGATCCACTTTCGTGGTAATCCCCTGTTCGGCGTACTTGGCAAGGCTCGCGATGCGGGCGTGGGCATACTGAAGATAATAAACGGGATTCTCCTGCGATTGTTCCTTGGCAAGATCGAGATCAAAATCCAGATGACTTTCCTGCCGGCGCATCACAAAGAAAAAACGCGCCGCGTCGACCCCGACCTCCTCGTAAAGTTCCCGCAGGGTCACAAATTCTCCGGCACGCGTGGACATGCGCACCGGCTGCCCTTTCCTGAAAAGCGTGGTCAACTGAACGGTCCCGATGTGAATGGCCTCCGGCGGATAACCCAGCACTTGGCAGGCGGCCTTAAGGCGCGGGATATAACCGTGATGGTCAGGTCCCCAGAAATTGACGAGCATGTTGTAGCCGCGCTCATATTTGGAAAGATGGTAGGCAATGTCCGGCGCCAGATACGTGTATTCCCCCGTGGATTTTTTGACCACACGGTCTTTATCGTCCCCGAGATCCGTCGAGCGGAACCAAAGCGCACCCTCGCTTTCGTAAAGATAACCCCGCCCTTTCAGGACCTCAAGTGCATGCTCCACCTCGTGTTTAACATAGAGCGTCTTCTCGCTGAAGTAGTTATCAAAATGGACCCGCATCTTGGCGAGATCCTCTTCGATCGAGCCCATAAGATACTTCACCGCATAGAGCCCGCAGTATTCGACCGCCTTCTCCTCGGACTCTTTCAGCAGTGAATCTTTTTTTTCTTTTTCGATGATGTCCCGGGCGATCTCACGGACGTAATCACCCTGATAACCATCTTCCGGGAACGGCATTTCCATGCCCAAAAGTTCGTTGTAGCGCGCCCAGACACTTTGCGCGAGCATCCGCATCTGCCGGCCGGCGTCGTTCAGGTAATATTCCGAATGCACCGTATGACCCGTGAACTTGAGGATGCGCGCCAGACAATCTCCGATGGCGGCTTGGCGGCCGTGCGCGATCGTAAGCGGCCCCGTGGGGTTTGCGCTTACGAACTCCAGGATCACCTTCTTTCCTTTTCCAAATTCTGACTTGCCGTAATTTTTATCCTGTTTGTGGATCTCCAGGAGCACGGCGCCAAGGCCTGACTTTGTTAGGTAAAAATTGATGAATCCGCCGCCGGCCAGCTCCATTTTCTCGACAAAGGAATCTTGGGCGGACTTTTGCTCGAGAAGGTTCATAAGCCCGGCGGCGATCTCCGCGGGCTTTTGTCGAGTGACCTTGGCGAGCTTGAACGCGACATTGCACGAAAGATCCCCGTGCTGGCTGTCCTTGGGAGGATGGAGGTCGTAGGCAAAGCCCTCGGGCTTTGTTGCGCCCTTCAGGCCGCAATAGTCATCGACCACGGCATTGATGAGGATTTCGATCTTGGATTTCATAATAAAAATTGGGACTCGGGATTCGTTCCTCGGGACTTGTTTCTTTTTTGATCTTACGAGTCTCCAGTCCCGAGGTGCGAGTCCCTAGATTTTTTTCGCTTCTCCCCACAGCCGCTCGAGGCCGTAGAATTCGCGGGTTTCATGGTAGAAAATATGGGCGATCACGGGGCCAAAATCGAGAAGCACCCACTTCCCTTCCGCCAGACCTTCAATGTGGAAGGCCGGCGCCTTGCGCTGCTTCATTTCGTCGATCAGGTGCATCGCGACGGACTTTACGTGCCGGTCGCTATTCCCGTGGCAGATCAGGAAATAATGCGCGATGCTGGAGTGTTTGGAGATATCAAGAAGCACGGGGTCTTCGGCCTTCTTGTCTTCCGCAAGCGTTCGTAGTAATTCGGCGATCTTTTTAGGCTGCAATGGGACTCCCTTTCTTCAAAAAAGTTTTGGCATTATAACACACGCGACAGCATAGACTAAAGGTCAAAGACCATGGCCTCGGGACTCGGGACTGGTTCCTCGAGACTCGTTTCAGCTCCCCGTTTTTCTCGAGTCCCTAGTCCCGAGAGACGAGTCCCGTTTTTCGTACTCAAGCAGCCATCGCTTCCATTTCTTCCCTGCCGAATATTCACCGAACCCGCCCGCAGATGGAATGACGCGATGGCACGGGATCACGATCGGAAGACGGTTCTTTTTCATAGCACTGCCGACCGCTCGGGCCGCGCCGGGATAGCCGGCCCGTTTTGCAAGCTCTCCGTAGCTAAGGACTTTCCCCGCGGGAACACGACGCAGCGCACGATAAACCTTCTTTTCAAATAAGGTGCAACTTGACAGGTCCGGTTTTATTTTGAATCGATGCCGCGGATCTTTGAAATAGGTCGCGAACTCGCGAGCCGTTTCTGTGTCTCCTCCCATAATCTTCACTTTCCTTCTTTTCCCGGGAAAAACGACCCGGCAGAGTCCCCGCCCGCTTCCCTCAAGGCAGAAAATGCCCCGGTTCGTTTTAACGGAGATCGCCCATGGGGCTTTTGGAGAATTCATCCTTTGAATCGGTTCGTGATCGGCATGCGGCGGCCGAACCAGGCCTTTTCGGACACGCGCAGGACGGGCGGCGTTTGCCGGCGCTTGTACTCGTTGTGATCGACCTTATGGATCACCTCCGCCACGACCGCGGGGGAAACCCTTTTCTTGAGTTTGCGGAGGATCGCATCAGAACTCAGATTCTTTTCGATGTAAAGATAGAGCACCGTGTCCAGAATATCGTACGGTGGCAAGGAATCTTCGTCTTTTTGGTCCGGCCGCAGTTCCGCGGACGGCGCCTTGGTCAGGATCGCTTTGGGAATCACGTTACGGATCGTGTTCCGGTACCAGGCCAGACGGTAAACATCGGTCTTGTAAACATCCCCGATCACCGCCAGTCCGCCCGCCATGTCGCCGTAAAGCGTGCAGTAACCCACCGCAAGCTCCGACTTATTCCCGGTCGTCAGGACAAGCCGCCCTTCGTTATTGGACAGGAACATCAATTCCAGGCCTCGAAGACGCGCCTGAAGATTTTCCATCGCCACGCTTGGGACAGCTTTGCCGGTACTTTTTCGAGTCCCGGCTCCTTTTAAAAATTTCTCATACATCTCTTTGATCGGTCTCACCTCGAACTCGATGCCGAGATTTTTCGCCAGTTGCTCGGAATCCTTCCAGCTCCCTTTCGACGAAAACGGCCCCGGCATGGTCACGCCTTTGACCGCGCCGGCGCCCAAAGCGTCCACCGCCAGGGTTGCCACGATCGCTGAATCGATGCCTCCGCTCAAACCGATCACGGCTTTCTTGAACCCGTTCTTCTGAAAATAGTCCCGGAGCCCCATCACGAGCGCATTATAAATTTCCTTAGGCTCCCCCGTCCATTCGGGAAGCGGCACTTCATGAGGCTGAGGGGCGGGCTTCCAGTCAAAAAAGAATAGCCCCTCCTCGAACGCCGGTGCGCGGAAAAGAATACGGCCCTTCGCATCGCTAAAAATACTGCGGCCGTCAAAAATCAGATCGTCCTGCCCGCCCACCTGATTGACATAAAGCATGGGGAAACCGTAGCGTTTAGCGTGTCCTCGAAGCAGTGCGTCGCGGGATGCGGCAACGCCGCGATAATAAGGCGAAGCGGAAATATTAATGACAACATCGGCCCCTTGATCCTTCAGAGACCGGAGAGGCTTGACCGGATAGCGTTCATCCCAGATATCCTCGCAGATCGTAAGCCCTGCTTTGAATCCCCGCCACGGCAGGACGCACGTTTCCCGGCCCGGACGGAAAAAAATGTCTTCGAGAAAAACATCATAAGTCGGAAGCAACTGCTTGTGATAGACCGCCCGGACCTTCCCCTTTTCGATCCAGGCCATCGCGTTATGCGTGTTGCCGGTCTCCCGGTCCCCGTGGACCTTGCAGGGTGCGATAAATCCCACCGCCGCGGCGATGCGCTTCCCTTGCGTCGCCTTCGCGATCAGGTCCAAATGCTTGAGCCCTTCGGTCACGAACTGTTTTTTATTCGCGAGGTCCCAGACCGGATAACCGCAGAGCGCCGCTTCCGGGAAAACGATCAGATCGGCCCTTTTGGCAGCGGCCTGCCGGATCCAGGCAATGATCTTCCGGGTGTTTTTGGCATAGTCCCCCACCGTGGGGTTCATCTGAGCGACGGCAAAACGAATGGGCTTATTCATGGGGGGAATTGTATCATAACTCGTAGGACGAGAGGAGTACGCTGTACGGCAAAAAAATAAAGGGACAGGCATTGCGTAATTGCCTGTCCCTTTTTTAAAATGACATTCTTTTTACGGAATTATGCTGATTTTTGCGTCTCGCGTTGACCGGCGAGCTGAGCCTGCAATCGAGCAAGGAATTCCGCGAAATCAACCGTCCGCCCTGCCGCGACCAAACGGTTACTGATCACAACCACTGAAGCTGTGCTCTGGCCAAGTTTTTCCGCAACGACGCGATTCATGTCCGGATCCTTCAAGGCCAAGACCTTATCAAGCGACCTGAATTGAACGGTGTCCTTAATAATCTCCGCTAAGCTGAAATTAAAGTCCCGAGCGATCCCGCTCCTGGCCAATGAAACATCTCTGTAGAACTTCACAGCCGTACCGCTCAGAGCTTCAACGATCGCGGCCTGCGCTGAAGACGACGCGGAAGCTATTGCAACGATCCTCTTGCCGGACTCGATGCTTTGTTTAATGAAAGAGATTTTTTGATCCATCGGCAAATGATCGTTCCAGTCATAAATAAGAGCGCGATTCTCGCCAACCAATGAAGTTGTGACAAAACCATCCAATTTCTGATCGATAAAACCATCCAATGCTTTCGCGCGAGGATTCAGGACCTGAGTCTCCATCGTTTTTGTTAACCCCACTTCTTGGACCGCCTCCGCCGCCCCCCTCAAGGCCTGTTCCATCTCAGCGGCCATATTGACTTCCGCTATCGAGGCTTTGGGAGCAGCTTGGGTCCCTTGCACCGCAGGCTGAAGCTTGGGCGTTTTCAATGCCGCTTCGGTCGCGGGTGGCTCGGCTTGCATAAGAGCTTCCGCTTTCTCCCGCTCAATAGGATTCAAAGCTAGCGGCTTATCTGCCATCGATTGGGCCCACTGATCAGAAATTAATTCTTTGATCTCGTTAAAGCGAGAATCAGAAATTTCCACGCCTGGTAACCTGGAGAAGTTGCTCGCCTCCTGAAACATGACACTCGGGGCCAACGGATCCGCCGATGCGATTTGCGGAACTGGCACAAACGCTATAACGAAAGACATCACCTCGAGACCGTCCCCCTTCACAACGTACCGGGCCTCACTCCTTTTTGAAACATCAAGAACACCGGGTTCGTTTTTCGCGCGCGCCACTCCGATAACAACATGCGAATCAAGGGTTTTGATAGTTCTAAACGCCATAGGGGCCTCCGCGGAAATCGGCGCCGGCACTTCCGACCGCGTCGGCGGATTCGCTTGAGCCTCCAGGGCCGGTGCTTTCGGAGCAACTTGCGTGGCCAAGGTCTCGGGCTGGACTAGCGCAGGCACCTCTAGAATTGCTTTACGCTTCTTCAATTGTTCCGCCATTGCATCCGATAATTTCCTATTTTCGTTCCAAAGGATCGCCACCCACGCAATCCCCCCAACGCTTGCCACAATAAGCAACGGCACCACCGCCGCAACAAGGAACACGCTCCCCCACACCGACCAAACGATCGATAAAACCACCGCAGTTCCTATCAGCGCAACGATGCGCAAGGGGGCTTTCTTGATCTTAGCCTCCAGCACCGCAATCTTTTCCTCCGACTTTGTCACATCTTCCGACGGCACAACAACTGCCACGGATGGCTTCGCAGGAACCGCAAGCGGCGAAACAACAGCCTCTGGCGCTTGCGCAACTTGTTCCCGGACTTCCGCCCGTTTTTGAGCTTCAAGCTTCTTTGCTTCCGCGCGAAGACCTTCGGAAATCGTCCTCTTCGGTTGCATTCCGGGAAGTGCCTTGTTCAACGCCTCATAATCAGCCCGCGCCATGACCTTCAGCGGTTGGTCACCATGCTGTTCAACGATCCCTTGATACGCCTCCGGACGGATCCCCATGAACGCAGCAATGTTCTGCAACACTTCGAGCATCCCATAGATATGCCCTGTCCCGACATGAAGGACTTCCGGCCGTCTCTTTTCTTGACCCTCCAAAACCCCTAAGGCGCCGCTCAGAACCCCGGCCACTTCCGCGGCGGCCATGAAATCCCGCATATGGTCCGTGAAATGGATCGCCACAGGAGTCTCACCTCTTGCGATCTTCTCCTGATTGCTCTGCAAACGATCCAGATAAAAGCTGAGCACATTCGGGTGCATACCTTTGCCGTAGACATTTACGAAACGGAAAACGATCGCCGTCCCAAGACCCAGGACATCCCGTTCCGCCAGCACCTTCGAGATCCCATAATTGCCGAAAAGAAGGTCCAGAGGATATTTCGCCCCGATCTCTTGTAAAGCCTTGGTCACACGCGGCTGTTGCTCTGCCGGCACTTTGGATTCCTGTTCCTTGGCCGGGTAATATCTTTCGTCCAATGAATTCACGGCCTCGATCAAGCTCGCGAACTTGCCGGGCTCATCCAGCCTTTCCACCAGCGGTTGATTGAGCAGGTCCCGTGTAAATTCCAAGGGAGAAACTTTCGCCGTCCTGCTCACATATTGTGCGACATAGCCATCGAACGCCTTTTGAAGTTCCGAGATGAAGGCCTTAGTCACAGGATGGAAAGGGATCACATCTTTTTCCGTAACGGGTTCGGCCATCGGCTCAGGGAAAAGACGGTTCAGGGAAAGAACCTCCTGGCTCGAACTGTAAACCATCGGTTTCCCTAACTCCCGAGCGGCCTGGGCGATCAATTTTGTATAAAAAACATTGGTTACATAGGTCTGGACCGCAAAGGCCTGATAGCTCTCGCCCTGTGCCTTACGCGGCCGGGCGATCGTTTGGCCGGCAAGATGATAAACCACGGTGGCCTTACTCAGCATTTGCTTCAGAACATCATAGGAAACGCCGCTCGGATCCATCTTCAAAGGATCCAGGGAATCGCCGAGGGCCACGAACGTCACCTGTTTCTCAAGTCCGTCTTTTGCGAGCGCCCCGTAGACCGTCAAAAGATTTCCGACATGGTCCCCGGAGATCCCGGCCCGCACCGGCACTGCAACCTGTTTCCCTTCCCGCGCCAGTTTCTCGAGAAGATGCGACCCGATCATTCCGGTCCCGCCGATGATCACAGGTCCTTTAAAATCAGAGACCAAGAACTGATCGAGGCTCACCGTGGGCAATTCTTGAGTCCGGACTTCGCTTCGCACTTCCACCTGCGATATATCAACACCCGCCGCCGCGAGGGCATTCTTGACACCCTGTACGATATGGGTCACCGACGCGGAGCTTCGAAGAATTTCCGGCGACAAGGCTTCCGCATAGATCTGGTTCGTAAGTTCCGGTAGAACCACTTTCAAAAGCTCTCTTAGCGTCAAATCCCCCGCCACTTTGTGCGAATCCGCCCAGGTCTTGCCCCCGCTCATGCGCTGCCATAATCTTGTTCCTGTGGCAACATGACCGATCACGGCCTTCACATGGCCGTTCTCTTTGATCAGGTACTGAAGCGCAAAATGTCCCGCATTAACGGTCAGCTTCTCACCGGGTATCAGAACACTGAACGCCGCCGCATTATCGGGAACATCCAGTTCGCCGATCGAATCACGTACGTAGCCGGAGACATCACTGCCTTCCTCGAGCACGGTGTTGCCGACCACGATCGCCCGAGGCCCAAGCTTCACATGGTCCGCGATCCTTACATTAGGTCCGATGATCCTTCCCTGATAATTTTCATTCTTCCAGATCTCCGGGGACACTTGGTCCTGATACCATTTGTCCACCCCGAGGATCCCGACCCCCAAAATGCGCCGCGCCGCTTCACTATGATAAAGTTCTTTTGTCGCGATCTGCCAGGTTTGTTCGGCATCGTTGGCGTGCAAATAGTAGGAGTGGCTGCCCAAATTGACAAAACTCATTCCAAAAGTCGCCCGGGCCTCTTTTGCGATGTCCCGAATCGCTTCCAACAAGACAGGATCGTCGCCAATGTTCTGTTGGGCGCCATGGGAGTAACGTTTCTGGAACTGTTCCGGATAATCCACCCCGAACGTCGCCGCCTCGAAAAGGGCCTCGACCCAATTGAGCGGAGGAAGTTCCGGGAAGCGCTGTTTCAGCTCATTGATCTTGCCCGTTATCCAGAAATAGGCCGGCCAGGAAATATAATAATTTCCGTGGCTGGCCAGGATCGTACCTCCTTGGAGCTTTCCGTCCCTCTTGAGTTGTGTCAAGAGCTCCACGTCAGGCTTTTCGACCGCTAACCGAACATCATGCCCGCCCCGCTCCGACACCGACCCGTTAACAAGAAACACTCCGAGGCCGTTGGGGTCCTCTTCGCTCGTCACCCCGTAGATATCAGGATTGTCCAGGGACATTTCCTGGCCAAAAACCTGGAACCCGCCCTGCCCCGGATGAAGAAGTTTGCCGTCCACATCGAAGACGGGGTCTTCGACCGGTCTGACCTTGGCCGCGTATTCGGGAGCGATGGCCGCATCGATGGAAAACACGAACATTCCGTCCCTGGCACCCGCATTGCCGCCTAGCCACAACCGCCGCTGCCACAAAGTCTGCTCGACACCTGTCCGTTCTCCGGACGCGGTCGGGTGAAGCCCCTTGTTCTGGTTGTACCGCGTCATGATGAGAAGTGATAAACGTTTAGCAAGTCCGCTCATCAGGGACGCACTGACTGTTTTCCCGCGAACGGTCTCCAGTGTAAAACCCTTACCGAACTTTTGCTCCAATGCGGGCCAAATATCGATGAGACGTGCGAGGCTTCCCGCACCTTTTTGGCCGAGTTCCACGACCGGCTTCCTGTCCGGGTGGAACAATACCCCTTCGTTTTTCTTCAGAACTTGTTCGAGCGCGTCACGGGATGCCGGAGTCGTCACAATAACGTTCGCATCAAAGTCTTTTTCCGGATGTTGGACGATGTCTTTGAGAATTTCGTTGCCGCGCCTGACATTGGCAAGCACATGAGCATTTTCTCTCATTTCAGAACGGCTGGCGGCCAGCGCTTTCGCAAAAAAGACGACCGTTTCCGTCCGGGAGCGGATCGTCCGTTTCATCGCGCTCCGGATGCCGGCTTCTGTGAGTCCGTCATAATTCTTCATGGACTCCATGGAAAAGATATGGGTCATAAGCTGCGGTCCCCATGTCTCGCCCGGCAGTTCGGGGAGAACATCCATCCCGGGTTCCCGGACGACCAGAAGAACATCCTTCTCGCTCCAGATCACGCTGAATGGAAGCTTAGCTTTGTCCAGTGCAGGCAGGACGTTGGTAAGAGCTTGTGCCAGGACTTCAGGAGCCGGCGCGCTCCACCGCGTGACGAAAGCATCATGACCGTTCGGGTCCTCTTCGATCGTTAACCCGGGGAACTTCCCGGAAAAGTTTTGGGCAAGTACACGCCCGTTCGCATCACGGACCGCCACAAAGCCAGCGCCCATTTCTTTTTTAACGGGATAGATCTTGGCATGAATGTGGTTCTGGGAAGCTCCGGACATGGGCCCGTCAAAGTGGATCGCAAGATTCCTGGAATTGAACGACATCTCCGTCAGATCGCTGATGTCCTCCGGCGTCAGCCGGTGAGCCCTCAAATTCTCCGGCTTACTCAGATCAGGAAGAAGGAGGAAGGATCCGCGTGCATCGACCGGGCTGACATTATGGAAGACCTGCCAGATCCGGCCGTGGGTCGTGACATGCGCGACTTCCGGACGGTTCTTGAGCGCCATCTCGCCGGCATCGAACGAGCATGTGTCGGGATCATGCGGCACTTCAAATTTCAGCCGCCGGACTTCGAGAGGTTGATAGGCGAACATACTCGGGCGCAACCCGCGGTTCCACACAAAATTCACGATGAAAGGCCCAACAGCCTTTTCGAGGAAAACCCCTTCATGTTCCCGGCCCGTCGCGAGGTCCGTGGCAAAGTGCTCAAGGCTCTTACCGTCCGCTGAAAACCGGATCCCGTATTTCACTTCCTGTCCGGTCGCCGGATCCTGCGTCTGGGAAACGATCTGTTTATCTCCGACGAGTTTCAACCAGTTCCCCGTAAGGTCCTGTCCCATCAACTGCATCGGGTTGGCCAGCAGAACGGCCACGACCGCGGCGCCGGCATTCCTGACCTCCGAACGGGCCTTCTCGACCTTCGGGACGATCACCACGATCCCGGCCGTCCCTTTTTGATAGATAACATCAAGTGGACTGCTTTCCGCGGCCGAGAACTCCCCATCCACCCGTTTGAAAGCGTCCTTGCTGTTCGCCAACAAAAACACCGAAACGATCGGATCGCCCTTTTCCTGCTGCTTCCGCATCACGATCTCCTGGACCTCGGGGATCGTATACCCTTTTCCGTCCTCATAATATTTCTTCCCGGTCAGAACGATCGGAGCGACCTTCCCGCTCTTGGTGATCCCGATAAGATTATGAGGGTACCGAGCGAGCGTCAATTTGATGTGCAGGGTATTCCCCTCGATATAGTATTCCCCTGCTTTCATATCCTGTGCGGGCTTCGCATCGACTTTCTTATAATCCCAAAGCCAGTTCTGAAGCGCGCCTTTTTCGATCGCATCCCGGATCTCTGTGGGCGTCGCGCCCTTCTTGACATACTTCCCAAGGTCTTTCTGGCCGTTGAGATAGGGCGTCAGATCGATCTCCACGTAACCATCCCGGCGCATGGCTTCCGTGATCACCGGCCTGTCTTCAGGCTTGACCGGGCGCGCCAAACCTTCCTGCAAATGGTCACGACCGATGGCCGGACCGTATTCCGGTCCGCCGTCCGGTTTTTTCATAAAAAATTGAGGCCCGTTCACAAACGCTGAGATATCCGTGCTGAAGCGGTACGCCAACTGATCCAAAGGAACGCTTGCTCCGTGTTCGATAACCCTTTGTCCGAAAACCGCAAAATTGATCTTGTCCCCAAGGTCCGTTCTTTCAGAATCGGCCGCGCGGTAAACCTTTATCCCGCCCTGCACGGTTTCATCGCGAAAGAACCGGATATCTTCCGAAGTCACTGTTTTATCTTTCCAAACGACAAACATGCTGTACGTGCGCTCTTCGAACGGTTCCCCGTAGGAATGATAGAATTTACGCGCGTTCCCGTCATAAGCCACGAACCAATCTTGATGATAAAGATTGTGATAGGCGTAAAAGACTTGGTGTTCCGTCGCGGGATCAGACGGCATCTTGACTTCAAGTTCAGGCCACGGCACATCCACCGGGTTCGCCTTTTGAAAACCGCCCTTTTGCTCCGAATTTCCATCCAATTGACCGTCATAAAATCGTCCGTTCAGTGCGTCATTCACCACAAGCCCCAATCTCACTTGTTTCGGATCATAGTTATCAAAAACCTGCGGGTACTGATCCGCCCGAACTTCCGAACGTACGGATCGCGCTTCACTCCGCAATTGCCGGGCGGCAAGCAAGTTGCTGCTCATGATCGCGGCATCCAAAGCTTCTTTCGCTTGCCGGTAGTCCCGGCCGCCGCCGTAATTGAGCAAGTCGATGAGCTGCCTGTCGACTATTTTGCCCTCGACTGTGCCTTCCTTATTCACATAGTTATCGCTCCATCCGGAAATGCCCGGAATGCCCAGAATGAGCGGGTGTTGCACCATAGAAGCCCTATAGAGGGCTTCCCCGTAAGTAAGCTCCTTCACTTCTGCATAGGATAACTTTGCCGCAACGTCTCTTGCCTGGGCCATGAACCGCGCTTCAAACGCCTCGTTAACCGCCTCCCGCAACGGCCGATCACCATGAATATTGAGGATACGAGCGGCATGTTCTTCCATGCTCCTGTGAGAAGCTATCGTAAGACGCGCGGAAAGAATGGTTTCCAAAATATGAGCGATCTTTTCGATCTTGACCGCGTCGGGATCCGTGGACCCCTGAATGGCCCAAACCTGATCCCTTGCGCTGTACTGAAAATCATCGCTCAAATTTTCCGCGAAGACTAACGACAACAATGATTCCCATTGAGCCTGATCTTTGATCAACCGCGAAAGAGGCAGTCTTAACGCCGCATCAAAATCATCCAGAATCGGAAAATTAAAAATACCGGGGATCCGGTCCCGATGCGAAAACCCACTGGTCAACCGGGTAATGGTCGTTTCCTT
The DNA here is from genome assembly GCA_003140935.1 of Candidatus Omnitrophota bacterium. Classification (GTDB taxonomy): domain Bacteria; phylum Omnitrophota; class Omnitrophia; order Omnitrophales; family Aquincolibacteriaceae; genus Aquincolibacterium. The sequence continues at coordinate 55,250 of PLLJ01000026.1, forward strand.
AGCCTGTTCTTCACTACCAAAAGTGCTGAATTTTCCTTTATAAAGAAGGCTGTTGATCATCCGGACGAGATAACGTTCCCCTTTCCCGTAATCCAGCAGGACCACCGTCTCATCCCCGTAAACCTCCAGGACCCCGGCAGGCTTGTCTTCCCCGACATTGCGGACCGCTTTCTCCGGCACTCCCGGTTCGAAATGGACCCCGACCACCACGCCCGCCTCACCATTGAATTTCACCGGGCCCAGGATCGTCGAATCGATGATCTTCGTGTGGTCCGGGATCACAAGTTCGCCGCCCTGCAACCGGATCGTGCTGTTGGCGACCACAACATAATCCCCGATCTCGATCGTCCCTTCCCCTTCGAATTTCGCGTTCGCTAAAAAGGACTTCAGCTTCGCCCGGTCCCCACCCTTGAACCTCACGGTCACTTTGTCGGAAACCTTGTATTCATACTTCTGGCCGCCGTAATCCCTCAAATACTGCTCCCACATGAGAAAATACTGCTCCAGGTCCGCGATATCGCTGACCTTATTGCCGGGCCCGTACTCGATCCCGTAGATCTTCGAAACATTCGTCACGTATTTTTTGAAGATTTCGAGTCCGGCAGGATCCACCAGCTTCTCGATCTCGCCCCTCTGCTGCGCAAACACTCCCCCGAATAAGGATTCAAAAACACTGACCGGAACACGGGCCAAGAAACGGGCATGGCGAAACTTGGGATTCGGATGGTCATCGGAGACCGGGATCCGGTTGAGGTCTTCGACCAAATGCAGGCTTGTTTCCGCATCCTCGATGATGAAGAAAATGTTCTCGATGACTTCGGCATCGTTGCCGTTCAGCGATGCATGGTACGCCATTTCTGCAATAGTTGCATCGGGTTGCTTCTCACGAAAATCATTTACGGCACCCTGCCCATCGACCGTGTAAATACCGCGTTGTGTAAGTTTGCGGCGATCCACATTCGCGCGGATAGCGGCCCAGACCGGGAGAAATTCCCTAGAGGTCATGAGGGCAACCATCGACCATCCCAGCCCATCGTTTTCATCAAAGGGATCCCCTTCCACGAGCCGCTGCAAAATCGCACGCTGGGCCGCGGTCATGATAGGCGCCGCGGGTCCCGCAATGCCGACCTTGAAATCCGCCGGCAGCTGGCTTAACGGTTTCCCGCCCAGGTTGATCTTCCCGAAAATGATCCGACCGTCACTGGCGAGCCACAACCGCTTCCCGCGCCCCAGGTCCGGCAGCATCAGCCACATCACCCCGCCGGTCTGGATGTTATGCTCCAGGAAACTCTTCATCTCCGCCGTCAGGACCTTCGAAAATTG
>PLLJ01000022.1 GCA_003140935.1 Candidatus Omnitrophota bacterium
AAGAAGTTCCCGGACGTGACCGTCTTAAGTGATGAGATCTATGAAAAGCTCACCTTTGACGGCCGCAAGCACGTCTCGATCGCTTCTCTGGACCCCGGGATCGCCAAACGCACGGTGATCGTGAACGGGCACAGTAAGGCCTACGCGATGACNNGCGATGACCGGCTGGCGTTTGGGATATGCCGCGTTCCCGGACAAAACCCTGGCCAAGGCCGTGGGGAGCATTCAGAGCCATTCGACGTCGAATCCCGTTTCTTTTACGCAGCCCGGCGGGGTGGTCGCCCTGGACCAGGGGGACGCGGAAGCCCAGAAGATGTGCGCGGTCTTCCAGAAACGGCGCGACCTTTTCATCGAAAAACTGAAGGCCGTGAAATCCTTTAAGCCCTTCAAACCGAACGGTGCCTTTTATCTTTTTACGGATATCCGGGGGACGGGCCTGAGCGGCCTTGAGGTCGCGAAAAAGCTTCTCGAGGAAGTCCATGTCGCGGTCATTCCCTGCGAGCCTTTCGGCAGTCCTCATCATATCCGCATGAGCTACGCCACCTCCGAGAAAGACATCGAAACCGCCGTCCAGCGCATCGCCTCCATTTTTAAGTAGTTCCAGCCGAAAAAACCATTCTTCTTGAAAAATGAATAGGCTCAATTTGTGTTAAAATATTCTCCCTATGGAGATCAGACGGCTTAGGATCAACGCGGAGATTGGGATCGGGCAGCTCGAGGAGCTTCTTGTCGGGCTGCAATACCAGAAGCGGGACTATGTCGCTTTGCCGGGGGAATTCGCCATGCGCGGCGGGGTGGTGGACATCTATCCCGTGACCTACCGGCTTCCGGTCCGCGTTCAGTTCCAGGGGGACATCCCCGTCCAGATCCGCGATTTCTCGCTCGCCACGGGCGAAAGCACGGCGACCTTTGAAGAGGTGTTCCTCATCCAGGTCTCCGAGATGTTCCGGAAAAAACTCCGGCGCATGGAGGAACGGCTTGAGACCTTCGAGCCCGTGGCCGGCACCCAAGACCTCGAGCGCGGGGACCTCGTGGTGCACCTCAAGTACGGCATCGGCCGTTTCCTCGGCACCAAGGTCATCCAGATGCAGGGCGTCAAAACACGCTGCATGGCGATCGAATACGCCGAGCGCGAGATCCTTTACCTTTCCGTCGAAGAGCCCGTGGAGCGTTACATCGGCGGCTCGGGCACCGGGCCGAAACTGACCAAGCTCAATACCCAGGAATGGGAACGGATCAAGCACCGGACGCGGACGGCGCTCCACAAGGTCGCCAAAGACCTCCTTGAGATCCAGGCCAAGCGCAGTCTTTCGCAGGGGCTGGCTTTCCCCAAAGACACGCCGTGGCAGAAAGAGTTCGAAAAAGAATTCCCTTTTGAGGAAACGCCCGGACAGAAGCGCGCGATCGAAGAGGTGAAACGGGACATGGAATCCACGGGGCCGATGGACCGCCTGCTTTGCGGGGACGTGGGCTACGGGAAGACCGAGGTCGCGATGCGCACGGCATTCAAGGCCGTGATGGGAGGCAAGCAAGTGGCATTCCTCGTGCCGACCACGATCCTTGCCGAACAGCATTATGTTTTGTTGAAAGAACGTGCCAAGAATTTTCCAGTCACGGTCGAACTCCTCTCCCGGTTCCAGTCCCTGAAAGAGCAAAAATCGATCGTCAAGTCTCTCCAGGAAGGCGCGACGGACGTTGTGATCGGGACGCACCGCCTGCTTTCCAAGGACATCCGGTTCAAAGATCTCGGGCTTGTCATCATTGACGAGGAGCAACGCTTCGGCGTGCGGCACAAGGAAAAGCTGAAACAGATGCGCACGCAGGTGGATGTCCTGACGCTCACGGCTACGCCCATCCCGAGAACGCTCCATATGGCGCTCCTCGGCGTACGCGATATGTCGGTTATCGATACACCGCCCAAGAGCCGGATGCCGGTCGAGACCTTTGTCATGGAATATCATGAGAATATCATCAAACAAGCGATCGAGCGGGAACTGGCGCGCAAGGGACAGGTCTATTTTGTGCACAATCGCGTGCAGTCGATCGAACGGGTTCATGAGCGGATGCGGGAAATCCTGCCCGGCGTGCGGTTCGGGGTCATGCACGGGCAGATGCCGGTTGAGGAGCTTGAGACCGTGATGAAAGAATTCCTTAGGGCCAAGATCGATTGCCTTATCTCGACCTGCATCGTGGAATCCGGGATCGATATCCCGAACGTGAATACACTTCTCGTGGACCGGGCCGATTGCTTCGGGCTCGCGGACCTTTATCAGCTGCGAGGACGCGTGGGGCGTTTCAAGGAAAAGCGGCAAGCCTACGCTTATTTTCTGATCCCGAAGAACTGGGTGATGACCCAGGATGCCCAAAAGAGGCTTCTCGCCATCGAAAAATTCACCCAGCTGGGGTCGGGTTTTAAGATCGCCATGGAAGATCTTGAGATCCGCGGCGCCGGGAACCTTTTGGGGCACGAGCAGAGCGGGTTCATTCAGGCCGTGGGTTTTGATCTCTATTGCCGTATGCTCAAAAAAGCGGTGGAAGAACAAAAAAAGAACCCCGACCGCAGACCAGAGACCGCAGTCTGAAAGAAGCGGCTTGAAGCCTGGGCACTCCAGCTTGTACGCTCGTCCAAAAGGCTCCGGAATCGCGCTTCGTCATCACTCGGGAATTCCCGGCGTGAATTCCCTCGTTCGCCCTTCGCTCCTCGCTCTTCCACTTCGTGGAATCCCTGCCCGCTCGTCACTCTAGCGTGCCTCAGCTCAACCCTTCGCCTTTTGTTCGAGTGTAGTCGGAAAATGTGTTGAGCCACGCTAAGGAGGCCGAGTGCCACGGTTTTGAAACGAGGCCGACGCTTGCGAGTGAAGCCATGCCTCGGTGGGGCATGCGGTCGCTGGCGAAACACATTTTCCGACGAAACGCTGAAGCAACAAAAAAGACCTCCTGAAGGGGGATGCATTCTCGGTAGTCTGCCGTCTGAAATGTTGTATAATGCCCCTCTTATGAAAAAACTCATTTTCCTTCTTCTTTTAGGACTCCCGTTATTCACGCCCGTGGTCCATGCCTCAGAGCAGGAACTCTTGGATCGCGTGGTGGCGGTGGTCAATGATGAGGTCATTACCCAGGCGGAGCTGGATACTTTTCTCCGGCCCGTCTATGCGCAGTATAGCAAGGAGTACAGCGGCGCTGAGCTGGTGAAAATGATGAACGAGGTCCGCCAAAAGATCCTGAGCCAGATGATCGAGGACAAGCTGGTTTACCAGCAGGCGGTCGCGATGGGGATCGAGGTCAAGGACGAAGAGGTGGAAAAGGAGTTCCAGACTTTCAAAGCTAAAATGGACAAGCCCGACGAGTTGGACGCGCTGCTTGAACACGAGGGCCTTACGATGAAAACCCTGCGCGAGCGGTTGAAGAAGCAGGCGATGGTCCGTCA
>PLLJ01000048.1:0-13260 GCA_003140935.1 Candidatus Omnitrophota bacterium
CAGTGATAGTTTTTTTACGGGAGGCGCTTTTTTTGCACGGAGGCAGGATCGCCTGCTTTCACCTCCGCCGATCCAGCTTGTCGTGAAGCCTTTGCCTGAAAGTGGAAAACCGGCAGGTTTTCAAGGCGCGGTAGGGACCTTCCGTCTCTCGGCCACGATCGATAAGGACAAAGTGAAGCAGAATGAGCCTGTGACGCTTAAGATGGTCATCGAAGGCGAAGGGAATATCGAAACGATCACGCGTCCGAAGATCCCGGAGCTCACGGGTTTTAAAACCTATGACGCGGATACTAATTCAAAGCTCTTCCAGACCGAGAACGTGATCGGCGGCACCAAAAGCTTCGAGGTTGTTTTTATTCCCAAGGAGGAGGGGAGTTCTTTTATTCCGCCGCTTGAGTTCAGTTTTTTTGATCCTCGCCAGGAAAAATATGTGACTTTGAAGACCCCGAATTTTCCAATCAAAGTGGAGCATTCGGATCAGAATTTCCAGATGCCACAGGAACTTGCGGGGAACACCATCTTTCAAAAGCGGGTTAAGTCGGAAGGGAAGGACATCCGTTACATTGACGAAAAAATGCCCGAGGCTTTTTCGGCTCATGCCGTGGATTGGGTTTATACGGTCCTTATGTGGGGGGATCTGCTTCTGTTCGTATTGCTTCTGGTGCTTTGGGTGAAGGATCGCCAGGACCGGCTCTTTTCAAAGGACCAGGCGCTGCGGCGGCGGAAAACGGCCCGCAGGACAGCGTCCGTCAACATCAACCGGCTTAAGAAACTGGCGCACTCCTCCAAAGAAGAGGATACCGCGGCTTTTTTTGTGGAGCTTGAAAAAGCGATGGTCCAGTACATCGCGGACAAATGGAATCTTTCAACTCATGGCGTGACGCGGCAGGATCTGGAAGAGACTCTCTCCGCGCATTTCGGAGCGGAAGACGCGCATCTGAAAGATGTCTTTGAGCTTTATCACCTTTGTGATGAATCCCGTTTTGGCAAAGGATCGATCCCTCAGGCGTCGAAGAAGATCGGGCTCAAGATCTTTCAGGATACGGTGAACCGGATCGAAAGGATGCGGAAATGAAAAGATTAGTATGGCTTCTCCTGATCGCGTTATGGTTCGCGCCCGCCGTGTGCGAGGGCGTTGAGGCGGCAAAGGTCTTTCAAGAGGCCAATACGAGTTACCGGACCGGGGACTACGCGAAGGCCGCGGAGCTTTATGAGTCTTTGCTCGAACAGAAACCCCGCGTTGCGGCTTTTTATTATGATCTTGCGAATACGTATGTGCGGCTTGGAAAGCTAAGTCGTGCTATTCTGAACTATGAGAAAGCCCTGCGTCTCGATCCCCGGAACGGTGATATCCGGGAGAATTTGCGTTACACGCGCGGGCTTTTGGAATACCGTGTCGAGGATACGCGTAACTGGTACTTGAAAGCGACGGAAGCCGTGCTGAAATATACGACCGAGCGGGAGGTTTATGCTGTGGTGCTTGCGGTCTTGTTTGTTTTTCTGGCCGGTGGGATCCTTTATTTTTTGAGCGGGCGCGGGGTATTCTGGAATCCATGGCAACAATTCGTTTGCATGGTGCTTTTGCTTGCGGCACTCGTGGCCTCGGGGAAGCAGGTCCAGAGCAATGTGATCCGTGATGCGATCGTGATGCAAAAAGAATGTGAAGCCCGTTACGGTCCTTCGGAACACGATCAGGTGGCGTTCCGCATGGGTGAGGGGATCAAGGTGTTCGTGATGGACCGGCGTGAAGATTGGAGCCGTGTGCTTTTGACGAACGGGGAGAGCGGTTGGGTGAAAGATTCGGACATTGCTGAGGTGAAAGTGTGAAGACGAGGAAACTTCCGGACTCAAAAGGCCATTTCGGTCCTTATGGGGGGCGCTATGTCCCCGAGACGCTTGTGAAGGCCTGCGAGGAATTGACCTTGGCCTATCAGGCGATCAAAAACGATAAAAACTTCCGAAAAGAACTCCGGTATTATCTCGAGACCTACGCTGGACGCCCGACCCCTCTTTATGAGGCGAAGCATCTTGCCGCGCATTTCGGCCGAGGAAGGATCTTTCTCAAGCGCGAAGACCTCCTTCACACCGGCGCTCACAAGATCAATAACACGCTTGCCCAGGGGCTTTTGGCCAAACGGCTCGGCAAGACGCGCGTCGTGGCCGAGACCGGCGCCGGGCAACACGGCGTCGCTTCCGCGACGGCGGCCTGCGTCTTTGGACTTAAGTGCGTGGTTTATATGGGCGCGGTGGATATGGAGCGCCAGGCCTTGAACGTTTATAAGATGAAACTGCTGGGCGCGGAGGTGCGGCCGGTCCATTCGGGATCCCAGACCCTCAAGGACGCGACGAACGAGGCGATCCGTGATTGGGTCACGAACGTTGAGGACACGCATTATCTCTTAGGCTCGGTCGTCGGGCCGCATCCTTATCCGGGGATGGTCCGTGATTTTCAGGAAGTGATCGGAAAGGAAACGCGTCGGCAGATCGTCAAGGCTGCGGGACGTCTTCCGAGTTACCTTTTGGCCTGTGTCGGCGGCGGCAGTAACTCCATGGGTTTTTTTCATCCGTTCCTTAAGGACCGGGATGTTCGCATCATTGGGATCGAAGCGGCCGGAGAAGGTGTTTCCACGCCTCATCACGCAGCCTCCATTACAAAAGGAAGGCCTGGGATCCTTCACGGCATGAAAAGCTATTTACTTCAGGATAAAAACGGTCAGGTACTGCTTGCCCACTCGATCTCCGCGGGATTGGATTATCCTTCCGTGGGACCGGAACATTCGTATTTGAAGGATTCAGGACGCGTGGCCTACAGGGCTGTGACGGATGCCGACGCGCTCAAGGGTTTTGACCTTTTGACAAAACTGGAGGGGATCATGCCGGCGCTTGAACCCGCGCATGCGCTGGGCTATTTGCCCAAGCTGATGCCCAAGACCCGGAGCTCGGATATTGTGATCGTTTGTCTTTCCGGCCGTGGGGATAAGGACATCCATACGGTTCAGCAGCATCTTTGAGGCCACAGACCGCGGCCGAATGCGATAAAGGAAATAAATTTTGAAAAATTACTTAACGATTAAAATTCAGGAAGCCCGGAAAAAGAAGCGAAAGCTTTTTTGCGTTTTTTTGACGCTCGGCTATCCCAGCATCGCTGCGACGGAACGGCTCATCTTGTCTTCTGAAAAAGCGGGAGTGGACATCATCGAACTGGGTTTTCCTTTTTCGGACCCTCTTGCGGACGGGCCGACGATCCAGTTCTCGTCCGAGCAGGCCATTAAGAAAAACGTGACGATCCAGGATGCATTGGCTTTGGTACGCCGTCTCCGGCAAAAAGGTTCCAGGATCCCGATTCTGTTCTTCGGTTACTTCAATCCGGTTTTTTCGTACGGCGGGAAGGATTTTGTCCGGGATGCGAGAAGCGCGGGGATGGACGGTTTGATCATTCCCGACCTGCCGCCGGAAGAGGAAGAGGAATTCCAGAAAGCGTGCCGGAAACAAAAACTGCAAAGAATCCTGCTGGTGGCTCCGACCACCCAAGATAAACGGGCAAAAATGCTTGTAGGGAAGTCCCAAGGATTCATCTATTATGTCTCGCTCCGGGGCGTGACCGGCGCACGAAAGGCTTTACCCGGAGATATGAAGGCGCATCTTTTAAAACTGAAACGGATGACTCCGAAACCGGTCCTGGCCGGGTTTGGTATCTCGACACCGGAACAGGCAAAAAACATCTCTCGCATGTCGGACGGCGTGATCGTCGGGAGTGCGGTGATCGAGCATCTGAAGCGCGGGGTTCCTTCGGCCGAGCGTTTTATTGAAAAAATGTCCCGCGCGGTCCACGGGGCATGAGCGGCACGCTGCTGGGACTTGACCTCGGAGAAAAAAGGATCGGGGTTGCGTTCGTGCCGGCCGGAACTACGATCGCGTTCCCCGTGAAAACGATCGAGGTCCGGGGGCGGGAACAGGTGCTGGCCCAGATCCAGAAATTGATCCTCGAACATAAAGTGGAGAAGGTCGTGGTCGGGCTTCCCAAGACGCTCAAGGGTGAGATGGGGATCGCGGCGAAAAAAAGAGTCCAGGAAGTGGAGTGGTATCAGTCCCGGATCTCGGTTCCGATGGTGATGTGGGACGAAAGGTTGTCGAGCAAGGAAGTCGAACGGATGCTGATCAGTGCGGATGTGAGCCGTGAAAGGCGCAAGGAAGTGATCGATCAGTTGGCCGCTCAGAGAATATTGCAGAATTACTTGGACAGTACGATCGCGAACTCATAAAGGAGCATTATGGTTTATCAGCTGACGGCTTTGGATAATGGGTTGAGGGTTTTGACCGTTCCGATGGCGAACCGGGAATCTGCGGCCGTGGCGGTATGGGTCAAGGTCGGAGGCCGGTACGAACCCAAAAAGATCTCGGGGATCTCGCATTTTCTGGAGCATATGATGTTCAAAGGTACGCCGACGCGGAACACACGTCAGATCAAAGAAGAGATCGAGGGTGTGGGCGGGATCCTGAACGCATTTACAGGCGAAGAAATGACCTGCTATTTTGCGAAGCTTCTTAAGCAATACTATCCCCGGGCGCTTGATGTTCTTTCAGACATGGTGCTCCATTCGACCCTGCCGGCGGATGAGCTTGCCAAGGAAAGGACCGTGATCCTTGAAGAGATCAAAATGTACCGCGATGTACCTTCCCATCACGTGCATGATCTGATGGGGGAGCTTTTGTGGCCCGACCAGTCGCTGGGCCGGATGCTTGCCGGTTCTCCGGAAACAGTCTCCGGGATGACGCGTGCTGACATGTTGAAATACAAGAAGAGTCATTATCATAACAGCAACATCCTGGTTTCAGTTTCCGGAGATGTGGATCACGACGAAGTCTTGGCCCGCGTTGCCGACATCTATAAAACGCGCCGGCCGGAGAAGCCCTCCGCTTTTGTCCTGGCGAAAAGCGCGCAGACGGAGCCGCGCACGCATTTCTTTGAGAAGGCGACCGAGCAAACGCATTTGGTGATCGGGCTGCATGCCCTTTCGCGCATGCATCCGGACCGTTACAAGCTGGGTCTTTTGCATGTGATGCTCGGAGCGAATATGTCGAGCCGTCTCTTTGAAGAGGTGCGTGAAAAACGGGGTCTCGCGTATGAGATCAAATCCAGTATGTCGGGCTATCAGGACACCGGTTCTTTCACGGTATCAGCCGGCGTCGAAACAAAAAAGACCGTGCGGGCTGTGGCCGTGATTATGAAGGAACTTTCAAAGGTGCGGGAAAGTTTCGTAAAGCCGGGCGAACTTCGCCGGGCCAAGGACTATTTCATGAGCCAGGTTTCTCTGGGAGTGGAAGACACGCTGGATCACCTGCTTTGGGCGGGCGAAAAGGCTCTTTGTTCCGGAGAATTGCCGGATAAAGCAAAGATCCGCCGGGAGATCGAGACGACGACGCCGGAGGATATCCAGAGGGTCGCGCGAGGGATCTTCCGGACCGGGGATCTGAACCTTTCGCTTATCGGGCCGGTGCCTGAGAAGATGCAACGTGAGATTACGGAAAATCTTGTTATCAAAGGGACCTAAGGAGAACGAAGTGAAGAAGATCATGATCGCACCCAGTTTGCTTTCCGCGGATTTCAATCGGCTGGCTGAGGAGATCCGGGATGTTGAAAAAGCCGGCTGTGATGCGCTCCATATCGACGTGATGGACGGGCATTTTGTGCCCAATCTCACGATCGGGCCCCTCGTTGTGAGCGCGATCCGAAAGGTCACGAAGCTCCCGCTCGATGTTCACCTGATGATCGACATGCCGTCCCGCTTTATGGCTGAATTTCGCAAGGCAGGCGCGGACTGGATCACGGTCCATGTCGAGGCGGAAAAAGATGTCCGCGGCGTGCTTCAAATGATCAAGGCCTCAGGGGCCAAGGTCGGGATCTCGCTCAGGCCCAAGACCGCCGTCGAAATGCTTTTCCCTTATCTTCAAGACCTCGACCTGATCCTTGTCATGTCCGTGGAGCCGGGGTTCGGCGGGCAGTCGTTCATGCCGGAGATGATGGCCAAGGTCAAAATGCTGCGGCCGAAATTTCCAGGGCTTATTTCCGTGGACGGCGGCATTGGCGTCGGGAATGCGTCTCAGGCGCTTGAGGCCGGCGCAGATATTCTGGTTGCGGGAAGCGCTGTTTTCGGAAAAGCCGACCGCGCAAAGGCGATCCGGGAATTCCGTGAGATCTTCAAGAAATTCTAATGATCCCCTCCAAGATCCGTAACTTCTCTATCATCGCGCATATTGATCACGGCAAATCCACACTTGCGGACCGCTTGCTCTTGCACACGGGCGCCATCAGCAAACGGGAATTCCGCGACCAGATCCTGGATGATATGGAGCTAGAGCGTGAGCGCGGCATCACGATCAAAGCCCGTGCGGTACGTATCCATTACAAAAGTTATTGGCTTAACCTGATCGATACCCCGGGCCATATCGATTTCACTTATGAGGTCTCCAAAAGTCTCGCGGCTTGCGAGGGTGTTTTGCTTCTTGTGGATGCCGGACAGGGGATCCAGGCGCAGACCGTAACGAATCTTTATCTGGCTATGGAGCGCAATCTCAAGATCATCCCGATCGTGACGAAGATCGACCTTCCGACCGCGGAACCGGAACGTGTCAAAAAAGAGATCGTTGATTTTTTAGGTGTGGATGAAAAAGAGATCATTTTTTCCAGCGCCAAGACCGGGGAAGGCACCGAGGAGATCCTAACGGCCATTATCGACAAGATCCCGCCGCCTCAGGGAGATCCTGAAAAACCATTACGGGCGCTCATTTTTGATTCCAAATTTGACAGCTATCAGGGAGTGGTGGCTTATTTCCGTGTTTTTGACGGAAAGCTCCGGACGCACGATCAGGTTCTGATGATGCAGACCCGCAACCAGCACGAGGTCGATCAGATCGGGATCTTTAATCCGAACCCGGAGGCTGTCGAAGAACTCGGGGCCGGGTCGGTCGGCTATGTGAACGCGAACATCAAGGATATTTCGGACGTGAAGATCGGTGACACGATGACGCTCGCTCTCAATCCCGCCACGGAGCCTTTGCCGGGTTATCAAGACGTGAAGCCCATGGTTTTCTGCGGCCTCTATCCGATTCAAGCCAATGATTTCGCGATGCTCAGGGACGCGCTTGCGAAACTCAGGCTGAATGACTCCTCCTTTGTCTATGAGCCGGAATCATCGGCATCGCTCGGCCACGGATATCGTTGCGGATTTCTTGGGCTTTTGCACATGGACATCATCAGGGAGCGGCTCGAGCGCGAATTTAATCTCCAGCTCATCATCACGGCCCCGAATGTCGTCTATAAGGTGCTTACGACCAAGGGGGAGATCCTTGAGATCGAGAATCCCACCAATTTGCCGCCCGTGCAGCAGATCGAGATTATCGAAGAACCGTATATCCGCGCCCATGTGATGATCCCTTCCACCGCGCTGGGGGTGATCATGCAGCTTTGTCAGGACCGCCGCGGGATCTATAAAAGCACGGAATATCTCGACGCGACGCGCGCGGTATTGACCTACGAGATCCCATTCTCAGAGGTCGTCATGGATTTTTATGATAAGATCAAGTCGCTCACGGCCGGTTATGGATCGCTCAACTACGAATTCATCGGTCATAAACCTTCGGATCTCGTCAAGATGGATATTCTCATCAACGGAGAACCGGTCGATGCACTCGCGATCATCACTTGGAAGGAAAAGGCTTATCCGCGCGGCAAAGCGCTCGTGGAGAAGCTCAAGGAAGTGATCCCCCGGCAGATGTTCGAAGTCGTGATCCAGGCGGCGATCGGGGCGAAGGTGATCGCCCGCGATTCGATCGCTGCCATCAAAAAGAACGTGACAGCTAAATGTTACGGCGGCGACATCACACGTAAGCGCAAACTCTGGGAAAAGCAAAAGGAAGGGAAGAAACGCATGAAAAAGATCGGGAAGGTCGATCTTCCTCAAGAGGCTTTTATCAGTATTTTGAAGGTGGAATAAATTATGGAAGGGGATCTTATGCAAGTGATTCGAAAGTATCTTTGGATGCTGCCGGTGGCCGTGGTCCTAGGCTACGTTTACAGAGCTAAACTTGTTCACGAATGGCAATTCGCCCGGACCAAGCCCCGGCGATGGCTCCTCGAAAAATGGAAGAATTGGGGTGAGCCGCTTCTGATCGCGGCGGTGCTCGCCATTTTTATCCGCACGTTCATTTTTGGACCCTACAAGATCCCGACCGGCTCCATGAAACCGACTTTTATGGAAGAGGATAAGATCTTCGTCGACAAGTTGAGTTACCGTTTTCATCCGCCCGGGCGCGGGGATATCATCGTGTTCAAGTATCCGCTGGACCGTAAAAAAGATTTCGTCAAACGGCTTGCGGGGCTTCCGGGAGAAGTGCTCGAAATACGTAAAGGAGTGTTGATCGTGAATGGAAAACCGATGACCGATCCTCCGTTTTCCAGGAACACCTATTACAATGTGGAGGATTGGAAGTTCGGCAAGTCCGGTCAGGTGATCCGTGTTCCGGAAGGACAATATTTTGCTTTAGGGGACAATTCCGCCCATTCGGCCGACAGCCGTCAGTGGGGTTTTGTCCCGAGAAAAGATCTTGTGGGTAAAGCTTTTATGATCTGGTGGCCGCCGAACCGAATTAAGCTTGCCAAATAAGGAGAGTGATGGAAGCCGGATGGTGGATGGCGTCAAAGCCGGACGGATCCTCTCCATCTGACAGCTAAATTTTTAGCACGATAAGCCGTGTCATCCGTCAACCGATTTCATTAAATCTTCTGTGTGAGTTGCCGTAAATACACTCACGGAGGATTTAACCATGCAAACAGAATTATTCGATCTGCCCATGTCCCGGACTCTTTCAGAGGAATCGACGGTTCCAAAGATTTCTTGTCTCGAAAAGACTTTCATCACGCTGCGTCTCGACCAGACGATCGGGTTGGTGCTTGTCCTGCTTGTGATTTATGTGTTGAGCTTTTCTTGGGGAGTTGAAAAAGGGAAAAAGTTTTTGGAAGGCCAGGGAGTTCGTTCGGTTCCTGCCGAGGTGCTTTCTTCGGGGGCTTCTCAAGCGGTCGTCGCGTCGGTCGCGAAGACTCCTTTATCGGCTGCGATCGATGAGTCTGTTCCCAAAGAAGTTCCTGTTGCGGTCGCGGAGCTGCCCAAGTCCGTCGCCACGGTTGTGAAGCCTGACGGAAAGTACACGATCCAACATGTGACTTATATCACTCAGGCCGCCGCGGATCGTGAGATCCAAAAACTCGCCCAAAAAGGATACAAGTCCTTTGTGATCCCGAGCGGCAAACACCTGCAGGTTTGTATAGAGGCATTCCAGACGCGCCAGGACGCCTCCAAGATACTCAAACAGCTGCGGAGCCAAGGGCTTGCTTCAGGCGACGCCTATGTACGGCCGATGGTGCGCTGATCACGCCAGGTTCGAGTTTTTGACAGCTTCCAAACAGGATCTCCCACAACTTTTCAGCTAGCCATTTTCAGTCCGCATCGGTATAATACGCCCCTCCAGCAGAATAACTGTTCGGAATGATCCAATTCACAAATAAAGGAGTCCAGTGTCTTATGTCTCAACATCCCAGTCTGCGTTCTGACAGCGTCGGAGCCAAACATCGAAATGTTTTTAAACGTCTTGAACGCGTTAAGAAACTCCAAGAAATGGGAAAATGGAGTGACCGTGGAACGGTTTACAATCTTCCCAAAGTAAGATCCCTTAAGATCAAGATGAAGAAGGTCAAAGAAGCCAAGGCAGAAACCGCCGAGGGAGCTGCAGCTCCTGGCGCCGCAGCGCCCGCGGGTGCCGCAAAACCGGCTGCAGGAAAGCCTGCTGGCAAACCGGCCGGCGATGCCAAAAAAGCTTAGCGGAGCCAAACGGAATCTTTTATGATCACGATCCGAAGGTCCCTGAAAGATGATGATGCCGCAGTCGTGGAGCTCATCAACAGCGTTATGGATCGCGAGTTCCATGACGCCAAACACGCCTATCCGATCGAGGATGTCGAATGCATTGAGAAGGCCTACGGCGGGATCGGCGAGGCTTTTTTTGTGGCGGTCGACGACAAGACACACAAGGTGGTCGGGACCGTCGCGATCAAGAAGGAAGACAGCCGGGTCGCATTGCTGCGCCGTTTATTCGTCGCGCCAACGCATCGCAAGCTAAGGATCGGCATGCGGCTGATCGATCGCGCGCTGGATTTTTGTCGCGAGGTGGGTTACGAGGAGGTTTTTTTTAAGACCACCTCCAAGATGTCGGGGGCCATCGACCTTTGCCGCAAGAACGGTTTTGTCCAGCGTGCCCATATTGTCCTGGGGCCTATCGAGCTCATTAAATTGTCGCTGTGTCTTCGTGAAGATGTTCACGCTGTGAAGGGGAGAGCTTAGTATGGGATTTTTCGGCAGGAAGAAAAGCGCTGAATCTTCATCCTCGGTACTCTCGGAATCCGAGATCCAAAAAAAGCTTTACGGTGAGTTTTCCGAAGGGACCCCACATGTTGTGACCGGAGAACGGGATCATTTCAGGGCTCCTGCTTCGACACTGCCTTCCTCGAAGGAATCTTCCCTGGAGAAAGACGCAGCTGACGATCTTTTTAGCGTGCAAAAAGATGTGCTGTCCGAACCGAACTTTGCACCGCGGCATATCTCTCCGGAACATAAACCGGCCGATCCCAGATCGCGCTTTGCCGTGCCTCGCGATTTTGAAAAAAAGACGGCTTCTTTTGCCGCGACACCGTCCAGTCCGGATTCCCACACTCGTTTTCCCTACAATCGTTCCCCGGAAAAACAACGGATCTCGTTTCCGGATCTTTGGAATGGGTTTTTTGAGAAAACGGGCAGCCTGCTCAATTTTTTTCTAGCTCCTGAACAAGTGGCCATCCGCCGTGTTTTTTATTGGGGATCGGCAGTCCTTGTTGTTTCTCTTCTTTTCTGGGGAGTGAACGCGCTCAACTCTCAGAGGGAAGAAGCGATGCGCGTTCGATACAAGATTCCCGGTGAGGTCCCGGCAAAGACCCGGACCGTTGCGCCAGTCGTTGTTTCTAAGCCCGCGGTCGAACGTCCCGTGGTGATCACTCCGGCTCCCGTCAGGCCCGCCAAAGCGCGCTTGTCCGAAGGAAGCAGGGTGAGTTCGATTCCGGTGAGCGGACCTTACGTGATCCAGGTCGTGACTTATCCGACCAAGCAGGATGCGGACCAGATTGCTGACACTTTTAAACGCGAGGGTTTTCGTGCTTTTGTCAAAGAGAATACAAGGCCTAGCGGACGGCTTTTTTATCTGGTGCTTCTCGGAGGATTCCGCAACGAGGCTGAAGCCCAAGCTCAACTTTTGAAATTCCGCGCGAAGGAAGTCGCGCGTCCCTTTCAGGACGCTTTTGTGAGATCGAGCCGGTCATGAACTCTCTTTGGGATGGTTTTAATAAACGAAAATTCACAAGACTCCATCTGACCTGCGAAGTGGCGATCCAGCCTTTGGGCAAGCAGAAGGCCTTTACTGCAAGCACGGAGGACGTCGGGATGGGGGGTGTTTCGGTCATGCTTCCGGAGCCTTTGGAGCGGTTCGGCCGTTGCAAAATCAGTTTGGAACTCAAGGACGGCGAACCTCCTATCCAGTGCACCGGGCGCAGTGTATGGGTGATCCCGAGCCAGGACCTGAAGTCTTCCAAAAAGAATTTTGATACAGGCTTTGAATTCCTGGGACTGGATGAGTTCTCCCGCAAGCGCTTGAAAGCCTTCATCACTCCACCTTCTAAGAGCTCTTAACCGGTTTTCCGCTCGATGGCCCAGCTATCCTCCTTCGACATCGTATCTCAGATCGATCTTCAAGAGGTCGACAACGCCGTGAATCAGGCGAAGAAAGAGCTCCAGACCCGTTTTGATTTCAAGGGCAGTAAAAGCTCCGTGGAATTCCTCAAGGACGAAAAAGAAAAAAAGATCCGTCTTATTGCGGATGATGATATGAAATTACGGAATCTCCAGGACATTCTCAAAATGAGGATGGCCAGCAGGAAAATTTCTCAGAAGGCCCTTGATTTTAAAACTCCGGAGAAGGCCTTTGACGGTTGCCTCCGGCAGGAAGTGACCCTCACCCAGGGGATCCCTCAGGAGAAGGCCAAGGAGATTGTGAAGATCATCAAAGATCTTCCCGTGAAAGTCCAGGCTGCTATTCAGGGGGACGAGATCCGGGTCTCTTCCAAGAATAAAGATGATCTTCAGTTCGTGATCCAGCATCTCCGAACCGCGCCTCTGACTCTGCCTGTCCAGTTCGTGAATTTTCGATAAGCCATTTGTTTTCAATGGGTTGCGCCATTTTAGGCCCGTCTTTTCATCGATCTCGCTAGCCTAGGAATCCTAAGGACCCTGAGGGGGTTTCTCATCTCAAAAAAAAACACCTCGTCCCCTTGATAAATCGAAATACATGTGTTACTTTTCTCCGTGAGTGAGGCGTTTTTAATTAATTAATTAATTAAATACATGGAAAAGCCGATATATAGGCAACGGAAATTCGGGCTTTCCGGTTGTTATGATACGAGAAAAGTAAAGGGGGAAGCGATGGAAAAAGATAAGCGCAAATTTAAGCGCTTTGACGCATATATGAGCGTGAAGTTCACTGGCACCGAGGCGACGTCCGTTAAGGGGATCGGGCTGAGCAGGGACCTTTGCCGCGAAGGATTGAAGATCAATTCAGACAAGTCTCTACCGGATGGGACTCCGTTGGATCTGGAGATCACGATCCCGGATGATCCGAAGCCCATTTTCAGCTCCGGTTTGGTCATGTGGTCGAAGCCTTCTGAGGGAACGGACCAGGGCTATGACCAGGGGGTGCGGTTATTGAACATGGATCCCGTCGATAAATTCCGCGTGCTGGATTATGCGTATAACCATTGGCTTGAGACTAAGGTCAACGATTATGCGGACCCGGAAGGCGTTCAGGAGTGGTAGAGATCAGGACTTTCCAGTCGTGAATCTTTGACGATGTATCGTTTTTTTTGGAATACCACATTTTAATTTCTTCAGTTCAAAGGGGCGCCGAAGGCGCCCCTTATTGTTTTCCTTGCCTGAAACTCAATTCTCCCATTACATCTAAGATCAAATAGAAAAGTATTGGGACTATCCTTGTCTTGGATTGTTTTCCAACAGGGCTGACAAGGACAGCCCTGACTCTTATTTTTCTGAAGAGTAGTCAGGGCAGCCCCAATCTCAGCTTTGCTTCGATTGATTGGAATTGGGACTGCCCCAATTTCCGAAAAGCGGA
>PLLJ01000048.1:13286-23526 GCA_003140935.1 Candidatus Omnitrophota bacterium
AAATTGATAAGGATTGGGACTATAAGGTGAATAGGATTTCCTGCCGATAATCCTCATGATGAATCTTTTTTCGTTTTGGAAAAAATCCAAGCCTGAAGTAAAAGAGGGATATCTGACGGAACCGATCTCTCTTTTTTCGTCCCTGGCGCCGGAAGAACAGGCCCTGATCGAGCAGCATTCCCGGCTGGTGGGGTTTAAACGGGGTGACCTTGTTTACGAAGAGGGGACCAAGCCAGATGCCTTTTATATCATTATTTCCGGCCGCTTCCGTCTTTTTACCCGCGCCCGTGGTCCGGAAAAGGAATCCACGCTTCTCTTCTTTTACCGCGGCGAACATTTCGGCGAAACCTCTCTTTTGACCGGCAACGTGCATAGCGCATCGGTGGAGGCCAAAACCGATGCCATGGCGCTCAAAATCAGCGCCGAAAGTTTTCAGCAGCTTCTCAAGGAAATTCCGGCCCTGGCACTTCACTTAAGCCGTTCTCTCGGGCGGCACCTGACCCGCGAAGATCTGGGGTACAGTCATCACAGACGTGAGGTCCGCATTGCCGCTTTTTATTTCGCGGCCTCCACGGAAGGGATGGCGTGCTTCCTTGTGGATTTTATCAAGACCTTAAGGCGTGAGACCCAAAACAAGGTGCTGCTTCTTGACCTCTCGGGGAAATTAAAGGGTCTTCTTCCGGCAGAGTTTCGCCGGGGAGATGCTTCCGGGTTTGATCTTAAAACGATGGATCCATCCCATGAACCCTCGATCCAAAAGTCTATTCTGGCCCATGAAACCAGCTTTGATCTCTTGCCGTTGACGGTCAATACGGCCCTGGATGAAGATGAAACGAAATTCACAACGCTTCTGACCTATTTGACCTACCGCTATGACTATCTCGTGCTCTGTCTCCCGGACCGTAACACCCCGGTCGCCGTCAAAGCCCTCAATTATTCGGACCGTGTTTATCTCTGGGCCGAAAAGAGAACAGACGTCTTCACGTTCGCCTCCAAAAAAGCAGGGGAGCTCTGTCAGGATTTTGGGTTCAACAAGAACGAGATCAAGATCATCATGCCCTCCCAGGAGGGGAAGGCTTTTTCCGAGGACGGTCCGTCCGCGGCTTCAGACATGCAGCTTTTTTCCATGCTTCCTTCGCTTCAATACCAACGGTACCAGTACGAGAAGACGATGAATTTTCTGGCCAAGGAATGGTCGGAACGGTTGGTGGGATTGGTCCTGGGCAGCGGCGCCGCGTATGGTCTGGCACACATTGGGGTGCTCCGGGTCCTGGAGGAGGAGAAGATCCCCGTGGATGTGCTGGCGGGTTCCAGTATCGGGGCGTTGATCGGCACGCTTTGGGCTGCAGGATATGACTCCCATGAGATCGAGAAGATCGCCAAATCCTTGGACAAGAACAATGCGTTCTTCAAGTTGCTGGGTTTCCGCGACATTTCGGCGATCCATCGCGGATTTTTTAAGGGGAATCAGATCACTCAGTTCCTTTCTGCGTATTTAAAGGACATGACATTTTTGGACCTTAAGATCCCGGTCAAGGTGGTGGCCACGGATCTCTTGACCTCGGAAGAAGTGGTTTTGGACTCGGGAAGCGTGCTCAACGCGGTCCGCGCATCGATCTCGATCCCGGGTTTCTTGCGTCCTTATCCCTACAAGGGAAGTTACCTCATGGATGGTGGGATCGTGGATCCGCTCCCGGTCAAGATCCTTTCCAATATGGGTGTCCGCAAGAGCATCGCGGTCAATGTCCTGCCGGCCCCCAAGGACCTGATCGAGCGCAATGAACTGCGACGTAAGGCTTTTCACCAGAAGTTTCAGCATCGGGGTTATTGGCAACGGATCGTGATGAAGACTCTGGATCGCGTCCAACGGCGCTACACGGCCAATATTTTTAACGTTATGATGAATTCCATCCAGTTCACCGAGTTCGAGATCGCGCGCATGGAAGGGAGCGAGGCCGATATTTTTATCCACGCTTGCGTCCCCGATGCTCACTGGATCGAATTTTTTTCTGCTCAAAAGTTCATCGACGAAGGTATCAAAAAGACTCGCGAACAGCTGGCGGATATACGGCAGCTGTTGCTAGAATAGATCATTGTAGCCCTATCATGGCAGCGGAGAGTTTCCAAGTGAAAGAGATCATCATCACGGGTACGGTCCGCGGACGCCGCAGACGAAATCGGGCGACGACCAGGGCGGCACGGTGATCTTGGAACAGAAATAATCCGGTCCGATTCTCAAGAAAAAACAGATTTTTTCGATAATGCTTTAAGCTATAATAAGCTTTGTAAAGTGATGATGGGCCGATTCGTGTTTTGGATGAAAAAGAAAGGGCATTATGCGTAAGATTAGTTTTGTGTTCGCCTTGCTGTTTATGCTTCAGCTCGGCGCTTCGGCTC
This sequence comes from Candidatus Omnitrophota bacterium, assembly GCA_003140935.1. Taxonomy (GTDB): domain Bacteria; phylum Omnitrophota; class Omnitrophia; order Omnitrophales; family Aquincolibacteriaceae; genus Aquincolibacterium. The sequence continues at coordinate 15,684 of PLLJ01000048.1, forward strand.
CCCAGAGTTCCGTGGGTCCCAAGCAATCTTCTCCGGTTCCCAAAGGACCCAAGGCGCAGAGTTCCTTATCCTCGGTAGCGACTCCTCAGGCCCTCGGAGATCAGATCGTTCAATTCTTTGGACACAAAACCGGCAAAGAATTAATGATGGAGAAGGCCAAAAGTAAGGCGGGGACTGGGACGGTTGCCAAGCAAGTTCCGGCCGGGAAACATCCGGTCCCGACTGTGAAGGCTGTGCCCCTCAAACCGGGATATGTCCCACCTCCTCCGGTGCCGCGCGCGTCGGTGTCCCAGGTGCGTCAGGAGATCCAGAAAATTCTCGATTTGAATAAAAAAATCAAGAATTTACAAAGCGGGCGTGCCATGCAGTTTCAACGCGTTCAGGAGCAGGCTCGCATCCATCAAAAGATCTTGAACGAGCTGGAAACTTCACAGAAGCAGGCGGCCGGCCAAAAAGCCTCCGCGAAGACCGCGCTTTTGGCGCAAGAAAAGCTGCGGATTATTCATGAGGAGACCCAGCGTAATGCTCAAGCGGTGGACGACCTGAAAGAAGTACCTGCCGGTGCGGTTTCCAAAACCGTCGACAAAGTAAAAAACGTCGCTTCCTGAGAAAAGGCCTATGGCCCAGAAGCGTTCCGGATTTCCTCCCGATGGCGTTGAAGAGAATGGTAATCTAGTCCAGGTCTTTCAGGATCGCTCCCGTTTTTTCGGATCCAAAAAAGCCCTTTTTTTTAAAGTTCAGGGCGAATACACCGGATCGTATAGTTGGCGGGAGTGGATGAAAACCGTCCGGGAAACCGCGATGGCGCTCCATTTGCTTGGTATCCGTAAAGGCGATCACGTGGGGATACTCTCGGAGAACGGCCCGGAGTGGACCTTCGCCGATCTCGGGATCTTGAGCCTCGGTGCCGTGACCGTACCGATCTATCCCACCGCGTCTCTGGAGGACACTCGCTATATTATCGACCATGCCGACCTCAAGGCGCTCTTCGTTTCTACGGAGGAGCAATACCGGAAGATCGAAGGATTCAGATCGAAATTTCTTCCGGCCGGTATCATTCTTTTCACTCCGGGAGGCTTGAAAGATGTCCCCGATCTTGGAGCGTTTCGGGAGATGGGGCGCCGCCATGATCTGAACCATACCGGACTCTATGACCAGTGCGTCAAAAACGTCGGACCGGACGACCTTGCGACCATTATTTATACTTCGGGGACCACCGGCGCGCCCAAGGGCGTGATGTTGACGCACCGGAATTTTATCGCGAATTATCAGGGCTCCTTCCAGCGCATCCAGATCGACGAACGGGATTCCGTCCTTTCGTTTCTCCCGCTTAGCCATGTCTTTGAACGGCTGGCGGGTTATTACTATCAGGCCGCCTATGGGGTTTCGATCGCGTATGCCGAAAGCTTCATGACGGTTGCAGAAGATATCCGGAAGGTGAAACCGACCATCGTGGTAGCGGTGCCGCGGTTCTATGAAAAAACCTATGCGCGGATCCTGGACGAGGTCCAGAAAGCGCCAGCTTGGAGGCAGAGACTTTTTAACTGGGCGGTTCGCATCGGGACCAAGACCGCGCAGAAGAAGATCCGCGGGAGTCCTGTCCCGGCTTGGCTCGGCTTTTATAACCGGATCGCCCAACGAGTCGTTTTTAACAAGATCAAACAGGCCATGGGGGGCAGGATCCGTTTATTTATTTCCGGCGGGGCGCCGCTTTCCAAGGATTTAGCGCGGTTTTTCTACGCCGCAGATATTATGATCCTGGAAGGCTATGGCTTGACAGAAACATCGCCTGTGATCGCTGTCAATGCCCTCGATGATTTCAAGTTCGGGACCGTTGGAAAACCCATCGCCGGGATCCGCGTTAAGATCGCGGAAGACGGCGAGATCTTGACCCAGGGGCCATGCGTGATGAAAGGGTATTACAATCATCCTCACGCGACAGCCGAATGCATTAAGGACGGCTGGCTCCACACGGGCGATATCGGCCGCTTTGATGATGACGGATTTCTTCATATCGTGGACCGCAAAAAAGATATCATCGTCACCGCGGGCGGGAAAAATGTTTCGCCTCAAAATATCGAAGGGCGCATTCTTGCGGACCCTTTCTTTGTCCAAGCCATCGTGCTCGGAGACAAAAAACCTTATCTCTGCGCACTGCTCGTTCCCCATAAACAGGAGGTTCTTCGTTACGCCGCAGAGCATCGCATCGGCGATCTTTCCTTCGAGAAACTTCTGGAGCATTCCCAGGTCCGGGCATGGGCCGGGGAGCGCCTCAAAAGATGCATGGAAGGCTTGGCGGGCTTCGAGACCGTGAAAGCTTTTATTCTTTTACCGCATGAATTTAACCTGGCCGCCGGGGAAATGACGCCGACTTTGAAGATCAAGCGGCGCATCGTCATGAAGGAATATCAAAATGCGATCGACGAACTTTATCGCAAGACCGACCATGAATGGGAAAAACGGCAAGCCTCGTCGATGAGACCCTCATGATGGGCTTGCTCGCTAGGACCTCTGCGCAGGAAGTGGGGTGATTGAGGTGGCCGATTTTTCAACGGGGTGGATCCAAGACCATTTTAAGAGCCGGGATGGAACGAAGATCTTCTACCGCTTTTATCCGGTGCCCGCGGCACGGCATACGGTGATCATGCTTCATGGTTACGGAGAACACTCGGGACGTTATGAAAAATTCCCCGGGAAAATGGGACGTCTTTCCGCGCAATTCGCAATGATGGACTTCCGCGGGATGGGCCGGTCGGAAGGCAGGCGCGGGGATGTCGGTTCCTTCGACGATTACCTCGCGGATGTCACGGCCTTTGTCGAGCACCTCCGGAAAAAGTATTCGATCCCTCCAAAGTTCATCTTGCTCGGGCATAGTCTCGGAGGTCTTGTTGCCATGTGCTGGGCCATGAAAAATCCGGAACCCGTGAAACTCCTGATCCTTTCCGCGCCATTCCTTGGTTTTAGATTCTCGAGGGCCATCCGTTTTCTGAACCGTCTGATCCTTTTTTTCGTACCGGGCTTTGTTTACAAGAACCCGGTCCGGTCGAGGGTCTTGAGCCATGATCCGGCCGAGATCGCGGTTTACCGGAAAGATCCCCTGATCCTTCGACATATCTCCGCGCTTCTGATAGAAGAGTTCGCGCGGCGCATGGAGATCCTGCGGAAGCAGCCGATCCTCTCGGTGCCGTTCCCGGTTCATTTGCTTGCGGTGGGGGAGGAGCGCATCGTGGATCCCGACAGGGTCCGGAGATTCTTTGACCGGCTCGTGGCTCCCCGAAAGGAGCGGACGATCTTTGAGGGCTTTTTTCACGAACTTTTTAACGAACGAGAGCAGCAAAAGGCCTTCAATGTTTTGAAGACAATCATCGAAGATTGTGTATAATACCGCCCTGTTTTATCTTTTCTGCGTGTAAGAACTTTTAGTTTTAGAATTTGTTGGGCCTGTCCAATTCTCGTTCAAAGGTTAAGGGTTAATTGGACAGGTCCTTGTCAACCATTTAGAAATAAATGAAAGACAAGGGCCTGTAGCTCAGCTGGTAGAGCGCTGCATTCGCATTGCAGAGGCCAGGAGTTCGACTCTCCTCAGGTCCAAAATTTCCCGCCTGTAGCTCACACTTGTTCTCATTAAAAATTCAAAGGTGAACAAGTGTTGTCCTGATTTCCAATAAAAATTTAATGTAAATCAGGGCAGCTGGTAGAGCGCTGCACCTGCCGGCGGGCAGGTTGCAGAGGCCAGCGCTCGAGTTCTCCGCCAGACAACGCGGCGGATCTGTCCACGTCGCGTTGTCGGCTGGATCCGCCAACGCTTTGTGGCGGAGACTCTCCTCAGGTCCATTTCTCCTTCAAAAAAGTTAGGGTTAAATGGGCCAACCCTCGTCTGAAATTTCTTTTCCAAATGGTTGACGAGGACAGCCCCAATTACCGCTTCCGGTAATTGATCAGTATTGGGACAGCCCTGCCGACCATTTAGAAATAAATGAAAGACAAAGGCAGGTCCATTTTTCACCCAGAAGCCCCTCGGAAATTTTCCGGGGGGCTTTTTGATTTTCATATGGAGATCTGAGTAACTGAAGGGTGTTGAACGTGCCGGAGGTGTTTAAAGTAAGGAGTCAGTGACCTCATTATCTCTGCGCAGCACTATTTTTCAAACGGCACATGAGCGACGTAGTTCTGCACGAATTCACCGCACAGCGTTTCAACTCCGATTGAATTCCAAAAACTCTCGTTTTCATGATGTACTATTTAAAAAAACTTATTAAATATGTTTATTCAGTTGCATCGTTTTTTTGATAAAAACAGTCTTTTTTGATGATTAGTAATGCTATAAAAAATAACAAGGAAGCTTTAAAAATATAATATTTTTTTGTGAATGCCATAACAGTTTTATTCATAAGGGGTTACATTATTAAAAAATCTTTAGGTTTTCTTGACTCTGGAGACTTCATTGTGTATATTTCTATTGAGGTTAATAAGGCCTTAAAATAAGTTTAATAATGTTTTGGCTTAGAGTTTAAGAGAACTCCTGATCGACTATCAAGAGAGGACGGCAATCCGATGATCAGTTGGCAAACACACAGTTTTAAGCCTTGGCTTAGGACCGTTGCACTTCTGACGGTTTGTGTGTTTACCTTCACCTCGGTTGTTTGGAACGGCGGCGGCAAAGCCTATGCGGCCGCACCCAACCCCCCCAGCCCCACTCCGGTAGAAACCTTCCAGGCCAATGCGGCGCTCTCCCTGATCGATCATCCTGACCTTCCGGACAGTTACGGAACGATCAAGAGCTCCTTTAAGGGGAACCGCGAGCAGATCGTCCTCCACATCCAGGATGCGCACATCAACGAGGAGGCCCAGCGGAATATCGCCAACATTCTCCGTCACTTCTCAGAAAAATATCAGCTTGGCCTTGTGAACCTTGAAGGCGCCTCCGGCGAACTTTACACCGAACTCTTCTCTTTTTTTCCGGACCAAGAAGCCCGCCGGAATGTCGCCGACTATTTCCTGAAGGAAGGCCGTCTCACCGGTCCGGAATATCTAGCGATCGTTGAAAAGCCGGTGATGACACTTTATGGCGTGGAAGATCCGGAACTTTACGAAAAGAACCGCAAGGCCTACGTGGACGCGCTTCAGTTCAAGGCCCGTGACGAAGAGATCTTGGCCGCTCTTAATAGGGTTTTGGAATACATGGGCCGCTTCGTATTCCCGGAAGAGATGCGCGAGCTTTATCGCCGCCGTGCTGCGTTCCAGGAAAGCGGCCACGAATTGGTGGCTTATGTCCGGTTCCTCGTGGACTTGGCCCAAAAGCATAATCTCAAGCCGGAGAATTATAGCGGGATGCAGTCCCTGATCCAGCTGATCGACCTTGAAAAGCAGATCGATTTCGACAAGGCTGAAAAAGAGACCGACGCGCTCATTAACGATCTCAAGCGCATGCTTCCCAGCGAAAAGCTTTCCCGTTTCCTCACCAACACCGTCCACTTCCGCATGAAAAAGATGAAACGCGCCGCCTATTACGGATACCTTCAGGATGAGATCCGGGGCATGAGCGTGGTCCAGACCGGCGGCGAAGATCTGACCAAGAAATATGCTAACGTTCTTGCCTACCTCCGGTACATGATGCTCTACGATTCGATCGGCGTCTCCCTTTTTGACGAGATCGAGGTCCTCGAAAAAGACGTTAAGAACAAGCTTTTGACGACACCGGAAGAGATCAAGCTGGACCATCTCCTGCGTATCTACGATATCATGAACAAAATGTTCGATTTTACTTTGACCAAGCAGGATGCCGAGTTCTACTACGCTCATCAGGACGAATTCAAAGCCGGAACCTTTTCAAGTTTTCTCAAACCGCTCACCCAGCAGTATCACTTCTCCCTAGGATTGCCGTCCCAGATGGAGATTCTCGATCAGGACTTGCCGCGTGTGGAGCGCTTCTACCAAGCAGCGCTTGAACGCGACCAGGTCTTGGTTGAGAGAGCGGTTGAGAAAACCCTTGCCTCCGGGCAGAAGATCTCCGCCATCATCACAGGCGGGTTCCATACGCCCGGGATCGAGAAGTACCTTCAAGAGAAGGGCCTTTCCTATATAGTAGTGGCCCCGCGCATCTCCAAGGCGATCGATCAGAAGAAAGAAAGCGCGCTCTATGATGCCGCGCTCCGCGAAACGCCGCTCCCGATCGAAAAAGTCCTCTCGGAAGCGTTCCTCCAACCCAAGACCGGTGTTCTCAACGACCCGCGTTTCCAATTGTCTGCGCCTCACATGATCGGTCCCAAAACCGAACCTTTGCAGCCCCTCGCGCGGATCGAACTGTGGCTGACGGCCCTGCTGAGCATCTTTGCCGGACCCAAGACTGGCCTTGCGGCCATGACGGCCGCTCTTATGCCGTTGGCCGAAACTCCCGGCAGGTCCGAGATGAGGAACATCCTTGATGAAATGTCCCGTGCCGTTCCGGATGAAAAGGGGGATGTCCTTTATTTCCCGGGGAACGGGGCGGTGAATATGGTCGCGAAAGTGCCGAGACCTGTGCGTTCGGAAGTGAGAACTCCCGGGGTCAGGAACGTGAAGTTCGCTTCCCTGGGCGATACGAATTTTGCCTTTGCTTCCATCAATCCCGACCGGTCTAATTTGAGCCCCGCGATTATAGGACGGCTGGCCGGAGCCCCGGCGGTTGAGACACGTTTTGGAGATGTCGTCGCGACGATGGGCACGATTTCACGGGCAGAAGTTCGTGGCAATGCCAAAGATGCTGCGAATGCGGCCCGCGAGGAAGCCAATCTCAAGATTTTGAGAAACAATGGCTATAAGAAGGTAGACAGAAAAAGCTCAGCGTACCTCAATATCCGCTATTTGGATCCCGCAGATTCACAGGAAGGTCTTCAGGCGCGCATCAATGAACTCAATAGACTCGGTCTCGGTGGAGACCTGACTTTCCTAAATTATGGCTTTAAGGAAGGTGTTTTCCCGGCGCTCCAGGACAGGATTAAGGCAATAAATAATGCGATAGCCAAATCAAAAAAACCGACGCTTACCTTGGATTCCGATTTTCGTCGCGAGTTGCTGCTTGCCCGTGGGATGGGCCCCAATGCCATTGAAAGCCGGCTTTTGCTTCTAATAGATAACGAGCTTTCGTTGAATCTGGTCAACATGGCGCTGAAACCAAGTGCCATCAAACAGTTAGTCGCGGAACAAGTTGCCGCCAGACCCCAGCCTCAGGCTCCTGTCGCCGCTCTCAAACCCGCAGCCGCGGTGCCCGAAGTCAAGCCGCCCGTAGCAGCTCCGGCACCCAGCCAGGCTCCCGTACAGAAAAAGGCGGTGGTCCCCGCATCTGACGCGGTGAAGCTTGAATTGGACATGCAAGCATTGGAAGATAAAACCATGAAAGCGGTCTTCTCCGTTCTCGCGTCGATGGGGGCCACTGGACTCGCTTTTCTCGCGTGGCTGATGTGGAGCCATGTCGCACTTGTGGGGGCGATCACGATCGGCGCGATTGCCATGACGGCCACAGTTTTGTTCGGGGTCTGGTTGGCGGTTTCGATAGGGTATCTAATTTTCATATTTTTTAGTCTGCATAAGATGAGTTCGAGATTGAAAGCCTTGGAGAAGGCTCCGGCGCCAGAGAAGAAAGCCGAAGAACAGCCGGCGGTAACGCCTCCTGCCGCCGCTCCCAAGGTCCCTGAAGCTCAATTGGGGGGAAAGCTTTCCTTAAACAATGTTCTCAAACAGATCCTTGCGAAATACGAAGGGAAGCCTCTGCCGTCCATGAAAGGACTTCCGCGAATGCTTTTCGGGGCGGATGCCAGTGCGATCAGAGAGCGTATCAAGGCGGAATTCGGTTACGACGACGAAG
>PLLJ01000027.1 GCA_003140935.1 Candidatus Omnitrophota bacterium
TCCGGCAGCCAGGTGTGGAACGGGAAGATCGGCACTTTGATCGCGAAGCCGAGGAAAAAGGCCATAAAAACGATCTGCTGGAAAAGGAGTCCGCGGGGCATGCCCACAAGCTGCGTCATATCGAACGTATGCGGTGCGGCGGCGAAGTAAACGCCGAGGATCCCCAGGAGCATGAAAAGACTGCCCGCGAGGGTATAAAGGAAGAACTTGATCGCGGCGTATTCGCGGCGCGGTCCGCCCCAGATCCCGATCAGGAAATACATGGGGACCAGCACGACCTCCCAGAGCACATAAAAAAGAAAAAGGTCGAGCGCGAGGAACGTTCCCATCATGCCGGTCTCAAGCAAGAGATACAGAAAATAATATTCCTTCCGGCGTTCCTTGATCCCGAACGAAGCGAGACAGGCGACAAGGGAGATGATCGCCGTGAGGAACACCATGGGAAAGCTGATGCCGTCCGTCCCGAGAAGATACTGGACGCCGAATTGGGGGATCCACGAGGCGCGCTCCACCATCTGGAAGCCGGCCTGAGCGGGCTGGAAGAGCGTGAGGGCGTAACCGGTGAGCGCCATCACGACGCCGGTGGTGACAAACGCGATCCATTGGATCGCGGAAGCCGCGCTTTTCGGCACGAAGAGGACTGCGAACGCGCCGACGAGCGGCGTGAAGATGATCCAGGACAGGATATGAGAGGTCATAAAGACTCCTTTTAAAATTTCAGTTCAAAAAAAAGAAAAGCGAGAACGCTTACAAAAACAATGAGCAAATAATTCTGCAGAATACCGGTTTGAATGCGTTTGACGATCGAATTGAAGAAATAGACCGCGGTCCCCATAAAATTCACGGCACCGTCCACGATATAAGTGTCGATCCATTGTTTGACGGCGCTCACGAACAGGGTGGCGCGGCCTGCGTTATTCACGGTGCCGTCGATCACGGTTTCGTCGAAGCGGAACAAAGCGCGGCCGAGGGACTGGAAAGGTTTCACGACGTAAGCGAAATAGAATTCGTCGAAATAGAATTTATTGAAAGAAAGGCGGTAAAAAGAAGGGAAGGTCTTGGCGACCGCCGCGGCCCAATGTTTTTGCCTGAGATACATGATCCCTGCGAGCGCGATCCCGAGGACGGCTACCGCGATGGAGCAGGCCATGACAAAAGCGGAAGGGTCGTATTCCGGGTAATGGGCCATCTGCGCGATAAATGTCTGGAACCAATGATGCATGAAAGGCGAGCCGGGGATCCCGATCAGGACCGATCCTGTGGCCAGGCACCAGAGCGGCACGGTCATGAGGGCCGGGGATTCATGCGCGTGGACTCCCGGATTCCGGGCCGCGCCGAAAAAGGTCAGAAAAATAAGACGGAACATATAGAAAGCGGTCATGAATGCCGTGAGGAGAAGCACGCCGTAGACCAGGAAGTGACCGGACCCGAAGGCCGCGAGCAGGATCTCGTCTTTGGACCAGAACCCGGAAAGCGGCGGGATGCCTGCGAGGGCCAGGCTCGCGATGATGAACGTGACGGCGGTGTGGGGCATTTTTTTGAAAAGGCCGCCCATCTCGCGGATGTCCTGGACATGGGTGCCGTGGATCACGCTGCCGGCTCCAAGGAAGAGCAGGGCTTTGAAGAAAGCGTGCGTGATCAGGTGAAAGGTCCCGGCGCCGAGGCCTGAGAGTCCGAGGGCGGTCACCATGTAGCCGAGTTGCGAGATCGTCGAATAAGCGAGGACACGCTTGATGTCGTTTTGGGTCAGCGCGATAAAAGCGGCCATGAAGGCGGTGATCGTGCCGATGGCGGTGACGACCGGTAAAATGTTCGGGACGGCCATGAAAAGGGTGAAGGAACGCGCGACCAGGAACACGCCGGCCGCGACCATGGTCGCCGCGTGGATGAGAGCGCTCACCGGCGTCGGGCCTTCCATGGCGTCCGGAAGCCACACGTGAAGGGGGAACTGCGCGGACTTACCGATCGTCCCGCAGAAAATGAAAAGCGCCGCGGTCGCGAGGAGCCCCGTATTCAGGACGAAATGAGTTTTGTGGGCCCCCGCCAGCAGGGTGTTCATTTCCGAGAAGTTCAAGGTCCCGAGTGCGGCAAAGAGCGTGAGGAACCCGAGGAGAAAGCCGACGTCCCCGACGCGCGTCGTGAGAAAGGCTTTTAGCGAGGCGTTCGCGGCAGACAGTTTCTCGAAATAAAAACCGATCAAAAGGTACGAGCAAAGCCCCATGATCTCCCAGGACATGAAAAAGAGGAGGTAGTTGTCCGAGATCACGAGCGTGAGCATGGCGAACATGAAAAGCGAAACGTACGCGAAGAACCGGCTGTAGCGCGGATCGCCGTGCATGTAACCCGCGGCGTAGATCTGGATCAGGGTGCCGACGACCGTGACCATGAAAAGAAGGGTCGCGGAAAGAGGGTCCATCAAATAGCCGAATCTGAGCGGCGTGCTCCCTAGCATGAGCCAGGTTCCCTGGTGAGCAAAATGAGCGCCCTGGAAAACGGCCCAGCAGACGGGCAGCGCGATCCCGCAGGCCGCCGAACTCGTGGCGATGGAAAGCCAGGCCGCGCGGTCCTTGAGCCAGCGCCCGGCCAGGATATTGACCACGAAGGCCAGGAAAGGCAGCAAGGGAACGAGAAGGATCTGATCGGACGTTACCATTTCAGTAAATGGACCTCATCGGCTTGAACGGTTTTCCGGACGCGGTAAAGGGCCAGGACAATGGCGAGCCCTACGGCGGCCGCGGTCGCGGCGATCGCGATCACAAAAAGAGCGAAGATCTGCCCGGTCTCCGGAGCCAGGGACGTGTATTTCGAGAATGCGATCAGGTTGATATTGGCGGCGTTCAGCATGAGCTCGATCGAGATCAAAATGCCGATGATGTTGCGCCGTACGAGCGCGCCATAGATGCCGATCGCGAAAAGAAGCAAAGAAAAGATCAGGATGTGCGGCAGGGGAAGGATGATCATGCTTTTTCCTCCGGCTGATCCTTTTTGGCGATGACCACCGTGCCGATCAGGGCCGCGATCAAAACGATCGAGATGACCTCGAACGGGAACACATAATCTCCCATCAAGGCCTTACCGAGTCCCATGACCAAGACCTTGGCTTGGAGCGCGGTCGGGGTCACCGGCCAGGGTGTTTTCAGGATCAGGGCCGTGAGCAGCGACACGAAGCCCAGCAGTCCCGCGATCGCCGGCAGACTCTGAGAATTATTCTGACGGACGGTCTTTCCCGCAAGGTGCTCTGTAAGCATAATGGCAAAAATGACGAGCGTGACCACGGCGCCGACGTAAAGAAGGATCTGGATCGCGGCAAGGTATTCCGCCTGGAGCACGACATACAGGACCGCCGTTCCGATCAGCGCGGCCGCGAGGCAGAGCGCGCAGTGGAAAAGATTCCGGAGCGTGACCACGCCCAAGGCGAACACAAGGATCACGGCCATCACAGCATACGTTGTGTATTTTGCGGCTATTTCAAGGATCGGCATGGATCAGCTTTCTAAAAGATAGTGACGTTTTTCAGGGACGAAAGTACGGTTGAGCTTGACCAGGGTCCAGAGCGAGACGCCCAGGATCAGGATCGACCAGAGCCACGCCGCGAGGTTCGACGTGAATTGCCAAAGCGCGGTGAGAAGAATATTGATGAGCGTGAGCGGCAAAAGGAATTTCCAGGCGAATCCCATCAGATGGTCGACGCGAAAGCGCGGGAATGTGCCGCGGAACCAGATCATCACGCAGATCAGCACGAACGTTTTCCCGGAGAACCAAAGCCAGGACGGAAAGAAAGGGCCCTGCCAGCCGCCGAGGAAAAGAGTGACCGCGATACCGCAAAGCGTGAACGCGTTCATGTATTCCGCCATATAAAAGAGAGCGAATTTCATGCCGCTGTATTCGGTATGAAAACCCGCCACAAGCTCGGATTCCGCTTCCGGAAGATCGAACGGGGGGCGGTTGCATTCCGCGGTCGCACAAAGGAAAAAGATAACGAATCCCACGATACCCCAAGGCGTGAAGATAAACCAGTTCATGTCATACGAGCCTTCCTGGGTTAGGACGATCGTATTGGTTGAGAGGCTTTGGCTCATCATGATGACCGGGACAACGGCCAGGGTCATCGGGATCTCATAGGAGATCATCTGGGCCGCCGTGCGCATGCCGCCCAAAAGCGAATACTTGTTACGCGAAGCCCAGCTTCCCATAAAGATCGGGAGGATGGTGATGGACGACACCGCGATGAAGTAAAGAAGGCCGATATTCAAATTGACCGCCGTCATGCGCTCGCCGAAGGGCACGACCAAGAAGATCATCAACGCCGGCACCACGATCGCGATGGGCGCGAGGAGGTGAACGACCTTGTCGGCCTTCGCCGGGACAATGTCCTCTTTGGTGAACATCTTGATGCCGTCGGCGATCGGCTGCAGAAGGCCCCACTTTCCGACGCGGTTCGGGCCGTAACGGTTCTGGATCCTGCCGATCAGTTTTCTTTCAAGAAGCGTCAGGTACATCATGATCAACGGCCCCAGGCAGAGGATCACGACGCCGCTGATCGTGATCGATGCGAGCACGATCAGCCAATCCGGAAGAAAACGGCCCAGAAGGGTCAAGATCCAGGCCTTGGCCGTCACAAAGAGCATGTCCGCACTGAATTCGATGCCTCGGATCGTCGGGGGGATTGTGATCGTCATAGAGGGCCTTGCGCTTGTCCGCACTGAACGACCCATAAAGATTTATAGGAAGCTTCAGTGCGGCACTCGCTTTCAATAAAGTTCATCATAAAGAGCCCGTGCCGCCGGAGCTTTGTGATGAAGCCGGTTGCGCCGCAGCTTTTTTCTTTTCTTCTACCGCTTTCCGTTTCTGATCGATAGCCGAGGCCAGCGCCGGCCGGATCTCCCTAAAATACTCGTTCGATTTTAAAAGTTCCTTTTTGTGCCGGACGAGGCCGATCTGACGTTCCGGAGCCGCCACTTCAAAAGCATGATCCATGAAGATCGAATCGAACGGGCAGACCTCTTCACACATGCCGCAATTCATGCAAAGCCCGTAATCGATATCGAACACGGCAGGTTTTCTCGCCGGCTTACCCGCCGCATCGAGCTCCATCTCAATATGGATACATTTAGGCGGACACTCCCGCTCGCAGATCCCGCAGGCCACGCAGCGGATCTTCTCCGGCGCGCCGTCATAAACAAGAAAAGGGAAGTTCCTGTAATTCTCGGCCGTTCCTTCGCGTTCCTCCGGATACTGGACCGTGAAGATGCCGCCCTCGTCGGGTTTCCGGAAATAGGAGGTCAGAAAATTCTTGAACGTGACCCCCATGCCCTTGAGAACACCCCATCCGAAAAGGGTCATCGATCCGTCTCCCCGAGCACGATATCGATGCTTCCCAGGATAATGATCGCATCGGCGATCTTTTGGCCGAGACACATTTCTTCCAAGACGGTCAGGTTGATGAGCGAAGGGGCGCGCACGTGGTAGCGCCACGGCTGCGGCGTGCCGTCACTGACGACATAAAACCCCAGTTCGCCCTTCGGAGATTCGACACGTCCATAGGCCTCACCCACGGGCGGTTTGAAGTTGCGCGGCATCTTAAGAATAGAAAGCGATTTCTTATTAATGATTTCGCCCTGCGGGATCTGGGTCAGGGCCTGATCGAGGATCTTCAGGCTCTCGCGTATCTCGAGAACGCGGACATAAAAACGGTCGTACACGTCCCCTTTTTGTCCGAGCGGGATCTTGAAATCAAAACGGTCGTAAATACCGTAACGGTCCACTTTGCGGATGTCATAATTCACGCCCGAGGCGCGGAGTACGGGGCCGGTGATGCCGGCGTTGGTCGCTGTTTCGCCGGACAGAATGCCGATATTCTGGCAACGCATGCAGAGGATCTCGTTTTTCGTCAAGAGCGCCTCAAATTCTTCGAGGAACGCCGGAAATTTCAAGATCATCTTTTTGATGACGGCAAGATTTGCGTCCGTGAGATCGCGCTTCACGCCGCTGAAACAGAAATAATTATTCATCAGGCGCGAACCCGTGACCGCTTCGAAAAGATCGAGGATCCTTTCCCGCTCCCGGAAGGCGTAGAGAAGCGGCGTGAAAAAAGCGCCGAGGTCGTTGAGCATGAATCCGATGACCGCGATATGGTTCACGATGCGCGCGAGTTCCGCCATGATGATGCGGATATATTGTGCCCGCTCGGGGACTTCAAGCCCCGCGAGTTTTTCGACCGTGAGCGCATAGCCGAAATTATTCGAGAGCGCATTCACGTAATCCAGACGGTCCGTGTAGGTCATGATCGCCGCGTAGGGCAGATTTTCCGCGATCTGTTCGTGGTTGCGATGAAGGTATCCGAAGACGGGCTTCAGCCCGCAGATCTTTTCGCCCTCGAGCTGTACCGTCATGCGGAAAACGCCATGGGTAGACGGATGCTGCGGCCCGAAATTGATCTCGAGCATTGAAGCTCCGTCTATGTTTTTCGTTTCAGCGATAGAAGTCATAAGATTTAAATTCGAATCCTCATCCGTCATCCTGCTCTAGGTTTTTCCGGCTTCTGGGCCAAGGCGCGCAGTCCGGCGGCATGGAGTGCTTTTGCTTTTTCCTTCATTTCATCCGGGACCTTGATCCCGCGGGCTTCAAGCCATGCGATATCCGTGGTTTCCAGGACCTCCGTGTCTTCTTGCTGGTAATCCTTGCGCAGGGGATGGCCCTGGAATTCTTCCCACATAAAAAGCCGCCGCGGGTCGGGATGTCCTTCATAAATAATGCCAAAAGTGTCAAAGGCCTCGCGCTCCTGAAGTTCCGCGCTCCGGTAGATCGACACGAGGGAAGGAACCTTCCCGGCTTTTATTTTTTTTATGTCCCGGGGACCTTGGACCGCTCCTGCTTCTGTTTTGCTGCCGTTGATGGGTGAGGGGACCGCGGTATGGCTTTTGGTGACGCGAACGCGAAGCACCACAGGCCCTTGTTTTTTAGCCATGGAGTAAAGATGGTAGACCGATTCCAGATAATCCAGATAATCCGCACCGGTGACCGAAGAAAGATAATCCAAAAGGAATTTCGGGCTTTCCTTCAAGAACAAAGCGACCTGCGGCAGATCTTCCGGGTCCTCGATCAGAAGGGAATCCCGGACCGGGCGGAATTTGACGTCCGGCAGCCGCGCCTCAAGTTCTTTCTTAATCTCTTCGATGGGGATATTCATATCAGGCGGCAGCTCCTCCCGGTGCGGCGGGCTTGGCGGCCACCGCCCCTTCCAGATCCGGGGCTTTCTGTTTTTTTCCGACAAGGATCGTTTGTCCGTAATGTTCCCGGCGAGGATTTTGTTTCACCGGCTGCCAGACCTCCGGATTGAATTTCGGGATGAGACCGTTGGGCCCGAGATCAGGGATCGGGAACTCTCTCTTCAGGCCTTTTTGATACCATTCGGTCTTCCGGATTTCCTGTGAGGCGATCTTTTTTTGAAGTTCCATGAGCCCGTGAAGCAGGGCTTCGGGCCGGGGAGGACACCCCGGAAGATGGACGTCGATCGGGATATAACGGTCGATCCCGCGCAAAACATTATAACCGTCGATAAAAGGACCGCCCGAGATCGCACACGCGCCCATCGTGATCACATATTTGGGCTCCGGCATCTGATTATAAAGACGGACGACCAGGGGCGCCATTTTCTTGGTGACGGTCCCTGAAATGATCATGAGGTCGGCTTGGCGCGGCGAAGCGCGGAAAAGTTCGGCGCCAAAGCGCGCAATGTCATAACGGGCGCAGGCCGCGGCGATCATCTCGAACGCGCAGCAGGCGAGGCCGAACTGCATGGGCCAGATCGACGAGCGCCGGCCCCAATTGTAAAGGAAATCGAGGCTTGTCCAGATCACGCCCTTTTTCGCGAGTTCCGCACGAAGCGATGCATCGACCGAAGATGTGTTTTTTGTGAATGTCATAGGGTTTTCCGCGTTCTCAAAAGGGAAGTCAGGCCTCTTTTATTCCCACTCGAGCATTTTTTTCTTCCAGGCGTAAACGAGGCCGAAAGCGAGGATTGCGATAAAAATAGCCATTTCCACGAAGGCGAAGAGGCCCAGTTTTTTAAAGGCCACAGCCCAGGGGTAGATAAAGACCGTTTCAATGTCAAAAATGACGAAGATCAGCGCAAAGAGGTAATATTGCACGTGATACTGCATCCAGGGGTCACCCTTGGAGGCCAGACCGCATTCGTAGGTGGCTTGTTTCTCAGCCGATGGCTTCTTGGGGGCCAGGAACCAGGCCAGAACCAAGGGAATGGCGGCAAAAACAAGCGCAAAGACGAAGAAAATGCCGATAAAAAGATATTGATAGAAGTAAGAGCTGCTGGACATAGGCGGGTATTATAAGGACAAATGTTTCAAAGTCAATGAAGATAAGGAGTTAGAGTGGTGCCTTTGCCCCATTTTTCTTGATAAAAAGATTCCACAGGCTAAAGCCTTTGGGTACAATATCTTCCGTTGTTTAACCTCGGGACTTTACAAAAGGATCGTTCCATGATCGTTCGCATGGTTTTTCCTGATAAGATCATCCCCGTCGAGACCCCAACCCTCTGTTCGAAAGAAAAATAATGGAACTTTTCGAAGTCGGTTGTGCGATCATTCATAAGAACGGGAAGCTTTTGATCGCTCAGCGTCACCTCCAAGACAGTTTCGGCGGTTATTGGGAATTCCCGGGCGGCAAACGCGAGCAGGGTGAAACGATCGAGGAGTGTCTTGCGCGCGAAGCCGTTGAAGAACTGGGGATCCGGATCCATCCGGAGAGGCTCCTTTGCAACAGGATGCATGGGGCTCCGGAGCGCCGGATCTCGCTTTTTTTCTTTTTTTGCAGGTGGGTAAGCGGGGAACCCCGGGCAATTGATTGTAAAGATTTCAAATGGGTTTCCCGGGAGGATATCCGTCACTACACGCTACTTCCGGGGGATCTGGAGGTGTTGGAGGACCTGATCCTTCATTGGGAGGAGTATTTCAAAACCTGAGGAACTTGCCGATAATAGACCGTGTTCCGTTCCCGGCGCTGCGTTGCTAGGGATCTTTGAAGGGGTTAAAAAACAAGAAATTTTTTGGATTTTTAAACAGGCTGCGTTTTCCTCAAAATCAGGATCCGGGTTTTTGGGGAAAGGGCCGGACTTCTGGAGAAATTTTGAAGACCATAACACCGAAGCATCATAAGCCTTCCGAGAATCAGGAAGAATTGTCCTCGCGACAGTTTTGGCGCGTGCCCCTCCGTTACAAAGTGTCGCTTCCGGTCCTGGTCCTCGTGCTTGGGATCGTCTTTTTTGTTCTTTTTACGACCTTCCATGTTTTTCACGACATGATGGTCAAATATAAAGAGGATCGGCTCCAGACCATCGCGCAGGTTTTTTCCGAGGCACTCAAGATCCCGCTTGCGACGAAAGATCAGCGTTCTCTCAAAGCCTATATCCAGCTTTTTGCCGAGCAGACCGACGTGAATGAAGTCCGCGTGGAAGATCCTGACGGAAAAACCCTTATCAGTAGCAGCAGCCGGTCTCGAGGCGAAATGGCCTCCGGACTTCTTGACAAGCAAGATTTTTTCGGGAGCGAAAAGACCGACCCCAACATCTATTCGGCTACGGCACCCATCATGAGCGGAGGCAATACGCTCGGGCGCCTTGTCATTGTTTTTTCCAAGACCGAATCCGCGAGGGAGCTCCGGAAGATCTTTGTCGAAAAATTCTTTACGGCGTTCCTTCTGGTGATCCTTGCGACGCTTGTGATCACGTGGATCACCTGGCTGGTCATGCGGCCCCTGACCTTACTGCAAAAGACCGCGCGCAACATCCTCGCCGGGGATCTCGAGGCGCGGGCCGACATCCATTCCCAGGATGAGATCCAGGAGGTCGGCGAGGCGTTCAACAAAGTGGTCAGCCGTCTGGTGCAAAGTTTTGAGCATTTGCGGGCGCGTAGCCAGGCCCTTGAGGAGTCCGAGGAAAAATACCGTTCCATCGTCAGTGATGTGAGCGACATCATTTTTTCCATTACTCCGGAAGGCGAGCTTATGATCCTCAATCGCGGTTTTTCGGGTTATGCGCGCGAAGAGATCCTCGCGGAAGGACTCCCTCTTTTTTTCCAGATGCACGCGCCGGGAGAGGCGCAGAAATTCCAGGAAGCGCTTGAAACGATCGTGCGGACCAAGAAATCCGTGGAGCATTTGAACACCCAGCATTTTCACCGGCTTCACCACTCCGAGATCTATTACCAGACCAACCTTACGCCGGTCGTGGACTATGAAGGAAATCTTCGCCTGATCCAAGGCGTCATGCGCGATATTACGGACCTGCGGCGCGTGGAAAAAATGAAAGAAACACTTGTTCGCGATGTGGCGCACGAGCTCAAGACCCCCACCGCGAAGTTCATTATGATGACACAACTCTTGGCCAGGCAGATAGCGAACAATCCTGAAAAAGAGAGACTCCTTCCCATGGTCACGATGCTTAGCGATAATGCGGACCGTCTGATGCGTACCATCGAGAGCATCATGGATCTTTCCAAAGTGGAATCCGGGATGTCCGATATCAAAAAACAGGAACTCGACCTTAATAACGTGCTCCGGCTCGTGGCGGACGATATGCTTCCCCTGGTGGAACAAAATCATTTGAAGCTTGAGACCCGGTTTTTCCCGTCCCCCCTCAAAATGCGCGGGGATCCGGACATGCTTTACCGGGTATTCGTGAATCTCGTCACGAATGCCATCAAATTCACCGCGGACGGTAAGATCACGATCACTTCCTCGATCCGCGGGGACGATATTTTCGTGGAAGTGACGGACACCGGGATCGGGATCGAGCCCGAGAATCTTCAAAGGATTTTCGAGGCCTTTTTCCAAAAAACGCCTTCGACGCTCGGGATCGGGGTCGGTCTGACCATTTCCAAGGAGATCGTGGCGTTGCACGAAGGGGAGATCTGGGGCGAAAGCGAAGGCGCCGGACGGGGCAGTGTTTTTAAAGTAGTGTTTCCGTCGTATTAGTCCACACATCAGGGCGTGTATGAATACAAATCTTTAGCGAGGGGAAAATGTCCAAAAAAATATTGGTCATTGAAGACGACATTGATTTTCAGAATATTTATCAGCTTTATTTTCAAGGGGAATCTTTCCAGGTCCTGACCGCGGTGAACGGGAAGGAGGCCATCGCCGTGCTTGAAAAAGAGACGCCGGACCTTATCATTCTGGACCTCATCATGCCCGTGATGGACGGGGAGGAATTCTATGCATGGTTGCGCGGACAGAAAAAGTGGCGCGACATACCCGTGATCGTTGCGAGCGTGAATGAAAAAATACCCCAAAGCATGACCGACCTCGGCGGTATCGCCGAGAATTTGAAAAAGCCTTTCCTCATCGATACCCTGATCGAAAAGGTCCGAGCGAATTTGAAATAACCGATCGGGATCGTATCGTATGCGGCGTGGGGTCTATAGAGAAAAGAGCCGATGGCCTTCGGATCACGGGCCGTGCTTGCAACCTTTCCATGGATTGATTAGTATCTGGCCATGAGCGATCCCGAAAAACCCTTTCAGGCGGCGCATGAGATCGGCCGCGTTTACGACGCGATCACGGACAGCAAAGTCCTTACCGAGTTTTTTCTGACCACTGTATCCCGGTTTATCCCCGCAAAACAAAACTATCTTTTTCTCACGACCCGGAAGAAAACCCTTTTGCTTGAAGCGTCGGTCCCCATACTGATCAATCGCAGCGAAGCTGAGATTGGGACCGTCAAAACTACCGTTGTGGAAAATAAACAAAAAGTTTTGGCAGTTCCCTCCGGTGGAGAGGCCCCGCCGGGCCTTATGGCTGAGGCGCAAAAAATATTAGAAGAAGGAAAACCCTGTACGCTCAAGGGACGGATGTTCCTTCCTTTGATCGCCCGCAACAGCGTCATGGGCATCGCATGCCTTGAAAGAGCGGCCGAAGCGCCCGCTTTTACCCCTCAGGAGGTTGAGATCGGGTTCGATCTGGCTTCGGAATTTTCCGGCGCGCTTAAGGGCATCTTGCTTTTCGAAGAGAACGTTAAAATGGAGCGCCTGGCCGCGGTCGGGCAGGCGATGGGGATGGTGGTCCACGAGATCAAGAATATCATGCAGCTCGCGCGTTTTTCGGATGAAATCACCCGCATGGGACTCAAAGAAAAGAACGAGAAATTCGTCGCGACCGGGCTTGCTAAAATGGCGAAAACATTAAAAGAAATGGACGGTTTCATCTGGGAGATGCTGAGCTTGACGAAAGATTATCAACTGGAACCGGAGGAAGTGGATCTCGCGGCGATCCTCGCGGAATTGCAAAGCGATCTAGCAGAACGGGCGGAAGGATATCAGATCCGGCTTGATTTCAAAGCGGACCCGGGTTTCCCGGCCGTGCAGGGAGACGGACGCTCTCTTTATCGCGCGCTCCTGAATCTCGTCAAGAACGCTTTCGAGGCTTTTCAGGGAAAAAAAGACGCATGCGTCAAGATCCGCGCCTGGATCCAAGATGAAGAGCATTATGAGCTGACCGTTGAGGACAATGCTTCCGGAATGAGCGAAGAAGTGAAGGCAAAACTTTTTGAAGCGTTTTTTTCCACCAAAGGAAAACGCGGGACAGGACTCGGGCTCATGGTCGTTCAGCGCACCGCGAGAATGCATCAGGGCGCCGTGAACGTGGAAAGTCAGCCCGGCGTGGGGACCAAATTCATCCTGACACTCCGGCGGTCTTTCCCCAAAGTTCTTTAAACCCCCCGGGATTTTTCGTTCTCCCAACACATAGGAAGGAGTGGATTCGTGCCTGAGCGTAAAAAGATCGGATTGTTGACCTCTTTTACGAGCGAAATATTCGAGGGGGAGTATTTTGTCAGGATCATTACGGGGATCATCAACGCTTTTTGGAACACGCATTATCAAATGAAATTGATCACGGTGCAGAAGGATGAAGAGCCCAAGGTCAAGCTTGCGGAAGAACCGGTGGAGGGGCTTCTGTTCCTTACATGGACGATCCATCGGTCTTTTCTGGAGGAAGCCGGGAAGGTCGGGATCCCTACGGTGGTCATTAATGATTTCGAACCGGGTTTTACCGGAAACATCATCTACGGCGACAATCGTTCGGGCGTGGAACAAAGCCTGCAACATTTAAAAAATACCGGGCGCACCAAGGTCGGCATGCTTCACGCGCCGGACGATGCTTCGCTCGATTCGCGGGAAAGGCACAAGCTCTGGCTGGAACTGTTGGGGCGGTATGAGCTGACGGCCGATCCGGCGCATTATCGCAAATGTGATTATTATTTCGAAGAGGACGGTTATCTTAAAATGTTGGATATCATCCAGAAAAGTCCCACCCTGCCGCAAGCCATGCTGTGTTTTAACGACGACATTGCGATCGGTGCCTTGAGGGCCTTGAAAGAAAGCTGGATCATGTGTCCCGCTCAGGTGGCGGTGATCGGGTATGACGGGATCTTTAAAGGAAAGACCGTGGAACCTTCCTTGACCACGGTAAGCCAGCCTTTGGAGCTCATGGGCGCGGAAATGGTCCGGACGATCATAGGGTTGATCGAAGGGAAGCTTGAGGAACCCGTTCAGAAAAAATTCACCCCGGAACTTGTGATCCGGCGTTCTTGCTGACCGGACGCACTGAACAACCCATAAAGCATAAAGGAAGTTTAGTGCAGCCATGATTTTTATGAATCAAAAAAACGGGTAATCATGACAGTCCAAGTCACCCTCTATGAAAAGAAAATAAAGACTTGGGCAGTCCCAATCAACCCTTAAAATAAATGGGAGGATTGGGACGGCGTCCCGTTACGGCATCACCACAGTAAGGGCTGTAATGTCATCGTGCTGTTCAGCGCCGAGCGTGAACTTTCGGACGTCCTCGAAGATCCTTTCCGAATAAGCCGCCGCCGAATCGGCTTCATTTTTCACGCATGCCGCGAGCCGTTCGATCATGTATTCTTTCCCGCGTTTGTCGCGCGCTTCCACCACGCCGTCCGTATAGAGAAAGAGAGCGTCCCCCGGTTCCAGATGGGCCGTGTTCAGAAAAAAAGAAGTTTCCGGCGTGAGCCCCAACGGCGGGCTTTGTGCGCCTTTAAGAAGTTCGGGAGCGTTTCCTGCGACTTTTCTTAAGAGGAGCGGAAGATGACCGGCGGAGGAATATTGGACCGTATTCGCCTGTTTGTCGATCAAAAGGCAGATCATCGTGAGGAACATCCCGAAAGGGCTGTTCACCGAAAGGCGCTGGTTCAATGTGGTGAGAAGCTCGGCCGGATTTTTGGCCTGAGGTGCAAGGAACCGGTATTCGGACATCGCCCGGACCATATAAAGCGCAGCCGGAACACCCTTGCCGGACACATCGCCCAGGATGACACTGATCCGGTCCTCGTCGAGCGCGATCACATCATAAAGATCGCCTCCCACGTCAAAGGCGGGGAGCGTGAGGGCGCAAAGGTCGATGCCGTACCGGCGGCTTGTGAGGTCCGGAAGGAAATTCTGCTGGATCTCGTGGGCGATCTTCAGGGCTTGTTTGGCTTTTTCCTGTTTGACGATCTCTCCGTGAAGCTGCGCGTTCTCGATGGCAATGGCCGCTTGGTCCGCGAAGGTCTCAAAAAGTTCGAGGTCTTCACGACCGAAGTCTTTGCGGAGCAAAGGATTGATGGCCTGGAGAACTCCGATGACCCTTCCTTTGGCCTTCATGGGGACGCAGAGGATCGCCCTCGTGACAAACCCCGTGGAATCGTCAAAACGTTTGGCGAAGCGCGGGTCTTTGTGAGGATCATTTACGATCTCGGGTTTCCCGGAAGCCGCCACGGATCCGGCGATGCCTTCGCCCATCTTCACGCGGAATTTCTCTTCCAGTTCCGCGCCTTTGCCGCCGAGCGCCACACGGAATACCAACTCCTGAGTGGTCTCATCGATCAAAAGAAGCGATGCGACTTCGGAGCGCATGACCTCGGAGGATGTTTTCATGATGAGCGCGAGGAGTTCGTTCAGTTTGAGCGTGGAATTAAGAACGCTTGTCAGCGCCAGGACTTTGCGGAGATTGGTAAGGGTATGGCCTTCGGAGATTTGGGGGTCGGAAGACCTTCGGGCGTTCTTACGGCGGGCTCCTGTTATTTTTCTCATAGAAGGATGTAGAATATTCTTTGAAAGACCAAGGTGATCCAAATGCCATAACTCAGGCTGAGGAGAAAGGCCATCAAGTCTCTCAGAGTTTTGAAAGGCAAGCGGAGAATGCCCACGCAGGGGAGAAGAAAAAGCATCCAGGGCGCGGAGACGCTCGAGAACAAGATCCAGGCGATGAGCGATCTTTCAAGGATCGCATGGGCCACCTCTGGAGAAGTGATCAGATAAAGAGGCGAGCGTTCCTTCAAGTAACTTCGGGTGAAGGCGTTCAGAATATAACTGCCCGCGAATGTAAGCGTGATGAAAAAAATCACATCGACCGTCCAAATGTTGAGCCGGTAGAACATATCCAGGAGGGGAAAGTCCGGGAACCCGCGGACTTCGTGGCTGATCGGTAATAAAAAGATCACGCTGATGACAAGAATATGACAAAACTGATCGGTCGTAAAATAGACAAAAGTGTTTGCAGGGGTTTTCTCCGTGGCAGAGTATTTGGTGAGGTCCTGCATCAGATGGGCAAGGACAAGCCAAGCCACAAAGAGCCAGATCTGGAGGCTGTTCAGGTAAGGATAAAGAAGGATGAGCGAGAAAAGGCCTTGGATCAGGGCATGAAAGACTTGCCCCACGTAGCTCCGGACCTTCAGTTGGTAAAGTTCCTCGAACTGGAGGATGAAATCCGCGATGAGGTGCGCCAGGACAAGTTTTAAGAAAAGAAACATGCCGCCTCCTTTTTTTTCGTGGATTATTATGACATTTTTCCCGTTCTTGAGAAGTTTTTATTTAAATCCTGGCCACCCTGTCCCTGCCCACGGCAGGTCTCATGAGCGTCGTTGGGTGCGCGGTTCTTTTTTTGCAACCACGCTGGTGCGCCGGAAGAACAGGTTCTGGTTGGGCCGCAACTGGGAGTTGTGTTAGAATAACGCCCAAGTTTTTGTTTTATTTTTATCAAGGGTGACTTGGGCAGTCCCAACCCTCCGATGAGTTTAAGGGTTGGTTGGGACTGCACTGATTTCCGATTATTTTTTATCGATGGCAATCAAGTGCTGTCATGATGATCTTTTTGTTTTTTTATTAAAGAAAATCATGGCATTTAACACTTCAAACTCTTTTCGCGGGAGACGGAATATGGAAAGCAAAAGATCGATATTGATCGTCGATGATGATGTGGATGCCAGCCGGATGGCAAAGATGGTCCTCGAAAAAACGGGACTTTACACCGTGAGCATTTGCAACCGTGGGAGCGAGGCATTTAAAACCATCCAGGACACACGGCCCGAGCTGGTGCTTCTGGATGTCGTGATGCCGGACGCGGACGGGACTGAAATTGCCGCCCAGATACGCCAAGACAAATCACTTGACGCCATCCGCTTTATTTTTATGACGTCGCTCGTCTCTCCGGAAGAAGTTTCCGGGAGTTCCTTGATAGGAGGCCATCCCTTCATTCCCAAGCCGGTCACCGCGGATGTCCTTCTCGAGCGAGTCAAAGGATTTTTCAAATTTGGGCATTAACCTTAAAAGTTCCGAGGCCCAATTCGCGCTCCGATTGATCCAGGACGGTTCGAAATTGGCGCGTGGCATTCGCGCGGCGACCTCCATTCGTTCCAGGGTCAAGCCCGATCATTCCCCGGTCACACTCGCCGATATGGGTATTCAAGCTCTCGCCGGAGCTCTCCTGGAACAATACCTCCCTGATGCGGTGCTGGTCGCCGAAGAGGATACAGACTTTTTGAAAACTCCGGAAGGTGCGGAGGATCTCGGGAAGACCACCGCCTATGTTCATTCTTTTTTCCCGCAGGCGAATTCCGGCAAGATCCGTCAGTGGATCGACCGGGGCCAGGGCAAACCCGCAGGATCCTTTTGGACACTGGATCCGATCGACGGGACAAAAGGTTTTTTGCGCGGCGGCCAGTATGCGATCGCGCTTGCGTTGATTCAAAACGGAAAAGTGGAACTGGCGGCGCTCGGATGTCCGGAACTGGAACTTCAAGGTCACAAAGGCCTGGGCAAAGGCGTCGGGATCTTCGCGGCTCGCGGACAGGGATGTTGGGCGGTATCGCTCGACGGTCTGAAAGAATCTCAAAGCTGGGTCCGTCTGGAAGTTTCCAAGTGCCGGGAGGCCCGTCAAGCCCGCATGCTGGATTCCTTCGATCCAGGACACAAGAACGCGGAAAAGAATCGGCTTATTTATAAGGCATTGGGGATCCTGAAAGATCCGGTGCCGATAGACAGCATGGCAAAACACGCGGTGATCGCTTCCGGCGATGCCGAGATCTTTTTCAGGACCCTACCCCGGAAAGAGCCGGATTATCGGGAGAAAATATGGGATGTGGCGGCCGGCGCATTGGCGATCGAAGAGGCAGGCGGCCGCGTGACGGACCTCGAAGGCCGGGAGCTTGATTTTGGCGCGGGACTTACACTCGCGAGGAATCCCGGGCTTTTGGCCACGAACGGTTTTTTGCACGAAGCCGTTCTCGAAGTCTTCCGGCGGATACCGCGGGCGTGACATCTGAAAACGCGGGAATGACGCACCGTTCTTTTCGGGCAAAAAATGAAGCATGAAGATCAAGGCCCCGTTCCATCACAAGGCGGGGATTTTTCTGTTCCTAGTAATTTCATAAAGTGTCGTGTATAATTCCCACGACTTTTCCTTTAAAATCCAGCAGGAGACAACATGCCATTCAAATTTAATTTTTTTAAAAAACAACGGGAAAAACTCGGAGCTGCCATCGAGTCCGTCTATCAACCGATCGTGGATGTCGCGACAGGAGACGTGATCGGGTATGAGGCCTTGGCCCGGAGGGGCAAGGAAATGCCCGCGGAGATGTTCCGGCAATCCTACGAAAATGGGACGGTGATCCCGTTCGATTTCCATTGTCTCGAAGGCGCCATCAAGATCCTTCCCGAACTTCAGGAAGGCCAGAGCCTTTTCCTTAATATTGAGCCCCTGACGTTGGAACAGGCTTTTTTAAAGGGCAAAGAAGGCGATGAATTTTTAAAGGCTTTGGTCAATTACTCCAACAAGATCGTTTTTGAACTGACCGAAGGCGTGAAGAAATCGGATTTCGCGTTCATCCAACGCGGCGTGGAATTTATCCGGGCTTTCGGTTACCGTTTCGCGCTGGATGACATCGATGATATCAGCGTCAAGACCGCCCGGCTGACATCTCTGAGGCCCGATTTCCTGAAGATCGATCTTCAGTTGGTGCAGGGGATCGCGGCCAATTATCTCAACCAGCAGATCGTCAGTGAGATGGTGCATCTGGGACGCGTGAACGGCTCCGAAATGATCGCGGAAGGCGTGGAAAATCCTACGGACCTTCGCTTTATCCGTAATATGGGGATCCGTTACGGTCAGGGATTCTTTTTCGCTAAGCCCACCAAGGAATTGATCTTTTCTCTCCAATTGCCGAAAGAATAACGGGTCAGTCCTGATTCTCCTTAATTTAAAAATGAAGGTAATCAGGGGAGTCCTTGCCACCCTTAAGGAAAAGAAATAAAAGGCAAGGTCAGGAAGCCGAACCCATCGCTTTTGCGAAATCCTCGGCGTTGTGATCGATCCATATCTGCGCAGCCTCTTCTTCTGAAAGCGGATGTCCCCTGAGAAGTGACATTTTTTCGCGATATTCACGGATCTGAATGATCTCTTCGGCGAGTTTGGCGCGGAAGGAACTCACGGCATCTTCGAAACAAACGCCGATCTTGAAAAGAGCGGTGTTTGCTTCTTTCTGGAGGTGCGTGACACGGGTCTTCATTTTAAAGAGCTGCTTTTCGACCGGAAGGGATAATTGCAGACGCATTCCCTCGGGAAGGGGCTCCGGCCAAAAGAAAGCTAATCCTCCTTGCGAAAGATCCTCGGCGCGCGCGTTCACCGCAGGGCCATTTTCAACCAGGGTGAGCTGGATGGGAACCTTGATGGGATGCCTGAAAAATTTCCGATTTTCATTTTTCATGCCTAAAGTATAGCTTATGAATTCATTTTTGTCATAGACGAGCGATTTTTTGTATAATACGTGGAGAAATCGTATTTTTTCTTAAATCATAGCAATATTTTAACAATCAAAATAAAGCAATGACGATCAATGATGGATCTCACAAAAATCCAAAAAATAGCCGTTCAAACGGTTGGGAAAAACATTCTCGTATCCGCAGGGGCGGGGACCGGAAAAACGCGGGTCCTTGTCGAGAAGATCCTGTACCTGCTTCGTATGCAAAAAGCCACCCTCGCTGAGCTTCTGGTCCTGACCTTTACGGAGAAGGCGGCCCATGAGATCAAGACCCGTCTGTCCGGCAGTTTCCTCGAATGGAACCTGGAGCGGCCGCGGCGCGATCTTGAAAAAGCCGCTATCTCGACTTTCCACAGTTTTGCAGCGCGCCTTTTAAAAGAGCATCCGATCGAGGCGGGCGTCGACCCGGATTTTCGCGTGATCGAGACCGAGCAATCCGAACTCTTGAAAGAAGAAGCCATGCTCGAGGTGTTCGCGAAGTTTTACGGCGAAAAAAATGAATCCTTCGAATTTTTGCCCGTTTACGGGGAGGACGTCACGCGCGACGGTATTCTCAAGGTCCTGACCGCGGCGCGGCACGAAGGGAAGAACCTTCGGGAGTTCTTTTTGGAAAATGGAAAAAAAGAACAGGAGGTTTCGGCGAAAAGGGAAAAGGAGTTGCCTTCCGAAGCGCAGGAGCTCCTGTTAAAACTCGAAGGGATCGACGCTCAAGCCTGGGCGCGGTTCCTCAACAATAAAAAGTGGGATGAAAAAACTTTCGGGGACTTCAGAGCATGGAGTGCTCTTTACAAAGGAAAACGCAAAGAGGGCTGGAAAGAATGGCGCGCCCTTCTGGAGGACCTCGCGGCCTTGCGTTTGGGGCCGCTGGCCGCGCCCTGGAAGGAAAAATTCGAATCCTTGGCGCTCGCCTTCGAGGCGGCTTACGGCGTCAAGAAAAAAGAAAAGAGCTTTCTGGATTTCGATGACCTGCAGATGAAGGCCGTGGGGCTTTTCCGCGGGGAAAAGCCGGCGCTCCGGAAGCTCCGGGAGCGGTATCAGCGTGAGTTCAGATTCATCCTGGTCGACGAATTCCAGGACACGAACCTTCTTCAGATGGAATTCATCGAACTTCTTTCTTCCGGAAATAATCTTTTCGTGGTCGGCGATTATAAACAGTCGATCTATGGATTTCGCGGTGCGGAGCCGGGGATCTTTCTCGCTAAAGAAAAAATTTACAAGGACGGCACGGAAGGGACGAGGATCCTTCTCGCCGAGAATTTCAGGAGCGATCCTCCGGTGCTTGATTTTGTGAACCGGTTCTTTAAAACGCTTTGGGTGGAAGACGGGTTTCCTTTTGAGCCGCTCGTGGCGCACGCCGCGGCCAAGGATGAAAAGGCCTCCCAAGATCCCGCGGTGGAAATTCTTGTGACCGAGCTGAAAGAAAATGAGGACATGCGCTATGCCCGTTTACGAGAGGCCCGGGCGATCGCGGCGCGGGTTCGTGAGCTTTATGAGAAAGACAAGATCCCCTACGGCAGCATCGCGGTGCTTTTTCAAGCGATGACCTTGAGCGGCATCTATGAGGATGCGTTCAAATCCGCCGGCGTACCGTATTTTATCGTCGCAGGCCGCGGTTTTTACGAGCAGCCCGAGATCCAAGACGTGATGAGTTTTCTTTCACATCTCGAGCGGCCGCTCGCCGACATCCCTCTGGCCGCGACGCTCCGTTCCCCGTTCTTTCACATTACGGATGATACATTATTCTGGCTTTCCCGTCAGGCCAAGGCAAAGGATGAAGAGGCGCCGCTTTTTCATGCGCTGAAAACAGGCGAGTTCGCTCAGGAGATCCTTCCCGAACAAAGAACGCGGTTGGAGGCGTTCTTGAGGCTCACGGGTGCATTGGGTGAACTTAAAGACAGGATCCCTCTTTCGGAATTGATCGACAAAATGCTCGAAGGCACGGGCTACGAGCTTTCCGTCCTCATGGACCCCAAAGGCGTGCGCCGGTATGCGAATCTCAAAAAACTTGTTGCGATGGTCAGAGAATATGAGACTTACGAACGGATGCCGCTTGCGGTTTTTCTGAATATTTTAAAGAGGCTGAAAGCCCAGGAGGTCCGCGAATCCGAAGCGCAGATCACACTTGAAACGGGCGCGGAAGCGGTGCGCATGATGAGCGTGCACGCCGCAAAGGGCTTGGAATTTCCGGCCGTGTTCGTGGCGGACCTAGGGCATCAGGGGTCACGGTCAGATTCCAAGGCCGTGATCGCTCACGCGGCGGATGGCTACGCCATGCAAGTGCCCGTCAAAGAAGATCCTGAGATGCAAAAGCCTTACTTTTTCCGGTGGGTGGACGGCGAGATCGCAAGGCGCGACGAGGAAGAATGGAAACGGCTTTTTTATGTGGCGGTGACGCGCGCGAAATCGCGGCTTTTCTTAAGCGGGGTCCATAAAAGGAAAAAAGAAGAGAAAAAAAACTTCCGGGAGATGGCTTCCTGGATGGATTGGGTCATGGCGATCAGCAGAGACGTACCGGTCCTTGTCCAAGAGCCTCTTAAAGGGTTGACAAGGACCGCCCCAATTTCCGCTACGCAGAAATTGATAGGTATTGGGACGGTCAAGATCTCGAAGGATCCCGGCGGCGAATGGAACCCGCGGAACAAGGAAAAAGAAGATCTCGGTTCGAAAGTCGAGGCCTTGATCAAGGACATAGAATGGAAAGACAACGCTTTAACGAGTTCCTGCCTTCCAGAAAGGCAGGTCTCGCTCCCGCGCAGCATCGATCTTCCGGTTTCAGCCTATGTTCTTTTTCAAAAAGATCCGCCGGAATTTTGGAGAAGGTACCAGATCGGATGGACGGTCCTTGTCCAGGAATCTTTTGAAGGGTTGACAAGTATGGGGACGGTCGGAGAAAACGAATGGGCCGGAGAAGAAGCGATCTTGAGCGACGACGATTTTTCCGCCGCCGACTTTGGCACGGCCATGCATGGGTTTTTTGAACATTGGGATCTCAAGAGGCCTGAAGGCTCTTTCGAACCGGAGATGCTCGAGCGGGTCTTCGGCCGTTTCGGAAAAAACGCTGTCCGTGACGCGCGGAAGATCCTCCGGGATTTTATGAAGCAGCCCGTTTTTCGCGAACTTGAGAAAGCCAAGCAGGTCAAGCGCGAGATCGATTTTGTGCTCAACGGGCGCCATGGACTCATCCATGGCAAGATCGATCTTTTGTTCGAGGACCCCAAAGGCCAGTGGCATATCCTGGATTATAAAACTGCGGCAGGCGATGAAGAGGCGGCGCACAATAGCGCCTATGACCTTCAGCTTGAGATCTATGCGCTTGCCGCCGAAAGGATTCTGAAACTTCCGGTCCGTTCTGCTAGGATCTACTACCTCAAGAACCAGAAAACCGTGACGCTTTCATTTCCCGCGGAGAAATCCACGGTTTTTTTTAATACCCTTGAGGAAAAAATCCGCGGTCTGCAGGAAAAGATCCTCGATTATTCCAACGAACGCATGACCCAGGAATATGTATTGAAAGAAGCCTTATGAAAAAACTTATTCTTTACGATCTTGACGGCACGCTTGTAGACACGCGCCGGGACATCATCAACAGCGTGCGGCATGCCCTTCAGATCCTGAAAGGACCGGATCTTACGGACGAGGAGATCAAGGATTGCGTCGGCACGGGTCTTCACGCGCTCATCAAGCAAGCATTCCGGACGGAAAACGAAAAACTCGCCGACCGGGGCTCCAAGCTTTACCGCGAGCATTACAAAAAGCACATGCTCGATCATACGAAGCTCTATCCGGGCGCGCTCGAATTTCTCGAATATTTCAAAGACCACAAGCAGGCCGTCATTACAAATAAGCCGAATCCTTTTTCCTCGCAGATCCTGGAAGCGCTTGGCGTAGCCCATTATTTCATGGCCATTTTAGCCGGGGATAACGGCCTTCCCTTCAAACCGGATCCGGCGGCGATCCGTCATTTGATCGAAGAAGCAAATGTCACCGCAGAGGAAGTGATCTTTGTGGGGGATAGCCCCATCGATATTCAATCGGCGAGGAATGCGGAGGTAGAAGTTGTAACGCTCTCGCACGGATTCGCAAGCGAAGCGACATTGCGCAAGGCCAGGCCGGATCATATCGTCCGCGATTTCGCCGAACTTCTGCGGCTTGCCCAAGAAAAAGGATGGTAAACCGGAATGAAAGGAGATAAGGTACCCGCCATGAACGAAACGATTTCTCCGACGATCCCGGGAACGATCGCAGAAGGCGATCTGGTCCTCGTTTGGTTCGATGACGAACGCACTTACATGATTGATGTGGCGCGCGGCAAGCGCGTGTCCATCCATTGCGGCAAGCCGCTTTCCGTGGACGATTGGATAGGACAGCCGTTCGGGAAAAAGATCGTTTGCGAGCACGGTTTTTGTTATCTTCTCAAGCCGACGGTGGAAGATCTTATGATGAAGGCCTCGCGCGAAAGCGGCATCATCTATCCCAAGGACGCGGCGCTTCTTATCATGAAAACCGGCATTCACAGCGGTTCCAAAGTCATGGAGATCGGCACGGGTTCGGGTTCGCTGACCATGGCCCTCGCGCAGGCCGTGGCTCCGGACGGTCACGTATTCTCCTATGACCGGCGCGAGGATCTCCCGAAAAATGCGTACAAGAACATTCAGCGGGCCGGCCTCAGCCGTTTTGTCACGTTCGGCCAGCGGCAAGCCATGGAATCTTTTTCAGAAAAAGACTTTGATGCAGTGACTTTGGATATCCCTCAGCCCTGGGAAGAGGTTGCGGTCGTGAAGCAGGCGCTCAAACCCGGAGGCCGTTTGGTGAGCCTGAATCCGACTTTCAATCAGATCGAAAAAATGGCCGAGACGCTTCGCGAGCAGGGGTTTATTCTCGTGGAAGCCAGGGAACTCTTGGAACGTGAGATCCTTGCGCGCGGCGGAAAAACGCGTCCGGTCCAGCGCATGATCGGGCACACCGAATTCATGCTTTTCGCCGTCCGGCCTGCCGACGAGACCTTGGTTTGAAGTCGCTGGTCTTTTATTATTGATTTCAAAAATTCAATCTGATACACTTTCATCCTGCGAACGTAATAATTTTTCTAACCAACGCACAGCCTTACAGGAGAAAATGACCATGGGAAGAGCTACACGTTTGACGATGTTGATGTTGATGATCGGCTTGATCGCTTTGAGCGGTTGCGCTTCAAGAAAAACAGGGAAGAAAGTGGACACGCTCCAGGCACAAGTCAATGCGATGACCGATGAACTCGTTCGTTTGGATCAATCGCTCCAGGATACTCGCGCAGCGCTTCAGACCCAAGAAGCCGGCGGAGGCGTTTCAGGAACCCGTGCCGCTGTTTCTGCAGGTGAAGGCGCCGCGGTCGGCGGGATGTATCGTACGGCGTCCGGTTTTGAGATCCCCTCCGTGAACATTCAGAAGGCCCTCAAGAAAGCCGGTTATTACAACGGCACGGTGGATGGTAAGGTCGGTCCCGGAACCCGTGATGCGATCGCTGCTTTCCAGAAGGATAACGGACTTAAAGCGGATGGCATTTGCGGCCGTGGGACTTGGGCCAAGCTTAAGAGCTATCTCGAAGCTATTAAGTAAGCTCCGAAGTTTCAATTTTTTTAAAAAGGGCAGTTCCGAAAACCGGAACTGCCCTTTTCTTTTTCATAAGAGTCAAAAAGGACCACCCTTTAGTTTTTAATGCTTCCTTGTTACAATAGCCCCCCTATGCCATCCCGCATTCTTCGATCCATAACGCTCGCGGTTTTATTTTTCTTCGTGACCAGTCCGGCTTTTTCTGCCGAGCGGCTCAGGGACCTTTCCATTGCCTTACCGCAGGACCTCGGGGCTTTAAGCAAGATCCGCATTCTCGTCCAGAGCGGCAAACCCATGGTCAAAGTCAGCACCACGGCCCCTTTCGAGGTTCTTGACGACCAGGGACGTTCGGTCACACGCGGGACGAAACTCGCGGGTGCCACCGTGAAGCCTGTCGGGCAGGGAATGCAATGGTGGGATCAGGTGGTTCCCACGCGTTTTCTTATTGTGAAGAGCATGGGCAACGGCGTACGGGTCGGGGCCAGCGGCATTTATCGTGACGAAGTTCTGATCTACAAAAATTCCAAAGGAAGTCTGGACGTGATCAACCGACTGAACTTGGATGATTATTTAAAAGGGGTGATCCCCTTCGAGGGGAATCCCAAGTGGACGCTCGAATCGCTCAAGGCGCAGGCCGTGGTGTCACGGACATTCGCGCTTACCAAGATGCTCGCCCATCGCAATGAGGAGTATGACGTGTCGGCGGGTCTTATAAGCCAGGTTTATGCCGGGAAACAGATCGAGGACAAGAAAACGGATCAGGCCGTCGACGCGACCCGGGGAGAAGTCCTTCTTTATAAAGATAAGATCTTTCCCGCTTTTTTTCATTCGACATGCGGCGGCGCGACAGCGGCAGCCGATCTTGTGTGGCGCGTGAAACCGCTTCCTCCGTTAGGCGGCGTGGAATGTAAATTTTGTCAGCGCTCGCCCCATTATAAATGGGAGGCCGTGGTAACGCCCGCGGAGATCAAGCAGAAGCTCGCGAAAGAGGAAATGCCCGTTCAGGATGTGCTCGGCATCCGGACCGACAAGATCGACAAGACAGGACGCGCGCACAAGCTCGTGATCCAAAGCACCTGGGCGGAAAAGGTCGTAGATGCGGACGCGTTCCGGGTGTGGGTGGATCCGATGCGTCTCAAAAGCAATCTGATCACGAAGATCACGTTCCGCGATGGCGTCTTTGTGTTCAAGGGGAGGGGATGGGGCCACGGCGTCGGGATGTGCCAGTATGGGATGAAATATCTCGGCGAAATTGGCTATGGTTACCGGGATATCCTGGGGTATTATTATCCGGGCGCGCAGGTGTCGAAACCGAAGGGATTTGAAGAGCCAAAGGAACTGCTCGAATAAAATATGCGCCCGGGCAGGGTCGAACTGCCAACCTTCGCCTTCGGAGGGCGACACTCTATCCAATTGAGCTACGGGCGCAAACTACATGAATGATTCTTTGGATCGATCCAGGATTTGCATCTAAAACAGCGGGAATTGTACCATGAAAACTTCAAAAATATTCAATATGGTTTCGATCGGGATCTTGGCCGTCGCGGTGGTGCTTGCCGGGGTAGGCATGAACCAATGGATCCAAAAAGAGCGGGCGCTGCGCAAGATCATCGAGCGGCTTCACGCGGAAACGCGCATGGCGGATGTGCTCGTCACCAAAAGCGAATTTGATGAAACGACCCAGAAGATCAAGACCACGATCAAGTTCCTGGAGTATGATGCCCTCGGGAAACCGCTTGAGCCGAAGTATTTCACTTTCGAAGGCAACATCATCCAGTTCCAGTCGCTTGTGATCCGGTTTAACGACAAGTTGGTCGAAGCCGGGGACCGTTTGCG
Source organism: Candidatus Omnitrophota bacterium (assembly GCA_003140935.1). Classification (GTDB taxonomy): domain Bacteria; phylum Omnitrophota; class Omnitrophia; order Omnitrophales; family Aquincolibacteriaceae; genus Aquincolibacterium. Next base: position 26,534 of record PLLJ01000027.1, read on the forward strand.
GGGCAAGAGCGCCGTCTTCTTCATGAAAGCGTTTGTGCTGGATGGAGCCAAGACACAGGAATTTGATATCACGAAAGTCGATGAAGTGCCGGGAGGCTACCGGGTCTTTGAAAAGGCGAATGATTTTGAAATGAAACTCTGGCGGGAATTCTGGGATTACGCGCTTGATCCCAAGAAACGCGAACATGCCGGGATCAAGAACGCGCAGATCGAAGCTCCCGGCTCGATGTTTCTCCCGGGCACCATTTATACTTTGAAGATCGAACATGACGGCGGTCTTCGCATCGATGCGAGCCCCATCCCCGAGATCCTCAAGGGTGAAAGAATCGAGAATGCCGCAAAATCCTAAGCGCTCGATTCGCCGCGTTTCCGTTCTCGGGAGCGGCAAGGTCAGCGAGAAAGATCCCGTCTATCAACAAGCCGTACGGCTTGGCCAAGCCCTTGCGCAAGAAGGTTTCCGTGTTTGCCACGGCGGCTATGGCGGCGTGATGGAGGCTGTGGCGAAAGGGTGCCGTTTGGCGGGCGGACAAAACGCCGGCGTCACGATCCGCGGCGTTTCAAAAAAAATCAACCCGCAGTCGGATGCCGAGATCCGGATGCCTTCCTGGAAGGAACGCCTCTTCAAACTGATCGAAATGGGGGATGCGTATATTTTCTTGGATGGCGCGACCGGCACACTCGCAGAACTTTTCGTGGTCCTTGAGATGACGAACCGGGGCCTGCTCTCAAAGCCCATCATCATTCTCGGCAAGCGATTTTCTAAATTAATGAGGTTCCTCAAGAAAGATATCTCAGTGAAAATTCCACAGAACTTGCACTTCACACCTTCAACCGCCCGGGCCGTCAAAATACTGACAGGGTATAGAGGTTAGGGTCTAGAAAAGTCCATTTTCTCTCCCTTATTCCCTAAACGTCATGAAACTTTCCGACCTCGATTATCCGCTTCCGAAAGAAAAGATCGCTTTGTTCCCCACAGACGACAGGCCGGCGGCAAAACTTCTTTGCGTGGACCGCGCAAGCGGTGTTTGCCGGCACAAGCTCTTCCGCGATCTTCCGGAACTTCTCAGACCGACCGACCTGCTGGTTCTCAACAACACCAAAGTGTTGCCCGCACGACTTTTTGGCGAAAAACCGACCGGCGGTAAAGTTGAAGCACTATTGCTCAAAGAACTTGAGAGGAACACCTGGGAAGCCTTGCTGAAACCCGGCGGGCGCATTGGCGACGGAAGCATCCTCACATTCTCCAAAGATCGGATAGTACTTGAAGCAAAAGTTCTGAGTAATCCAGTCTCTGGTACCGGGAAACGGTTATTGCTATTCCAGGGGATCGGGGTCAAAGAGAAATTGCGTGTGCTCGGCCATATCCCGCTTCCGCCTTACATCGACCGGCCGGACCAGCCTGCGGATTATGAGACCTATCAAACCGTTTTCGCGAAAGAAGAAGGGGCCGTGGCGGCGCCGACGGCAGGACTGCATTTTGATAAGCCTCTTCTTAAGAAACTTACCGGGATGGACGTCGAGATCGCGGATGTGACGCTTCACGTGAGTTACGGGACTTTTCAACCGATCACGGTGGATCCTATCGAAGAGCATCAAATGTTCGAAGAGGAATATGAGATCCCCGCTGAAACCGCGCGTAAGATCAACGCGGCAAAGCGTGCGGGCCGGCGTGTGATCGTATGCGGCACGACTTGCGTCCGGGCTTTGGAATCTTCCGTAAATGAAGAGGAGGCAGTGATCGCGCAAAGAGGAAAAACCTCCATTTTTATTTATCCGCCGTATGATTTTAAGATCGTGGACGGCCTTATCACGAACTTTCACATGCCCAAAAGCACGCTTCTCGCCATGGTCTCGGCATTTTTAGGTTATGAAAAACTCATGGCTGCGTATAATACCGCTCTGAAGGAGAATTACCGCTTTGCGTCCTACGGTGATGCGATGCTCATATTATGAGCATCGCGAACCGTCCTGATTTCATTTAAAGTTTAATCAAAATCAGGGCGGTGATGCACTTATCCTCAATGGATAAGTACTGTGCCGTGTCTCTTTTATGAAAGTCGTCTACGGCACTGCCATGTTCATTGTTTAAAACGGGACAAAAATGAAAAAATTCGGATTTAAATTGTTGAGCAAAGACGGGAAATGCGAGGCGCGGGTCGGAAAGGTGACGACGGCGCATGGGACTTTTGAGACTCCGGTCTTCATGCCGGTAGGGACTCAAGGGACGGTCAAAGCGGTGATGCCGCG
>PLLJ01000008.1 GCA_003140935.1 Candidatus Omnitrophota bacterium
GATGCCGATGTCATCTTCTTCGGTTCCGATGAGTTCGGGATTGCTTGAGGCGCTGCCGGTGCGCGAGGTCTTTGAGGCCTTTCCGACGATGCCCCGCGATGAAGTGAAGCGAAAACTTGACGGGCTCATGGCCACTTCACGGGAGAAGATCTATCAGCTCGTGTCGGGAGATGACACGGATCCCGCAAAGGTGAACCTGTGGCTCGAGGCCATGGACCTTCTCTACGACTCCAAAGCGGCGCTTGACATGAATGTGAATCAGAAACTGATGGCGACGCGGCTTGCGATCAGGCTGGCGCGGCTTTTTCCGTCTCAGAAAGTGGTTTCTTTATGACAAAAACTTATTATCTGACAACGCCGATCTATTATGTGAACGGCAAACCGCACATCGGCCATGCCTATACGAGCATCCTCTGCGATACGTTCGCGCGTTTTCATCGGATGATAGGAGAGAAGGTTTTTTACATCACCGGGACCGATGAGCACGGGATCAAGGTCCAGAAGGCCGCGCTTGAACAAAACAAGGACCCCAAAGCCTTTGTCGATGAGATCGTGCCTCAGTTCAAGGAACTCTGGCGTGTGCTGGGGATCCAATATGACCTCTTTATACGCACGACCGATGACTACCATAAAAAAACGGTCCAGAAAATCCTGAGCGACCTTGAGGCGAAAGGGGATATTTATAAAGCTTCGTACCATGGCTGGTACTGCACGCCCTGCGAATCATTTTGGACCGCATTGCAGCTTAAAGAAGGAAAATGTCCGGATTGCGGCCGAGGGGTGGACCGGCTCGAAGAAGAGAATTATTTTTTTAAAATGTCCACGTACCAACCGTGGCTCATGGATTACATCCAGAAGAATCCGGATTTTATTCAGCCGGAGTACCGCAAGAATGAAGTGCTCGGTTTCCTGAAAGAACCTTTGGAAGACCTTTGCATTACCCGGCCCAAGGCGCGCCTCACATGGGGGATCGAGTATCCAGGGTCCAAAGACCATGTGGTTTATGTCTGGTTCGACGCGCTCGTCAATTATCTGAGCGGGGCCGGCTATCTTCAAGACGACAAAAAATTCAATTCTCTTTGGCCGGCGGACCTCCATTTGGTCGGAAAAGACATTCTTCGCCAGCACGCCGTTTTTTGGCCGATCATGCTCAAGGCCATGGGCGTCAAAATGCCGAAGCTCGTGTTTGCCCACGGGTGGTGGAAGATCGGCGGCGCCAAGATGTCGAAGTCGACCGGCAATGTCGTGGACCCGGTCGCGCTTGTCCAAAAGTACGGCAGCGATGTGCTCCGGTATTTCCTTCTGAACGAAGTCACGCTCGGTCTGGACGGTACTTTTTCCGAAGATTTGCTTGTGGAACGCTATTCGAGCGATCTCGCCAACGGTCTCGGCAATCTCTGGCACCGGACAGCTTCCATGATCGAAAAATACTTTGAAGGGAAGATCCCACAAGGGAAACCGGGGCATCGTCGTTATATTGCCATAGGTTTGTGGGAGGATGTCTCGAAAGCGATGCTGGAGCATGATCCGCGCGAGGCGTTGGCCAAAATTTGGTTTGTGATCACTCGTTCCAATCAATTTGTGGAAGAAACGAAGCCGTGGGTGCTTGCCAAAGACCCTTCAAAAAAAGAAGAACTTGCGGACGTTCTTTTTAATCTGGCAGATAGCGTGGCGCATGTCGCGGTTTTGTTGCAGGCGTTTATGCCGGAGACTTCGAAAAAGATCCTCGATCGTTTGAAGATCACTGCCTATGAGAAGATCCAGAACGATTCCGATTTTAGCAAGCCGCTTGTGACGCCTGGAACCGTGATCGAAAAAGGAGAACCGCTTTTTCCGCGTCTTGATGAGAAGACGTCATGAATTTGACGGACACTCACATCCATCTGCATTTTCCCCAGTATGATGCTGACCGGAAGGAAGTGATCGAACGGGCGATCCGGGGCGGCGTCAGTTCCTTTCTGAATATCGGCACCGATCTGGAGGATTCCAGGAAAGCTGTTGCGATCGCCGAACAATATCCGGAAGTTTATGCCGCAGTCGGATTTCATCCTCACGAAACGAAGACCGCCAATCCCGAAGATCTTGCCGAACTCGAAAAACTTTTAACGCATCCCAAGGTGGTTGCGATCGGGGAGGTGGGGCTGGACTATTTTCATGAGCATTCGCCCCGGGGCGTGCAGGAGAAACTTCTGCAGACCTTTCTTGCCTGGTATGAACAATACCGAAAGCCCATCATTATCCATTGTCGTGACGCCTATGAAGATCTTCTGCGCATCCTCCGGGAACACACCAAGCTCCCTTACCGGGGAACGCTCCATTGCTATTCCTCGGATGTCGTGACCATGAAAAAATATCTCGATCTTGGCTTCCACATCGCTTTCGGCGGGGCCCTGACGTATAAAAAGAACGACGGGTTGCGTGAGGCTTGCGCGTTGTGCCCGAAGGACCGTTTGCTTCTTGAGACCGATGGGCCGTACCTTGCTCCCCAGTCAAAGCGGGGCAAGCGGAATGAGCCTCTTTACATGATCGAAACAGCAGAGTGTGCCGCGGGACTCCATGGCATGAGCGTGGAAAAAATCGCGGAACTGACTACGATGAACGCGGAACGCCTTTTCGGCCTATGATCTTCATAACCCTTTTATTTCTTCTTGTAGCGATGATCGTCCATGAGATCAGTCATGGGCTTGTGGCGCATTGGCTCGGCGATGATACCGCCAAACGCGCGGGACGCTTGACGCTGAACCCAATCCCTCATATCGATCCTTTCTGGACGCTTATTTTCCCGGCGTTGCTTTTTTTCACGACCGGGGGGCGCTTCATGATCGGGATGGCAAAGCCCGTTCCGGTCGATTTTTCAAAGCTCAGGAATCCCAGGCGTGATATGGTCTGGGTCGCCTTGTCGGGGCCCCTGTCTAACATCCTGATGGCCGCGGTTCTTGCGTTCTTTTTCAAAATGACACATAATCAGTTGTTTCTTTATGGTGTTTACATGAATTTAGGCCTCGGAGCGCTCAACTTGATCCCCCTGCCGCCCCTGGACGGATCGCGTATCTTGGCCGGTTTATTGCCCGTGGAGTGGGCGATCCTTTATCTCAGGATCGAGCGTTTCGGATTTCTTCTCGTTTTGCTTTTTTATTTCGCCGGATTTTTGATGCCATGGGTCCGGATGGGGATGGATTTTTTCTGTTGGTTGCTCCGGGTCCCAAGCCTGACGCAGTGGCTCACCCAATGAGGGATTTATGAAAAATTTGAAAGTACCGTTCGCACCGATCCGTTTCTCAAATAGCACCCTTTATCTTTTGGACCAGAGGAAGCTTCCGGTCCATGAAATTTGGGTCCCATGCCGGAGTTCCCATGCTGTCTGGAAAGCGATACGTACCATGGTGGTGCGCGGGGCACCCGCAATCGGCGTTGCGGCGGGTTATGGACTCTATTTGGGGATCCATTCCTTTCACGGAACAAGAGAAGGGTTTCTAAAGAAACTTCGCGCGCAAGCGGCGTATCTTGATTCCGCGCGGCCTACCGCTAGGAACCTTGCGTACGCGGTCGAAAGGATCGTCCATAGGGTTGCCACGAGCAAGGAAAGGCATGTTCCGAAACTCCGGGATCTGGTGCTTCAGGAGGCTAAGGATATCCATACCGACGATATCCTTATTTGCCGGAGCATTGGGAAGTACGGTTCGAAACTTTTCAAGCCGGGTTCCCGTATTCTTACGCACTGCAACGCCGGGGGACTGGCGACTTCAGGGTACGGAACGGCGCTGGCGGTTTTCTTTGCGATGAAGGAAAAAAAGATCCCGTTCTTTGTCTATGTGGATGAGACGCGGCCGCTTTTGCAGGGAGCGCGCTTGACCGCCTGGGAGCTTTTCAAAAGCAAGATCCCATCGACTTTGATCTGTGACAATATGGCGGCGAGCCTCATGCGGGCCGGAAAGATCAATGGCGTGGTCGTGGGCGCAGACCGTATCGCCATGAACGGTGATACGGCCAACAAGATCGGTACTTACGGTGTGGCCGTCCTGGCCCATGCCCATAAGATCCCTTTCTATATCGCGGCTCCTAGCACGACCTTCGATCTGAAGACGAAGACAGGGAAAGACATTCCGATCGAGGAACGGCCGCACTCCGAGGTCTCCGAAATGAACGGCAAGCGCCTCGCCCCGAAGGGCATGAAAATTTTTAATCCCTCGTTCGATGTGACGCCGCACTCCTACATTTCCGGCATCATCACCGAAGCCGGTGTTTTGAGGCGGCCTTTCAAACGCTCGATCAAGACAATACAACAGCTTCTTAGGGATGGTGTCCAATAAAAGGGATGCTTCTGCGGAAAAATATGGACGAGTTCTCGTTTATCGAATATCTGAAAAAGAAAACACCTCTTTCTTCCCGGGTCTTGATCGGGATCGGGGATGATGCGGCTGTGTTGGAAGTCGACAAGAGCAAGAGGTTTGTCGTTTCCACGGACGTGATCGTGGAGGACGTCGATTTCAAGATCAAGACGTTGAGTCCCGAGAAGATCGGTCGTAAGGCTTTGGCGGTCAATCTAAGCGATATCGCGGCCATGGGGGCGTTGCCCACGTCGTTTGTGATCAGTATCGGAAAGCCCTCTTATATCACGGCATCCTGGCTGAAGCGTTTTTATAAGGGTCTTTTGGCTCTGGCCAGACAACATCACATAGTGTGCGTTGGCGGTGATTTCTCAAGGTCTAAGGAGTTTTTTGCGAACGTGACGATCTTCGGCGAGGCTTTGCCGCGGCAAATGGTCAAAAGGTCCGGCGCGAAACCTGGGGATTGGATCGCAGTGACCGGCGTTTTGGGCGGTTCACTTTTAAAGCATCATCATGATTTTACGCCGCGTATCCGGGAAGGACTTTTTCTTGTTAAATATGCCAAGCCGACAGCTATGATCGATATTTCGGACGGTCTCGTTCAGGATTTGTCGCATATTTTGAAGGCTTCGGGGGTGGGGGCGGTGCTTGAGCTTGATAAGATTCCTGTTTCCCGTGATGCAAAAAAAATAAGTCGCGGGAACAAGGAAAAAGCGTTCGCAAGCGCCTTAAGCGGCGGCGAAGATTTTGAGCTTTTATTCACCGTATCGCCTCGGCGGAAGAGAAGGCTCGAAAAGATCTGGCAGAAGGAATTTCCTAAAGTGTCTTTGAAATGGATCGGCAAGATCGAGGGGAAAGCCCCTCACATCTCCTGGCGTCGGGGTAAAGGAAAAGTTGTGCCGCCCAAGCTTCCCCGGAAAGGGTTCTCGCATTTTTAACATGAAGAAACAAACAGTCATCACGACATCGGCCGATGAAACGGTCAGGTTTGCGAAAAGATTTGCCGTCGACCTTGAACCCGGTAGGGTCCTTTGCCTGGAGGGGCAACTCGGAAGCGGGAAGACCACCTTCATCAAGGGGCTCGCGGAAGGTCTTGGGTTGAGGCGTCCGGAACAGGTGAAAAGCCCGACCTTTGTCCTGATGCATGTTTACAAGGCCAAGACGCCGCTTTATCACTTTGACTGTTATCGTTTAAACTCCCTGGAAGAGTTGGAAAATATCGGTTTTCAGGATTTCATAAGCGATCCGCATGCCATCTCTTGTGTTGAATGGGCTGAGAAGGCGAAGGAGCTTTTACCCGAGACCGCCCGTCATATTCGCTTTGAGATCCTTGATGCTTCCCGGCGGCGTATCACCGTCTTCTAAAAAAAGGAAAGGTGATTCTTGATAAAAAAAATCATTAGGACGTCGATCCTCATAGGTTTTCTGGCGGCAGTTCTTTTGGTGGGAAAAAACAAGTGGATCGAATTTCGCGACAAGCCGGCGGGCGATCGTTTCAGTCACTCCTCATACAGAAAGGCCATAGATTTTTATCGAAAGATACTTAAGGCGGTTCCCTTTGCAGCCGGGCATTATGCTTTGGCGGAGTCGTATCGGGATGAGGGATTGGAGAACCAGGCCGTAGAAGAATATAAAAAGACCTTGGAAATGGATAAACGTTTTATTCCGGCGTATTTGGCTTTAGCAGACATTTACTACCAGCGGGAATCCCACGAAGAAGCATGGGATCTGATTCAAAAAGCCGAAGCCGTGATGTCGAACAATCCCGATATCAAGGATCTGAAAAAACAAGCCTCTTATGGATATTTTCTTGAAGCTGGAGTGAAAACATTTGAGAAGGGAGACCGGTTAAAGGCTCGAGCGTTGTTTAATCAAGCGCTCGCGTCGGGTCCCGATTCTGCCCAATTGCATTATCTGATCGCTTTAACTTTCGATGAGCAGCAGGATTTTTACCGGATCGAGGATTATCTGAAGAAAGCTGTCGAGCTGGATCCCAAATTTTATTTAGCCCGTAATTTTTTGGGCGATATTTATTTCGGGAAGGGTGATTTTCAGGCAGCGGTCGATCAGTATCGGGCTTCTTTGGACGTTAATCGCGACGATCCTTCCATTCTTAACAATTTGGGAATGGCCTATATGAATCTCCAGCGGTATGGTTCGGCCATTCCAAACCTGGAGAAAGCTTTGGCCTTTGATCCCGCGAACGTCGAATATTGTCATAATCTGGCGACTGTATACAGAGATTACGGAATGTTGGATAAGGCCGCTGAGGGGTTTCTTAGGATCATTCAGCTGAAACCCGATGATCCCAATGTTTATAATGACCTTGGCGATATCTACAGGAAAGAAGGACGGGGTGAGGAAGCGCTCGAGCAATATCGGGCGGGGATTGCATGTGGCAAGAAAGCACTTTCAGGGGGTGTCCGGGACCCCTCGCTTCTTGTTAATCTTGCGTATGCCTATAATGGAGCCCAAGAATTTCAAACGGCGAAAGATCTGGTCGAAGAGGCGCTCCGTAAGAATCCGGATGATCCCCAAGCCTACATGACTTTGGCGGATGCTTATAAGGGCTTGAAGCGCCCTGATGCCGCCTTGATTGCTTTAGATAAGGCAAAAAGTTTATCCCCCAAAAATTCTTTTTTTATAGACGAAGCCATTTCTCTTGCGAAAGAACAGTTGGCAAAACAAAAGCAGTTGAGTGATTCTTAAGAAAGCGCTTCATAAACGGCTTTTTGCCGCTGCCTGCCCAAGACGGATAAAACATAACCCCAGCAAGTTCTCTCCCTATAGGATAGTCTCTCATTATGCATATTATGCAATATAATATGCAAAAAAAACATTGACAGGAAAGGGTGTCAGGTTATGATAGGCCATGATTAAAAATATCCGAGAGTGGCCCGAGAACGAAAGACCGAGGGAAAAACTACTTCAAAAAGGGACAGAGTTTCTTTCCGATGCCGAACTTTTGGCCGTGCTCTTTGGGCATGGGACGCGAGGGCAGGATGTGGTAAGTTTTTCGCGAAGTTTGCTCCTTCAATTTGGAGGTTTACGCGGGGTTCTGGCCCAACAGCCGGCGTCTTTTAAAAAAGTAAAGGGACTGGGTTTGGCCAAGATCTGTATGATCTTCGCCGTTCGAGAGATAGGCCTCCGTCAGCTTCGTGAAAAAATGATCGGGCAGAATTTCGTTCGCAGTCCTCAAGCTGTGACCGATTATCTCACTGCCGCGCTCCGGGACCAGAAGCGCGAGATCTTTAAAGTCCTCTTTTTGGACAAGGCGCTTCGCATCATCGGCGAGCGCGATCTTTTTTACGGGACGGTCGACGAGGCCGCGGTCCATCCGCGCGAGATCGTGAAGGCCGCGCTGGAGTTCCACGCCTCGAGCCTGGTGCTTGTCCACAATCATCCCTCCGGTAAAGTCGAACCAAGCCGCGAGGATTATGAAATCACTCAGAAGATCAAAGCTGCCTGTCAAACGGTCTCGGTCCGGGTGTTGGACCACATTATTATCGGCGAGAACCGATACTTCAGCTTTTCCGAGCGAAACTCGTTATGAAAACTCATCAAGGGATCAGATCCTTCGGGATACTTACCTGAGGCAGGACATAAAGGCGGGGATGTCGGTTAGATCTTGAAGAATGTGGTCCGGCGGATCTTTCCTGAAGTGTTCCCGGTTTCTGCCGTTGGTGAGCACGGCGATGCTTTTGAGTCCGGATTTTTTGGCGGCCGCGATGTCGTATTCAGTGTCTCCGATCACGAAGACCCTGTGTTTCTCAAAATGTTCGCGGGCGAGTTCTTCTGAATAGGCTATCGCCGCGAGGAGGATCTGGTGGCGTTCCCTGGCATCATTTCCGAATCCGCCGGTTAAAAAGTAGTGTTCGACCGCGCCGCGCTTGAGTTTCATGCGCCCGGCTCGTTCAAAGTTACCGGTGGCGAGTGCGAGGAAGATGCCCGGATCCCGGGAGAGATATTCCAGGATCTCGATAACGCCCGGCATCAGTTCGAAACGCGATGACTCTTGGATCCGCTCTTCAAAGATCTCTTCGTAGCGGTCCATCAAAAGTTCAAATTCTCCCGGAGAAAGCAACCGGCCAAGTTTGCGCTGGGCCACTTCATCGAAAATGGCCGGGTCCGTCTTCCCATGAGGGTCGAGGTTGCCCCAAGCGTTGGGGATCTCGAAGATCTCCTCAAAGGCCTCCTCAAAAGCGATCTTACCGGCGCCACCGGTGAGCAAGAGTGTCCCGTCGATATCAAAAAGAAGAAGTTTTTTCATGGCGCCCAAGTCTTTATTTTCTTTTTTTGAACGGTGACTTGGGCTGTCATGATTTCCCATTTATTTTTTCGATGGAGGATCATGGATGGAATTTTATCATGGGGTTGAAAAAAAGGTATGCTATATTACCGTCCAAGTCTTTGTCTCCTTTTCATGGATGCCGATTTGGGCAGTCATGATAACTGATTCATTTTTAAATTAAGGAAAATCATGGCGTCCATGTCTCTTTGCTTTAGTTTCATCAACGTTGGCTTGGACGGCCCCCATTTCAATTCCATTGAAATTGATAAATGTTGGGACCGCCCATGAAAAAGTCAGGTTGGTTTCCTCTCGCGATCGTTTTTGCCTCCGTTTATTTTTTTTCCTTGAACGGCCTCGGATCGTTGCCGCTCTTGGCCGTTAATTTTTTACTAAAGGATGGGGCCAGGTTGACGCCCGAACAATTGGCCTATTTTCAGGCCGTAACGTTGATCGCGTGGGTGATCAAGCCGCTCTGGGGTCTTATCTCGGATCTTTTCCCGATCTTCGGTTCAAGGCGGAAGTCTTATCTCATGCTCACTTCGTTTTTGGCGGCAGCGGCATGGCTTATCCTTGCTTACGTGCCCGATCCCAGCGTCGCCCGGCTGCTTTTACTTTTCATGACGCTGATCTATATGGCTTATGCGTTCCAAGACGTGGTCACGGACGGTCTCATGGTCGAAGTCGGGCAACCGCTCAACATGACCGGACCATTGCAGTCGATCCAGTGGGCTGCTGTTTATACGGCGATGATCATCACCTCGTTCGCAGGCGGATGGGTTGCCGAGCTCGCGCAAAAAGGCATCTTGTCTTACCGGGTCATTTTTGGAATGACCGCCGCATTTCCGCTCTTGACGGCCGTGATCGTATTTTTTTTAGTTCAAGAACCTCTGCGGACCCATCCGGAGAGAAAAGCGGAACTCGGTCTCCGGCACGTTTTCCAGCACCGGAGCATCTGGATCCTTGCAGGCTTTCTTTTTCTGTGGAATTTTTCCCCTTCATTCGGTGCTCCCTTTTTTTATTACATCGTGGATACACTGAAATTCACCGCGTCTTTTCTCGGCATTCTGCAAGCGGTCACAAGTGCGGGGGCATTGCTGGGGAGCGTCCTCTACGGCCTGGCTTTTTCCAGATTTCCCGTTCGGAAATTCTTATGGGTCGCAGTTCTTGTCGGAGTGCTTTCGACCCTTTCCTATTTTATTTATTTTATCCCCTGGCTCATCGCCCACTCGGCCGCTCTTAAAGGCCTCGCGCTTGTGATGAATTTTTTCCTCGGCGCCGCGGGCGCCGTGATCTTTCTGGCGCTTCTTAATTTGGCGGCCCGGACTTCGCCTCAATATGCCGGCGGAACGGTCTTTGCTCTCTTGATGTCCTTTTACAATCTCGGCCAGATGGGGTCGAGCGCTCTCGGAGGGTTCCTGTTCTCTCGGATCGGCCTCGAACCGCTTATCCTGCTTTCCGCGGCTTTTTCACTACTGGCGCTTTTCTTGATTCCTTACCTTCCAACCCAAACGGCGTCGTTGGAAACAGCCGACATCGAGGCTCAATGAAAAAATATCTCGTGATCATCGTCTTTCTTTTCATGCTGGCGGCGGTCCTGTGGAGAGCGTACGACGTTTTCTGGCTTCGCCACCGGTACCTGATCACCGCCTATTGCGATTGTCCGATCTGCATTAATGTCCCAGAATTCCGGGACGGTAAGTTTGCCAACCTGCGCCCTATTCACTGGGGAGGTGTGGCCGCGGCCAAATCGGTCCCTTTCGGATCGGACGTGGAATTAGTTCCCGTCACATTGCGGGACTTGCTTGCGGTACGCAATTTTTTAGGCGGTCGACGGCATTTTACGGTCGAGGACCGTGGGGGGAAGATCCACGACCGTCATATCGATATTTTTTTCCCTCAATCGCGGGGAGGCCATCAGGCTGCCGTGCGCTGGGGAGCTCGCCGTATGCGTGTCAAGATCAACGGACGGTTAATGGAATAAAGTTCTCGCCAGTTTACCCCAAGTTTTGACGGATCCAGGGACCCCAGCCTTCGGCTAAAACCGCTTTGGGTAGAGAGAGGAATTGGGTATACTAAGGCCTCAAATTTATCCAGGAGCAGCCTTTGACCCAGACCGATCCGCCAAGCCTAGATGCTCAGATGAAACTTACACCCATGATGGAGCAGTACCGCTCGATCAAGAAGACCCTGCCCAAAGACACTATCCTGTTCTTTCGCTTGGGGGATTTCTATGAGATGTTCTTTGAGGATGCGATCCGTTCATCCGATATTCTGAATATCACGCTGACGGGCCGCGAAGGCGGAGAGGCAGGCCGGGTACCGATGTGCGGTTTCCCTCACCACGCTTTTCAAGGCTACGTCAGAACATTGCTTGATAGCAATCTCAAAGTTGCTATCTGCGAGCAGATCGGTGACCCGGCACAGGCCAAAGGCCTCGTGGAACGCAAGGTGACGCGCATCATTACGCCGGCCACTTATCTGGACGATGAAACCCCCGAGAAAAATCTCCAATATATGGCCGCCATTCTCGCGGGGAAGGACTCGGCGGTCCTGGCTTATCTGGAGCTGAGCACCGGGGAGTTCTATGTCCGTGAAATCACGCAAGACCGGTTGCTTGATGAATTGACGCTTCTTTGGCCCCGCGAAGTCGTGATGCCGAAGACGTTGGAATCCCGCGAAGATCTTTCGACTTTTATCAAAGAAAATCTCAAGGCCGCTCTCACGATCTATGAAGATTGGATCTTCGAGCCTGAGGACTCCATGCGGCTTCTTCAGGAGACCTTCAAACTGGGTTCGGCGCAAGGCATTTCTTTTCATGATCATCCGCTTGCGGTGGGGGCTTGCGGCGCTATTTTATATTACCTCAAGGATCATTTTCATAGCGCGCTGGAACATGTCCAAAAGCCCCGGCTATTTAACGTCGCTCAAGCCATGGTGCTCGACCGTCAGGCCCAGCGCAGTTTGGAATTGGTGGCGTCCCAGAGCGGTCGTAAAGACTACGGCACGCTTCTTTCAATCGTGGACCGTACGCTCACGGCGATGGGGGCGCGCCATCTTTATCATTGGCTTACGCATCCGCTGTTGGATATTGCCGAAATCTATAAACGCCAGGAATCGATCGCGGAGCTCATCAAAGAACTTCATCATGCGGAGAACCTGGGGCGGCTTCTCAAAGGCGTCAAGGATATGGAGCGGACTTTGAGCCGTCTGAATTATGGTGTGGCCAATGCGCGGGATCTCGTGAATCTGAAGGCGTTCCTGGACCGCGTCCCGGAGATCCGTAATATCCTGGGAGTGTTCGATACGGATCTGATACACGGTCTCCAAAAACAGGTCCAGCCGTTCCCGCGATTAAGCGAACTGATCGCACGCTCGATCGTGGAAGAACCGCCGCTGGGTGTTAAAGATGGCGGCCTGATCCGTGACGGATATTCTGAAGGATTGGACGACCTGCGCCATATCTCCCAAAAGGGCAAGCAATGGATCCTAGAATTTCAACGGCGCGAGATCGAGCGCACGGGGATCAAATCGCTCAAGGTGAAATATTCTGGCGTGTTCGGGTATACGCTTGAGGTGAGCCGTTCTTATCTGAGCCAAGTTCCCGGAGATTACATTCGTCGGCAGACGCTTGCCAATGCCGAGAGATTCATTGTTCCGGAGCTTAAGGAATGGGACGAAAAAATCTCCGGCGCTCAGGATAAGATCAAGATGCTGGAATATCAGATCTTTCTCGAGATCCGCGCAAAAGTACTGGAGGATCTCGCGCTCCTCCAGAATATGGCGAAGGCCGTCGGGACGTTGGATGCTCTCATGTCGCTTTCGAGAGTCGCCCTTGAGAAAAAATGGGTGAGGCCGGAAGTGAGCGACGACAAGATGCTTTCCGTTCACGGAGGCAGGCATCCGGTGGTGGAGAGTATGCTGCCGGCCGGAAAATTCGTCGAAAATGACGGACTGCTTGATGGCGACAAAAACCAGTTACTGGTTCTGACCGGGCCGAACATGGCCGGAAAATCGACTTACATCCGTCAGATAGCGCATATCGTGCTTTTGGCCCAAATGGGTTCGTTCGTTCCCGCAAAGTCCGCGCACGTGGGGCTGGTGGACCGGATCTTTACGCGTATTGGCGCTTCAGACGACCTTGCGCGGGGAGAAAGTACGTTCATGGTGGAGATGCTTGAGACAGCGCATATTTTGCAGGAGGCTACGGACCGGAGTCTCTTGATCCTGGATGAAGTGGGTCGCGGCACATCCACCTTTGACGGGGTGAGTATCGCCTGGGCGATTTGTGAATATCTGGCGCAGGGGAAGATCCGGCCGCGGACGCTTTTCGCGACGCATTACCATGAGCTGACACAGCTTGAAGACCATTTCCAAGGCATCAAGAATTATAAAATGACCGTGAAAGAAACTTCGGACGGGATCGTGTTTTTGAGGAAAGTCGCCCGAGGAGCCTCGGAACGGAGTTATGGGATCCATGTGGCGGAGTTGGCCGGAATCCCGGGGGATGTGACCCGGCGCGCGAAGCAGATCCTGGCGATCCTTGAAAGTGAAAATACCGAAGCCACGGAGATCATCGAGGCCAAAAAGCCGAAAAGTTCCAGGAAGATCGCAGAAGCGGGGCCCACGCTTTTTGATGTGGCGCAACGGGAGCCGAGCGTTGTGGAAGAAGAATTAAAAAAACTGGATGCCGACCGGTTGACGCCGATGGAGGCGTTGCAGAAGATATCGGAGTGGAAGCGAAAGCTTGGGGAGAGCGGAAAAGTTCATGGGTAAAATACACGTATTGTCCGAGCATGTAGCTAACAAGATCGCGGCCGGGGAAGTCATTGAAAGGCCGGCCTCTATCGTGAAGGAACTTGTCGAAAATTCCTTGGATGCCGGTGCTGACCGGATCGAGATTGACATAAAGCATGGCGGAAAAAGTCTGATCCGTGTGGCCGACAACGGTTTCGGGATGACGGTCGAGGATGCCCAGCTCGCGCTTCAGCGGCACGCGACGAGCAAGATCGAAAAAGCCGAAGATCTTGACCATATCGCCAGTTTCGGATTCCGAGGCGAGGCCCTTCCAAGTATTGCCGCGGTGTCGCGTTTAACTCTTCAGACCCGGACGGCGGATGCCTCAGCCGGTACCGAACTTGCGGTGGAAGGCGGAAGTCTTGTCAAAGCAAAGGAATGCCCCACCGCCGCAGGAACCGTGATCGAAGTCCGTGACCTTTTTTTTAACACACCCGCCCGCCGGAAATTCCTAAAGCAGGATACGACCGAATTCGGGCACATCCTGGATATGATAACCTGTTTGGCCTTGGCGAATCTTCATGTCCGGTTTGTTCTGAGTTCCGGCGGCAAGGCTGTCCTGGACCTTGTACCGACCCGGGAACTTTCGGTCCGCGCAGCCGCTATTTTTGGCAATGATTGGGCCGGGCAGACCTTGCCGGTCCAAAGCGAGGTCCCGCACGCGAAGCTCTCGGGATTGATCGGGAAACCTTCTTTGGCTTCGGGTAACCGGGCCCAGCAATTTCTCTTCATTAACCACCGGTGGGTCAAGGCTTATGGCTTGAGTTACGGGCTTCAGGCGGGGTATCACGGTCTTTTGATGCAACATCAATTTCCCGCGGCGATCCTTTTTCTTGAATTGAACCCGCAATATGTGGATGTGAACGTTCATCCGACGAAGCAGCAGGTGCGGCTTTCCCATGAGGCCGTGATCAAATCCATGATCGAAAAGACCGTGGCCGCGGCGCTTAAAGAAAGCGGTGATCTGGCGCCGTCTTTTCATGGAAAGAATGAAAGACCTTCCGCTGCTTTTCATGGGACAAGATTCCAGGAACCGAGTTTCGGGTTCGAAGAACGCATGGCCTCTCACAGCGCTCCGCTTAAAGTCGCGGAAGCTGTGGTGGCGGACGTGGTGATGCAAAAAGTGGATGCTTCTCAGCCGCTTGAGATCGGTAAGGGGATCAGGATCACGCGCGTGCTCGGGCAAGTTCACCGCACTTATATTTTAGCGGAGACGGCGGAAGGGTACGTGGTTGTGGACCAGCATGCAGCGCATGAACGGGTGATGTTTGAAGCGCTCATGAAGAATTTTGAGTCAGAGCGTCCCGCAAGTCAGGGGCTTTTACTGGAAGAGGTTCTTGAATTGCATCCTCGTCAAGTGGAGATCCTGAAGAAGAAACTTCCTTTTCTTGCTCAACTGGGGTTTGAAATAGAGTTATTCGGTGAGAAGGCTTTCGTGGTGCGCGGGTTACCCGCTATTTTGAAGGATGAAAATCCGGTAACGATTATTAAACAATTTGTCGATGAAAGAGAGGCGGGTAGGGCACAAACCGGGCTTACGAGCGCGCAGGAAGATGTTTCTGCCATGATCGCCTGTAAGCGTAAGTCCGTGAAGGCCGCGGATCCTTTGACGCTTCCGGCCATGCAGGGGCTTTTGGAGCAGTTGGCGCTTTGCAAGATCCCCTTCAATTGCCCGCACGGACGACCCTGTATCGTGAAATATTCGCTCTCGGATCTTGAAAAACAATTCAAAAGGAAACTATAAAGATATGGCCAAAATACTTATTGCCGATGATGAACCCGATGTTCTGCTGATCGTCTCGGAGCGTCTGCGCAGGAGCGGCCACAAGGTGGAGTATGCCCCGGACGGAATTCAGGCTAAGCAGAAGGCAGGAGAAAATGTTTATGACCTCTTGATCCTGGATATTCGCATGCCCGGGCACACAGGCTTCGAGGTCTGTGAATATAGTAAAAGTTCCGAAAAAAACGGAAAAGCATCGGTTCTTCTGATCAGCGCCTTTCCGGAAGAACAAAAGGTGTGGCGTCAGAGCAAAGCGGACGCGTTTCTGATGAAGCCTTTTGAGGTAGGTCAACTCATGGCGATGATCGACCAGCTTCTCAAGGGGAGTGCGTGAGAGTGTGGCGACGGATTCAGGAGAATCATTTCACCCAAGTCTTTATTTCCTTTTGTTTGATCGATGGCGACTTGGACTGCCAAGGTTTCGATTCCATTTTTTGAGCAAGGAAAATCATGACGTCCAAGTCTTTGTTTTCTTTTCATAAGGGACGACTTGGACAGTCATAATTATCGATTTATTTTTAATTGAGGAAAATTATGACGAACGAAGGGATGCAGCAATACCTGAAGGAGGCCCGGCAGGCGATCATCCTGTCTGTGGGGATTGCCTCACTTTTGACCCTCGTAAAGTTCTCAGCCGGACTTATGACGCATTCTATGGCGATCATGGCATCGGCCTTGGATTCCACGCTGGACATGATGATGTCGGCATTGAATTTTTTCGCGTTCCAGGTTGCTTCCAAACCTCCCGATGATGAACACGCTTATGGCCATGGAAAGGTCGAGAGCCTTGCCTCTCTTTTTCAAAGTCTTTTTATCGGAGCCAGCGGTTCTTTTGTGATTGTGGAGGCCGTGAAGCGGCTGATTCATGGGAGTTATGTTTCAGATATCGGACTGGGGATCGGCGTGGTCGTTTTTTCCGGGATCGCAACGGCTCTCCTTTCATGGCGCCTGAATAATCTTTCCAGGAGGAACCAGTCACTTATTCTCAGGACGGAAAAGGCGCATTATTCCATGGATTTTTTTTCCTATATCGGAGTGATCGCGGCGCTGGCTCTCGTTGGGTGGACGGGAAGTGTCATTTGGGACCTGATCGTGTCAATACTCGTGGCAGCTTATATCTTTAAAGAGGCGGTCCATATTTTAAAACGAGCCATATCGGAACTTTTGGATCGGGGGCTTTCAAACACCGAGCTTAAAATGGTGAAAATGCTTATCCTCCAGCACCATCCGGCGATCGTAGGAGTGCATGGCCTTCGAAGCCGTGTGGTCGGCAACCAGTTGTTCCTGGATTTTCATATTGAGATCCGGGGTGAGGATAATTTTAAACGGGCGCACGAGATGACCGAATCTCTGATCGATAAGATCAAAATCCACCATCCCAACGCGGATGTGACGGTCCATTTCGATCCGGAAGGAGAATAGGAGAACAATATGAGGATCTTGATCGTTGAAGATGAAAAAAAGATGGCGAGCTTCTTGGAGCGCGGTCTGAAAGAAGAACACTACACCGTGGATATTGCCTACGACGGTGAAAAAGGTTGGGAATATGCCATGACCAACGATTATGATCTCTTGATCCTGGACTGGATGCTTCCCAAAATGAGCGGCGTGGAGCTTTGCCATAAATTCCGGAAAGAAGGGAAGACCACGCCGGTGCTGATCCTGACGGCGAAGGATTCGGTCGAAGACAAGATCAAGGGGCTGGATCAGGGCGCGGATGATTATCTGACCAAGCCGTTCAGTTTTGAGGAGCTGTTGGCGCGTATCCGGGCGCTTTTCCGCCGTCCGACGAATATCACGGATAAGACCGTGTTTCAGTGTGGGAATATAAAATTGGATCTCATCAAACGTCAAGTGTGGGTCGGAGACCAGGAGATCTCTTTTTCGCAAAAAGAGTTCGCATTGCTCGAGTTCCTCATGCGCCACGCGGGCGAGGTCGTCTCGCGGACCGCGATCGCGGAACATGTCTGGGATCTTCATTTCGATCCGATGAGCAATACAATTGACGTCTATATCAATTTTCTCCGCAAGAAGATCGGAGAAACTTCCTCGAGAAGCAAGATCGAGACCGTTCGCGGGATTGGTTACCGTCTCGCTTGTCCATGACCCCGTTTCGCTCCTTCAAGTCCCGCCTGACGTTTGGTTATGCATTCATGATGACTGTGCTTCTCGCGGGATTTTCTTTTCTGATGTACGTGGAACTTTCGAGAGCGCTTTATCGGGATGTGGAACGAAATATGTACGAAGAGGGTCAAAGCATCGAGGAAGGGGTGGCCTCCTTTTTCCAGGAACGCGGGGATTCGAAGTTCTTAGTGCCTCCCAAGATCGAAAAAGGGACCTTGGCGTTTCCGACAGAGTTCCAATCAGAAATGACCGAGACCATTCGCGAGTGGGAGAAGAAACAACGCCGGGTGACGCGCAGCCTTTTTCTCGTTCGCATTATCGGTTTGGACCGATCCCTGATCGGATCCAATCTGGGGGGGTGGGAACGGGACATTCTTTTTCCGGACTATGAGCGCGATTCGGTCTTAATGGAAAAAGGGGACTCTTACCAGACGATCCATTTCGAAAAAAATCCGATCCGGCTTTACTACCATTTGGTGCGGTTCCAGGGCAGGCCGTTTTTTATCATCCAAGTTGCCAAGCCTCTTTACGAGATCAAGAAAACGTTGATTCGTTTGGGACTTATCATTGCGGTGATTATCCCTCTGGGCGTGGCATTGGCATGTTTTACGGGATGGTTCCTGGCCAAACGCTTTTTAAGTCCTGTGGACCGGATGATCCAGCAGGCTCGGAAGATCACGGCCGCTTATTTGCAAAGTCGGCTTCCGCGTACGTTCATGCAGGACGAACTGGATCGTTTGGCCGAGACACTGAACGAAATGATCGACCGTCTTGAGGCTTCAACGCGCGCGGTGCAAGAATTCAGCTCGAATGTCTCTCATGAATTCAAAACACCTCTTGCGATCATCCGCGGGGAGATAGATCTTGCGCTTCGACGGGCCCGCTCGCAGGAAGATCTCCGGAAGACGATCGGCGTGATTAGCGAAGAAGTGAATGGGCTTATTCGCTTGGTGGATGACCTCATGTTCCTTGTTCGTAACGATGCGAAGCAGCTGAGCCTGCAGAAAAAGAATCTGGCTTTGGTGCCTATTCTGGAGCAAGTGCTTAATCTCTATCACGAACGTGCTCTCCAGGCGAATATTGAATTGACTCTGGAAGCTCCCACAGCCGCAGAGGTGTACGGGGATGAAATCTACTTGAAGCGCCTTTTCACAAATCTTTTGGACAACGCTCTCAAATTTACGGAGCCGAACGGTAAAGTAATTGTCCGTGTCCGAATACTCAGACCCGACAAAGTAACAGTCAGTGTCGAAGATACAGGCGTTGGGATCGATCCCGCAACGTTGGAAAAACTTGGGACGCGATTTTACAGGACGGATCAGGCCCGCTCTAAGGAGGGGGCTGGCCTTGGCCTTAGCATTGTAAAGGCCATCTGCGTCGCTCATCAAGGAGTTCTCTGGTTTGAAAGCCTTCCAAACCAGGGAACGCGAGTCTACATCGAATTGTCGCTTTTAAAAATCTAAAATACTTTTTACTAGGAAGGCTGTCCAAGAGTGTTATATCCCCCCGCAAAAGTTTAAAATCATTTAATTAATCTTTAATGCTTCTTTAATGTTGCTCCTGCTAGCATTTGCTTGAATAAAGAAACAAATAAAAATGTTGGTTCAAAAATCAATGTTTTTAAAAAGGATTTAAGAATGGAAATAAGCGATCAGTTGATGAGACCCTTTATTAATAGAATTGAGACCGAGTGGCGTGATCTTTATCGCGAAATTTCTGACCATACAAGCGAGGAGGCTAATGTGTTAAAGCCTTCCATCGAACAACGCATGCGGCAAATCGAGAGATTCCGCGTTTCGGCGCTTTATTTTGAAAAAGACGATACAGGGTTAAAAGAGTTTCCGAATTTGCGGGAAGCGCTTCGATTTTTGAAACTTGATCTTCGGACAGCGCGGCGAAAGTGGCGCCGCTATTTGGTTTCGAAAGTTCGCACTCAAAAAAGACAGGAGCGGGCCGAGCATGGGGTATCTTTTGCTGCCTGAAGAAAATATTGTTCCGGGACTTAATGCGCTGAACCGAGAAGTTGCCCTGAAAAAGATCATTGATGTATTGCCGGCCTGGAGCTTGCGTGGAATCAAAAGACAAAAAATCTTGGATCTGCTTATTCTGCGCGAACAGATCGGAACTACAGCGATTGGCCAAGGCATTGCCCTCCCTCATTGTTTTTCGCCCGAAATCCACGATCCCATCGTGGCTTTTGGCGTTAGTCCTTCCGGCGTCTCTTACCCATCCCTGGACGGACGCCCGGTCCATTTTATTTTTTTATTGATCCTACCTCAACATGAAGCAGCGGAACGCCAGAAAAGGAAAATTTTGCAGAATATCAAATGGGTTCTCTGTGATCGCTATCTGCAAGAGCGTCTCAAGGCGGCTCATACCGCTTCTGAAATTCATCAATTGATTGTCCCGGAGTCACGGCGTATTCCGGCACTTGGAACTTTGCAGTTTTCTCATTGATTTTCAAATAAACAAATCGCCCTGGCAAAAAACAGTTGAAAGGCGGGGGGGTCTAGCAACTGGGCTAGCCGGGGCGTTTGTTTTTCAGGATCGCACCGCTCTCAGCATGCCGTGTTTTTCTTTCCGCGCCTTTTTTTTACAGTGTTTTTTTCGATTTTTTCTCTAAGAACCTAGAACGATATTTCTGAAAGAATCTCTTGGGAAAAAATCCGTTCGGAGACATCAAAAAAAAGATTTTCCCGCTTGCTTTCCTATTTGAAAATCGTAAGATAGCATCAGTTGCATATCATCAGAATTTAACATAGAGAAATCATCGGGACTCATAGGTCGGGAAGCGGTTTTCAGGGACAACGCGGTTCGTTTTAATTTTAAATTCATAGTCCTCTTGAACTCGTAGTGCTTCTTTCCGTTTGGGCCCCCGGTTCTCCAGCGACGGGAATTTCAGACATGCCTTTTTTGATGCGAGAAGCTGTCCAAATGCGTTTACAAAAACGCGTTGACGATATTGAGAATGGCTATCGCCAAAATGTCGGAATTATCGGATCCTTAGGTGTTGGCAAGACACAGCTTCTTTGCGAATTTTTCCAGTCCATCTCGCGTAGTTCCAAACTTCTCCCTGTTTATGTGAAGGCGGAGACCATCGACGGGCATCAACTCATGCAGCAATGGATGGGCGCTGTGCTGAGTGCCGTGATGCTCGACCGGACCTTGAACATTCCCAAGACTTTGACGGAACTTCTGCGTGAGGCGGAATCGATCATCCCGAAGACTGTTACCGCGGTGAAACATTTGCAGCGGCTGCTCCGTCAGGACAAGAACTCACTTGCGATAAAAGAGCTCTTGATGTTAAGCGGAACTCTGGCCAGCGAGACCGGGAAGAAGGTCGTTTTGATGATCGATGAGTTCCAGGCTCTTGAGAAGCTTCCCGTGTCCGATCCATTCCTCTTGCTCGGAAAACAAATGATGATCGACAAGGAAGTGCTTTATGTGGTGACGAGTTCCACGGTCGATCGTGCGCGTGAGATCTTCTGCGAAAAGCTTTCACTTCTCTTCGGGAATTTTGAAGTCCTCGAGCTCGTGTCTTTCGGATATATGGAGATGAAACAATATCTTGCCACGCGAATGCCGGCGCATCGCTGGTCTCCGGAACTGAAAAAATTCTTTTTTCACATGACGGATGGTGAGCCGCTTTACCTGGATCTTCTTCTCCAGAGGCTCGAGCAAGTCGAAGTCCGCGAATTTCCTCAGGATGTGAGTCCTTCGATTCTTCTCGACGCTTTCTGTCAGGAACTTTTTGATCGGCGTGGTCGTATCGCGCTGATTTGTGAAAACCGACTTACGCAATGCACGCATTTGGCGAAATATAGCGGTCCCTACGTTCGTGCCGTACTGGCACTGAGCCATGGGCGTCACAAGCTGATTCCCATTGCGGCTTTTATCGAGGAGACCGTGGCGGAAACCCAGAAAGTGCTGAAGCGGTTGGTGGAAGATGGTCTGGTGGTCAAAAGCGGTTCTCTTTATCATATTCCGGATTTCCTCTTCCGGTTCTGGCTTCGGGAAGTGTTCCAAAAGCGGCATGGGCTGTTTATGCCCGAAGAGCGCATACTCCGAAAACATTTGTTTGATGAACTGAACCGGGTTCTGGATTTTTGTTCGAGGATGAACGAAGAGGACTTAGGGTTACGTGTTGAGTTGCTTCTCAAGGAATTCCGGAATGACGCGGTAGAGATCGATCAGAAGAAAATGTCATGCCCGCAATTTTCGGAGGTAGTTCTTTTAAAACATTTACCGCATTCGATTTTTTCGCTCTTGGGCCGGGGGTTAAAAGGGCGGTGGCTTTTTTATCTGAGTTCGGAATGGATCGGGGAACCTGAGATTGAAAAAGTGATCGCCGATGCCAAGCGTCTCCTTAAGATCCAGCGCAAGATATTGATCGTGCTCGGGGGGATCGACCAGAACGCAAAACTGATCGCTCAGGAAGCAAAAATGCAGATTTGGGACCTTCGGATTTTAAACGGATTGTTGGACCTCCACGATCTTCCCAAGATCATTTTGCCATCACACCAGGGAATCCATGAACCTCAAGAGATCCGTGAACCTCATGTGGGCTCCGTGGCGCAAGACCTACCTGCGCTCAAGCTCCAGTAAACGATCCGGCTGTCTTTTTTGTTCGCTTCTTCGGGACAAAAGAGATAAGCAGAATCTCGTTCTTTTCCGGACAGCCCATTATGCGGTCATCCTCAACCGTTATCCCTACAATAACGGCCATCTTATGATCGTTTCTAAAAGGCACATTGCTTCTTTGTTTCAGATGAATGCACAGGAAAAGACAGAATTTTTTGAAGTTTTAGAAAAAGTGATGAGCGCGCTAGCCAAGGCGATGAGGCCCCAGGGATTCAATCTGGGCATGAATATCGCCGACGTGGCGGGGGCGGGGGTCCCGGACCATATGCATTGGCACATTGTGCCGCGATGGAAGGGAGACGTGAATTTTATGCCGGTTCTGGCAGGGACCAAAGTGATTTCCGAGTCGCTCGAATCGGCGTATGAGGTGCTGAGCCGGGCACTGGGTCCAAAGGCCCGGAGCGTACATCCCGTGGTTAAAAGGACAAAATGACATTTGTGCAGAATGGAGCAGGAAAAAAAGCAGCGAGGATGCCAAAACGTATTTTGACGCCGCTTGAGAGGTTTCTTTTGCCGAATCCGCAGTGGCAGGAGGGATACGAGTCTTTTTCGGAGATCTTCGGCAAGCCGGTCGGGTGGTTCGTGCTCTGCGAGGAATACGGGAAACAGCGGTTGATCCGTCTGGACCGCAAACAGAATTGTTCTTTTTTATGCAAGTCGGTTGAACATCAGAGGGAATGCGAAGCTTTTGTTGCGAAATTTGCTGATCAGCTGTCCCATAACGTGGCGACCATGGACAAACTCCCTCTTTTTTATCGGTGTGCGTTCGGAAAAAACTGCATCGTATTTCCGCTTCGTTATCTAGGTGCCTTGAAGGGATTCCTCGTTCTTGATTGTGTGAAGCGCTCTGAGAGGGAGATCCGTCCTTTGATCGCCCCCTTCGGCTATTTTCTTGCAAGTCAGGTCGAGCTGGCTTTTAAGAATTTCGAGCTCAATAATTTCTATGAGACGGTCCATCCGCGCGCACTGGCGCTTTCGACCATGCACTCCGTTCACCGGGTCATCAACTCCTCCCTGCGCCTCAAAGAATTGCTTCCTCGCATCGGGCGGTTAAGCGCGCAGATCTTAAAAGCTGCGGGCTGTTCGATCATGCTAACGGACCCTGAGAGGCAGTACCTCAATCCGTTCTTTTCTTTCGGCTCGCATCCCAAGTTCGTCCACAAACAACGCGTCAGGTTCGGCCGCGGCCTTGAAGGCCACATCGCAGATACCGGCGAATTCTGTTTGCACAATCATTACATCGCTGTGCCGTTCATCGAAGATGACGTGGTGGGCGTGATGACACTTTGGGGAAAAGCGGACCGGCAGTCCTTTACGCGAACAGACCTGGAGATACTCAAATCCCTTTCGGAACAGGCGGTCGTGGCGATCAAAAACGCGCAGCTTTTTGAACGCACTGAAGAACTGACGCTTGGCAGCATTAAGACCATTAATGAGCTCATGAAACGCCATGTCGGAGATAAACAGGGGGATGTTGAAATTATCGGCGAGGTGGTTCTGGCGATCGGCAAGAGAATGGAACTTCCGAGCTCTGAGCTTGTGCATCTTGAGCGGGCGATCCTTCTCTTGGATACGGGGCAATTGGCACTGCCGGAGAAGGCCTGGCAAAAGAAAGAGAAGCTTACACGGAAAGAGCAGGAGGAGATCCGTAGCATTCCCATTCGCGGGGCCAACCTGCTCCGATCGATCAGCTCTCTCAAGCCCGTGCTTCCGATCGTGATGCATCGTCACGAGCGCTACGACGGAAAGGGCTATCCCCAGGGGCTGAAAGGCGAGGAGATCCCACTAGGGGCACGTATCGTTGCAGTGGCCGATTCCTTTATGGCCATGGTTTCTAAGCGCCACTACAGGCAGCAGCTGACGATCAAGGACGCTTTGGAGGAGATCCTCAAACATAAGGGGACTCAATTCGATCCAGTCGTAGTCGATGCGTTTTTAAAGGTTATGAAAGATAAGGCTATTTTGGAAAAAGTGGAAACCTACGTCAAAAATGATAGGAATACCGAGAAAACATCGCTGGAGGGATGAACGTGTCAAAAATGAAGATTGAGATCCAAAAGCCACAGTACCTTGCCGCCAAGGAACCTGTCGCGAAAACCGATGAAGGAACGGAAGAGAAAAAAACGCCGTTCTTTTTTCGTTTATTGCTGATCGCCACTTATATGCTTTCGGGGATGGCGATCTGGTATGTCTACCAGAGATACAGCGCACATTCCTGAAATTTGTTCGATTTAAAGGAACTGTTTCCAATGGATGGCAATAAATGGCTTTATTTTCTGGGTTTGACCCTGTTTATCATGGTCGGGTGCGCAAGCGCCGACGATCCGGGAGCGCGTTCGTTGAACCGCCAACAAGGTGCGACCATTGAAAGCCTTCAGGGAGAGATCCTCCGTCTTAATCAGGAGTTGGATGGAAGGGTCAGTCTGCGCGAGGATCTGCAAAAGGTAATGCCGAAGGTCGAAAAGATGCTCGCCGCGCAGGTCCTACGCGGAGACGTCCGGGTTGTCTTGGGTCCGAGGGGACTTGTGGTAACGGTGTTGGATCATGCGCTCTTTGACCCTGATGATACTCAATTTACTTCGGCCGGCGAAGAGATACTGGGGAAGATCGCCTCTGTGCTGTCTTCTGATCTTTCCAAAAATCAGATTGTTTTGGAAGGGCATACGGACAATCAGCCGATCGAAAATGCGAGCGGGGTCACCAACTGGGAATATTCGATCGGGCGTGCGACCGCGGTCCTTCACTACTTTATCGATGCCAAAGGACTTGCGCCTGAGAGATTTGGGGTTGCTGGCTACGCGGAGTATCGGCCCGTGGATTCCAATGCCACAGAAGAAGGGCGTGACAGGAATCGTCGTGTCGAGATCATGATCTTGCCGGGAAAGGGTTCGGATGCGACGGTTTAGCCACAAAGGGCCTTTTGTGAAAGGGCTCAAGAGAACTGCCTTCGTGCTGGCGGTTTTTTTGGGGTTGAGTGCCGTATCGCTCGCGTTGAATGTCTGGGTTTATCACGAACTCCAGTCACGGCTCAAGATCCGGATGGGTGGAACCTATGTTCCCGCTATTTTTATCCCATCCTTTGAAGTGAGACAAGGAACTTTTATTTGGGAAGACCGCGTTCAGCTGGTGAACGGGAATTTCAAGGTCACATTCGACCCGTTGACCTTGGTGTCTCAGCGCGGCATTCGGATCATCCTGACGAGCAAAGCAAGTCAGATCAAGTTCCTTGGTAGTTGGGCCCTTCAGGAGGGGATCGAGAACGCGACGGTCGATTCCATGCTGGCAGATATTATTCTGGGTCGACGAGGCCTTGCCGGTATCAACGAGATAGAAGTGCGGTCTCAAAGTTTTCAATTTTCTTTAAAAAATGCCGATAAAAAAGTAACCCAAAGAACCTGAGGTTTTCCGGAATTTATGCGAAAGCGTCTTGACGATCTATTCAAAGGCATTCCGATCCTCGAGAAATATCACTGGGATTCGAAACGCATCTTCAACAAGATCACTGCCGATTCCCGAGCCGTCGAGTCCGGAGATATCTTTGTCGCGTGTCCCGGTACCCGGAT
The DNA here is from genome assembly GCA_003140935.1 of Candidatus Omnitrophota bacterium. Lineage (GTDB taxonomy): Bacteria > Omnitrophota > Omnitrophia > Omnitrophales > Aquincolibacteriaceae > Aquincolibacterium. The sequence goes on from PLLJ01000008.1 coordinate 25,522, forward strand.
GGATGGCCATGATTTTCTGGGGCAGGCTATTTATGCCAAGGCTTCTGTCGTCGTGTTCGAAAAGGAACCCACGATCACGATCCCTCCGCATGTGACCGGCGTGAGCGTTCGCGATGCCAAGGCTGCGCTTGCGATTATCCTCAACAGATTTCATGATCGCCCGGACCAAAAGATCAAACTGGTCGGTGTGACCGGTACGAACGGGAAGACCACCACGACTTATCTCTTGCATAGGCTTCTCCGCGAGAAATTTCCAGTGGCTTCCCTCGGTACGCTTTGGTATGAGCTTCCATCGGGGAAAACGGCCTCAGTCAACACAACGCCGGGATCGGAAGTCCTGATCCCGATGCTCCATCAGATACAACAGGAGGGGGTTCCGTATTGTGTGATGGAAGTCTCTTCTCACGCGATCAGCCAAAAGCGCATCCATGGATTGGAATTCGAGCTCGGGATCTTCACTCAGCTTACCCGGGACCATTTGGATTTTCACCATAGCATGGAAGAATATTTCCAGACCAAACGGAATTTTTTCACAAGTTTTTCTCCACCTCGGCAAATGCTTTTTAACAAGGACTGTCCCTACGGAAGAAGGTTGATCGAAGAACTGCCCCAAGCTAAGACCTACAGTGTTCTGGAAGAGGCGGATTATTATGTCAAGGACCTTCAGATGAGCTTTCAAGGGAGCCGTTTCGTCATGTGCTGCCGGGGCCAAGAATTACCGTTCCAGATCCGTTTTCCCATGCGCTATAACATCTCCAATGCTCTGGCGGTTTTAAGTTCGATTGACCTGCTCGGGTTTGATCTCAATGATTTCCGCGGTGCGTTGGAAGAGATTCCTGCGATCCCCGGCCGGATGGAACGGATCGGGACAGGCATGGACTATACGGTATTCGTGGATTACGCCCATACGCCGGACGCTTTTGAACAAGTGCTTCATGATGCTAAGCAGATGGATCCGAAGCGGATCATCACGGTCTTTGGCTGCGGAGGGGATCGTGATCGCGGGAAACGTCCCCTTATGACCCGTGCTGCGTGCCGTTATTCGGACATCGTGATCATGACCTCGGATAATCCGCGTTCCGAAGACCCGGAAGATATTTTTCGTGATATGCGAGCCGGGCTTCCGCATCCTTTGACGGTTCCAGGGAGCATCTATGAGATCCAGGATCGGCAGGAGGCCATTGAAAAAGCTATTTCGCTTGCAAAAACGAACGATGTGATCTTTGTTCTTGGAAAAGGTCATGAAGATTATCAGATCCTTGGTGATGGAAAAATCCCTTTTAACGACCGCGAGGTTGTTGAGTCCGCGTTAAAAAGACGAAGCCGTGTTTTCTTATCTTGAAGCGAGCCGGCTGCTCTGCGTCTCTCCTGAATTTAAAGATCTGTCCCTGATCGTCCGCAGTCTCTCCATCGATACCCGCACACTTAGCCCGGGCGATCTTTTTGTCGCCTTCAAAGGGGAGAAGTGTGACGGACATGATTTTCTTGCCACAGCTTTTGAAAAAGGCGCTTCGGGGGCTTTGATCGATACCCGCCAAAAAAAAGCGATTTTCGAAGGCCTTTGCGTGGCCAAGGTTCCCATCCACAATCTGATCCCGGTCCCGGACCCTCAGGCCGCGATGACCGCACTTGCAGCCGAATACCGCAAAACACTTCCGGTCAAAGTGATCGGAGTGACAGGAAGCGTGGGGAAGACCACGACCAAGGAATTCCTGTTTTACCTGCTGCGCAAAAAATATTCCGTACTCGCCACTGCCGGAAATCTGAATAATCATTTGGGGGTTCCCATCATGCTTTCCAGATTGGAGCCTTCTCACCAGTATGGTGTCCTGGAAATGGGCGCGAGCCACCCCGGCGAGATCCGCGCTCTTGTCGAGATGGCCATTCCCTCGGGCGGGATTCTTACGCCCATCGGAGCGGCTCATTTGGAAGGTTTTGGATCTCTTGAAAATGTTTACAACACCAAGCTGGAACTGGCGGATTTCCTAAGGAAAAATGATCCGTTGGTAGTGCCGGAAAGCGATGCCAGGCTTCTTGAGAAGCTCGGCCAAAGAAGCCGCAAGGCCATTACCGTAGGATATTCCGAGCGGGCAGAATACCGGATCGCAGACGTAAAATCGGAGGGCGGAGAAGTCGCGTTTTCATTAAATGACAAGGGGCGGTTCTCTTTTCCGGGGCAGGCATCTTTTCTTGCGTTGAATGCGGGCCTTGCGATCGCGATGGCTAGGAGTTTGGGGTTGGCGTGGGAAGAGATCCCGCGCAAGTGGGAGGATGTGGGCTTTGCATTGGGAAGATTTCGTGAGACAATATTGCCCAATGGAGTTCGTGTGATTGACGACAGCTACAACGCGAACCCCGTTTCCTTCGAAGGTGCCTTGGCTGCGTTTCGATCGCTTTCCTGCGCTGGGAAAAAGATCGTGGTATTTGCGGACATGCTTGAGTTGGGAGCCGGGGAAGAGCGATTCCATTCGGAACTCGGCGAAAAGATCGCAACGTCCGGTGCAGACTTGGCGTTGGCTTACGGAAAGAGGACCCAGGCGAGCATTGAAGCCCTAGAGAATTCGAAGACGGGCTGTGTTGCCAGGCATTTTAAAGATAGCCCTGAAGCGCTTGTTGCGCTCAAAGAAGTGTTGCGTCCCGGCGATCTGGTTCTTTTTAAAGGGTCCCGCAGCATGCATATGGAAAAAGTTCTGGACGGTATTCGCAATATTTCTTTTTCATCACAAACATAATTTCCGAGTTACATACTAGATCATGTTTTATTTCTTACATTATCTCTCAGAGCATTCGATCGTTTTCAATCTTTTCCGCTACATCACGTTCCGTTCCGCGGGCGCGAGTATCACCGCGTTCTTTTTGTCTTTGTGGCTAGGGCCGCGGTGTATCGTGTGGCTCAAACAGTTGCGCGCGGTGACCAACCAGGAACGCGCCTATGCCGAGGCCATTCACGAGCATTTCAAGCACAAAAAAGATGTGCCCATGATGGGCGGGATCCTGATCGTGGCAAGCGTGGTCAGTTCGACCCTTCTTTGGGGTAATCTCACGAACCGTTTTGTGTGGATGATGATCGCGGTCATGTTGTGGTTCGGCTTCGTGGGCTTTTTGGATGATTGGCTCAAATTGCGTTCAAAAAGTTCGGACGGCCTGAGCTCGATCACAAAGCTCTTCGGTCAGGTGCTGATGGGGCTTGCGATCGGCATTTATCTTTACTGCGATCCGACTTTTGATAAGTGGCTCTATCTGCCGCTTTTGAAGAAAGGGATTTTTTATCTCGGGTTCCTGTTCATTCCGTTCGTGGTTCTGGTGCTCACCGGGACCTCGAACGCCCTGAACCTGACGGACGGACTCGACGGGCTCGCGATCGGGTGCACGCTTTTTACGACGACCGCGTTCGCGCTGATCATTTATGTCACGGGTCACCATGATTTTGCCGCCTATCTCGCTATCCCGTATGTTTCGGAAGTTGGGGAAGTGACGGTTTTTTGCGCGGCGTTAGCCGGTGCGAGTGCGGGGTTCCTTTGGTTTAATTCCTATCCTGCGGAAGTTTTTATGGGAGATACGGGGTCGCTTTCTTTGGGCGGCGCGCTTGGCGCGATCGCGGTGCTTACGAAAAAAGAATTTGTACTCATGATCGTTGGAGGGATTTTTGTGTGGGAGGCGCTCTCCGTGATCCTGCAAGTCGCGAGTTTTAAACTTCGGAAAAAAAGGATCTTTTTGATGTCTCCCTTCCATCATCATCTGCAGCGCAAAGGCTGGCCGGAGTCCAAGATCACCATCCGGCTTTGGATCATCGCTTTCATCCTCGCCATTGTGGGTCTTAGCACTCTCAAGGTCCGTTGATATGAAAAGGGCGCCCGGAACAAAGGTAGCGATCTTGGGATTACGGGATACCGGATTTTTGAGCGCTCTTTATCTTCACGAAAAAGGCTATCAGGTTTTCGCCTCCGATCTTGCGGACACCGACGATGTCCGGGAGAATGTTTCAAAGCTCATGAAGCGGGGAATTCGCGCGGAATGCGGGAAACATTCCATGGACGCGATCTTGGCCGCGGATGGGTTCCTGGTCTCTCCCGGGATCCCGCCTGGATCCAAGATCTATCAGGCGACCCTCGCCTCGGGAAAACCGATCCATAGTGAGATCGAGGTCGCAAGCTGGTTCTCGCCGGCAAAAACTGTGGTGGCGGTCACGGGTTCTTGCGGCAAGACGACGACCGCGACCCTGATCGCACAAATGATCGAAGCCAGCGGTCGCAAAGCCGTGCTTTGCGGGAATATCGGGAATCCCTGGATCGGGGAAATTCCTAAGATCACAGCGGACACCTGGGTCGTGCTCGAGGTCAGCTCTTTTCAATTGATGCATTGCACGAGTTTTGCCCCCTCGGTCGGATTGCTTCTTAATATTTTCCCCAATCACATGGATTGGCATGCCAACATGAAGGAATATGCCGAGGCGAAACTGAACCTTTTCCGGGCCATGAAGGACACGGGTGTGATGATCTGCCGGAAAAAGGACGAAACCGATTTTTTTCCGGACTTTCGGACCGCGGCCCGGCGTATTTATTTCGATGAACGTCCGGCGTCGAATCCCAACGAAGCGGCTCTGCTTTGCGTTGCGAAAGCTTTGGGTTGTCCGGAAGAGCTTGCCGGAAAGGTGATCCGGAATTTCCGTGGGATCGAGCACCGGCTTGAGAACTTCGCCGGGCGGGATGGCATTACTTTTGTGAATGATTCCAAGGCGACAACGACCGCGTCACTGGCTTGGGCTCTGGAGAAATTCGATGATGGGACCGTCGTACTTGTTTGCGGCGGAAAATACAAAACAGGCGTCGAAGATTTCAAAAGTTTGAGGCCGATGATCGCCCGGAAAGTCCGGTGCGCTCTATTGATCGGGGCCGCGCGGCCGATCATGAAAGAGGCCTGGCAGGGGATCGTTGAAATGGCAGAGGCCGAGAGCCTCGAGGAAGCATGCCGTTTGAGTATGGAAAAGGCCCAAAAAGGAGATACGGTCCTGTTGTCGCCGGCCTGCGCGAGTTTTGACATGTTCAAGAATTATCAGGAACGGGGAAGGTTGTTCAAGGAAATGATCCGAAAAAGACTTCGGTCTGAGGTTTTGAGGAAATAAATATGTCTAAAGAAGCGCGTTTATTATTCGTTGTCACCTATCTCCTGGTCGGTATCGGGATCGTCATGATTTATAGCGCCAGCGCGGTGTTGGCATACGACCGGCACGGGAGCGAGATGTTCTTTCTTTTCCGGCAGGGGATCTATGTGATCTTGGGGACGATAGGATTTTTTATCGCGGCCACCCTCCCGACCGATTTTTACAAAAAGAACGCCCGAGCGTTCATGCTACTTGCGATCATGCTTTTGATAACAGTCTACCTTCCCGTGATTGGACATTCGGCTGGCGGGGCACGGCGCTGGATCCACATCGGAGGATTCCAGTTTCAGCCTGTGGAGTTCGCCAAGCTGGCTTGCTGCATCTATTTGGCGGATTACATCGGACGGAAGATCGCCTGGGTCCAAAAAGGGGATGTCCAGGTGTTCATCCCGCCGCTTATTTTGATCGGCATGGTATGTGGATTGACGATTCTCGAACCGGACCTGGGTTCCGTGGCGTTTATCGTGATGATGACTTCGATCATTTTATTCGTTTCAGGGCTTCGGTTGCGCTACGTGTTCGGCGCTTTAGCGATTTTGCTTCCGGCCCTTTACTTTTTGATTATTCGCGTACCGTACCGTCTGAGCCGCCTCGAGGCCTATCTGAATCCGTGGGAAGATCCCCAAGGGTCCGGTTTCCAGATCATTCAGTCATTTCTTGCGTTCGCTTCCGGCGGAGTGCATGGCGTGGGGCTTGGGCAGAGCACGCAAAAACTTTTTTATCTTCCGTCAAGCCATAACGATTTTATCCTTGCCGTGATCGGAGAAGAGCTCGGTCTCATCGGTGTCATGATGGTGGTCGTCCTCTATATCCTGTTCTTTCTCTGCTGTATTCGCATGGCTCGACGGACCGAACAACCGTTCGAAAAACTTTTGATCACTTCGATCACGCTTCTCATTATTTTGCAGGCCGTGATCCATATGATGGTCGCGACCGGTCTTGTCCCGACCAAAGGGTTGCCGCTCCCCTTTATCAGCTACGGCGGAAGCTCGATTGTGATGAATTTGATCGCGGTCGGAATTCTCGTGGCCATCGACCGGCGCAAGCTCCGCAAAGTTTGATATGCCGAACATCCCGGATTTTTCAAAAAAATCCAGGTCCGCGATGCGCCTTGTGGTTTACGCCGGTCCTACGGGCGGCCATGTTTTTCCCGCACAGTCCTTTAGCGAAGGATTCCGCAAGCGCTTTCCGGATTCCAGGATCGATCTTGTCACGTGCCGCCGGGCGAAATCTCTTGTCGATAAAATGCCGCGGGAGATCTTCAATTCGGTTTCATATCTTCCCGAGTTCGGTTTTCCCGGCGGATTTTCCTGGAAGACCTTGAAGCCGTTCTTTCTTTTTCCCTATCTCTTTCTCAGGGCGTTCTTTTTCCTGAAGCGGGCAAAACCGGGCCTTTGCGTCGGGTTCGGAAGCTTTGTGTCGTATCCCGGGATGATGGTCGCGCACGGGCTTGGGATCCCCACGCTCATTCATGAACAGAACAAGATCCCTGGAAAAGCGACCCACTGGCTTCTACCGCACATGGACGTCGTGGCTGAAAGTTTTGAAGGGACACAGTTTCTGCGAAAGCCCAAAAAGCTCTACACGACAGGACTGCCTTTGAGGTCATTTATCGTGGATGCAGCCATGCGGGCAGGGGGTGCATCGGTCCCACGTCCTTTCACTCTGCTTGTGGTCGGCGGTTCGCAAGGCGCCCAAGGATTAAATGCGGTCGTCACGGACGCGATTGCTACTTTATCGGATGAAGAAAGGTCAAAAATTGCCGTTATTCATATCACGGGAAAGCGGGATCAAACTCGGGTTGCGGAGCATTACGAACGGTTGGCCTTATCATGTGAAGTGCACGCGTTCTACGGTGACATGGATGAGCTTTTTCAAAAGGCAGATCTCGCGATTACCCGGGCCGGTGCAAATACGCTTTTTGAATTGGCGGCATTCGGGGTTCCGTCGTTCGTAATTCCCTATCCGCATGCAGGCGGTCATCAAAAGTACAATGCGCAAGGCTTCGCGGAAAAAGGCGGGCTGATCTTTCATGAAGAAGACTCTGGGGCGAAGGATTGGCTTGTCGAGCATCTGCGGAGCGCGATCGAAGATCCGGGATCCCTGGTCGGGACCACGAGGGCAATCAAATTGCTCTCGCGGCCCAAGGCCACGGAAGAACTCATTGAAATAGCTCGAAAATTGATGGAAACCCATGAAGATTGTACACGATAATCTGATCCGCGAAAGTCGTGCGGCCTATTTGATCGGGATCGGAGGTTCCGGGATGAGCGGGCTTGCGCGCATTTTAAAGCATCTGGGGCTTTCGGTCTCCGGTTCCGACTACAAAGAAACATTCGTAACGCAAACTCTCCGCCGCTCCGGTATCCCGGTTCATATCGGGCAAAAGACGATCGGGTTCGGAAACGCCGATCTTATTATCTATTCCACGGCGATCGGTAGAGATCATCTGGAGCTCAAAGAGGCCCGTCGGCTCGGACTCAAGGTCCATCACCGGGCCGAGGTGCTCGCTTCACTTCTTAATCACGCCGAGACCTCCATCGGGGTCTTGGGGACGCACGGCAAGACCACCACATCGGCCATGGTTTCTCACGTGCTGTCACAGATTGGCGTGAATCCCACCTGCTTCGTAGGCAGTGATATGCTTAATTACAACACCAATATCGTGGCCGGAGGCCGCGATTATTGGGTCAGCGAGGTGGACGAAAGCGATAGCTCCCATGAGTTTTACGCTCCTCATTATTCGATCATCACGAACCTCGAACCTGAGCATTTAGACCATTATGGCACCTGGGAGAATTTGACGGATTCGTTCCGGCGTTTTCTCGAGCAAGTCCAGGATCCGGGGCTGGTATCCTATTTCGGCGATGACCCGACGCTCAAGATGCTGGTGCGGGAGAGCGGTCGCCCCTACGTTAACTTCGGGTTTTCAGAGGAATGCGTTTATTCGGCCCAAAATATCTCCCTTCACGCATTTGATTCCGAATTCGATCTTTTCGAGTCCGGTCTTTATAGCACTCACATGAAACTTTCCGTGCCGGGACGCCACAACATCGCCAATGCCCTTGCGACGTTGTCCATTCTATTGAATTTGGGATTCGATCTGGATCTAGTTCGCGAAGCGCTTGCTTCGTTCAAAGGGACGAAGCGACGTATGGAGCTCAAAGGACAGACCTCGCAATTCCTGGTTCTCGATGATTACGCGCATCACCCGACCGAGGTCAAGGCCGTGCTACGCACTCTTCACGAAGCGGGAAAGTACGTGCGCGTTATTTTTCAGCCCCATCGTTACAGCCGCACAAAGAACCTTTACCGGGAATTCGCCCACGCGTTCGATGATGCCGATGAAGTCGTTCTGACGGATATTTATAGCGCGGGGGAGCCTAATCCCGACGGAATCAATGTCGAGCTGGTTTACCAGGAAGTTCTGAAGACCGGACACAAGCATGTTTCGGTCGTACGTAAAGAACAGATTCTTCCTTTCCTAGCGGAGCATCCGCTTAAAGATGGCGTGATGATCTTTATGGGGGCGGGGGATATCGGGGAGATCGCCAGTGAGTTCGTGAGCCACCTCGACGTTTGTGCTTCAACGTAGCGTTTCCGTTGCGTCTCGCACGGTTTTACGTACCCGATTTGGAATGAAATATACATAACTTATAAAGGAAGTCCTAAAGGCTGTTTTGCATGCAAACGGAATTACTGTCGAACCCGAAATTCGCATCATTCAAGAAAATTAAGATCGGCGTAGTGCGCGGCGGCCTTTCGGCCGAACGGCGCATTTCGCTCCGCTCCGGCCGTGCTGTGACTCGCGCTTTCAAACGTGTGGGCATTTCGGCCTTTCCGGTCGATCCTGCCGATAGGAGGGCTTTCTCCCGAAAGATCCGCGAGGCCGATATCCTTTTTATCGCTCTTCATGGCAAAGGCGGGGAGGACGGCGTACTCCAAAAAATGTTGGAACGGAGAGGCCTTCTTTTCACGGGATCGCCCTCGGGGGCTTGCATAAAAAGTTTTGATAAGGAGATCAGCAAACGCCATTTTATCAAGCTTGGCGTTCCGACCCCGGAGTATGCGATCCTCGATAAAAAAAACTGGCGCAAAGTGGCCGCGGCGTTCCCAACGCCTTATTTTGCCAAGCCGCTTGATGGAGGATCGAGTCAGGGTGTGTTCTTGGTTGAAGATTTTAAAAGATCGGCCGAAAGATTAAAGCGGTCCGTATTACGGTTCGGAAGGCTTTTGATCGAAAAAAAGATCATTGGACGTGAATTGACGGCCGGACTTTTGGGGTACCTGAAACTCCCCATCGTGGAAGTGAAACCATCGCGCCCTTTTTACGATTACAAGGCGAAATACACCAAAGGAATGACGACCTATGAAGTGCCGGCCAAGATCCCGGCCAAGATCGCCCGAAAGATTCAGGCCATCGCCTATCGGGTTTACCGGGGTCTCGGGCTCAAGGGATTTTCAAGGGTGGATGTGATGCTGGATCGCAAGAACCGGCCGTATGTGCTGGAGGTGAACAGTATTCCCGGGCTTACGGAATTCAGCCTACTTCCGAAGGCGGCGCAGGCGGTGGGGATCGGTTTCGAGGAATTATGCTTGCGCGTTCTTGCGGATGCTTACGAACAAAAAGGAAAGAAATAATTTTTCATGAGCAGGAAAAAGTTCAAAAAAGGTAAAAAGGGATGGTTCTTTGCTTCGCTCGGAGCGATGTTCCGGGGGATCGCCTGGCTTTTTTGGAAATTACTTCCGATCGTGGTGATTGCCGGGGTGCTGGTCTATGCCGGTTTTGTCGTGAAGAAAGGTTTGTGCGAGGATCGTTGGCTCAGAGTACAATCCATCCAGATTATTCCACCGGATGCCCTTTCGCCTCAGAGTATCCGCACACTCGAGGATAAGATCCTGGGCAAGAATATCCTGCTCCTGGATCTGAAAAAGATCGCAGGCACGATCGAGCTCGGACCGGGAGCACAAAGCGTGCGCGTGGTCCGTGAGATGCCGACGACGGTCCGTGTCGAGATCCGGAAACGCAAGCCCGTCGCGAATGTGCAGCTAAAGCCCGGAGGTCCCTATGCGATCGCGGCGGATGACGGATTCATCATTGAGATCCGCCCGGCGCTTGACCCCGCATGGATCCTTATGGAGGATTTCAGCGAACCGTTCAAAGAACCCCGGATCGGCGCGCGTCTCCAAAACAAAGGTTTTACCGAAGCCTTGCGATTCATGAAGGTTTTTCGGAGACACGAACTTGCGCGTCGAGAGACCGTGACCCGGATCAGTCTGGATCCGAACGGATATGTGACGGTCAGGCTGGGGGAAGGACCGGATTTTAAGCTTGGCCGCAAAGCATCCGAGGCCATCGCCTCACTCACCAATGCCGTCTATCTTTTAAAGACCGAGCCTCGTGAGAATGTTGAATACATGGACCTACAATACGACCGCGTGGCGGTTAAAAGGAAATCATGAATCTTCCCGTCGATCTGAAAAGCAAATGCGTGGTGGTTTATATCGGTACCCGGAAGTTGACGGTGATGTTGGGAGATACGGGCGGCAGCCATCCGCAGGTGCTTCGTCATGAAGAGGTCTTGTTTCCGGAAGGTTTTGAAAAAGGACTGGTCTCGAATCTCCAGAACGCGAGCACCTCCCTCGAGAAGTTGATGAAAGCGCTTTTGCCATCCGAGATTTGGGAACAGATCCCGATCTATGTGGTGCTTGGGAATAGCCGTTTCAAGATGTACCGGTTCTCAAGCTGCGAATATTATTCTCCCGAACGTCGTACGATCAGCTCGCATGAGATCCAATCCGTGGTTCAGCAAACGAGGAATGTTGCCACGCTGCCTCTGAACGAATCGATCTTGCAGGCGATCCCGGAATCTTTCCTCGTGAATGATATGCCGGCGGTGCGCAATCCCTTGGGTCTCGAGGCCGAGCGTCTGGGAGTGACGCTTCAGATCTACACCATGGAATTTCAGGCCTTTCGTAATATTGCCAAGATCTTTGAGACGCTGGATCTCGATGTGGAAGGCTATTTCCCGAAGATCTTGCCGCTTTCTGAGGCTGTGCTGGGGGATGCCGAGAAACAGGAAGGGGGCATGATCCTGGACATTGCGGACGATGCGACGCAACTGGTGCTTTGGAAAAACGGTCTTTTGGCCGGAGTGCGGACGCTCCCGACGGGCGGACATTATCTCACCCAGTGCCTGGCCAAGGACTGGAATATCGAGGAGCGGGATGCCGAGAAGGTGAAAGAAAAATTTGCGACACTCGACGTTCGTGAACAAGAGAGCGAGGAACTTGTGCCGCTTGTAACGCGTAACGAGAAGGTCCAGCAGTCCATTTCGCGCAAGGAATTCCTCCAGAAATTCTTCAAACACGCCCACGGATGGATGACCCAGATCCTGGAGTCCGCGGACAGCTTTATGCAGGATGAGAAAGTCCGTTATCCGCACGTCCTTTTTACCGGTGGGGCTGTGATGACGGACGGTTTTCTCGAATGGATCCAAAAAGAATTCTCGCGTGACGGGAAGCTTGGGATCTCACGCCACGTCGAGGCCTCGCAGGAACTTGTCCGCGATCCGTCGATGGCGTCCGCGCTCGGCATGTTCCGGTGGATCATGACCTACAAGCGCGCCCAGGAAGCTCTCTTCACCCCGCGTGGTCTTGTCGCCAAGACCGCTGCCGCGGCCCGCGCCTGGATCACCAACTACTTTTAGGTTTTTTACTTTCTTTTTTCTCGGCGAACTTCTATAATCCATCTCAGCTTTTCTCTTCTTTTTTCAATCAATCTGGTTTTTTTATATGGACATGACGTTAGAAACAGAACCGACGAAGCTTCCGCTGCACAATGAGCATCTCCAAAAAGGCGCCCGGATGGGTGATTTTGGGGGATGGCTTGTCCCGCTTTTCTACACCAGCATCATGGAAGAACACGCCGCTGTTCGCAACAAGGCGGGCGTTTTCGATATTTCCCACATGGGGGAATTTCTGATCGAAGGCCGGGGGGCGCTCGACTATCTTGAAAAGAACCTGCCGCGGCGCATTGCTCCTCTCCAATTCGGCCAGGCGATCTACATGCCTCTTGTGAACGACCTGGGTGGTATGGTGGATGACATCATCGTTTACCGGATGAACGAACAAAAGTTCCTGATCATTGTGAACGCCAGCAATATTGAAAAAGATTTTGAATGGTTCAACGCCCGCGTGACGCAGGGAGTGACCCTCACGGACCGGAGCGGCGCGATGGGGCTTTTGGCGCTTCAGGGGCCCTTGAGTCAGACGATCCTTCTCGAATGCTTCGGGGCTTTTTATAAAGATCTCCGCCGTTTTCATTACAAGGATTTTGAAGGGGGCATCATCGCGCGAACGGGATATACGGGAGAAGACGGCTACGAGATCATGGTCCCCAAAGATAAACTCAAGCCGGTTTGGGATGTTCTCTTTCGTGTGGGGGCCAAACACGGGCTTTTGCCGATCGGCTTCGGTGCACGCGATACATTACGCCTGGAAGCTGCGATGCCGCTTTATGGGCATGAGCTCACGGATGAGATCACGCCCCTTGAGGCAGACCTGGAGTGGGCAATCGATCTAAGTAAAGACAAATTCCCGGGAAGCACGATCCTCAAAAAACAGAAGGCGACGGGGATCCTGAAAAAAAGGGTCGGTTTTGAGATGACCGAGCGAGGCATTCCGCGCCAGGGTTTTGAGATCCAGAAAGACGGCAAAACGATCGGGACGGTCACAAGCGGCAGTTTCATCCCAACCACGGGCAAGAATATCGGTATGGCGTATGTGCCGACGGCGGTGGCAAAGACCGGGAACACGATCCATGTGATGGTGCGCGGGAAACCCGTGAAGGCCGTTCTGGTTTCGCTACCTTTTTATAAAAGAAAAGGGTAGAATAACCGCAATTCACTTCTGAAATTTTCTGACATTCTCAACCGGAGGCAATCATGGATTTTCCAGAAAATTTACGTTACACCAAGACCCACGAATGGATCGCCGTCCAAGGCGCGAAGGCTAAGGTCGGCGTGACTCAATATGCGCAAGGGGAGATCTCGGACGTCGTATTCGTGGATCTGCCCAAACAAGGCCAGATCGTCCAGCAGGCGAAGATGGCGGCGGTCGTGGAGTCCGTCAAGGCGGCTTTCGATATCTACGCGCCGGTTTCCGGCAAGATCACGGATGTGAACAAAGCGCTTGAATCGAATCCGGGACTCATCAATCAAAGTCCCTACACCGATGGTTGGATCTTTGAGCTGGAGTTTTCCAACCCCGCGGAGTTGAATGCCCTTATGACAGCCGCGCAGTACCAGGAAGTCGTCCGGCAAACTCCCAAACACTAAAACAAAAAGTTCTCATGCCCTATCTCTCGCTCACAGAAGAAGAAAAAAAATCCATGCTCGGACAGATCGGTGTCCGTTCATTCGACGAGCTGATCAAGGATATTCCGGTCTCACTGCGTGATCCCAAGATCGTTTTGCCGTCTTCTTTAAGCGAGCCCGAGATCCAGGACCTGATCTCAAAGCTCGGGCGCAAAAACACTTCGACGCGGGATGCCCTTTCCTTCCTCGGCGCGGGAAGTTATGAACATTTTATTCCCGCGGCGGCCCTCGAGATCGTCGGGCGCCAGGAATTCCTTACGGCCTATACACCTTATCAGCCTGAAGCTTCTCAGGGGACTTTGCAGGCCATCTATGAATATCAAAGTCTTATGACGGAATTGACGGGCCTGGACGTCTCCAACGCTTCTCACTATGACGGTGCTACCAGTCTCGCGGAAGCCGCGCTCGTCGCGCTCAAGCACACGGACCGTCCGAGACTTCTTGTGGCACGCTCCGTGCATCCTCATTACCGGGAAACCCTATGTACTTACCTCGCGGGAACACCGTACACGGTCGAGGAATTCGGCTTTGACGGGAAGGGGAATTTTAACCGCGAAGAATTCGCCGCAAAACTCGATCCGGGCGTGGCCGGAGTGATCTTCCAGACTCCGAATTTCTTCGGCAATGTCGAGGACCTCGACGGCGTAAGTGAAAAGATCCACGCGAACGGTTCGCTTATGATCCTTACCGCCGATCCTTTGTCTTTGGGACTTTTCAAGTCGCCCGGGGAATGGGGGGCGGACATCGCGGCGGGAGAGGGACAGCCGCTCGGTCTTTCCATGGAGTTCGGCGGTCCTTATTTGGGTTATTTTGTGACTTCTCGGGCTCTCATGCGCCGTATTCCCGGAAGACTTGCGGGCCTGACCCGGGACGCGGACGGGAAACGGGCGTTCTGTCTGACGCTTCAGGCGCGTGAACAGCACATCCGCCGCGAGCGCGCGAGTTCCAATATTTGCAGCAATCAGGCGCTTTGCGCTTTGGCCGCGTGCGCGTATATGACGCTTCTCGGGAAAAAAGGCATCCGTGAGATCGCCGAGATCAATTGGGACCGGGCGACTTATCTGCGCGGGAAGATCGCGAAGCTCAAGAATTTTGAAGTGGACCTCACACAACCCATCTTTAACGAATTCAGGGTCAGATCGAAGAGGCCCTTCGTGAAGGTCGAAGAGAAGATGACGGCTCAGGGTATTTTCCCCGGGGTTTTGCTGGAGTCCTTTTATCCCGAACTTAAAGACCAGTTCCTCGTTTGCGCGACCGAAACGAAATCCAAAGAGGACCTTGACCGGTTCGTGGAGGCGTTGGCCCAATGTTGATCTCCCAGGACGACCGTCTCAGTTTTGAAAAAAGCAAGCCCGGCCGCAGGGCGATCCGGCTTCCCGAAGAGCGTTACTCGGGCGAGGACCCTCTCAAAAATATTCCGCAGGGTCTTTTGCGCCAAACTTCCATAGGATTTCCCGAGCTCGGCGAGCTTGATGTTGTCCGGCATTTCATCAACCTCTCACGTAAGAATTTTTCGGTGGATACGCATTTTTATCCACTTGGAAGTTGCACCATGAAATATAATCCCAAGGTGAACGAGTGGGCGGCCCGGCAGGAGAAATTCACGGCCCTGCATCCGCTGCAGGACGCAACGACCACGCAGGGGATGCTTCAGATCCTCTGGGAACTTGAGGAATACCTCAAGGAGATATCGGGGATGGATCGTTTCACGTTGCAACCCGCGGCCGGAGCGCACGGGGAACTGACGGGGATGATGCTTGTCCGGGCGTATCACGCTTCCCGGGGCGGGTCCACGCGCACCAAAGTCCTTGTGCCGGACTCCAGCCACGGGACCAATCCCGCGAGCGCTGCGCTTTTCGGGTATCACGTGGTCGAGATCAAGTCCGATAGCCACGGATGCGTGGATCTGGAAGATCTGAAACAGCATCTGGATGAACATGTGGCATGCCTGATGCTCACCAATCCGAACACGCTCGGGCTTTTCGAAAAGAATATCCTCGAGATCACGAAACTCGTGCATCAGCACGGCGGGCTTCTTTATTATGACGGCGCCAATTTGAACCCGCTCCTTGGGATCGCGCGGCCGGGGGACATGGGCTTTGATATCATTCACATCAATTTGCATAAGACTTTTTCGACCCCGCACGGCGGCGGCGGACCCGGGTCCGGGCCCGTGGGCGTGAAAAAACATTTGATGCCGTTTCTTCCCGGCCCTCTCATGGAGCGGACAAAAAAAGGTTATGCGTGGGCCTCGCCCAGCCCGCAATCGATCGGTCGCGTCAAACTTTTCCACGGGAACGTCGGGGTCATGATACGCGCTTACGTTTATTTAAGGGTGCTCGGCAAAGAGGGGCTCCGGAAGGTGAGCGAGGCCGCGATCCTGAACGCTAATTACATGAAGGAAATGCTTAAGGACGTTTTCAAGGTCGCGACGGAGGGACCGTGCATGCACGAGTTCGTTCTCTCACTCAAGTCCTTTGTCGCGCAAGGGGTTCACGCGGGGGATGTGGGCAAGCGTCTTTTGGATTTCGGTTTTCATGCGCCAACGGTTCATTTTCCACTGGTCGTGCCCGAGGCCCTCATGATCGAACCTACGGAGACCGAAGCCCGTGAAACACTGGACCTTTTCATTGAGGCGATGAAAGAGATCGCTCTTGAGATCGCGACTGATCCTGAAAGAGTGAAAACAGCGCCCCACACGCTTCCGGTGCGCCGTCCCGATGACGTTCTTGCTGCGCGCAAACCCATTCTTTCCTACCGCGATCAAGTCCGGGAAAAAGTGTTATTGGCCGAAGCTGTGGCATGAACTGGAGTCTGCTCCCCACGATCAGCGCGCCCATGCCGCTTCAAATGGTCCTGGATGAGCTCCTTTTCGAATCCCAAAAAAGGGAAACCCAAGCTCCCACTCTTCGATTCTACATTTCGGCAGGGCCATGGATCAGTGTGGGGTGTTCCTTCCGGGATCCTACAGCTCTTTCAAAGTCCGGTCTGATCCTTAAAAATCCGCAGGTGCCTGTCTGCCGGCGCATTACGGGCGGAGGGTGCGTACTTCATGGCCAGGATCTGATTTTTTCCTTGATCGCAAGATATGACGGGAACCTATCACCGTTATCTTTTGTTTCGGCGAGCTACGGGAAGATACACGAGGGTGTTAAAAGGGGTCTTGAGCTTTGCGGCCTTGATCCGAAATTCTACGGTCCTGAAGATGCAGTGTCCCAAGGAAGTGACTGTTTTGATTTTCCGGTGGAAAGCGATCTTTCCTGGAAGAAAAAAAAGATCGCTGGAGGCGCGCAGAAGCGCTCCGGGGGCGTGCTTTTGCATCAGGAGTCGATCTTGATCCCGCCGGGTGTCGAGCGGGAGGATCTGATCCGGGCGATCCGGAAGGGGCTGGAAACGGTTTTTGAAATGACGGTCCGGGACACGGATCTTGACCCGGAGATTTTCTTTGAAGCGGAAAGGAAAGCTATGAGTTGCGAGCCATGGGCCTTGAGGCCTTAAAAGATGGAAGAAGCCGGAAGTTTTCTTAAAAAAATCGAAGCCATTCTTGAAAAAGACCCGAACTATAAGTTCGAGGCCTACACGTTCGTTTTGGCGGCGCTTCATGACACGGTGAACAGGCTCAAAACGCCACGGCACATCACGGGGAAAGAGCTTGCGCTTGGGATACGCAAGTACGCTCTGGATCAGTTCGGTCCCATGGTCAAGACGGTGCTCCATCACTGGGGGGTTCACACGACACTTGATTTCGGAAAGATCGTTTTTGCTTTGATCGATGTCCAACTTCTCAGCAGACAACCCGAAGACAAACTCGAAGATTTTGATAAGGTCTATGACTTCGAAGAGGCTTTCGGGAAATACAAGATCGAAGATGAATAATTCTAAAGAAGTTTACTGTACGCTCTGTGCCGTACCGGGACCCTGAGATGAAAGACCTTCTTGCCAGTTTGAATGTTTCTCAAAAAGAAGCGGTCACCTGGCCTCCGGTCCGGCCGCTGCTTGTTCTGGCCGGGGCGGGAAGCGGGAAAACGCGCATTCTCACACACCGGATCGCCTATTTGATCGAACACGGCGTGCCAGCTTTTAATATCCTCGGGGTGACCTTTACGAACAAGGCCGCACAGGAAATGCGCAACCGCATCGAAAAACTTGTTTCCCAACGGGTATGGGTAAGTACATTCCATTCCACCTGCCTTCGCATCCTCCGCCAGGACGGGCCCGCTATAGAAATCGATCGGAATTTCATCATCTACGACGAATACGATCAACTCCAAGTGATCAAAGAGTGTATCGCGGAACTCAAGCTGAACGAGAAGGATGTGAACCCCAAGGCCGCGCGTGAGGAGATCCAGCGTTCGAAAGATTATCTCGTTTCCCCCGCCCAATACTTGGCGAAGGCGACGGATCTTTTTGAAGATCACGTGGGGAAGGTCTATCAGCTTTATGAAACCCGGATGAAACGGCTCAAGGCGTGTGATTTTGGGGACCTTATCATGAAAACCGTGGTGCTTTTTAACAAGAATCCCCAAGTGCTCAAGACCTGGCAGGACCGTTTTCAGCATGTTCTGATCGATGAGTACCAGGATACGAACCATGCGCAATACCGCTTTGTGAAACTCCTGGCCTCCGCAAGGCGTCAGATCACCGTCGTAGGGGACCCGGACCAATCCATTTATGCGTGGCGCGGAGCGGACATCAAGAATATCCTCAATTTTGAAGGGGATTATCCGGAATCCGGTGCGATCAGGATGGAGCAGAACTATCGCTCCACGCCCGTGATCCTTGAAGCGGCGAACCATCTGATCAAGAACAATCAGATGCGCAAGCCCAAGGAGCTTTGGACCGAGCAGAAGGGCGGTGCGAAGATAGAGCTCTTTAATGCGGAAGATGAGAGCGCGGAGGCCCAATATGTGACCGGCAACGTTTTGAAATACAAGGCCCAGGGCCGCAGCTTTGCGGATCAGGTGATCTTTTACCGCGTTCACGCTCAATCGCGTGTCATGGAAGAAGAGCTGATGCGCGCGAACATTCCCTACAAGATCGTGGGAGGAACGCGTTTCTATGACCGTAAGGAGATCAAGGATGTCATCGCTTATCTCCGGATCATCGCCTATGCCTATGATGAAGTAAGTCTGAAGCGCGTTATCAACGTGCCGCCGCGAGGGATCGGGAAGAAAGCGATGGAAATACTTGAAAATGCGGTCGCCAATATCATGGGGACTCGAATTTTACAAAGCGAGGAAACAAACGAGTCCCGAGCGACGAGTCCCGAGTCCCAATTTTCGTCTGATGCCCCGTGGGATGCCGTGCTAGAGAATGCCGGGGCCATCGAAGGATTAACCCCGCGTGTTAAAAAGAGCCTTGGCGCTTTCTATGCCTGGCTGACGAAGCTCCGGAAAAAGCAGCATGCGTTGACGGTCCACGAGATCCTGGAGCGGATCCTGGAGGATACGGGGTATGTTGCGGAGCTTGAGGCTGAACGGACTCCGGAGGCCCAGGCCCGTCTTGAGAATATCGAGGAGTTTTTTAGCGTGATCGAGGACTTTACGGAAAGGGGGGATTCGGGGTTCGGGACTCGGGACTTGAGAAAACAGGAAATTCCCACGAGTCCCGAGGAATTAGTTTCAAGCCCTCCGGCAAGCTCGCTGCGAGCGTTTCTCGACTCGATCGAGCTTGTGACCGACCTCGACGCCTGGGACCAAGGGACGAACGTGCTCACACTGATGACGCTTCATACGGCTAAGGGGCTGGAGTTCCCGATCGTCCACATGGTCGGCATGGAGGAGGGGATCTTCCCGCACGTGAATTCTTTTGTGGGCCCGTCAGACGAGATCGAAGAAGAACGGCGGCTTTGTTACGTGGGTATCACGCGTGCCCGGGAGAAATTACATCTTTCCTATGCAACCCAACGGCGCATGTACGGTGCCATGCATCACAATCTTCCATCCCGGTTCTTAAATGAGATCCCCCCAGATCTTTACGATATCCGGGTCCTGCATTCCGGGAGTGGCTACCGGGATGAAGACGAAGACCAGGACCGCACGGGTCATTCCATCCACGATACCGTCATCGAATTCGATGATGATTCCCCATCCTCGCCGGGCCGTTATTCCCGCTGATCCTGCTCGGCTCAGGATCCAGTTCTGGATCAAGAGGGAAAAAGCTGTTTCCAATAGAGAGTTTGACCGCTAAAATGCCGCCTATGAAGATCCTCAAAGAACACACATTCGGATCCGTGGAAAGCTTTTTTTATTCGTTGAGCCTTTGGACCGCGGCGGTCTTCTTGACGCTTTTTGCCGCATGCCTGGATCTTTTCATCCTTTACCCATGGTCGCTGTTCTTTGACCGCGAGACCCGGAAGGTCCTGCACGCTATTTCGGCCGATTGGGGGCGGACCATCATTCGCTGGAGTTCGATCTGGGGGATCGTTGTGATGGGGCGGGAGCATCTTCAGAAGGGAAAGCACTACATTCTTGTCGCCAATCATCAAAGCCTACTGGATATTCTTGCCGTTTGCGCCGCTCTTCCGATCAATTTCAAGTTCCTTGCCAAACGCGAGCTTTTTCATATCCCGTTCATGGGCTGGTCGATGACTGCCGCAGGCTACGTTCCGGTCGATCGCGCGAGCCACAAAAGCGGCGGGGAGGCCGCGCATAGGATCACCCGGGTTCTTAAAAAGGGTGCGAGCGTACTCCTTTTTCCGGAAGGGACACGCAGTCCCGACGGGAAAATCCACGCATTCAAGATGGGGGCCTTCAAACTCGCGCGTGACAACAAAGTTGAGATCCTTCCGATTGTGATCGACGGGACCGGTCAGGCGCTTCCGAAAAAGTCGTGGCTTGTTAAAAAGAAGAGCACTTTTATCGTTTCGATCGGGAAGCCCGTATCGCTGGAAGATTTCGCGGATAGCTCGATGGAAGAGGCGAAAGAGAAGATCCGGCATGAGATGATCGGCAGGTTAGAACATATACGGCATGGCAAGAAGTCTTGAGTCGTGGGAAACGGGTAACGAAAAGTATTTTTTCGTTCAACGTTTCCCGTGAACCGTTTTACGAGGATTTATTTTGAAGATACTGACATTGAATACCTGGCAGGAGCGTGGGCCGTGGCGCGACCGGTGGGAGCTTATTCTCAAAGGCCTTAAGGAATACGCTGCCGACATCGTAGGTTTGCAGGAAGTTTTCAATATGGACTGGGCCAGGGAAATCCACAAACGGAGCGGGTATCCCTATCTTGCCGTGAGCGGCGAACATTCCGGACTGATCTTTCTTTCGAAATTCAAACCCGTCGAACAAGAATGCCTGGTCATGGCAACGAAGTCGCCTACCGAGGATTATCTTCGCTATGTTTTTTATCTCCAAGTCGATACGGGTGGAGCGAAAGTCGCGCTTTTTGACACGCACCTTTCATGGAAGGCTGATGAGAACGAGATCCGCCTGAGGCAGACCATGGAGCTTGGGACGTTTGTGCAGAAGAAGTCCGGTGATCTTTCCATGGCGCTCATGGGAGATCTTAATGCGGGACCGGACACGCCCTCCGTCACTTATCTTCGGGAGACGTTGAAATGGTGCGATACCTTTGGTGCGAAGCATCCGGGGGAAGCGGGATGGACCTGGGATTACCGGAATCCTTATGCGGAAGCGGAGCGGGAGAAGATGGCCGAGCGGCGTATCGATTATATTTTTATCCGCGAGCAAAGGGGGCTTTTCGAGAAGATAAGATCCTCACGTATCGTTTTTAACAAGCCGTCGGAAAAAGGCGTCTATCCCTCGGACCATTTCGGCGTAATGACCGAGTTCAATTGACTATGGAGCCTGCAGACCTGAAAGCGAAAGAATATCAGATCATCCGCCGCAGGTTTTCGCTTTTCCAGCTCGTTCTTACACCCGCGCTTCTCGGGATATTGATCGCAAGCGGGTGGACGTTCGGGATGCGCCAGAATGCCATTGGATTCGCCGGGGCCCATGATGCTGGCGTTGTGGCGGCCTATTTTTTACTTTTCTCCCTTTTTTTCCTGATCTTCGATCTGCCGCTCGCGTTCTATTCGGGATTTGTACTGGAGCATCAATTCGGTCTTTCGAATCAGAACTTCAGTCAGTGGCTTTTGGATCTCGGAAAGAAAACGCTTCTTTCGTTCGGATTGTCGCTCGCGCTCCTGGAGTGTCTTTACCTGATCATTCGTATGGATCACGCGCATTGGTGGATCTGGGCGTGGGCGGCCTACGCTTTTGTGAGCTATGTCCTCGGGAAGGTCTTCCCGGTCTTGATCGTGCCGCTTTTTTACAAATATGGTAGGCTTGAAGATAAGGAGCTGGAAGCGAAGGTCCTGAAGCTTGCCACGCGTTTTGACATGCCGGTCGGGAACGTCTATTCACTCAATTTGAGCAAAACGACCAAGAAGGCGAATGCTGCATTTATGGGGATCGGGAGAACCAAGCGGGTGGTCTTAAGCGATACGCTCATCCAGAACTTCACGCACGCTGAAGTGGAGGTGGTCGTGGCGCACGAACTGGGCCATTATAAGCACCGCGATGTTTGGCGGCTTCTGGCGTTTGGCCTCGCGGTTTCGCTTGCCGCGTTTGCCTCCGGGTTTTGGGGAATGAACGCCCTTGCACCCAAGCTGTCTTTGAATTCTCCGGCGGATGTGGCGGGCCTACCCCTGCTTTTCTTGATCTTTTATGCCGTTCATCTGGTTCTGATGCCGGTCATGAACGGATATTCCAGGCGGCGGGAGCGGGCGGCTGATATTTTTGCATTGAACGCGCTTGAGACGCGGGAGGTTTTTATCGCTTGCATGAAAAAATTAGGCGAGCAGAATCTCGCGGATCCCGAGCCTCCGGCGTGGTATGAATGGTTCTTTTATGACCATCCGTCGATCGCCAAACGTATTGAAATGGCTGGAAAATGGACGACAGACCACAGATCGAAGACGACGGCCTGAAAATAAGGAAACCCATGCGAAATAACAAAGAAATAAGAAGTAAATCTTACGTCGTGCCTTGCGTGTTGTGCTTCGTGCTGATGGGGAGTTTCCTGGCTGCTACCGGCGCTTATGCTGGGATCAACGATGACGATCACGGCAAGGAAACCGTAGAGCGTCAGCAGAAGATCGAGATCAATCAATTCTATGCCGGGAAGGGTGGGAATGCGCCGATGGCACCTATGGCGATCGGGCTTTATAACGACGCGGTCAAGTTCTTTGAGAAAAATGAATTTGACCTGGCCCGCCAGGCGCTTAGCGAGTCTCTTTCACTGGAACCTCGGAACGCTTTGGCTTTGGAACTCTTAGGCGAGATCGAGAATCTAGGGCAAAATTTTGAAAAGGCGGAGTATTATTACAAGCAAAGTTATCTTGTGAGTCCTTCGACGCGCTTGCGTCC
>PLLJ01000012.1 GCA_003140935.1 Candidatus Omnitrophota bacterium
GGGTTTTAAGGCGGAGATCCTGAAAGGTCCCTTTACGATCAATCCGATCAAGTTGGCGCTAGTGACGGCTCAGGTGGCGAAGAGTTTTTTAAAGAAGGGCAAATCGAAGGTGACGTTGACCTACGACAGCCGTATCTACGGGAAAGAGCTCGCGGACTTTGTGGCGTCGATCTTTTTGAAATTCGGTTTCACGATCTATTTATTCGACGCATCTTCTCCGATGCCTGAGATGTCGTACGCGGCGGCGTCCTTGGGTCTTGATCTTGGTATTTTGATCAGCGCATCGCATAACGCCTCGGAATATAACG
Organism: Candidatus Omnitrophota bacterium; assembly: GCA_003140935.1. Lineage (GTDB taxonomy): Bacteria > Omnitrophota > Omnitrophia > Omnitrophales > Aquincolibacteriaceae > Aquincolibacterium. The sequence goes on from PLLJ01000012.1 coordinate 309, forward strand.
GTTATAAAGTGAGCAATCACATGGGGGCGCAGCTGGACCCCGTGACGCGGAACGCGGTCTTGCGTGAAGACGTGACATTTGCGGAGATCCGGGACGTGCTGGAAGCGGCGGTGCGTCTGGAGAACCCGCATGCGGCCAGTGAGATTCCGGAGGGGTCGGATGAGATGGGACCGCTGGTGGAGATGTATTCTGCGGGACAACCGGAGAAGGTGGTGATCCTTGGGGACAAGGATATTGAGAAAGACAGCCGCGGGCGTCGTCATATTGACATTCACAACCGTCATGCGGACCACGTGGTCAGTCATATTCTGGCTCCGGAGATGGTGCGGAAATGGGCGTCGAAGCTGAAGGTGGTGTATTCGGCTTTTTACGGGAACGGCCTTGCGGCATTCCGGAGGACGGCGATCGATCGATTGGGCCTTTTGGATGCGAATGTTTCGGTGGTGGGAGAATATTCACGGATGGACGGATTTTTCCCGCGTTTCCGTTACCGGAAGGTGGATGGGAAAGTGGATGGGATCATTCCGGACCCGGGGAACTCTGCGGGTCAGGCGTTCGCGTGGGAGCTGGTGATGGAAGATCTTATCAAGGAGCACGGGGGGGATGTGGTGGCCGCGCTGGGGGACTTGGACGGGTTTTTGGGGAACGATCCGGATTCCGACCGTTTTGGTTCGCAGGCGACATTTGGCGAGAACCGTCTTCCTCAAGGTCTTGAGGAATTGAGGCCGCTATTAAAGAGCACGATCCCGGAGTCGGAGATCCCGCGGGTGGCGCAGTTGATATCGCACGTGGTGGAGAAGCGTTTCCGGGAGAAGGTGGGCTACGCGGGAGCGAAACTGATCTCGGCCAATGACATCTGGACGTTGATCAACAAATACCGGATCGACCGGTTCGCGGAGATGCAGGGCCGCGGGGACATTCCTCGGGGCTTGAAATTCACGATCGTAAAGACGCACGTGACGTCGGACTCCTTGTCGGCGCTTGCTCATTATGCGCAGACGAAAGGGTTGGAAGTGGAAGTGATTGAGCCTTATGTGGGATTCACGCTGGTGGCGGAAGCGATCATCGAGGGGTGGAAGCAGGGGAAGATCAATTTATCGGGCAATGAAGAGAGCGGGGGTTTCTCGATCGGGGGCGCTCCTCCTGTCTTTTACGCGTTGTTATATTTGTTAAAGAAGCACGAAGGTTTCAGGGTGACGTTTGACGCGAAAGGGGCGATCCACGGGAGTCATGCGGACCCGCTTTTCGCGTTGGATGAAGCGTCCTCTAAGGCGCAGCGGTCGTTGGGCTCGGAGCTCCAGCGGTCCTATTTTGGTTATTCGGAGGCGGAGCTGAAGGCGATGCTGGCGTTCTTGGCTTCGAAAGGCATTGTGACAGAGGAAACGGTTGCAGGAGTGAGGTCTTATTCTCTTGCGAACGCCTATCAATCCAAACGGAGCAGCGACAGTTATTGGACGGAATTGGAGCCACTTTTTGGGGAGGCACCTGGCTCACGGATGGGGAAACGCGGTCACACGCTGGAGAAGGACGGTTTATTGGCGACGAATCTGACGATCGAAGTGATGGCGGACGCCAAGAGCAAGGGGATGACCTTAAATGAATATTTGGAGAAAGAGATCTACCTGAATCCCGAGATCGGTCTTTATTTGACGATGAACATCGCCTTGGAGTTCGAGCCGGGGGCGGTGGGGGAAGCGAACAAGGCGAAGGTTTTAAGGAATACGTTGGAACTGGCCCGGAAGTTCAAGAACGGTGAGACGGTCGTGATCAATGGCCGGAAAGTGACGGGGATCCAGATCTTTTTGCCCAAAGAGCCCAAGACGGTGGACACGGAGAATTATCCGGTGGAGGAATTCAAGGACCTGATCCCGTTCGTGACGGACCCTGAATTGCGGGCCGATCCGAAGCTGATCCCGAGCTTTTTCCCGGAGGAGGGGATCCGTTTCAATTTTGAGGACGGGACGCATATTACGCCGCGGCCGTCGGGAACGGAGAACAAGATCCGGTTTTATGTTCAGGTGAAGGCGAATCATGTGACGGAGGCAACGCTGGGGAACATCCTGGCGGACGGGAATGTCGAGGCCTATCGCCAGATCATGGACCTCCAGGCTCAGGTCCAACGCTCCGAGGCGAGAACCGATGCGCGGATCCCGGGGCTCTTGGCTCAGATCCGTCGGTTGCAGGACGAGGCCGGTACCTTGACACCGGTCGCCCATACGAGCCAGCCCGAACTATTGCCGGGCGGAACATCGCAACGGGAACAGGCGATGGCCCGCCTGCTGTATGTCGAGGGGGAGATCCAAAGGCTCTCGGCCCAAGTGGAAGAACTTCGGTCCGGTACGGCCCGTTCCGAGGCGAGAGAAATTAGTGCGGAGGCGTTGCTCGATCGGCAGGTTGAATTTGTTGTCGCAAATATTCGGTCCGATTATATCGATGGAAAACTGAAAACCTCGCCGGCCACTCCGGAGGAGCGCCGCGTGGCTTTGAAAGGACTTTTGGCGCGGGAAGGGGCACAAAAAGCGCCAGCGGCCTATATCACAGATATGCTCGGGGCAGGATCGGTAGGGAATAAGAATGAGGAGCAAAACGCGCTTCTTTCATTCCAGAAGGAATTTTCAGGGCGCACCGAAGTCAGCATGGATGAACTCTTCAGGTTCCTGCTGAAATATGCGGACCACTTGAAAGATCCCGCCGGCAAGCCCTATTTGACGGAGGAACAAAAGGCCGTCTTAGAGGAGCAACTTTATCCTGTATTCTTTCTCGGATTCTCAGGCCTCGAACGGGATTTCACTAATTTTCCGCGGGCATTTCATATGTTCCGGAACAGTATTCTTACGCTGCAAAACCTGATGGAAAATGGTCTTGTGAACGAAGAAATCCCGGAGGGGCGGGCTTATCAGAGTGTTTGGGTCATGGACGCGATTGTCGCTACGCTGTTTCAACATATCATCGATGAAGCCGGACTGCCGCAGATTGTTTTACAGAAAAACCTGTCCTTTGTTTCCAAGAAAGCACTTCGCAGGATCCAGAACCTGACCAAAAAACCGCTGGATAAACAATTTGCTGCCCGGATGGATGGGTTTGATGGTTTGACTGAAGCGCAGCAAGGAAGTCTGGCAAAGACCGCCTGGCAGATAAGCACTGAAGAAAGCGCAGAAAATTTACGTATGGCAGCCAAGAACTTGGCCCTCAAATACGCGGACCTTCTGGATAACCTGGCCGAAGTGCTCCTCTGGGTTTCTAAGGTCGATGACCCGAAAGCCCGAGCGTTTGCAAAAGAGTTCAAAGAAAAAATAAGTGGTCCGGGCGGTTATTTGGACCTGCTGGTTTACCACTCCGACCTGCCGTCCAACGAGAAGTGGTTTATGGACCTGGCGAATAATTTTCTCGTTCGCGTCAACGCACTCACAGGCGAAAACCATCCGTTGCTCCCGACGGTTCCCGAAATGAAAAAGCAATTCGCCGACTTGCAAGTCAAGGTCGGTATCGCGCTCAAAGTCGTCGAAGAGCACTCAAAAAAGCATTATGACACCTATAAAGGTTTTTATGACGCGTTGGAAGCGATCATGAAGGATCCCGTGCAATCCATGGCGATCGCAAAAGCTTTAGCTGCAGCCTATTACGTCGAGTCGGGACAGCCCGTGCCCGAGTTTCCGGAAACCGACGAGAATTTCCTGATCAACATGGCGGGAGTCTATGGCTTGCAGGAAGCGGTCGGTCTTATCGCTCAAGTGAACGGGGAGGACCCTGAGAAAGTATTCCAGGGCATTCTTACGGGGAATATCTTTAATGTCACAGACAAGCAAAAGCTCAATGAACTTTTGATGTACGTGAGGTTCGTCCACGCGACGTGGCTTGAAGCAAACGCCCGGAAACAGGCGCGGGTTTCACGCCCGATCGTCATGCCGGCGGTCAAGTTGAGCGCAGAACAATTAAAGCCCGATGTGACCCAAGTTATCAATGCGACAAAGGAATTGCGCAAGCAGTTGGAGGCCTTCTATGCGAAATCCCAGGCCCGTTCCGAGGCGAGGGAGGTGCCGGCGGGGGTGATGAATGCGGCAGGTGTTGAGAATTTAGCGCAACGGATTCAGGGTGATCTGGCCAAAGTGACTGGATTGAAACCGGCGGTGGAGGCGAAAGGTGCTACGCTTGAGTTTACGATGCCCAATGGATATGGTTTGGTCGCGGCCTCGAATGTCATGAGGGCTGAGCTTAGAGGCAATAACTTTGTTATTACTCATTGGGATTCCACGCGTTCGGAAATGCGGACCGATACAGTGCCATTTGTCCTGCCGTTCAAGGTTCCCAATGACCGGCCTCAGATCACGTTGGATGCCTACATGAAATACGCAGGACAACTTGCCCGAGAGGAAAGCTCTGCGGCGTTGCGGCAGGAGCTCGCAAAAGAGGTAGAAACAATATTGATTAAGCGAAATGCCCAGCGAACTTTGGAGACTTTGAAAAGTCTGCCCCTGAAATTCGGCTATGAATCTCTGGCGGACATTTTGGGACAAATCGTTGTTCCGGCGGAAGGTAGGCTTTCCGCGGAGGAGGTCGCGGACATGATGGGAACGCTCGTGGTGCTTAAAGCCGGTGAACTGGACTGGGGCAAATTCCTCACGCTTGCCCGGTCTGTTTTGCAAAAATCCATTTTGGCGGTATCGGATGCTTCAGGGGCGACGATCATTGTATTGAAAAACGCACCGACAGATGTTGAGCTTCAGGACATGCTTCTGCAGCTCTCGATGAACGCTGGCCAAGAGGTCTATTACGTAGTGGCGTCGCCGGGCCAGGAGCAGGAAATAAGGCTGCGCAAGAAGATCGAAGAAATTCAACACGCGATCGACTATAAAGGCAAGCCCGTAGGTGACAAACGAATCAAGATCGAATTTGCTAATGGAGCAAAATTAGTCGCGAGAGCTAAAACCCTTGCAAGTACCGTAAGTCGTCCCGGAACTCAATTTGAGGGTGGTTCCAATCTGACCATTCTGGTTCCTGAAGGGATGGCGTCCGGGTTCGAACTGACAAACGGCGGCACCGTCATGGAAAGTCGGAAGGATGATCCTAAAAATGCTTCTGTCCGTAACTTGTTGGCCATGAAGACAGCGCAGATAAGCAAAGTGACTGCTGATCCATCCGTTGCGGCGCTTTTAAATAGACAGATTGGGGATGCGGTTATCGTTCTGATCGCAAAGCATTTTGGGATTGAAGGAGAGAAACTAGGGGCTTTGGCGAAACTTTGGGCGGAACTACTGAGCACCAGGGCTACGTCGGTCGCGGCATAAAGGTTGTAACATATTTTACGACAAGGGGTATGGAGAAGAATCCATACCCCTTCTTTTTTCGTTCCAAAATTCGGATGCTTAAGCGGTATAAAAAATATGTCGGGCGGGATTGACAGGGGGAGGCTCGGGAGTATAATACATACATGCGAGACTTACGGGTCTCGACTCACCTGCAGAGGTTCGTGGCCACCAGATCCCCACTCGGTCACGAACCTCTTTTTTTTACCCGTCCAGGGCTGTTCGGGACGGAGAAATCCGCTGGCAGTGTGGCAGATGGGTAACTTGAATGGTTTTTAAGAATGGATGGATCCGCCACGTTTTTGGACGGATAAGCCGGGAATGCGGGAGGGATTTATGGAAGCGGACAAAGATATACGCTTTACAGAAAAAAAGGTGGATGAAAGCTGGAAAGAGCAGGCGGAAAGTGTCAAGGCCAAGGCGGCATCCGCTCAGCCCGCCGCCAAAGCCAAACCCGTTGAAACGTCCAAGACTTTCCTGGGTCTTGTGCAATCGCTTGGATATCAAGCTCTCATGAATCTTGGAGAGATCCCCAATCCGATGACCCAGCAGACTGAGCTCAATCCCGAAGGCGCCAAAGAAGCGATCGATCTTTTGATCTCGCTCCGCGACAAAACCAAGGGAAATTTGAGCGATGACGAAAAGAAAATGCTCGAGACGCTTCTCACCCAGCTTCAGATCAAATTTTCCCAGAGCGTATGAGCGGCGCTAAGGGAAAGATCCTTCGTTTTTTCATTAGTTTTGCGGCGATAGGGCTCATTATCTTTTTCATGCGCGGCAAGTTGCATGAGGCCATGGCCATTTTGCGCCATGAAGTTGTGTGGGCCTGGTTTGCCGCCTCGATTGCCACATATTTCGTGGGCCTCGCTATTCTTGCCGTTCGTCTTCAATGGGTTTTTAAGGTTCAGAACATTCGCATGACCTTTCGGGAGTGTTATCACCTCGGCTTTGTGGGGCTCTTCTATAACTTGATGCTGCCATCCTCCGTGGGCGGGGACGTGGTCAAGGCTTTTTATGCCTACAGACATTCCGGGAAAAAGATCGAATCGGCGACTTCGATCCTGCTCGACCGTTTGCTCGGTTTTGTGGCGCTCATCACCATGGCCGGGATCGGGCTCATGTGCTTCACTAAAGAGGCCGACAGCGCTTATATCGATTATGCCGTTTACGGGGCTTGTGGCGTGCTCGTCTTCGCGGTAGCTTTTTTTGCAAGCCGGCGTTTTGCCCGTCTTTTTAAAGGGCTTGCGCACTTCATCCCGAAAGAAAAATGGAAGCTGCAGTTGGCCGAGATTTATCACGCGATCTACGGGTACCGGCATCATCAGGGCCCCGTTCTGATGGCGATCCTGCTTTCTTTTATAGGGCAGGCCGTATTTATCAGCAGCAATTATTTTCTCTCGCTCTCCATCGGCGCCGATATTAACTTTTGGAAGTTTTTTATCTTGATACCCGTTATTTCCATCGTTAGTATGGCTCCTTCGATTGGCGGGCTGGGTGTGAGGGAAGCCAGCGTTCTCTATCTCTTCGGCCGTTATCTTTCGCCGGAGCGGGCACTTGCATTGACGCTTTTGATGGATGTTGTGATCTATTCGTTCAGTATCGGTTCCGGGATCTGGTACGCGTTCCGCGGCGGACTGAAGCCAAAAGCTTTTGACGAAATGGAAATCCTGCAGTCTCCGAAGGAATAGTTTAAAATCAGAACGGAGAGAATGTTCTTATGAAAAAAATTCTTGTGGTTCACGGACCTAATCTGCAGCTTCTGGGGGAGCGGGAAGTTTCGGTCTATGGAAAAGTGACGCTGAAACAGATCAATGAGGCGCTTGAGAAGGAAGCCGGGGTCCTCGGTGTGGAGCTGGAAATCCTGCAGAGTAATCACGAAGGCGCGATCGTGGACCGTATCGGCAATGCGCGTCGTGAATTTTCAGGGGTTTTGATCAATCCGGCCGCTTACACCCATACGAGTGTTGCGATACGTGATGCCTTGGCCGCCTGTGGCCTTCCGGCCGTGGAGGTTCATCTGAGTCACATTTATAAGCGCGAGGATTTCCGTCAGCATTCCATGACCGCTCCGGCATGCGTTGCCCAGGTGACAGGGTTTGGAAAAAACAGTTATCTTCTGGGTTTGCGGGGTCTTGTCGGCTACGCCTCCAAAACGAAACCCATTCATTCTTCCAAAAAAATAGTGAAAAAAGCACTCATTGCGAGGAAACGAAAATGAATATTAAGGAGATCAAAGAACTTCTAGAGTTGATGGCCGAGCATAATGTCGGCGAGATCGAGATCGAGAAGGACAACGCGAAGATCAAGCTTCGGAAGATGGCCAACGGCGGGATTGTGATGCAGAGCGCGCCGCAGATGATGGCGCCGATGCAAACGGCCATGCAGACCCCGGCCCAAGTCAGTGCTCCCGCCGCTGCCGCGCAAGCCGCCGACGAAGAGGGTGTGGTGATCGTGCGTTCCCCGATGGTCGGGACGTTTTATGCCTCTCCGGCTCCAGATCAGCCTGCGTATGTGAGTGTCGGTAAGGCGGTCAAAGACGGGGATGTTCTTTGCATCGTTGAAGCTATGAAGCTCATGAACGAGATCAAGTCCGAACTGAGCGGTACGGTGACTGAGATCCTGGTGCAGAATGGCCAGACCGTAGAATACGATCAGCCGATCCTGAAGATCAAAAAAGGCTGATCCCGAAATCTTCTTCAATACGTAACCCTTCAGACGGGAAAAAATCATGTTTTCAAAGATCCTAATAGCAAATCGTGGTGAGATCGCAGTGCGGATCATTCGCGCCTGCCGTGAAATGGGCATTCAAACTGTAGCGGTTTTTTCCAAGGCGGACCGGGAATCCCTGCACGTGAAACTGGCCGATGATGCCATCTGTATCGGCGAATCCCCGAGTTCGGAAAGTTATCTCAATATTCCCGCCCTGATTTCCGCAGCCGAAATTGCGGACGTCGAGGCCATCCACCCCGGGTACGGGTTTCTTGCCGAAAATCCGCATTTTGCGGAGATCTGTGACTCTTGCCAGATCAAGTTCATCGGTCCGAAACCCGAAACTATCCGCATGGCCGGTGACAAATCGGTCGCGAGACTTGAGATGAAAAAAGCCGGGATCCCGATCATCCCCGGCAGCAAAGGTACGGTGAAGGACCAGGAGGAAGCTCTGCTCCTTTCAAAGAAGTTGGGTTATCCGGTGATCGTCAAGGCTTCCGCGGGCGGCGGGGGAAAAGGTATCAAGATCGCGCATAACGATGGAAAACTCATCAGCGCGTTCCTTACGGCCCAGACCGAAGCGGAGGCCGCCTTTGGGAACGGTGAAGTTTATATCGAAAAATTTATCGAAGAACCGCGCCACATCGAAGTGCAGATCATGGCCGACAGTTTTGGCAATGTGGTGCACCTTGGCGAACGTGACTGTTCGGTGCAACGTCGCCACCAAAAACTCATCGAAGAATCTCCCGCGCCGGGTCTTTCCGCTAAGCTCCGCAAGAAGATCGGCGATACGGCCATTCGGGCAGCCAAGGCGTTCAAATATGAGAATGCCGGAACGATCGAATTTCTTCTCGATAAGAACGAGGATTTTTATTTCATGGAAATGAATACGCGCCTTCAGGTCGAACATCCGGTCACGGAAATGGTGACGGGGTTTGATCTCGTGAAGGAGCAACTGCGCGTTGCGGCGGGAGAAAAATTAAGTTTTACGCAGGAACAAGTCAAGTTCACGGGTCATGCGATCGAATGCCGCATCAATGCCGAAGATCCTGATAATGACTTTATGCCCTCGCCCGGGAAGATCGAAGTTTGGCGAATGCCGGGCGGTCCGGGCGTGCGTCTGGACAGCCACGTTTACACGGGTTACTCGATCCCGCCGTTCTATGATTCCATGATCGCGAAATTGATCGCCTACGGCAAGAACCGCCAGGACGCGATCACGGTCATGCTCCGGTCGCTTCGCGAGATCGAAGTGAAACCGATCAAGACGACCGCGCCGCTTCACATCCGCATTCTGAGCCATCCGCGGTTCCGCCAAGGTTCCGTGAACACGAAGTTCATCGAATCGACGGTCTTGGGTTCGGGGAAGACGGACGAAGCAGAAGCGAAAAAAGAAAAGAAATGAAGGTCTCCAACGCCTTTGCCCAGATTTTCGCGATCTTCGCGCTTCTGACCCTGGGCAGCTTGATGATCATCGTTTCCTTGCATCTTTTGGCGTTCGATGATGCGATCTTGAAAGTCCAGGAGATCTATCAGAGTTCCTGGCGATCCGCCCAGGTGGGAGTGGTCGGGCTGGTGCTCATTGTTCTCGGTCTTGCCTTTGCGAAGATGCTCGTGAAGGCGGGGCGCCCGAACGAAGCGATTTTTTTTCATAGTGAGATCGGTCCGATGGTCGTATCGGCCAACACGCTCGGGAATACGGCGGTGAAGGCGGTCAAGCGTTTTCCGCTCGTGAAAAGCGTCAAAGCGAAAGTTTTAATCACCGGCAAGAATGTCGAGATCAAGCTTCGCCTGGTGCTTTGGACGGGCGGGCATGTGCCGGCGGTCTTGTCGGAATTGCAACAGGAAGTCGGGCAGCGCGTGAAGCGTTTATTGGGACCCGAGAATCAATTGACCGTGATCTGTGATGTCAAAGGGATCGATGACTCCGGATCGGGTCTTCAGGACCTTGCGGCTTCAAGTAAATAGCCCGGATGTTTCGATCCTAAAAAAGCTCGCACCATTAGAAATTACGGGGAAGATGTTTTTGAATGGATTTCACAAATAAACTTTTTCAAACTAACAGATCTCTAACGGGGGAATTATGAAGCGTATTGGAATACTTACGGGTGGGGGAGATTGTCCAGGTCTTAATGCGGTGATTCGCGGGGCCGTGCAGACGGCGAAAGCTGAAGGTTGGTACGTGATTGGATTCAAACAAGGCTGGAAAGGCATCATTCAGAATGTTTTTGTGGAGTTGGATGAGAAGTCGGTCGCGGAGATCCTACCGCGGGGCGGCACCATCCTCGGGACCTCCCGTACGAATCCTTATAAGAAAGAAGGGGATGCGGAAAAGGTCCGCGAGACGATAAAAAAAAATAAGCTGGATGCCGTGATCGCGATCGGCGGCGAGGATACACTCGGCGCCGGCAACAAGCTTTTCAAGGACGGGATGCCGATCATCGGGGTCCCGAAAACGATCGACAATGATCTGAATGCGACCGACTACACGTTCGGTTATGACACGGCTTTGAATATTGCCACCGAATGTCTGGATCGTATCCGCACGACGGCGGAATCACATGATCGTGTGATGGTGGTCGAGATCATGGGCCGTCATGCCGGTTGGATCGCGCTTGAGTCCGGGATCGCCGGCGGCGCGGACGTGGTCCTTATTCCTGAAGTTTCTCTTTCGATCGATGAGATCTGCGGTTACATCACAAAGCAGCGCGCGCGCGGCAAGAACTTCAGCGTGGTCGCTGTTTCCGAAGGATTTTCGATCAAAGGCGAAGAACTTGTCACGGCAAAGAAAGAACTCGACGCGTTCGGGCATGTCTTGCTGGGCGGCGTGGGAGATCGGCTCGCGAAGCTCATTGAAAAGAAAACAGGGTACGAGACCCGTTCGACCGTGCTGGGTCATATTCAGCGCGGCGGCACACCGACGGCGTTCGACCGTGTCCTCGGGACCCGTTTCGGTGTCAAAGCCGTTCAACTTGTCAAAGAGGGGAAATTCGGTCATATGGTCAGTCTTTGCGGCCGCGATATCGTGGCCGTGCCGCTCCAGGAAGCGGTGGGCGAAATTAAAACGGTGCCGGCGGATATGTACGAGTTGGCCAAGATCTTCTTCGGGTGACCTATGAAAACTTCATTTGAAACGATCATTCAAGGGCACCAGGAGGCTTTCCAGAAAACATTTATTCCGGCTCAGTATGAAGTGCTGGACAAGATGGCCCATGCCATCATCCACGCCCTTAAGTTGGGGCACAAACTGCTTTTATGCGGGAATGGAGGATCGGCGTCGGATTCCCAGCATATCGCCGCCGAATTTGTCGGACGGTTCGAAAAGACCCGCATGAGTTTGCCGGCCATCGCGTTGACGTCCGATGTCGCGGCGCTTACTGCGATCGGTAACGATTTTGGTTTTGAAAAGGTGTTCTCCCGCCAGATCGAGGGGCTCGGAAAAAAAGGGGATATTCTCATCGTACTTTCTACGAGCGGCCGTTCGCCCAATATTCTTGAAGCCATTACGCAGGCAAAGCAGCAAGGGATCCTTACGCTCGGTTTTACAGGCAAAGACGGCGGCATTTTGAAGGACGCCGTTGATATTTGTTTTATCGCCAGATCTCATAAGACCACGTATGTTCAGGAAGCGCATATGGCGGTGCTTCACGCAATTTGCGAAATCGTGGAAACGATCCTTTTTGGATAATCCGGGGTTTTTCCGCTTATCATGACCTCCAAGATCCTGACGAAAAAAAAGTTGTCCGCGATAGTCCGGCGACTCAAGGCACAGGGCAAACGCATTGCCTTTACGAACGGGACTTTTGACATTCTCCATCTCGGCCATGTGACCTATCTGCAAAAAGCCCGGACATTCGCTGACGCGCTGATCGTCGGCGTCAACACGGACCGTTCGGTCAAAACCTATAAGGATCCGAACCGTCCGGTGAATCCCCAACAGGATCGCATCAAGGTTCTTACAGCTCTCGCCTGTGTCGACTATGCCGTGCTTTTTAATGATCCAACGCCGATGAAGCTGATCGAGGCGATCAAACCGGATGTGCTCGTGAAGGGCGCGGATTGGGCGATCAAAGATATTGTGGGCGCCCGGGAAGTGATTTCCTGGGGCGGAAAAGTGAAACGCATTCCGCTTGTCAGGGGCCGTTCCTCGACGCGGGTCATCAAGATCCTGAAACTGGCCAATCCTTGTCTGAAACATCATTCCCAAAATGGTTGACAAGGATAGCCCCAATTTCAACTTCGTTGAAATTGATAGGTATTGGGACTAGGCGATGGGCTGGAAGGAAAAAGTTTTCAAGGATTTCCGCCTTTACGCCGTGACAGACCTTACAACCGAGAATTCCCACGCGCTTAAAGAGATCGAAGCGGCATACCGAGGTGGAGCCGATATTGTTCAGCTCCGCTCAAAGGTGTTGCCTGACGCAGCATTATTACGGTTGGGATCCCAGATCAAGAAGATCGCCGAAAAAAGACGTAAACTTTTTTTTGTAAATGATCGCATCGATCTTGCGCTTGCGGTTGGCGCGGATGGTGTCCATCTGGGCCAAGAGGACATGCCGGTCTCCCTCGCACGCAAACTAGCGAAACGCGCGGGTTTGAAGATCTGGGTTGGGAAATCGACGCATAGTTTGAAGCAGGCGTTAGCGGCTGTGCGTGAGGGTGCGGATTATATCGGCGTCGGTCCGGTATTCGCGACACCCACAAAGCCGCACATGAGATCCGTGGGGTTGCGATTCGTTAAACAAGCTGCCGCGAAGGTAAGGATCCCCTGGGTTGCGATTGGCGGCATCGATTGCGGGAATATCCGGGATGTGATCGCGGCCGGTGCGGCAAGAGTTGCGGTGGTCCGGGCGATCTTTGCGGCAAAAGATCCTGAAAGCGCGGCACGGGAACTCAAACATCAATTGTACCGCGTTTATATTGAATCTCAGGGTTAGCGGTACTGAACTGTTAACCCATTTAATCGAACAAATAACAGCACTGGAAGGAATGTGAAATGTCAAAACCTCCTTATCTGATCGTGGTCGGCACCGTTGCTATTGATGAGCTCTCAACGCCCTTTGGCGCTTTGCAAACGGTTTTCGGGGGTTCCGCATCTTATTTTTCGTACGCCGCGAGTTTTTTCGCCAAGGTCGGGGTCGTGGCGGTGGTGGGGCAGGACTTTCCCGATGCGTATCGCAAAGTGCTCGAGGAAAAAGATATCGATCTGAGCCATTTGGTGACGCTCCCGGGAAAAACTTTTCATTGGAAAGGCAAGTACGAGGCGGATATGAATTCGGCTATTACGCTCCAAACGGACCTTAATGTTCTCTTGGATTTCAAGCCGAAGCTCAAATACGTCACGATGCCGGAATTCGTTTTTCTGGCGAACGTGGATCCGGACCTGCAGCTTAGCGTGCTTGATCAAGTGCGCGGCTCTTCTCTGAAGTTCGTTGCCTGTGATACGATGAATTTTTGGATCCAGAACAAGCGTGCGTCCGTGGAGAAGGTCTTGCGCCGCGTTCACGCGGTTTTCATGAACGATGGCGAGGCGCGCCAGCTCACGGGTGAGGTCAATCTTATCCGGGCCGCGCAGATGATCCACAACATGGGACCGGAGTATGTGATCATTAAAAAGGGCGAACACGGGGCACTTCTTTATAGCCATGAAGGCGTCTTTATTTATCCGGCGTATCCTCTCGAGAACGTCTATGACCCTACGGGAGCGGGGGACAGTTTCGCGGGCGGCGTGATGGGGTATCTCGCTGCGGCGCGCACGGTGAATTTGAAAACCATAAAGACCGCGATCGCCTATGGGACGATCGTGGCGTCTTTTACCGTCGAGAAATTCGGGCTCGAGCGCCTTCGGGAAGTGAAGCGTGAGCATTTTGATAAACGCCTGGAAGTTTTGAAAAAAATCTGTAAACTTTAAGGCGAACAAAGAAACTGGGCGCCCTTGTCTATTATTTCTTTTTTAAATTGGTCGACAAGGACAGCACTGATCGTCTATCGAATAATTTATTGAAGATCAGGCGGGATTAGCATAGTGGTAATGTCCCAGCTTCCCAAGCTGGTTAGACGGGTTCGATTCCCGTATCCCGCTCCAAATTTTCATACGAAAATTTGGAGCCCGGCAGATTGCATCTCGTAAAAATGGCGAGGCTCGTCGTTAACGGCGGGCTTTTTTTATATGGCGAAAAAAAAGTATCGTATTTTCGAAAAAAAAGTGATCTTTTCCAAAGGGCCGATCCGTCTCGTTGATTGCAAGGTGCGGACCCCGTACGGCAAAGTTCTCTCACGCCAGGTGCTGGAGCATCCGGGTTGCGTGGTCATTATCCCCAGGACGGATGATGGAAAATACATCCTCGTGCGACAATACCGGTTTCCGCTTGAAAAACATCTCTGGGAATTTCCGGCAGGAGGAAGGGAACCCGGAGAGACATTTCCGCATGCCGCAAGTCGCGAGCTCATGGAAGAGATCGGGATGAGACCGGGGAAGCTCAAGAAGCTTTTGGAGTTCTACCCAACGCCGGGTGTTTCCGGAGAAAAAATGCATGTTTTTCTAGCAGGGAAGCTCGAACCTGCCGTTGCTCCAAAAGACGAAGACGAGGACTTCGAACTGGGGACATTCAGTCTTTCGGAGATCGGCCGGATGATCCATCGGGGAGAGATCGTCGATGGGAAGACTTTGATCGGATTTTTTTATTTAAAAAAATAGATCATCGCTAGAATGCGATCGCTTTTCCTGGATCATTGGCATCATCTTAAGTTCTAACGCTCTCAGCTGTTCTTTGGTATAATCCGCGTCTCAAAAATTGCAGATGTGCAGCATGCTGGCGTAGCTCAGCTGGTAGAGCAGCGGTTTCGTAAACCGCAGGTCGTCGGTTCAATTCCGACCGCCAGCTTGTTTCCCATCTGTCGAACCCCACCGGATTTTCGCCTTTCTTTGAAGGCTTATTTTACTTTAAGTAAGCCACCGTCCGTGCCGAAAGACAAACCATGACGATCCCGGCTTATTTCAAACGGAATTTCGTTGTCTTCTTGATGACGATCCTCATTTTGATATCTCTTCCGGGTTTTAGCGCCCATGCTGCGACCGTTCCGAGGGGAGTGGATCGTTCGCAGGCCATTGTAAGCATTCACAGCGTCAATGCGGTCCGGGCAACGGGAGACAAAGCGGGTGCTCTCAGCGGGCCCGCAGTCCTTTTTTTAACAAAAAATCCGTCGCAATTAATGAAATACTCGCGAAGCGGCAGCGGCGTCATCATTGATCCGCGGGGTATCATTGTCACGAACGCCCATCTTGTTCAGAATGCCGCGGGAATTTCCGTGAAACTCGCCAATGGCATTCGTCTCGAAGGGCGGGTCCTTCGAGAGTTTCCCGAGTGTGATATCGCATTTCTTGCGGTGAGACCTTCGTTCCCGCTTTCCTATGTTCCACTGGCAAATTCCGACGGGCTCGTGCCGGGAGATCGGGTCTATTGCATCGGTCATGCTCTGAACCATAGGGGCTCTCTCTTCGAAGGAAAAGTCAGCACGATCATGAAACCGTCGGTATCGCGGAGATCCGGCACAAAGTTTTTTCAAATAAGGTTCGGCTTCCATCTTTATGGCGGCGACAGCGGGTCTCCGATCCTGAACCCAGGAGGGGATCTGGTGGGGCTTGTGAGCGCCGGACGGAGGAGCGGCGACATGGCGGCGCTGGCCGTTGCGTCGAACGTGATCCGAGACGCCTATGGGAATATCCCGAAGTATTAGCCGCGAGAGCCGCGTCGTCTTCAGCGTTGCTTCCTCAGATGAGTGGGGAGGATCTTGAGGATATCGCGGTATTTGGCGACGGTGCGGCGGGCAAGGGTGACCCCTTCCTCCTTTAATTTTTTTGCGATCGCCAGATCGCTTAAGGGCTTATGGGGGTCCTCTTTTTCGACAAGCGCCCGGATCCTTTCCAGAATGCTTTTCTGGGATTCTCCCTCGTCATTCTCTGTTCCAACCTTCTGCGAAAAAAAACTTTTGTAGGGGATCGTACCTTGAGGGGTTTTAAGATATTTCCCGTGGATCGCACGGCTGATCGTGGATTCATGGAGATTCACTCGCTCGGCGATGTCCTTGAGGCGCAGCGGGCGGAGATGGGAGAACCCCCGGGTAAAAAAGAGAGGTTGGGCACGGACGATCTCATCGGTGATGGCCCGGAGCGTGGAACCCCGAAGGTTGATGGCTTTAAGAAAATCCATCCCGCTTGCCAGACGTGCCGTGAGGAATTGCTTTGTCTTCTCGTCCAAACCCTTTTCACGCATCATGCGGCGGTATTGGGGGTTGATGCGAAGTTCGGGAATAAAATCATGGTGGACCTCGATCTCAAGGCCATCTTCCGTGCCGTCCTTGATCGAGACCGTGGCGTCGGGGGTGACGGCGATAGCGTTTTCAGAGTAAAAACTCCGGCCTGGGTTGGGATCCAGTCGTGCGATAAGCGCCGCCGCTTTTTTGATTTCCGGTTCGCTTGCATTGAAGATCTTGGCGAGTGTTTTCCAGTCCTTTTTGGCAAGAAGATCGAGGTGCTCGCGGACGATCTCCCGGGCCAATGTCGCTTCGGGGCCCTTTCGTTCGAGTTGGATCAACAGTGCTTCACGAAGGTCACGCGCACCGATTCCCGGAGGATCGAGACTCTGGATCTTGCGCAACACTTCTTCAACGACGGGGACCTCGACGTTGGTTGCGGCGGAGATCTCTTCGAGCGTTGCCTTTAAAAAACCTTCCAGGTCAATATTCCCGATGATCTCTTCAGCGATCTTTTTTTGCGATGCCTTAAGTTCCAGGAAATGCATCTGCCATTCCAGATAGTCAAAAAGGCTTTCGGGTTGAGTGATCAGCGTCTCCTGAAAATCCTTGATCTTGCGGGTGTCTTCGTGCCTACGTCGGGAAAGATCGGAGGGGGCATTCGTGAAAGTGAGGGGATCTTTGACGGCCCAATCGTCGGGGAGTGTTTCCTCCGCCTCGTCGGTTGCATCCTTCGTGGGGGCTGGTGCCGGGATTTCCGCGCTTTCAGGTTCCGTAGTGCGTGAAACTTCCTCCAATATGGGATTTTCTTCGAGAGCGTCTTCGACCGCCTGGCGAAGATCCATGATCGGAAGATGAAGGAGGCGCAGATAGACACGCATCTGCGGGGAAAGAACCATCTTTTGGGATTGGGTTTGACTGAATTTTGGTTCCATGCAAAGAACATACCACGGAGGAAAATCGTTGTAAAGCTAGGAGATTTCTGGACTTAGAGGGAAGAAAGGAATTGACACTCCCTGCTATTTTTTTATAATGGACGACAATTCGAGCGAGTTGGTTTGCCACGGGATGGGCTCCAGGGTTAGGTCTCTCTCGTGGTATTTTTGTACGTCTTGATTTATCCATTCAAAAACAACGGGTGATGGGGTCAGAGGAAACACCCGTTTCTTCCAATGAGGAAAAAGCATCGATGCCGCAAGCGCCCGCACTTCTAGTCACAAAAGGGCTTAGAAAAAAAAGCATGCCAGCCGGATTGTGGACGAAATGTCCCAGTTGTCAGGCGGTCATGTTCAATAAGACCCTCAAAGAGAATCTGCTCGTCTGCACCAAATGCTTTTATCACTTCATTATGGGGGCCATGGAGCGCATTCATCACCTTGTGGATGAGAATTCCTTTGTCGAGATCGATAAGGACCTTAGATCTGAAGATCCGTTGAAGTTCTCGGCTGTTAAAGACTATCCCGAAAAGATCAAGCAGGATCAAAAAAAGACCGGCTTAAAAGAAGCCTGCGTGACGGGGACTGCGGCGATCCTCGGCAAAGCCTGTGCGTTGGGCGTGACGGATTCCCGTTTCATCATGGGTTCCATGGGGTCGGTGGTCGGTGAAAAGATCACACGGTTGATCGAATACGCTCTCGAGAAAAAGCTTCCGCTTATCATCGTCTCCGGTTCGGGAGGAGGTGCGCGCATGTATGAAGGCGCCCTCAGCCTGATGCAAATGGCCAAGACCTGTGTGGCACTCGCGCGATACCAAAAAGAAAGGCTTTCCTTCATCTCGGTTCTTACGAATCCCACGATGGGCGGTGTGATGGCGAGTTTCGCGTCGCTCGGGGACATTATTGTTGCGGAACCGCGAGCTCTTCTTGGATTCGCGGGGCCTCGTGTGATCGAACAGACGATCCGCCAGAAACTTCCCGCGGATTTTCAGACGTCAGAATTTTTGCTCGAACATGGCCTTGTGGACATGGTGGTCGAGCGTCCGTACCTCAAGCAAAAGCTCGGACTTTTGCTCGAGTATCTTTCCTAACCCGCGCTTAGGAGACCCTGTGGCAAATGTTACCGTAAAGAACCTCTCGAAGATCTACAAGGGTGGTATTCGAGCGGTCAATAATGTTACCTTAGAGATCGCGGACCGGGAATTCGTGGTATTGGTCGGGCCCTCCGGTTGCGGAAAATCCACCACCCTCCGTATGATCGCCGGTCTTGAGGATATCACCGAGGGCGAGATCTTTATCGAGAATGTCCTCGTCAATCATGTCCCTGCCAAGAATCGCGATATCGCGATGGTCTTTCAGAATTATGCGCTTTATCCTCACATGACCGTTTATGAAAACCTGGCGTTTGGCCTGCAACTGCGCCGCTATCCGACCAAAGAGATCGAACGGCGCGTGCATGAATCCGCCGAGATCCTGGGTCTGACCATGGAAATGTTGAAGCGCCGGCCCAAAGAGCTTTCCGGCGGAGAGCGCCAGCGAGTGGCGGTCGGCCGTGCGATCGTCCGCAAACCCAAGGTCTTTCTTTTCGACGAACCTCTGAGCAATTTGGACGCTAAGCTCCGTGTTCAAATGCGCATGGAATTGCAGAAACTGCACAACCGGCTTCAGTCGACCATGATCTACGTGACGCATGACCAGGTCGAGGCATTGACGCTCGGGGACCGGATCGTGGTGATGCATCATGGACTCGTCCAGCAGGTGGCAGACCCGATCAATCTTTACGAACGGCCGCACAATAAATTCGTGGCAGGGTTTATCGGTTCTCCTCCAATGAATTTTCTCAAAGGAACGATCCTCGCGGAAGACGGCGACTATTATTTTCAGGACCGCGGCATCAAATTGCGCATTCTGCCTCATTTTTATTCCCGGATTGCCCAGTACAAGGGCCAGACGCTGACCATGGGGATACGCCCCGAGGACATTTACGACAAAATTTTTGCCCAGGACGCGCGTCCGGAGTTCACGATCACCGCGACGGTCGATGTGGTGGAGCCGATGGGTGCCGAGATCTATCTTTATTTGACCTGCGGCACCAACAATTTCGTGGTGCGTGTATCGAACCAGGATACGGCGGCCATGAACCAAGACCTGCAAGTGGTGTTCGATATGAGCAAGGCGCTCTTTTTTGATCCTCAAACAGGCGTTGCAATTTCATAAGTGGCGAAAGCCTATCCTTGTCTGAAATTTTTTTCTCAAAGGGTTGACAAGGACAGCCCTGACTTATGTTTTTTTTCTTAAAGGGCAGCCAGGGCAGCCCCAATCTCAGCTTTGCTTCGATTGATTGGAATTGGGACTGCCCCAATTTCATCTTCGCTGAAATTGATAAGGATTGGGACTAATCTATGGGCTCACGGACCCGACGTCAGGTCGCTTTCGCGTTTGGCTTGGGGACGGTATTTCTTCTTACTTACCTTCTCATCTATACGCTTGTCCAGCTTAAGGATACCGAAGTCCCGGATATCTACCTCCAACGTATTGCGCTGCTCCTGACCGCCTTTTCTTTCCCCATTTTTACGACCTGGTGGCGTTTCAAATGGGTGGGCGTGAACTTATTGGTACTGGTATTTCTTGCGCCGCTCGTCTTTTTTGTCGTATCGATCACCAAGGTCATGGTGTTCCTTTGGATCTTTCTGCCCTACGGATTGCTTATCGCCATTCTTTTCCGTGCGGAACAATACTTCGAAAACCTTATTGCGATGGTGGGCATTGAACAGGAGAAGTGTGAGGATGAAGCCAACAATCTTGCGATCGTATTCAAGGCCAAGGGCGAAGGGATCAGTACTTTTTTTGAGAAATATTCGACTTATTACAATTTGCGAAAACTTGCCGAGGAGTTGACGGTCAGCCTCTCGTGGGCCGATCTTGCACAAAAGACCGTCGATCGCGCGATGGATTTTATTCCACGCGGGGATTTTGCAAAGGTCGCTTTTGCGCATGGTGAGGAGCGGAAGCTTCCGATCGTGGCAAGGCGGCGCCTCCGTCCGGTAGGCAACTGGAACGCTAAACAGGGGGACATGTTCGACTTCTGGTGTATTAAGAACCGCAAGCGCCTGATCATTATGGACACGCAGGAGGATTTCCGTTTTGCCTTGAACGATCTTGAAAAGAAAGAAAATGTCCGCAGTCTGATCGTGGCGCCTCTTTTTCATGAAGGCCGCGTTGCGGGAACGCTTGCCATCCACGCGACGCGCCCGAATGTTTTCAGTCATGACGATCTGAGGCTTCTGGATGCGATTGCGACCTTGGGGTCGTCCGCCATCTCCAACGCGATGCTTTACGAGAAGACCGAGGAACTGGCGATCAAGGATTCGCTGACAGGGCTTTTCGTGAGGCGCTATTTTTATGAACGTCTCAAGGAAGAACATCGCCGCGCACTTCTCAGTCAAAAAAATCTTTCCTTCTTGATGTGTGATCTGGACCACTTTAAGGAATGTAACGACCATTTCGGCCATCAGGGCGGTGATCTGATGCTGGTCCAATTTGCGGAGATACTCAGACAGAGCCTCAAGGGATCGCTTTTGGCGCGCTATGGAGGCGAAGAATTCGCGATTCTCCTGCCTGAAACGACCAAGGCGGAAGCGACGAAGATTGCGGAGATGATCCGGACAGCCGTTGAGAAGTCCTCGTTCAATATCCGCCGTGAAGCGGTCAGTATGACCGTTTCGATCGGAGTGGCCAATCTTCCGGACGATACTTTAGACGCCGAGAATCTCGTGCAAAAGGCCGACCAGGCGCTTTACCGGGCAAAAAGGGAAGGGAGGAACCGAGTATGCGTCGCCGCCTCCTGATTCTCCTCGCGCTTGGCGCTGCGGCCTGTTTTGTTTTGTGGCAATCCCGTGAGACCCTTCTGGCTTATTATCTTCTTTCGACGATCTGGCTGCTCCCTCTGTATTATTTTTACAAGGAGAAGCTCTATGGATTTCTCACGGTCTCCGCGGTAGGGATTATGGTTCTTCATGGCTGGTTTTTCAGGATGGCTCCGCATCCTCGGATGATCGCGCTCTGGGCTGTCCAGTCGCTCCTTTTTATCGGGCTTTGCTATTACCATTGGGAACTGAAACGTTTTCTGGACCGCGCCCAGGAAGCGAAAGAGAATATCCGGAAAAGTCTGGAATCGTTCCAGGCAAAGTACCAGACGCGGCTCAGCAGTCTTCGCCATTTAGAAGTGCAGGTGAGCAGCCTGATGAATCTTTTTGAGATCGCCCGTGATTTTAGCGAGTGCATGGATTTTAATACCCTGGCTGAATTTTTGTTGAAGAAATTGCGCTCCGAGCTCGCATTCGAAAAGATGCAGATCTTTCTTATGCCGCGCGTGGTCTCTGAAAAAGAACCCGGCCTGGTCAAGGTCTATTCGATGTTGCCGGAGGGCGTTCAGGAGGAAGAACGTGTGCTCACAGACCAGGAACGGGAGGATTTTAACGCCATGGCTGAAGCCAAGACCATGGTCCGGCGTGAAGAGCGCTGGTGTTTTCCGATCATGGAGGGAGATGAAATAAGCTCGGTTTTTGCGATCCATGGGATCAAAGAGGAGGATCTGGCGCGCGTGGAGGTCTTGACCGCCTACCTCGTGTTGCTCATCAAGAAGATCAAGCTCTATGAAACGGTCCGGGAGTTGGCGATCGTGGACGAACTGACGCAGGTTTTCGTGCGGCATCACTTTCTCGAACGTTTGGAGGAAGAACTTCGCCGCAGTATTCGTTTTAAGCTGCCTCTGACGGTATTAATGTTAGACATCGATCATTTCAAAAGATATAATGACGACTTCGGCCACCTCGTCGGGGATGCCACACTGACCGAAGTGTCGGATTTGCTGAAGCGGAATCTGCGCCGGGTGGATCTCGTGGGACGGTATGGCGGGGAAG
>PLLJ01000043.1 GCA_003140935.1 Candidatus Omnitrophota bacterium
GAGGTCCATTGTGAACGCCGGACCGATCATGGTCTTATAACCGCGATTCTGAGGAAAGAGCGCCCCCACTCCCTGAACTTCGCCGCAAACGGTCACACAGCGGCGGCACTTGATGCACTTGCTCGAATCGCGCACAAGCGCCGGCGTGCTTTCGTCGATGTGCGCTACAGGCTTTTCACCTTTGTAATGGATGTCTTCAATCCCAAGGTGGGACGCGATCGCCTTCAATTCGCAGTCGTTGCTGCGCGTACAATATTGGCAGCTGCTTTCATGCTCGCTTAAAAGAAGCTCCACCACCGTGCGCCGGGCTTCACGCACCCGTTTGTTGTTCGTATGGATCTTCATCCCCTCGGTCACGGGGGTCGAGCAGGAAGCCACGAGTGTTTTTGCGCCCTCCACCTCGACAAGGCAAACGCGGCAAGCGCCGAGTGGCGCCTTGCCTTCAAGATGACAAAGCGTCGGAATATGGACTCCGACCTTACTGGCGGCATCCAGAATGGTCGCCGTCGCGTCGATCGTGATCTCTTTATTATTAATAAAAATTTTTGGCATTATTTATGATGTCCCCTGCGCGTGACCGTCTTGCCATAATCACAGCGAAGGCAACGCTTCGCCTGCCTTTGAGCCACATTCTCGTTCCAGGAAAGTTCCACTTCATCAAAATTGTGTTTACGTTTTTCAACGGCGATCGAACGCACCGCCTCACGGGGGTAAGGCACCGGATCCACATCCGGATCAAAATCCGTATCCACGACTTTTTCCTCCCGCCAGAAAGCATGCTCCTCCCCTGTCAGGAATTGATCAATGCCAACCGCGGCTCGTTCCCCGGCACCGATCGCCGCAACGACAGACCAAGGGCCCGAGGCCACATCCCCTCCGGCAAAAATTCCGGGGACCGAGGTCTGCCCCGTAACGGAATCCGAAAAGATGAATTTATTCTGGGTTATTTTGATCTCGACATCCTTGAGCTCGAAAAGTTTTCCGGCCTGGAGGGTCTGGCCGATCGCCCCGATCACCTGGTCCGCTTCCAGCGTGAATTGATCCGCCCCGTCCGCGGTCGGCGAACGACGTCCGCTGCGGTCATAGTCCCCCAGTTTCATGGTCATACATTTCACCCCGGTAACTTTACCTGCCGGGTTCTTTAATATCTCTACGGGATGAGTAAGCGGCATCAACTTGACCCCTTCATAGACCGCTTCGCGCACCTCTTCAGCATAAGCCGGCATCTCTTCCTGGCTCCGGCGGTAGAGAACGGTCACGATCTCGGCGCCCAAGCGGAGCGCGGTTCTGGCAGCATCAATGGCCGCATTCCCGCCGCCCACCACCACCACTTTTTTTCCGACGGGCACGGACCCTCGAATGTTATATTCTCTCAGGAAAGGAAGGGCCATCACGACCCCGTCCGCATCCTCACCCATGATCCCGAGTCCGAAAGATTCCGGGGCTCCGATCCCGATGAAGATTGCGTCATACTTTTTGTCACGCAGGTCCTGCAGCGTAAAATCCTTTCCAAGCCGTTTGTTCGTTTCGATCGTCACACCCAGCTGTTCGATCATGCGTATTTCACGTGCAAGGGTTTCGCGCGGCAACCGGTAGGCCGGGATCGTCTGCACCAACATGCCACCCGGTCTCGGCTCTGACTCGAACACCGTCGGCCGGTACCCGAGCCTTGCGAGAAAATAAGCACATGAAAGCCCCGCGGGACCCGCCCCCACGATCGCGATCTTGCGCGCCGCATTCTGCTCATTGTGCCGGACCTCGGGCACCTGAATCACCACTTCTTGGTCGACCATGAAACGCTTGATGCCGCGGATCGAGACCGAATCATCCAGGGTCGCCCGCCGGCATTTGTCTTCGCAAGTATGAAAGCAAACACGGGCACAGACCGCAGCAAAAGGATTCCGTTCGCGATGAAGCTTGAGCGCCTCCGCGTAGCGCTTTTCTCCCACCAGCGACACAAAGCCCGGAACATCCACTCCCGCAGGACACGCGGTCTGGCATGAGGCCCGGACGAGCGACGGACAAACACCCGCTTCGCAATGTCCTTCCCGGATGTGTTGATCATATTCTTTTCGAAAATGACGGATCGTTGAAAGGACGGGATTAGGAGCCGTCTGTCCCAGGCCGCAAAGGGAGGTCTCCTTGATCTGCAAACCTAACCGGACCAATTTTTCAACATCGCCTTCCTCGCCTTGCCCCGCACAAATGCGCTCCAGGATCTCAAGCATGCGCTTGGTCCCGACACGGCATGGCACGCACTTGCCGCACGATTCATCTTGCACGAAATCCAGAAAGAATCGTGCGACGTCCACCATGCAGGAATCTTCGTCCATGACAATGAGACCGCCGGACCCCATGATCGCGCCGAGCTCTTCGAGGGTTTTATAGTCGAGGGAAACGTTCAGATATTCTTTGGGAATACACCCGCCTGAAGGGCCTCCGATCTGTGCGGCTTTGTATTTCTTGCCGCCTTTGATCCCGCCTCCGATATCATAAATAAGTTCTCCGAGGGGAGTCCCGATCGGAACTTCCACGAGCCCCGTGTTTTTGATGGCCCCCGCCAAGGCAAAGACCTTCGTCCCTTTGCTCGCCGGAGTCCCAAAGGAAGCATACCAATCCGCACCTTTGAAAAGAATGACGGGGATATTGGCATAGGTTTCGACGTTATTGAGAAGACTTGGTTTATCCCAAAGACCTTTCTGGGCCGGGAACGGAGGACGAGGCCGCGGTTCACCGCGTTTTCCTTCGATGGAACGCATGAGCGCCGTTTCCTCACCGCAAACGAAAGCCCCGGAGCCCATCCGGATCTCCAGATCAAAACTAAAACCGCTCCCGAGGATATTCTTGCCGAGAAGTCCCGTCTCCTTGGCATGTTCGATCGCTTTCGTGAGTCTCGAGACTGCAAGCGGATATTCCGCGCGGACATAAACGAATCCGCGAGCGGCGCCGATCGCATAGGCGGCGATCAGCATACCTTCGATCACGCTATGAGGGTCACCTTCCAGGACGCTACGGTCCATAAAAGCGCCGGGATCCCCTTCATCCGCATTACAAATGGCGTACTTCACATCGCCGGGGGCCACACGGGTTAATTCCCACTTCAAGCCTGTCGAGAACCCAGCGCCTCCGCGGCCGCGAAGACCGGATTTCTTGACCTGCTTGATCACTTCATCCGGCGTCATGGAGGTCAGCGCTTTGGCAAGCGCCTGATAACCGTCCTGTGCGATATAGTCCCCGATCTTCAGGGGGTCGATCTTCCCGCAGTTCCTGAGAACGATCTTGATCTGCTTTTTGAAAAAATCCATATCGTTCTGTTTAAGAACCGGCTTGTTGTCTTTGATGTCCCGCGGAGCCAACCGCTCGACTAGTTTTCCTTTTCGCAGATGTTCGTCCACGATATCGCGCGCGTCTTCGGGCTTGAGATTCTCATAGAAAGTCTGGTCGGGATTGACCACGATCACAGGCCCCTGTGCGCAAGGCCCAAGGCAGCCGGTCTCTACGACCTCCACATCCAGTTTTTCTTCTCTGATCTTTTCCTCGAGAGCCTTTTTGAGCCGGAGAGATCCCGACGCGATACAACCGGCGCCGGAACAAAGGAGGATCTGTTTTTTTGAGGCGTTCTTCTTCTGTTCGGCCAAAACTTCTTTTTTGACCTTGTTCAGGTCCCCAAGTGACGCGATCCGTGAAAGGGCCATGTTACCGAGCCTCCTTCACGTCTTCGCCTTCATGCTGGTACTGGCTGATCAGTTCGCGGATCTTAGCCGACTTCACCCGCTGGTGAACATCGTCATTGATCATCGCGACCGGGGCCAGGCCGCAAGCGCCAAAACAGCGCCCCACTTCCAGGGAGAACATGCGGTCCGGCGTCGTTTCGCCCACATTAATCTTGAGATTTTTTTTGAATGCCTCCAGCACTTCCTTGCCGCCACGAACGTAGCAGGCGGTCCCAAGGCAAACACGGATCACATGCTTCCCCCGCGGGACCGTGGAGAAAAAGGAATAAAAACTGACCACACCTGTCACTTCACTGTAGGAGATCTTCAGCCGGAGGCTGATATGCTTGAGAACTTTTACCGGAAGATATCTAAAAAGATTTTGTGCCGTTTGGAGGATCGGGATCAACGCGCCGTCGGTCTTGGCAAAACCGTCGATGACGGCATCCAGACTACGGAGCATTTCCTCGTCCGTAGGTTGACAAGGGACTCTCGCGGAGGAATGTTGTGAATCTTGGGTTTTTGTTTCTTGGGTATTCAACGCTATGCCTGCTGAAATATAATTGTGAAATTGAGAACGATTAAGGGGATATCCTAATGATTTTTTTGAAAAATGTCAAATTTTCTTAGAGCTTTTTTCCTGGAGGTAAGCGCTGCGACTCACGAAGCCAGGGGGATCTCCAGGCTGACGCAAGTCCCTTGGCCCAGCTGGGATTCTATCCCGATCTTCCCGTGGTGCATTTCCACGATCTTCTTGGCGATCGAAAGGCCCAGTCCTGTTCCCTTTTTGAGCAATGTCTTTGCGTTCTTAGCCCGATAAAATTCCGTGAAGATCTGCGGGAGATCGTCCGCGGGAATGCCCATCCCTGTGTCCGTTACCTTGATCCGAAGCCATGATCGGTCGCTTTGGACCCGCAAGATGATCCTCCCCCCTTCCGGCGTATATTTCAGAGAATTTTTCAAAATATTCAGTAATGCTTCCTGAATATAAACCCGCACCCCTTTCATGGAGGGAACCCCGGGATCCATTTGGACTTCAAATGCCCTTTTCTCATGCTGGGCCATAGAACTGATAGACTCCGAGATCTCATGGATCAGGTCCGCGACCGAAAAACTGCTCATTTCCATTTTTTCAGTCAGTTTCAGCTTTGTGATCTCGAGAAGGGCATCGATATAAACGATCAGTTGCTTACTCCTTTCCCGGGCGCGGCTCAAAAGGTTCATCTGCTCTTCATTCAAACTCCCGGTAAGCCCTTTCTGGACGGGATCAACGCAGGTGTGGATAGCCGCGAGATCTTCTTTGAGATCATGACTCACACGCAGAACGTATTCGCTCTTGATACGGTCCTTCTCAGCCAGCAGTTCATTGGCCTTTGTTAAACTGCGCTCACGCTCATGCAACCGGTTCGAGATCGAGGTCGTCAGGTAGGCGGTAATGTAAAGCGTGCTGACAAATACGAAGAAAACGCCCAGAACATACGCGGGGCTTTCATGAAGGGGAACTGCGAAAGTCCCGAGCAGGCTGTAGTGATGTAAAAAGCCCCGCTGCTCTCCGAAAATGATCGCGGAAAAAATAATGGCCGCATAAGTCGCCAAGATCACGGTTTCGCGACGGGATAGCAGGATGCCTGCAATGATGATGTGGAAAATAAAATAAAAATAGAACGGGTTTTCGACACCCCCGGAAAAATGGATCAGAAGAGCCAGACAGGTTAGATCCAAGAATATCTGCAGATTGGCCAGGGCTTTGATCGCCCTATACATCTGCCGTCCCTGCAAATGTCGCATGAGCCAGGAGAACAAACCATTGTGGATCGCCAAGAAAACCGCCACCCAGCAAAGCGGCTCCATCTCGAGGGAGACCGGGAAAAACCTCGGCACGGTGAGAATGGTCGCAACAACACCGAGGATCGCGATCCACCTCAAGCGCGTGAGCCAATACACACGGTCGATCAGCTTTTTTTCGACGGTGCTATCCTCTGATATGCTCTTCATAAAATGAGTGACCTCTGTCAACCGGAGGCGGAAATCAGTATCTTCAAACATGGGGCCCTACCCCGATGTCCGGCGCCATACTGACCGATGTGTCAGTTTTTTTTATGGCGCACTAACTGGTCGACCTTTTCCAAGAGAAGTTCGTAATCCAAAGGCTTGTCACAATAGTCATCTACGGGGAGCCAATTGGGATCGGCAGATTCTTTTTTAAAATCAAAACCCATTTTGTCTTTGATCGCGGTCAACACGAGAATGGAGATGCTCCGGGTCTGGCTATCCCCTTTCAATTCCCGGGCCACTTCAAAACCGTCCAGCCCCGGCATCATCACATCCAGAATGATCACGTCGGGTTTCTCAGCACGGGCCTTGCCCAAGCCTTCGTTACCGTCACCCGCAATGCTTACTCTGTGTCCGCGCTTTTCCAGCACAAGCCGCATCGCCTCGACAATGTCCGCGTCGTCATCTACGATCAATATTTTGCTCATATTTTAGGCTCCCGTCGTTTGACTATGACTTTTCTGAAGAGCTTCATGGATCGCAACGGCGGCTTTTTTCCCGGCGCCCATGGCGAGAATGACCGTAGCAGCACCGGTCACGATATCACCGCCGGCATAGACACCTTCTTTGGAGGTCTTCATTGTCGCTTCATCGACAATAATGCCGCCCCATTTCTGTGCTTCGAGACCCGGCGTGGTCTGGCGGATCAAAGGATTCGGGGTTCCGCCGATGGCAATAATGACCGTCTCCACCGGAAATTCAAAATTGCTTCCTTTTTTTTCTATGGGCCGGCGGCGGCCGGACTCATCCGGCTCTCCAAGCTCCATCTCAACGCATTCCAGCCCTGCGACCCAGCCGTCCTTACCAAGAATTTTGACGGGATTCCGGAGAAGTTTAAAAATAATCCCTTCCTCTTTCGCGTGATGAACCTCTTCAGCGCGAGCCGGAAGTTCCGCCTCGCTTCTTCGATAAACGATATAAACTTCTTTGGCGCCAAGACGTTTGGCGGTCCGTGCCGCGTCCATGGCCACATTCCCGCCACCCACTACTGCGACCCGTTTACCTATCTTGACCGGCGTTGGAACATTCGGAAAATCATAAGCCTTCATGAGATTGGCACGCGTGAGAAACTCATTGGCAGAATAAACACCGTTCAAATTCTCGCCCTCGATCTTCAAAAAGGACGGGAGACCGGCACCGCATCCGATGAAAACAGCCTGAAAACCTTCCTGGAAAAGCTCATCCACCGTGATCGATTTTCCGATGATCACATTTTTCTCGATCTTGACGCCAAGGCTAAGAGCGTTCGCGATCTCCTTTGCCACAAGATTTTTGGGCAACCGGAACTCCGGGATCCCGTACATGAGAACGCCGCCCAGGGCATGAAGCGCCTCGAAAATCGTCACATCGTAGCCCATACGCGCGAGTTCGCCGGCACAGGTCAGCCCAGCCGGTCCGCCTCCCGCGATCGCGACTTGGATGCCGTTCTTTTTGATCTCAGGGACCTCCTGAGGCATATGCCCCATCGCATAATCCGCCACAAACCGTTCCAGCCGTCCTATCGCTACAGGCTCCCCTTTCTTTCCGCGCACACAAAGGATCTCGCATTGGGTTTCCTGGGGACAAACCCTCCCGCAAATGGCCGGCAAACAGTTCTCCTTTGCCAGAAGGCGGTAAGCTTCCTCGAAATTGCCCTCACTCACTTTTTTGATGAATTCGGGGATCATCACACTGACCGGACAGCCCGCAACGCAGGGGCGTGTCTTGCATTGGAGGCAACGTAAAGATTCCTGCACGGCTTGTTCGGGCGTATAGCCAAGCGCTACTTCTTGAAAATTCTTGATCCGCTCGTCGGGTTTCTGCTCCGGGATGGGGACTTTTTTCGGACTCATATTAGGAGGCATATCAATCAACCCTCAAGCCGATCT
Source organism: Candidatus Omnitrophota bacterium (assembly GCA_003140935.1). Classification (GTDB taxonomy): domain Bacteria; phylum Omnitrophota; class Omnitrophia; order Omnitrophales; family Aquincolibacteriaceae; genus Aquincolibacterium. The sequence goes on from PLLJ01000043.1 coordinate 7,634, forward strand.
TGCAAGAATGGGCTTCTTCGGTTTTATACATGCTTTGCCGGCGCATCAACTCGTCATAGTCCACTTGATGACCGTCAAAGTCCGGCCCGTCCACGCAGGCGAATTTCGTCCGCCCGCCAACCGTTACGCGGCATCCGCCGCACATGCCGGTCCCGTCCACCATGATAGGATTCAGGGAAACATTGGTCTTAAGGCCCCAGGGTTGGGTCAGAAGACTGACAAACTTCATCATGATCACGGGTCCGATGGCAATGACCTCATCATATTTTTCACCCGCATCGACGAGCGCCTTGAGTTTCTCGGTCACAAGCCCCTTGACTCCGTAACTCCCGTCATCGGTCGTGACATAGACGTTCTTACAGAACTTAGAGAACTTTTCTTCGAGAATGATGAGGTCTTTGCTGCGCGCACCGAGGATCACGTCGACCGAGGTTCCCATCTCGCTTAATTTTTTTAGCTGGGGATAAAGAGGTGCCGCTCCGACCCCGCCTCCGATCCCGATCACACGTTTGATGGGATGAAGTTCCGTGGGTCGGCCCAAGGGACCGACAAAATCCACGATCGCGTCGCCAACTTTTTTTTCACTAAGCTTCCGGGTGGTAAAACCCGCCACCTGATAGATGATGGAAACCGAACCCTTCTCACGATTATACTCCGCGATGGTCAGAGGAATGCGCTCCCCTTCCGCATCCACGCGAAGAATGATGAACTGGCCGGGTTCACAATGTCGCGCGACATAGGGCGCCAGGATCACCATTTCTTCCACGTTATTATTCAACTTTTTCTTCTCAAGAATGGGGTACATAAAACTTCCTTTTTAAGATGGCATGGCTCATTGAGGGAGCAGTATAGCTGAATCGGAGGATATAGAAAAACTTTTTCTGAAAAGGTTTTTTTATTTCAATATTTCTTCATCGGCCGCGCACCACGCGGGGTCCACAATGCAGAGGAAAACAAGGTCGTTTTTGCCGGTATTCTCGATGTATTGGATCGCATGGGGAGGAATATCGATCACGGCGCCGGACCCTACTTCCGTGGTCTCCTTATCCACATGCATGCGCCCCTGCCCTTCCAAGATATAGTAAACTTCCGAGGTTTTGAGTGAATGGGGCTTGGTCTTTGTGCTGGGCTTCACGATGGCATGCGCAAGACTGTAACGATAGGCCGCACGAGGATCCGTTTTGGCGTTCAAAAGCTCACGCAGATGGCAGGCATCTCCCGCGATAAATTCCGGGCAATCTTTGAGTTGACGGATCAACATAAAATCATTCTCCAATATCTTCGTTCCACAGCTTCGGTCTGGCGGTCATAAAATCTCCCATCATCTTTTTGCATTCAGGAAGATCGAGATTGATAAGTTTGACGCCGCGCTTTTTAGAATGATCTTCGGGACCTTTGAAAGTTTTGTTCTCCCCGATCACCAAGACCGGGATTTTATAAAGCAGGATGGCCCCCGTGCACATGTCACACGGCGAAAGCGTCGAATAGATCACGCATTTCTCGTAATCCCTGGCCTTGAGACGGCCTGCGCTCTCGAGACAATCCATTTCTGCATGAAGAATAGCGGAATCTTTTTGGATCCTGCGATTATGCCCGCGGCCGATGATCTTGCCGTCCTTCACAAGCACGGATCCGATCGGGATCCCGCCTTCACGCAGGCCCTTCCGTGCTTCTTTGACGGCTTCTTTCATGAATAAAAAATGTTTTCTTTGCCTCATGCGATCGTCTCAAAGAAGATTCCCCCGATATAAAAACCCGGTTCGACTTCCTTGTTCCAGACGACCTTCCCCCTGTGGGAGATTATTTCCTTTTTATCAAATAAACGGATCGCCAGTTCACACATCTCCCCGAGAGAAAGATCCGCTGCACCCTCCAGGCAGACTCCCTTTTTTGATAAATTGACGCAATAGGTTTTGATCGCATGCCCCGCGGGATCTTGCGATCGCCTTAGCTGGATCGTACCCAGACAATACTCCCGGGATTCACACCGTTTCTCGGAACGCCCCGGCGCTCCGATCGCCTTCAGCATCTTCAGTTCATAGCCATAATGCCGGACCTCGTCATCTCCGATCTTTTGCAAACTACGCAAAATAGCGGGATCCTTGATCTCTTCCGCGAGGTCATAAACCCCGTAGATCATTTTTCTTTCTACGCGCCCGATCTGATCAAAATATTTTTCGTAATCCGCATCAGTAAACATCGAGCTTCGACTCCTGGATTTTCTTGATCGCCGCCTCAAACATCTTGGCATGCATTTCGGATTCCATGGCCAGAGTCAAAAGCATCTCCTCGATCTCTCTTCGAGCATCCGGCTTGATATGAGAAAGAAATAAAGCGCTCTCCAAGTGTTTGGTATAGATCGGGATTGCCATCTCTTCTTCGTTATGTAGGTCCTTGAGTCGGGTGATCAGTTCGTTTTTTGTCATCATAAAGACTTTTTGGAAACTCTTTGAAAATATGGATTTGCGAGTCCGCTCTTTAGTTTTTGGCCGCTTGCACTATCCGGCGGAAACCGCCAGTCAGCCTCTTTGTCGACATTAAAAAGAATGAAACCTTTCACGGCAGGCATGCGCCTCATGGCCTGAAGTGCTCCTTCGATCCAGAGGGCTTTGTCCCCCCCAGCCGAAGCCGAACTGAATTCCGAAATGATCACCGGCTTTTTATAACGCCGGACAACATCTTCATAAATGCTTGAAAAAATATTTCTGAAACTTTTCCACCGGCTCCAACTTTGAGTCGTGCCCCAATTATACCCATCTAGCCCGATATAATCCACAAAGCGGTCCCCCGGATAACAGTCCCTATAGGCGTTTCCCTGCGGAACGTTCTCAGTATTGATCGAAAAAACCCAACGGACATTCTCAACCCCAACCTCAGCAAAAATCTTCCGGACATACTTGAAAAGATGCTGGTACTTCTCTCCGCCTATCTTTTGTCCCGACCAGGGATACCAATTCCCGTTCATTTCATGCGCGAACCTTAAAAAAACGGTCTTCTCTATCGATTTCAGTTTCAACGCAAATTCGCGGATGTACGCCTCAGATTTGCCGTCAAGTACGGCATCATAATCGATCGCTTTTTTCTCCTTAGCTTGCCAAGGCTCCCAGGTCACCACCAACATACTTCCGCGATCATAGACGTCACGGACCACATCCCCGTCAGGGAACTTTCCCCAATCCAAAAAGATCAGAATGAGAGCCGGCCGTTTGCCATAATCAATCGAAAATTTTTCTATGGAGTAAGACTTCGGCACGTCCGCCAAAAAAGCTCCCGTCAAACACCCTTCCCCTTTTTTTGTGCCACAAGAACTCCAGAGCACACACAGTCCAAGGGCCACGATAATGGCGGATGCTTTTCTCACTTCGTTCCTCGGTTGAAATAAAAGATGCTGGAAAAAATCAGGAACTGATAGAAGGTCCAAAAAGCGTTGATGATCAAGGCCGGTTCTTTCTCGTAAATAAAGCGATTCACGGCCCACACCAGAGCGATAAAAGTCGCTGCCATTACCGCGATTTGCGGCCAAATGACACGGTAAGGGACCGCACCCCCTTTTGCCTTCGAAGTCACCCCGAATGAGATCTTGAAACCCAAGAGGGCAGCGCATGCCGCTTTCATATAAACAAAACAGCTCGACGCGCCTAAAAGCTGCCCGAGGATAAGATCGTTGGGTTTGTAATTCCTTTTACGTAAGGAAAAATAAAAAACGCCCGTGGACAGCACCATGTACGGCAAAAAGGAAAGAAAATAAACTTCGGGTTGGATAAAAAATGACGGCACTTTGAAAAAAATGTAAAAAAGGGGCCCAAGAATCAGTATGAAGTAGGCAAAGCCCACCAAATAATAAGTGCCGGAGAGAGCATACTGGAACCATTGTCCCGGCTTCAGTGAAAACGGTTTTGTGAAAAATTGGGCGACGAGACTTTTAAAGACCTGGAGGGTTCCCGCGGTCCAACGGAACTGCTGTGTGAAATAACCAATCAGATCCTCAGGACCCATTCCGAATACGCAAACGTGATTATAATAAAGCGAAGAAAAACCGTGCGTATGAATTTTTAGGGAGGTTGCGAAGTCCTCTGTCACGGTCCTTTCATCCATTCCGCCAATGGCTTTAAGAGCACTGGCCCTTAGAATCACATTCGTCCCGCAACAGAACATCGAATCCACGACTCCCTTCCCGTCGCAGATATATTCATAAAAAACAGCTTGCTGCAGTACCGCCGCTCGTGCGATCCGATTCTCGTTGATATTCGTATAAAACTGCGGCGTCTGGATAAAGGCCAGTTTTTCATTCGCTTCCATGATCGGAACGAGCAGCCCGAGAAAATCAGGCATTGGATTACTGTCCGCATCCAGGATCACCATATATTTTTCGGTCATGTGTTCCAGAAAATCATTAATGATCCCGGCCTTCGCGCCATGCCACGGCTTGGTGCGACGGAAAAGCGTCAAATGATATTCCCGCGCAAGCTCTTCGGCTTCCTTGTGGTATTCCTCTTTGATGCTGTCGTCCAGAAAATAAACCCGTTTGTTCTTATATTCGATATTGTTAATCGTGATAAATGTCTTTTTAAGGACCTCCCGGGGTTCGTGACGGGCGGGAACAAGAATCGCTATTGAAGGCTGCTCCTGTCCATCGGATGAATAGAGAGCACGGGAGATGATCGAAATGTCCTGGGCTTTCTTTTTGCTCCAAATGATCGCGATCGCATAACCGATGCCGTGGAAAAGGATAAAAGCTTCGGCTGAAAGGATAAGGGCCGCAAAGATACCGTCCGCCAAGGAGTATTTGGCCCGCTCGAGCAGGACCCCGCGAACGATCAAATACGTCATCGCAGCCAGGATCGCGAGGATCCCGAGCGCTTCAAGCACATGATTGGATCGAAACTCTTGTTTGCTTTTCATTTAGAAAAAGTATTTTACGGAGGCCTTGGCCCCCGCATCCTCATAGATTTTGGTGGACGCGATCGTGTACTGCCCCTCGCCTTTGATCTGAAGGCGCCGGGTGATGTCCCAGGTGAGACCGCCTACAACTTGATGGCTGGTAATACCCGTCGAGTCGAACGAAATGTCATAACCGGCTTCATAATAAAGATCCTTTGCCCCGAAGAAGATCTCCTCCTTATTGAGAAAATGCTTCCACCGCACCGAAATCGTGTGCAGGGAATATTCCTGAGGTGAAAAGTAATCCGTCTCGATCTTCCGGAAATTGCGGAAAGCATACCGATATTTCACATAGAACGCTTTCGGTTCAAGGCTGAAGTAGTAGAGAACATCCGCGGCGGGTTCGCTGCACCGGTTGTGATCCGAAAAATACGAGAATGTATAGTCCGCCCCTGCCTTCAACCGCTTGGTGATATCGATATCTTGACGGACCTTGAAATCATCGCGAAAGAGACGGCGCCGGATCACTTCACTGTTGTTCTCAAGGCGGCGTTGTTCTTGCGACAGCGTCATCTGACCGAAATCAAAAGTCCGGAACGCGAATTGTCCGCCAAACTCGTAGACCGGGGCCACCCCCCTGTTGTAGGTGACCAGATTGAAAAAAGCGCCGGTCGACCAATCCGGACTTTTCTGGTGGCTGAGTGCCACGCGGGCTTGATTTTCGGTTAGGTCATGAAAATCTACAAAGGAACGCCGGGCCAGGGTATATCCCAATCCCAGGATCGTCTGCGCACTGAGCGGGATATCAAGCAGGTTATTAAAAACATTCTTGTGAATATCAACGTCGCGGGCGCCGCTACGGGCCTTAAAGAATTCATAGCCGGAGTTAAGCACGGGATGATTTAAAAAAAGCTCTGCTTTCCGCAATCCCTCCCTGGCCCTGAAATGATCCGGAAAAAGATCGAGGAGATTTTTGTATTGTTGGATCGCCTCATGCCACATGGATTGATAGGAATAAATCTGGCTCAGATCGAACATTGCCTCCGCATTTTCCGGGGCTTTCCCGAGCAGATCCTTGTAGGCCGCGATCGCGCGTTTGACCCTGTTGTCCCAATAGAACTCCTTGGCCTGCATTTCCGTTTGGACAAGATCGTCCGGACCCTGGCTCAAGATCTTCCGGTATTCCTTCGTCGCCTGACGGTATTTTTTGTTCCATCCGAGGATCCGGGCCTTCTGCAACCTCAGTTCTTTTTCATCTTTTTCTGCTAAAAGCTCATCATAAACTCTGAGCGCTCCACGGTAATCCCGCATCCAACTCAGGACGTCTCCCGTTTTCGCCTTGATTTTACGATCATATTTTTCCGCGAGGACTTCCCTGTAAAGTCCCAAGGCTTTCTTAAAATCCTTCTTCGAGGCATCCACATCCGCCAAGAGGATTTTGGCATCCCTGTTCTGAGGATCTTGGGCGAGGACTCCTTGTAACATCCGCTCGGCCTCCCGGGTTTTCCCTAAACGGAAACAAACTTCCGCGAACGCAACCGCCTGCTTCAGATCATGCGGGTTCCCGGCAAGGATCTCTTGGTACAGAGCTTCTGCTTTGGGAAAATCTTTTTTCCAGGAATAAACGGCCGCGAGTTTCTTTTTCACCTCAAGATCGTCCGGTTTGATTTTAAGAACCTTCAGGTATTCATCAATGGCTTCGTCGTATTGTTTCTGCCAGCTCAGCACATCCGCAAGCGAGGTCCTGACCTTTATATTTTGGGGATCTTTGGCAAGAGCATCGCGATATTCCTTAACGGAATGTCCATAATCCTGTTCGATCATATAACTGTCGCCCAAAAGCTCCTTCAGCTCCTTCTGGCTCACTCCTTCTGCCGCGAACGCCGGGATGATCATCAAAAGAAATACGGCGATACCCCAAAAGAAATGCCTCATAAATTCTCCTTCGTGGCTGGCTTGGAGCCTTTTGAAAGCTCTTCGAAAATCCGGATCGCTTCCTTCGTTTGGCCGGAATAAAGCAGCGTTTTTCCATAAAGAAGTTTGGCACGAGCATCTCCGGGATTGTTTTGAAGCAAGGCGATCAGGATCGCTTTTGCCAGATCGAGTTTATTGTCCCAAATATAGATCTCAGCCAATTCTTTTTGCGCCCCGCGATCCTTCGGATCGGTCCGAAGGACCTCAAGGAAGATCGCCTCGGCTTTGGCATACTCTTTGTTCCAGGAGTAGACGTTGGCCAATGATTTTTTGACCCGAAGAGCCTTAGGTTCAGACGCGACCAGCCTTTGGAATATCCCGATGGCTTCCGGATAATGCCCCGCCCAGAGATAGGCATAGCCCAATTCTGTTAGGGTTTTGGATCGTTTTGGATCATGGAGGAGAGATTCGCGAAAAAAAGGAATGGAGTCTTTGTATTTCGCTTTCACAAAAAGATCGTGACCTTTGTAGTAGCAGATGTCGGCCTGCTGGGTGAGATGATAAACTCCCGTGGTCACGATCGCGATCACGATCAATAACATTAAAAACAAGATCTTTTTCATAAGCCCTTGTTTCCTCAAAGCATGGGAGACCCGACACCGCTTGCGGAATATTACAACACAGATCGGTAAACATACAAAGACGGTTTTTGACTAAATGCAACTCAATGCTAATGCTATAATACGTTTGACTATTTATTAAAATCGTCCAAGGAGGGTTCTCTCGTGGAAACACCTTCGAAACCGTCTCGAAAAAAATACGGCATGAATATCCTCGCGATCGGTCCGCATCCCGATGACATCGAATTCGGCTGCGGTGGAACCCTTTTAAGATACGGTCAAGCGGGGAGTCAACTTTATCAATTAATTCTGACCGACGGCTGCGTTGGCGGGGACCCGGCAACGCGCAAACGGGAGCAGGAAAAAGCAGCGGAGGCCCTGGGCGTCAAACAGATCTTCTGGGGCGGTTACCATGACACCGAACTGCATGATGATAGAAATCTCATCAAAACGATCGAGGAATCGGTCAATGCGGTGTCTCCGGACGTTGTCCTGGTCAACCATTTCGATGACAGCCATCAGGACCACCGAGCCGCCTCGCATGCAGCGATCGCTGCAACGCGAAACGTCAAGGAGGTCCTTTTTTACGAGTCCCCCACCTGCATGAATTTTATTCCTGACATCTTCGTTGATATCACGGATATCCTGTCCGAAAAAATCAAACTGCTCGAGCTGCACGCATCCCAGATCGAGAGAACGAGCATCGAGAATCTGAAGATCACGGAGATCACAAGGGCTTACGCGACGTTCCGTGGTGTTCAGGCGCGGGTGCGTTTCGCGGAAGGCTTCCGCGGCCTAAGGGTCTTGCGCAATATCAACGACCGTATGTGCCTTTAATTCATAGGCTCTTTTCAATCTATCGAGCAATTCTTCTTTATTGATCTTCATACTGTCCTTCCAGATATCTTAGTGCAGTCCTGAACGCCTGTGGAAAAATAGGAAGGTGTGTTTTCGCTTCATCGAGAAGAATTCTTGTCGGTAGGCGGAAGACCCGCTATAATTCCCCTGCTTTTTCCCGCCTTTGATCGCATATCCTTCGTTGGGGGATGGTGTAACGGTAGCACCGGTGACTCTGGATCACCTAGTCTAGGTTCAAATCCTAGTCCCCCAGCTCTGTAGACAGTATTCCAGGGGCTATGCCGTTGTTTTTAACCTTTCTTCTCGATCTTTCCCCAAGTATCCCGGAGCGTCACGATGCGATTGAAAACGGGTTGACCAGGCTTGGAATCCTTAGGATCGGCAAAGAAGTAACCCATGCGCTCGAACTGAACGCGCTCTCCCGGCTTAACCTGAGCAAGCGCGGGTTCAAGTTTCGCGTCTTTGAGGACTTCAAGGGATTTCGGGTTCAAATTCACGAAGATATCTTTTCCCTCGGGAAAATCGCCGGGATCGACGGCGCTAAAGAGATGATCATAGAGCCGGACTTCCGGCGAGACAGCATGCTTCGCCGAAACCCAGTGGATCGTTCCTTTGACCCTCCGGCCGTCCGGAGGATTGTTGCCGCCGCGCGTCACCGGATCATACGTGCAATGAACTTCCGCCACTTCCCCGGTCGCGGGGTCCTTGATCACTTTTTCACATTTAATGAAATAAGCATAACGGAGCCGCACTTCCTGTCCGGGAGCCAACCGGAAATATTTGGGCGGCGGCACTTCGCGAAAATCATCCTGTTCGATATAGATTTCACGGCCGAAAGGAACTTTGCGGGAACCTGCTGAAGGGTCCTCGGGATTATTCACGGCCTCAAGCTCTTCTGTTTTTCCTTCCGGATAATTCGTAATAACGACCTTAAGCGGTTTCAAGACCGCCATCATTCGCGGCGCGGTCTTGTTGAGCTCTTCGCGGATAGAATTTTCGAGAACCACCCTATCGATCGTGCTGTTGAATTTGGCAACGCCGATCTGATCGCAGAAATTCCTGATCGAGGATGCCGTATAACCGCGACGCCGGAAACCGGAGATCGTAGGCATCCGGGGATCGTTCCAGCCGGAAACCGTTTTCTGCTGGACAAGTTTCAGCAGGATCCGTTTGCTCAAGACCGTGTGAGTGAGATTGAGCCGCGCGAATTCGATCTGCTGCGGACGGTGAATGCCAAGTTCGATCAGGAACCAATCGTAAAGCGGTCGGTTATTCTCGAATTCGAGCGTGCAGAGCGAATGCGTGATCCCTTCGATGGAATCCGAGATGCAATGCGTAAAATCGTACATGGGGTAAATGCACCACTTGTCCCCGGTCCTGTGATGCGAGGCCTTCTTGATCCGGTACATCGTAGGATCGCGCATTGTAATGTTCGAGGATGCCATATCGATCTTTGCCCTGAGGACGCGCGTGCCGTCGGGAAACTCCCCTCGGCGCATCCGCTCAAAAAGATCCAGGTTCTCTTCGACTGAACGGTCGCGGTTCGGGCTCGGCTTCCCAGGCGCCGTTAGCGTGCCGCGATGCTGGCGCTGTTCGTCCGCGCTGAGGTCGCAGACATAGGCCTTTCTTTTTTTGATCAGTGTGAGGGCGTGCTGATAAAGCTGATCGAAATAGTCTGAGGCGTAATACTCCCGGTCTCCCCAGTCGAACCCAAGCCAGTGGACGTCTTCGCGAATGGAATCGACGTACTCGACCTCTTCCTTCTCCGGGTTCGTGTCGTCAAAACGGAGGTTGCAGAGCCCCTGATAGTCGCGGGCGATCCCGAAACTGATGCAAATGGCCTTGGCATGTCCGATATGAAGATAGCCGTTCGGCTCGGGAGGAAAACGCGTGTGCACGCGTCCGCCGTGCTTGCCTTTGGCAATATCCTGATCCACGATGTCGCGTATAAAATTAGAGGGTTTTATGTTCTGATCCATATGATCTCGCTAGCCCCAGGTCTCTTCAGAGTTGCTTCTCCTCTCAAGAGCGTTTTTAATCCCGGCCACGAGCAGCTCGGGTTTGTAGGGTTTCTGAAAGTGCGCGCACACCCCTGACGACAAAAGCCTTTTTTTTATCGTGTCATCCGCAACACCCGTAATCACAATAATCGGGATTTTCGCCGTCGAAGCGATCTGCCTTAACTTTTTAAGGACCGTGATGCCGTCCCCGCCAGGCATTTTAAGGTCGAGAAGGATTAAATCCGGCATGAATTTTTGGGCCTGCCGGATCGCGTGGATCCCATCCGCGGCGCGTTCAACAGCCGAAAACCCCTCATCCCTGAGAAAATCCTCAAGCGACTGGGCAACCTCTTTTTCGTCTTCAACGATCAGTATTTTTTTGTTATGCATGGGAATTGTTTGTTTTTTACTCGTTCTTTATAAAAAATTATACCAAAAGATCCGCTTTTCTAGGAGAGAAAGCGCCGGAGACGCACGAGACAGGTGTCTTTGCCGAGAAGACTCATGAGTTCAAAAATACCCGGACTGGCGGTGCCTCCTGTGAGAACAAAGCGCAGCGGATGGATAATGTCCTTGGGTTTCAGACCTACGGTCTCGGCCAATTGCTTCGTTTTTTGATCTAAGATTGGCACATCCTCAAAATCGCCCATCTCCCCGAGAACCTCGCTCAATTGTTTGAGAAGCCCCATGACGGACGCATTGCCTTTGATCTCCGCCATGAACTGAGAATCCTTATACTCAGGCGAAGTGAAGCAATAAGCCGCCTGGGCTTTCAGCTCTCCGTAAGTCTGGATACGAGGCCGGTAAAGGGTAATGAGTTTCCGCCACTTTTCTTCCGGCACCGGATCGATCTTGCCTTTCCAGAACTCCGTGATCTGTTTTTCATAGTCCTCGCCCGGGATCGCGCGGATGTGCTGGCCATTCACCCAAAGAAGTTTTTCGGGATTGAATTGAGCGTTCGATTTGATCACGCGTTTGAGAGAAAATTGCTTTACAAGTTCCGGGAGCGAAAAGATCTCCTGCGGTGTCCCGGGATTCCAGCCGAGAAGCGCTAAATAATTGACGAGCCCTTGCGGGAGAAAGCCTTTGTTGCGGTATTCCGTCACCGCCACCGCACCGTGACGCTTGGAAAGTGGAGTGCCGTCCGAACCGAAAATGAGCGGGAGATGCGCGTATTTCGGCGATTTCCAGCCCAAAGCCTGCTGGAGAAGGATATGTCGAGGCGTGTTCGGAAGATGGTCTTCCCCGCGCACCACATGCGTGATCCCCATGTCGTGGTCGTCCACGATCACCGCGAGATGAAACACCGGATATCCGTCTGACTTCATGATGACGAGGTCGTCGAACTCCTTGGAATCGTAAGTCACTTCCCCGCGGACGATGTCGTAGACCTTGACCTCGGTCTGAGGGATCTCGAACTTGATGGCCCCCTCAAATTCATAGGCCAGACCTTTGGAGACCAGTTCTTGCGCGATCTCGCGGTAACGTTCAAGCCGACCGCTTTGGTGGACCAAATCCTCATCCCAATTAAGCCCGAGCCATTTCATCGAATCGAGGATCTCTTGCTCAAATTCGGGCGTTGAGCGCTGGCGGTCGGTGTCTTCGATACGCAGCAGGAATTTTCCGCCTTGCTGGCGGGCATAGAGGTAATTAAAAAGTGCGGTGCGAACGCCACCGATATGAAGGTATCCCGTCGGGGACGGAGCGAATCGAACTCGAATGTCGGACATAAAGACCTCGGGCTGAAGACCTAAGGCTGCAGACCAGGACTTGCAGTCTTAAAATTTTTGAAGAAGGAAACCATCATAGCGACTGAGCAGGGCTGCGACGCTCGACAGTATGGATCAACGATTTCACGCGGTCAAGATCCAAGGGCTTACGCAAACAGGCCATGGCGCCAAGGTGAAGGATCTCTTTTTCCTTGGACTCTGGCATAAAGCCCGTGATCAAAGCCACCGGCACCGGGCTGAAATGACGGATCCGCTCCAGTACCTTTTTTCCGTCCATAAGCGGCATCGCGGAATCAAGAAAGACAAGGTTGTAATGATGGGTCTGGATCTTCTGAAGCCCATCCTTGCCGTTCAGGGCGCAATCCACCTCATAGCCTTCCTGTTCGAGGGTCTCACGGAACTCCTCGCAGATCATTTTTTCGTCGTCGACGATCAACAGTTTAACGATGGTTTTCACCCCGAGAAAAAAAGCGTGGAAAGCAACAACGGCCTTTAAAAACTATTCGACATCAGGAAACTTGAAATTTTCCCTGAGTGTCTGGAGATAACTCCGCTTCGTACTCTTCACCAATGACAGAGGCATGTGGAAACGGGTCACTTCGACACTATAGCTATCGTCGATTTCGATCTTTTCTTGACCGTCGGCCGTGAGGAGGGCCTTTTCGTTGGGGTTTTCCGTACGGATACGGATCGTGATCTTTTCATCCGCCGCGATCACCAGGGCGCGGAGGTTGAGGGCATGCGGGCAGATGGGCGTAATGAGGATCGCTTCGAGCTTGGGATGCACCACGGCGCCTCCCGCAGACAGCGAATAGGCCGTGGAACCTGTCGGGGAGGCGATCACGACCCCGTCGCCGCGGAAACTCGTGAACTTCTCCCCCGAGATCGTCACGTCGAGCTTGAGGATACGGGCTAGTCCTTCACGACTGATCACGATATCATTCAACGCGATAAATCGCCGGTCCAGATCGGCTTTCTTACTTTTCGCGGTGCAGGAAAGCATCAGACGGTTCTCGACCGCCGGCTTCTGGAGAAGATAAGCGTTCAACTCCTCAAAAACCTCTTCGGCCTTGGCCTCGGTCAGGAATCCGAGTTTTCCGAAATTCACACCCAGGATCGGGACGACGCGGCTTTTCATATGGCTTATGACCGAAAGGATGGTCCCGTCCCCGCCAAGACAGACTAAAAGCGTTGAATTTTCGATCAGATCATCGAGTGAAACGGTCAGGGAATCCCGGACGGTAATATCCCGTTTCACAAGCCAACTTTTAAGCTTTTCGCAAAGTTCTGGCGCACCTTGCTTCTTTTGATTAACGACGATCCCGATCTTTTCCATTTTTCGAACGCTCCTCTCATAAAAACGGGGGTATTCTAAACTCCTTCGGGCAGACCTTCAAGAAAGCTTTTTTTATTGCACCATGATCGTTTCGCCGCCGAATTCCACTCGCTGCCCTTTGCGGATCTTGCAAGCCTTCCGTGTCTCAACCTGCCCGTCGACTTTCACCTCGGATTGCGAGACTGCGCACTTCGCCATGCCTCCACTTTCGCAAAGTCCCGTCACTTTGAGAAGTTTAAAAAGTTCGATATATTCCGCGGTGAGGGTAAAAGAGATCGGATCCATCGAAGCTCCTAAAGTAATGCTCTTTGTTCTGAAATCAAACGACACTGAACACATCATTGTATATGATTCTAAAACTTTTTGGAGAGAGTGAGAAAATAAACCGCTGTCCCAAGATCGAGGATCAGCCAGATAAGCGGCGTCAGAGGGGCCGAAGCAAAAGGGTTGAACAATAGGGCCAGGACACCCAGGGGCCAAAAGTGCCGGCTCAGCCTCGGGTCATCCTTGAAATTCAAGGCCCCATAGATCGCAGCTCCGCAAACGGTCCATTTGAGCAAGACGTAAAAAACGTAAGGCATGCCCGGAAAGACCGCGAGACACAGCATCAGCCCCGCCACCAGTAACGCGATCTTCAGTTTTTTTGTGTGCATTTTGAGGTTCATCGTTCATTCTTCCGGCCGGCGCTTACATTCCGGGCATTCCCTTTCCACGTCCAGCATGATCGCACCGCAAAAGGGGCAATACCGGGCCCCTTCGATTTTTTTCCTCATTTTGGGACCGAAAAAAAGGCGGACAGCGTAGAAAGCAATGATCAGGACGGCCCCGCCTGTGAAGAAAAGTTTGTATTCGGTCTCCGGCGAAACAAAGAAAGGAAGTCCTAGGAAAAGATGTGCGGCCCAAAGCGCATACGCCAGGACACAGAGCACATAAAAACTCACAAAAAAATAGGAGACCGCTGACGGGAATTCGGCGCCGGTCAGGCGTAAGAGAATCAAAACAAGAAGACCGCCTACCACGACCAGGGGCAGGATGAGATTGATCTCTTGGCCGGCCGGGGATCCCTCGAGCATGGCCATGGAGCGTTCCCGGCGCAAGTCGAACCCGATCTTCGATGCGGGCAAAGGGATCTTCCAGACCGCAAAGCGTGCTTCCACATAATTCCGGAAGACCCTCAGGGCGGACGGGCTGATCAGCTCATTTTCTTCGCGCGCGAGTGTCAGGCTGTTCCTATAAAATCCGGCGTAAGCCCGGGCGGCTTCTTCACGCGCGCCGGTCCTCTCAAGTGCGGCCCCAAGCAATAAGTAGGCCAGACGGTTCCCGTCGAACTTTTTCGAGGCTTCCCGGAGCAGCGGAACCGCACCGTCGATATCCCCCCGGTCCGCCAGGAGCAGGACGGCTTCTGCGGTCAATTGGTAGGAATCGTTGATACTTTTGATCCTGGAAAAACGGCGTTGCGCCAGTTCCACGGCTTTCCGGGCCGCGAGACTGAGTTCCTGGCGGAACTCGGTCTGGTCACGGTCCCATCCCAGGGCCGACTCATCATGAAACAACCCTGTTTCATCGCAAGCCGCGACCCGCAAGAACAGCAACATGAAAAGGATCAGAAAGGAAAGTTTCTTCATCAAAAAATCGCCCGGTGCTGTTCCAGACTGTTCACTTCTTCTGGAGGTGAAGTTCTTTCAAAATGGACGCAGTGATCTTTTCGGGAGAAAGGCCGAATTCATCAAGCTGGGCATCGCGGGAACCGTGTTCGATGAATTCATCCGGCAGGGCAAAGCGTTTGAGCGGAACGTGGCGGATATTTTTTTCTTCCAGAAACTCCAGGACCTTGGAACCGAACCCGCCCGCCGCGACATGTTCTTCCAGAGTGAAAAGGAGCTTTGTTTTTTTGAGGGAGTCCAGGATCATCTGTTCGTCGAGAGGACGGGCAAAACGCATATTCACGATCCGGGCAGTAACGCCTTCCTTTTTGAGAAGCGCATGCGCCTTGCAGGCGGTCTCCACCATGCTCCCGAGAGCAAGGATCGTCACGTCCTCGCCGTCAAAAAGCAGCTCCCCTTCTCCGACTTCAAAGGCTTTTTTTGGAAAAGCGTCAAACATCTTGGGAATGTTCGCCCGCGGATAACGGATCGCAAAGACCGAGGCATGGTTCAGGGCCAGCTCCATCATTTTTTCCATTTCGTATTCATCAATGGGAGAAGCCAGCACGATACCCGGCACGGACCCGAGGTAGGCCAGATCAAAAATCCCCTGATGGGTGGCGCCGTCCGCACCGACGAGTCCTGCGCGATCGATCCCGATGATGATACTCTGGCGTTGCAGCGCGACGTCGTGCATCACGGAATCATGGGCGCGTTGCAAAAAAGACGAGTAGATCGCGACGACGGGCTTGAGACCTCCCCGCGCGAGAGCGCCTGCAAAAGTAACGGCATGCTGTTCTGCAATCCCGACGTCAAAAAAACGCTCGGGAAATTCCTTCTGGAATTGGATCAGCCCGGTCCCCGACGGCATCGCCGCCGTGATCGCGACCACTTTGGGATTCCGTCGCGCGTGTTTGGAAAGAGCATCGGCAAAGGCCTGAGTGTAGGAGACGCTCGCCGCATTGCTCTTTGAAGACGCGACCTCGATCTTTTCTCCGGTCTTCACGTCAAAAGGAACGACGCCATGCCCTTTTTCCTCGTCTTTTTCCGCGAACGCACAACCCTTCCCTTTTTTCGTGAGAATGTGAAGAAAGCTGCAGGAGTTGAGTGCTAGCACATCGCGCAAGGTTTTGACCAAACCCATGACGTTGTGCCCGTCCACAGGCCCGAAATACCGGAACCCCAGCTCCTCGAAAATGATCCCGGGCACGAAAAGATGTTTCATGCCTTCCAGCGAAGCGTTGGAGAATTTTTTGAGACGCGGAAAACGGCTGAGCTGCTTATCGACTTCCCCGCGAATACGGTTGTACAGGGGGTTCGTAATGACCCGGTTTAGGTAGCGGCTCATCCCTCCCACGTTCTTCGCGATAGACATTTCGTTGTCGTTCAGAATGATGAGCATGTTCTTCTTGAGATGCCCGGCGCTGTTCAGAGCCTCAAAGGAAAGTCCCGAAGTCATAGCGCCGTCTCCTACCACGGCCACGACTTTTTCATTTCCTTTTTTGATGTCACGCGCTGCGGCAAGCCCCAGAGCCTGCGAGATCGCGGTACCGGCATGGCCGACGATGAAAGGGTCATGCGCGTTTTCCCAAGGGGCGGGAAAACCGCTTAAGCCTCCGGGTTGGCGCAGGGTGTTCATCCGGTCCTTGCGCCCTGTGATCATTTTATGAACATAGGCCTGGTGACCGACGTCCCAGCAGATCTTGTCTTCGGGAGAATTGAGGACATAGTGGAGAGCGATCGTGAGCTCCAGGACACCCAGGCTCGCGCCCAGATGCCCGCCGGTCTTGGCCACGGATCCGATCAAAAAATGACGGTACTCCTCGGCGACCTCCGGAAGTTTTTCCAGAGGCACCTGTTTCAGGTCCTGCGGGCTCTTTATTTTATCGATCCATTTTATTTCCATACTTTTTTATTGTTTTCGCTCCTGACGAGTTGCTTTCGCTTTAACTTGTGCAAGGCTCAAAGCGCAAAGAAAAACCGTCTGACGCTTCTCGCTATCCGGGTATCCTTTGTCTTAAAGAATCCGCTAAAAAGATAAGTTCCTTAGCTTCGGCGCCCAATAGCTTTGCTTCTTTTTTCGCCCGATCGATAAGACCGAGTGCTTTCTGGGTAGCCGCCTTAATGCTCATCACCTTGCAATAACCGTCTTTGTCCAGGATATCATCTACGATCTGGAACGCAAGCCCCAAGCATTCTCCATAGCGGGTGATCATTTGAAATTCACGCGCGGTGGCACCCGCGGCGATCGCTCCGGCCGCCGCACTGACGCGGATCAAAGCACCCGTCTTGAAGCGGCTGATGAAATCGTGCTCCGCAAGCGTCTTTTTCCGTGCCGGAGCTTCCAGATCCGCGACCTGTCCGCCGATCATCCCTTGAGTCCCCGCGGCCTTCGATATTTCGCGCAGAACATGGACTGCCCGTTGCGCGGGTTTGATCTTCGTGATCCATTCGAATGCCAGGGTCAAAAGGGCATCTCCCGCCAGGATCGCGTTCGCTTCGCCGAATTTCTTGTGACAGGTAGGCTTCCCGCGCCGGGTATCGTCATCGTCCAGCGCTGGGAGATCATCATGCACGAGTGAATAAGTATGGATCAACTCGACCGCCAAAGCCGCCCCCAGAGCGTCCCGGGGGTTCCCTCCGCACGCCTTACAAACGCAGAGCGCGAGCACCGGCCGGAACCTTTTCCCGCCCGTAAAGACCGCGTACTGCATGGCCTTGTGGATACTGAGCGGACGGGCTTCCCGAGCACGCAGCAGGCCTTTCAGCTTATGCTCGATCATCTCCAGATAGCGTTTGAAATATTGTTCGTAGGTCATAAGCACTTCTCTAGGCCTCTTCGCCGGAAACTTTTTTCTTTTTCGATCTCGGAGCCGGCTCGTCGGGATCAAAGGCCTCTTTTTTGAGCGACCCGTCCAGGGACCTGGTCAAGATCTCGATCTTCTTTTCTGTCTCGGTGAGCTTGGACTGGCAAGAACGCACCAGCCCGACGCCCTCTTCGTATTTCTTGAGCGCCTGGTCAAGCGTCAGCTCCCCGCTTTCCATCGCCTCCACGATCTTTTCAAGATCTTCCAACGCTTTTTCAAACTGAAATTTTTCATTCATAAAATATCCCCTATGGAGTTATGGCAGAAACTTTCGAAACTAAAGAGCCTTTATGAAGCCGGGTCCGCATCACATCCCCTTCCGAGATCTGCCGGATATCTTTGAGAATATCGCCTTTTTCATTAAAACTCACGGAATAACCGCGCTCAAGGATTGCAAGAGGATTGAGCGCATTGAACCGTCCCATGATACCTTGAAAGACCTGGCTCTTAGAACTCACGAGGGTCGTCAAGCGGCTTCCCATCCGCCGGCCCAGATCATCCACCTGTCCGGTGAATTGGTCCAAAAGAAAACGCGGCTGCCTGAACGCCGCGCTTGAGGCAAGATCCGAAAGCCGCTCTTGATACCGCTCGAACATCCCGGTCATCGAGAAGCCCATTCTTTCCTTACATTCGCGTAAACGATCTTCAAGTTCGAGGCGGCTTGAAACAACAAGCTCCGCGGCGGCCGAAGGCGTTGGGGCGCGAAGATCGGCCACAAGATCACAGATCGTCCAATCACTTTCATGTCCTACTGCAGAAATAACGGGGATCTGCGACTCAAAGACCGCGCGAGCGACGGGCTCCTCGTTAAAGGCCCAGAGATCTTCAAGGCTTCCGCCGCCCCGCCCCACGATCAGGACATCGGCCTCCGCTTGTTCGTTCATGGTTTTGACGGCAGTCGTGATCTCCGAGGCCGCGCCTTCTCCCTGGACTTTCACGGGGTAGAGTAAAACATGGGTCCCGCAGAACCGGCGGTTTATCACGTTCAGAATATCATGGATCGCGGCCCCGGTCGGCGAGGTGATCACGCCCACGGTCTTCGGAAATTTCGGGATGGGTCGCTTCCGTTCCTCGGCGAACAGACCCTCCTTGGCTAATTTCTCTTTTAATTGCTGGAACGCGAGCTGAAGCGCTCCGACGCCCTGCGGCTCCACACGTTCGATATAAAGCTGGTACTGCCCGCGCGCCTCGTAAATGGAGACACGGCAGAACGCGAGGATCTTGAGGCCGTCCTTGAGCTCGAAGCGGAGTCCACGCTGATATTGACTGAAAAAAGCCGCCTGGATCTGTGCCGATTCGTCTTTGAGCGTCAGATAGATATGCCCGGAGCTGTGATGCTTGAAGTTAGAGATCTCCCCTTCTACCCAGACTGCGGAGATCTTGGATTCCAGAAGCAAGCGGCTCTGCCGGTTCAGTTGGCTGACCGTGAGGATCTTGCGACCGTCCTTCAACGAGCTGAATGGAACTATTTCTTCTTGCTCCACCATTTTTTTCCTTTCGGAATATCACCAAGACACATAACGCCCTGTCACCAGATCATCACACCCGGTGCCCGATGGCCTTGTGACTTTGCGGCCTACTCAGTCGGTTATCACGCGGTCCACTTTCACATCATGCGCTTTCATCGGAACTTTTTTCACGATCTGTTCCCGGAAGCACAATCCGATTTTGACGGTTTTCCGTGCATTCCGGAGAAGCCGGTCATAGTAACCGCCGCCACGTCCCAAACGGCCGCCGCTTTTATCAAAAGCCACACCCGGGACAATGATGATATCCATTTGACGGACCGGCCGCTTCTTGCAAAATGCCCTGGGCTCTTTGATGTTGTAAGCGCCTTTTTTCAAGTCTCTGGAAAACGAACGGATCCGGTACAGCGCCATGGATCTTTTCGGACCGATCTTCGGAAGATAGATCTTTTTATCCTTCAGAACTTTTTTAAGGAAAGTCCTCGTTTCAACCTCAGGCGCGATCCCATAATAAAGCGCGACATGCTCCGCTCTTCGAAAGACCGGCTCCCGGGAGAGCGTCCTGAGGATGTGACGGCTTTTCACATGACGCAAGAGGCGAGGAATATTCCTCCTTTTTTCAAGGAGCGCTTTTCTGAGAGAGCTCTTTTCCGGCATGGCTCAAGGAACCTGGTGGGCAACCGTCTTTTTTTCTTGTTCGAAACGGGCTCGTTCCGTCTCAAGTTTCGCGGCTTTTTCATCAAGAGCGGCTTGAAGCTGGCGAAGGTTTTCTTTCTGACGGTCCATTTCCTCGGAGAACTTCTGACGCTCGGTCTGAAAAGCCTTTTTTTGAGCCTCAAGCCCCTGGCTGCCGTTCTGAGCAGCCGCATCCTGGAGGGCCTTCATTTTAGAAAAAATTTCTTCTTTGAGTTTTTCCAGTTGATCCTGTTTTTCACGGATCATCTGGACCTGCTGTTCACGAACCGCCTCCCATTCTGTCTTTAGCTTATCAAGCTCGGACTGCGGGGCCGGCTCTCCGGCTTTCTCCGAAGTCTCTGCTGCGACCTGACCGGTCGCAAATCCCACCGGAGACAAAAAAAGAACGGCTAAGATCCAAAAAAAAGAGGTCCTTTTAAATTTTTGCATTTTTCCTTCTGCCTTCCTGCGCCTCTTGCTATAATGCCAGCCCGTAACCGGTCTTATGCCCCCATAGCTCAATTGGATAGAGCATCTCCTTCCTAAGGAGAGGGTTGCATGTTCGATTCATGCTGGGGGCATTTTTTAATACTTGATCAGTGAAAACACATCGTGGTCTTTCAGTTTTTCCCGCCCCTTCAGAAACTCTAATTCGATCACAAACGCGAGTTTTGTCACTTTGCCGCCGATGGCTTCCACCAGTTTTGCCGCCGCCGCAGCTGTCCCCCCCGTCGCCAAGAGATCGTCCACGATGACAACTTTTTCCCCGCGTTTCACCGCATCCTGATGGATCTCAAGAATCTCTTCACCGTATTCGAGCGTGCAAGGGATATTCTGGGTCTTCCAAGGAAGTTTTCCCTTCTTGCGAATGGGGACAAAGCCCACCCCGAGCTTTGTCGCAAGCGCCGTCCCAAAGATAAATCCGCGCGACTCGATCCCCACCACCGTGCCGATCTTTTCCCCCTTCAGGGATTTCGCCAGCCGGGCAATGATCTCCCGGAGCGACTTCGCGTCCTTTAAGAGCGGTGTGATATCCCGGAAAAGGATCCCTTTTTTGGGGAAATCAGGAATATTGCGGACTTTAGCTTTCAACGTTTTCAGGTCCATAAAAACTCCTTTTGGAATGGTTGAACGGTTTTGAGAAAAGCAGAATGCCTATTGAGGAAGATAATTTTCGAACAGGTCACCTTCCAAAGCGAGTTGAACACGGATCTTCTTAAGTACTGTGCTTTCGATCTGCCGGATACGTTCCCGCGTGACATTGAAATGATGGGCAACCTCCGCCAACGTATGCGGGTCATGATGAACCAGCCCGAACCGGCGCTCCAGGACCTCGCGCTCCCGATCCTCCAGGACCCCCAACAGCTTGCGGATCCGGTCGCTTTTAAGCATTTCCCCGACCTGCGAGTCCGGATTGCGCTCTTTGTCGTCTTCGAGCAGATCGATCAGTTCGGCTTTGCCGTCGAGGCTGAGCGGTGCATTGAGCGAACTCGGACGATTCACGATACTTTCGATCTTTTTGACTTTTGAGGTCGGGATCTCAAGGACTTTTGCGATCTCGCGCCTCGTCGGCGCCCGGCTGAGACGTTGCGTTAAAGCATCCCGGATCCGGCGCCATTTGGAAATGATGTCATACATATAAACCGGGATACGGATCGTCTTTCCATGATTGGAAAGAGATCGCATCATACCTTGTTTGATCCACCAAGAGGCATACGTGGAAAAACGGTAACCTCTTTTCGGATCGAATTTTTCCACCGCGCGCATGAGACCGATATTGCCTTCTTCCACAAGATCCGAGAAAGGGAGCCCCATGTGGGCATAGCGTTTCGCAAGCGCGATCACCAAACGAAGATTCGAGCGGATCATCCGCTGCCGCGCCTCTTCGCTCCGCGCGCCACCCGCCTGGACTTTTTGTCCTAAGGAGATCTCTTCTTCAGGGGTCAGAAGCGGGATATGCTCGATCTGGTCGAGATAGATCCTCATCGCCGTGCGGTCAAGGGTTTGATCCGTCGCGTCATCCGCATGGATATCGGGCTCTTCGTCTTCACGTTCGCGTTTTCGGCGATCGAGGGTCCCATCCACTTTGAGGATTTCCTCCGCCTCTTTTTGAAGTTCTTTTTCGCGTCGCAGAAGCGCCTCGGTTTCTTCAAGGGAAGGGGGTGGGATTTTCGGAAAATTTTTCTTGGGCTTTGAGGGCTTATGAGCCTGAGATACCGGGCGGGAACGCTTGAGGCGTTTCCGCCCGGTTTTCTTCTTGGAATGTTTTGGCTTCGTCCTGCGACCGGAACGGGCCTTCTTTTTTTTCTTCTTTTTACCTGCCATAAGATCAAGGTCCCCAGGCTCCGCCGGCGGCGGAGCTCAGGAAAAGCTCCTAAAGGAACGCTGGCTTATTTCTTCTGACGCAATACCGCTTGGGCCGCGGCGAGCCTCGCGATCGGAACGCGATAGGGTGAACAGCTGACATAATTCATCCCCACCTTGTTGCAGAAAGCGATCGAACTTGGATCGCCGCCATGTTCGCCACAAATGCCGATCTTCAGATCCTTCTTTGTTTTACGGCCTTTTTCCACAGCAAGTTGAATCAAAGATCCTACACCCTCCTCGTCGATCGACTGGAACACGTCTTTCTCGTAAATACCCTGATCAAGATAGACCCCCATAAAGGAACCGGAATCGTCACGGGAAAAACCGAGCGTCATCTGTGTAAGATCGTTTGTGCCGAATGAGAAAAATTCGGCGACCTCCGCAATGCGGTCCGCCGTGAGCGCCGCTCGAGGTACTTCGATCATGGTCCCGATCATATATTCGACTTTGGTCCCTTTTTCCGCGAAAACCTTGTTGATGGTCTCGATGGAAAGGTCCCTCAGGATCTCGAGCTCCTTCTTGGTCCCGACGAGCGGGATCATGATCTCGGGAACGATCTTCATGCCTTTTTTCTTCAGGTTGCAAGCCGCCTCAATGATGGCACGGACTTGCATGGCATAGATCTCGGGGTACGTGATCCCAAGACGGCAGCCCCGGTGGCCGAGCATCGGGTTGAATTCATGAAGCGCCTCGACCTTCTTCTTAACGACTTCGACGGAGACCTTCATGACGTCCGCCATTTCCTGCTGGTTGGCGGCTTCCTGAGGAAGGAATTCGTGAAGCGGCGGATCCAAAAGACGGATCGTCACGGGAAAACCTTTCATCGCCTCGAAGATCCCTTCGAAGTCCCCGCGTTGCATCGGCAAAAGCTTCGCCAGGGCCTTCTCACGGCCGGCTTTATCGTCCGCGAGGATCATCTCGCGGACCGCAATGATGCGATCGCCTTCAAAAAACATGTGCTCCGTGCGGCAAAGCCCGATACCTTCGGCGCCAAAACGACGGGCTACTTCCGCATCGTGCGGGGTGTCTCCATTGGTGCGAACCTTGAGTTTACGGGTCTCATCGGCCCACTTCATCAGGGTCGCAAAATCGCCGGAAAGTTTTGATTCGATGGTATTGAGTTTGCCGAGATAGACTTGACCGAGACTGCCGTCGAGGGAAATAAAATCTCCTTCTTTCACGACCGCTTTTCCGGCCGTGAACTGACGTGTCTTGTAATCGATCTGGATATCACTGACACCGGCGACGCAGCATTTCCCCATGCCGCGAGCCACAACCGCCGCGTGCGAGGTCATACCGCCGCGNNCCGATATCTTCCGGCGAGGTCTCAATGCGGACCAGGATCACCGTTTCACCCTTTTTCGCCCAAGCTTCGGCATCTTCGGCTGTGAACACCACTTTACCGGTCGCGGCGCCCGGAGAAGCGGGCAGTCCCTTAGCGATAACCTCTTTTTTCTGTTTCGGATCAAACGTCGGATGGAGCAACTGGTCCAGCTGCCTGGGATCCAACCTCAAGAGGGCCTGATCCCGGGTCAGCACTTTTTCTTTGACAAGCTCCACCGCAACGCGAACGGCCGCTGCAGCAGTCCTTTTGCCGTTCCGGGTCTGAAGGATNNGTGAATTCAATGTCCTGCATGTCTTTGTAATGTTTTTCAAGACGCAGGCGGATGGAATTAAGCTGTTTGTAAACCGCCGGCCATTTCTGTGAGAGCACCTCGATCGGCTCCGGCGTGCGGATACCGGCCACAACATCTTCTCCTTGGGCATTCACCAGCCACTCTCCATAAAACAAGTTTTCACCTGTGGCAG
>PLLJ01000052.1 GCA_003140935.1 Candidatus Omnitrophota bacterium
GTTCCCGATGGGGATGGGAATTATTCCTTCAGCTGGTCTCTTGATCCGGCTACGACTGCGCTGACCAATGGTTTTACGGGGAGGATCAAAGCCAAGGCCGTCGATCCTTCAACGCAAAACGCTGTGGCAGGGATCAGTTCCGCGATCGAAGTGAAGGGCACGGTCACGCTGCTTGCACCGAACGGTGCTGTGTCTCCTATGGTCGTGGGAGACATTTATACGATCCGCTGGCAGAAATTCGGAGCGGTCAACAATGTGCAGATCCATTATTCGACGAACGGTGGAGTAACGTATCCTCCGGGCAATCTCATCTATGACGGTCCTTCGACGGTGGACGGCTCCACCTTTGCTTGGGATGTTCCCAACGCTATCGGGACGGACGTAAAGGTCCGTGTCTGGCATAAAGAAAATACGAATGTTAAAGACTCATCCAACCCGGCGTTCCGGATCAAAGGAAAGATCCAGCTGACACAGCCCGAAAATGCCGGTATCAGTTATGTCGTGGGATCGACTCCGCAGATCCAGTGGACCTCGACCGGCACCTTTACTCCTTTGGAGCTCCAGTATGCGACGGATGGTAATTTCGGGGGAGCCAATGTGTTCTCTGTCAAGCCGACGGCGACCGTGACGAATTGCAATCCTTCGGCGCCGGCGATCACGTGCAACGGATCTGCCACCTTTGAAATTGAAGACAGGATCACGAGCGCCGCGAAAGTCAGAGTGCGTGGGACCGGCACCGAACAGGACGTCGAGGCTATTTCCACGAATGCTTTCAAGATCGTCGGCGCGTTGGATGTGACGGCTCCTGAATCGGGCCAGATCTGGTATGTGGGAGAAACGGATAAGTCGATCACTTGGACCGCGTCAGGGACGATCACGAACGTCAATATCGGATACAAAACCTCCGGTGCCGGTGCGTGCAACTACACGAACATCAAGAGCAACGATGGCGGGCACACATCGGGAAGCAATGCCTACGCTTGGACCGCCATTCCTGATGAAAGGACGGAAGACGCCTACATTTGTATTCAGGACAAGAATTTCCCCGAGATCGTGAATGTGTCTGCGGCTTCGTTCAAGATCCGGCCTCAGATCACGGTCACGACTCCGGCCGACGGAACCCGCATTACAGTCGGCTCCGATAACCCGAATTTGATCAAATTCTCGGTGACAGGCACCCAAACCGCCCAAGTAGATATTCTTTATTCTCTGAATAATGGGGCGGATAATTATCCGAATACGATCGCATCGGGTGTAGATGTGGCGCTGGGTCCGGCGGGCATCGCTTGGAATAATGTTCCGGACACGATGACTCCGACTGCGAAGATCAAGATCGTCGATCGAGCCAGCACGAACGAAGTGGTCTTCGGCTTGTCGCCGTCTTTCAAGATTGTGGGAGATATTACTCTCATTGCGCCGCCTCCGACGGCGCCGGCGACCAAGATCGTTCTGAAGAAGGGGCAGCAGAATTATCCGATCCAGTGGATCAAGACGGGGTCTTTCACCAATGTCGCGATCCGGTATTCGATCGATGGCAGTACATTCAGCGAACAGATCGCGGCTCAAGCTCCCGCGGGCAATTCCAGCAATCCGGCGGAGCCGAACGAATTCGTATGGCCACTTGTTCCCAATACACCTTACCCGAATGTGATCATACGCGTTGCGAACTATGATGACCCTGAGACCAAGAGCCTCTCAGCTCCGCTTTCCATCCAGAGTAATTTAGATATCACGCAGCCGGATAACGGTGAGGTTTGGGGGGTTGGAAATTCGCAGGATATCACATGGACCACGGACGGTACGGCACTCCGTATTAAGTTAGAATATGCTAAAAATGGCGGCGGTGCAAATGATACCTGGTTCCCCGTGATCGGTGCTCAGAATATATTGAATGCGAACACCTTTCCCTGGGTCATCCCTGACGCGATCTCGAATACGGTAAAGGTCCGTGTCGTGGACATGGCCGATACTGAAAATTGGAATGAATCGCAAAACACTTTCAAGATCCGTGCAAGTTATGCGATCCTTACACCGAACGGGAACGCGGATGCTGCCTTGACCGACAAATTAACCGTCGGGACTACCGTGCCGATTCAATGGTCGATTGCCGGGACTGCGACCACGGTCCAATTGAAATATTCTGTGGACGGCGGCCTCTACCAGCCGATTCCGGGGGCTGAGAGTCTTGACTCCTCCGGCTATGTCGATACGCCGCTTACCAAGAGCTGGAACTGGCAGGTTCCCGATAGCATTTCTTCAGCGGTTCGTGTCAGGGTCATCGATACCGATACGACCAACTTTGATTCTTCGGATTACGATTTTACGATCCAAGGACAACTGACATTTGTTCCGGCTCTTCCGCAATCAGGAGATGCCACCTGGTATGTCGGGGACACGAAAACCATCACTTGGACCAAGGCAGGAACGATTCCTCTCATTAAATTTCAGTATTCCAAGGTCAGCAACTCCAGTGGGTTCATTGACATTGAAGGCGACGTGAGCGGGTCGACCTATATGTGGCAAATCCCGAAGGACCTTGGCGGAACGAACGTGATCGATCCAAGCGTGTGGATTCGGGCGGTCAATATGAATGCTGCCAAACCGACAATCGTGGCTGTTTCGGGGCAGATCGATCTGCGCGGTAAATTGACACTCACTTCTCCGATAGGGACCGACCGGTGGCAGGTGGATGATGTCAATCTCATCAAGTGGACGCCGTCCGGCACGATGGGAACGGTTAAACTCGAATATTCTTTAGATAATTTCGCGACATCTTTGCCCATTACGGGGCCTGCGAATGAAAGTGCCGCGAACTTGCCGGCGGGCAATGATGGTGTGGAGCAGTCCTTCTCCTGGAAGACCCCGAGTAATATCGGCAATAACGTGAAGGTAAGGATCAGCCCCAACACAGCCGGGCAGGCAGATGTGACAGATTCGCCGGCATTCAAGATCCTCGGTGGATTCACACTGCTGGCACCGAATGGCGGGGCGGCGCAGTATTTTGAGGTGGACGGTTCGACGGCGATCACGTGGATGCGCCATGGATCGATCGCGAATGCCAAGATCCAGTATTCCACGAACGGCTTCAGCAATGAATCAGAAGTTTTCGATATCATCACGGTTTCTGCGACGGATCAAAGCTATACCTGGACCCCGATCCCGGACAAGATCGGAACGAACGTGAAAGTCCGCATTGTGGATCCTCTCTATAACGGAACGACGGTCTATACCAATCCCGATGTTTCGGACCAGGCTTTTGAGATCCGTGGAAAGATCGACATCGGTACTCCCGCGGGCGGAGAGATATGGCTTATCACAAGTGATCATACGTTGCAGTGGACCAAACACGGTACGATCCCGAGCGTCAAGATCGAGTATGATATTGATCCTGCGGATGCGTATGATTTTACGGATCCAGACACCAGCGGTACCACTCCCAACTATGTAAAGGACGCCGCCGGCAACCCGGCTTCGAGTGTAGGCGGAACTCCTCCTAATGATACAAGGTTCACTTGGCGCATTCCTGACAGAAAGTCCCTTAACAAGGTCAGGATCAAGATCACGAATCTGAGCGATCCGACCCATGTGTTCACCATCAGTCCGCTCTTTACGATCCGGTCCGGTTTTAACTGGACCAACCCCAGTGCGGCAGGGCAGGTCTTTTTCGTCAATGATCAGACGAACATTACCTGGAATTCGTTAGGGACCGTGGGCGCGGTGGATATAAAGTATTTTACGGAGGGGAATGAGATCAATGCGCTGTTTGTCCGCAAAGAGAATGGCGCCGAAGCGGACCATTACAGTGAGGGATCGCCTTTCTTGTGGAAGATCCCCGATAGCATTTCGCAAAATATCTTTCTCAAGGTAGTCGATACCGGAGATCCTGACGCTGCGGCGACTTCCGTGAAAGTGAAGATCGCCGGTGTGATTCACATCGATACGCCAAATGGGACTGAGCGGTGGGACGCGGGGACTCCTCAAAATATCACTTGGCACAGGGACGGATCGATTTCAACTCTTGATATCGCATATTCTCTGGATAACGGGGTTACGTGGGTGCCGCAGCTTATTGCGGATGGCGTCGTGGGTTCGCTAGGGGTCAAACAATGGACACTCCCGTCTACGGCCACCTCAGTCGCGAAGATCCGGATCAGTGATCACACCGCAAATAGCGGAACCGTTCCCGCTGTTTCGCTGGCTTTCAAGATCGTAGGAAAGTTCGACTTTACCGCGCCGGGGAGCGGTGAGATTTGGCGCGTGACCAATGGCGAGATCGCGAATCCAACGCGTGACATCAAGTGGATCACGACGGGCGATGTCGCGAACGTGAACCTGCGTTATTCAGCGACAGGGGCCGCACCGTGGACATTGATCAATCAAACACCGATCCCCAATGCCGCTTCGGGAGTGGAGAATATCTATCCGTGGACGGTGCCGGACGCTATCTCCTCGACGGTGCAGATCAAGATCGAAGATGCCGCGGACAGTGATACGAATAAGACCTCGGCCGTTTTTTCGATCGGCGGCGATCTGAAGCTTACTTCGCCGGTCGGCGGTGAAAAATGGAATGTGTCTGGCCCGACGCGGTCCGTCACTTGGTTGAATAACGGCAGTACGGGGCCCGTGAATCTCTACTATAGAAAAGGCACTCCCGTAGCTGCCCTGAACCCGATCCCAACGGTTCCATTAGGAAGTGCTTATGATATTCCAAACACCGGCACGTTCGTATGGACGGTTCCCCCTGACATGTCTCCGGTGACTTACATGGAGATCAGGAACGCCTCAGGTCCCAATATCGTGAATCAATCACCCGCCGCATTCAAGATCATGGCCTTTTTCGATATTACGGACCCAGAGGGGGCGGCCACAATTGTCCCCGTAGGTGACACCTATCCGATCCATTGGAATTTTAGCGGGAATTTGCTCTCGACGGTTGATATTGATCTTGCGCTGGACGGTAATCAGGCTAATCCCAATTACAATAAATCCATCGCCACGGGCGTAGATAAAAATGGACTTTACAGTATTTGGAGCGTTCCCTTAAACGCTGTGAGTCCTCACGCTAAGATCCGTATTCGAGACCATGATGATCCGGATGCCTTCAGCGTATCTTCCAGCCCCTTTGTGATCCGAGCGAATTTTACCCTGCTGGATCCGAGTGCTGACGGGCAGAAACTCGAAGTAGGACAGGTTTTCAGGATCCTGTGGGAAAAGAACGGTGATATTCCTCAGGTTCAGATCCAATATTCCCCTCAAGCTCTGTCGGGCACTGGCAATCTTCAGGGCGACGTAAGGTTTATTGAGCCCACGGCAGACGGCCTTGTGTCGAACACCAGGGTGGATTGCGGAGGCGCTACGCTGGGTTGCTATGACTGGACGGTGCCGGACATTGAAGACAATAAGGACGTCAATCTTCATCTTCGGATCATGGATCCGAACGACAATCCCGCGTATGTGATCTCGCCGGCTTTTAATATCATTCCGAAATTTACGGTTCTAACGCCCAATGGGAACGCTGATGCCGCGCAAACCCAAAAACTGAAAGTCGGCACTCCTTATACTATCACCTGGTTGAGCAGCTCAGCGCAAGCTAGAACGCCGCAGGTCACACTCTCGTATACGACCACCGGTGGCGCGCCTTACGATAAAACGATCGCTACGGTCGATAATACGGGGTCGTACAGCTGGATAACCTTGAATGGCGGTGTTCCGGATACTATTTCGAGCATGTCGAAGATCCGCATTGTCGATGCCTCGGATAGTGTTGCTTACGACGATTCCGATAACAACTTTAAGATCATTTCTGATTTCACGATCAGCACTCCGAACGGCGGCGCTACTTATGACGTAGGAGATACGGTTCCGATCACATGGACGAATAAGGGAACGGTCGCAAATGTGCAACTTTTGTATTCGACAGGAGGAGCGGCTTTTACGAGTCCCGTTGAGATCCAGCCATCAGTGGCGAATGGGACCGGATTCGGGGCGACGTATAATTGGATCGTTTCGGACGCAGTCGGGATGACCGTCCGCATCAAAGTAAAAAGCACGAGTGATGATGGCTTCGATATCTCGGACACCGATTTCAGGGTCCGCGGGAAACTGTTACCGGTGGCGCCCGTTTCGACCGACAAAGCCCTGATCGGTCAAAGCTTTACGATCCGGTGGCAGTCTTACGGAACCATGCCGACCGTTAAGATCGATTATGATGTAAATAACGGAACGGGCGGCTATCCATACCAGATCGTTGCAAGTGCGCCGAACTGCACGCCTGTGGCTCCCGCTACGCCTTGCAGCGCTTCTTTTGTGTGGAACAATATTCCGGATACTCCCGCGGCTCAAGCTAAGATCAGGGTTACGGATGCCCGTGTGGGCATGGAAGACGTTATGACGATCACCGATACCTTCCAGATCGTCGGTAACTTGACGGTCGTGACCCCGAACGGTGGAGAAGACTGGAGGGTGAACGAGGCCCATAACATTACATGGACATGGGGCGGTACGATCCCGGGTATCAAGCTCTATTACACAAAAGAATTGGGCGATCCCGAGACGGTTTCCTGGACCGAGATCGACCCCGGAGTGACCAAGAATTACGGCACGGATGGCCTGCAACAAAATGGAGCCAACAATACGATCCAACGGCACTATGCTTGGACCATTCCGGATGATATTTCTCCGACCGTTCGCGTGAAAGTGGCCGATGCCACCAATCTTGATGTATATGACGTTTCCAATAACATATTCAAGATCCGCGGCGGTTTCACCATCACTTCTCCGAATGGAAATGAACGGTGGGTGACATCCGTGTATGCGACCGGTGAAGGCCGTAACATCACCTGGAACACAGGCGGTACCATTCCTAACGTGAAGTTGCAGTATTCAAACGACGACTTTAAAGACGACATTCATGAGATCGTTGCCAGCGCTCCAAACCCCGGCGCGACGGGGAGTTATTATTGGGAGATCCCGGATGCGGTACTCAAGGACGGGAACGGGAAATATACGGGATACAACACCGTCAAAGTCCGCGTGTTGGATGTTAATGACGAGGAAGTTTATGACGTCTCCGACAATTCTTTCAGGATCGATTATTACCAGGTCAAATGGGTCGTTCGCGACTTATCAACTGCTAATTTACTTAGTGATTTAGGCGTAACTGAAACCAAGCATGAAGATTCAACCTTCATCCAGTGGCGGGAAGCAGGCATCGGTGTCACTCAGCTAGACTCCATTGATCCCCCGATAGCGAATGGCTATACGCGTATTGTTCCGACGCCTGCGGGAAATTGGGACGCAACATGGTCTCTGACCAACTATGGAGATATGCTCCAAGTCGTCACACTTAGCAAGACTAATCCTGATCAAGATCCCCCACTTCCATTGGATCCGACCTACGAACTCTTAATGGAAACAAACACAGTCCACATTTACGCATCAGAAGGAAGATTCACATATGATCCGGGCGCTCCCGCTATAGTGGGTGATCCTGATGCGGTTCCACCGGTTCTCCCGGTTCCTGAAGTTCCGGACAAATTAGACATTGTGGCTTGGCTGACGCGTGATGGAAGTATTTTAACCGGCGTGATCAATGCGCGGGTCTGGATCTATGATGGGGCGACGATTCTGACCGGACTCCCGATCACTTTGAACATGACCGGGAGTAAAGAAACAGGGTTGTGGAATGCGCAGATCCTGCACCCCACGGGCGCTCCCTTTAACTTGAAGCCAGGGATCACCTACGTCGCCAAGGTTCAAACCCAGCTCAAGAGTCAAATACCCAAAGGGGAATGGTATCAAACGCCGACGGCGTTTGAGATCACGACGCCGAGAAAATTGCAAGACGTGTTGAATACGGTCAACACCATGTTGGATAGACCGATATCCCAGGTTGAGGCGGGGATCCAGGCAACGCTTGCGGCGCAGACAGGGACCATCGTGGGGACTTTAGCGACGCAAACGCAAACCATCTCAACCAAGTTGGAAGAACAGAAACAAGCCATCGATACCACGCTGAAGGCTTTCAACGATACCGTCCAGGCTTCACTTATCTCCTTAGAGGCGGGAGCACAGAAGAGCCTGGCTGCGGGCGAGCAACTGAAAAAAACAGCCGAAAAATTTTCGTGGAAGACCAGTTCTACGCCGAATCCGGCTCTTACCGGCGATACTGTAACGATCTCGGCGCAAGGTCTTCCCGGCCTCTTTCCTGTCTTAAGTGTTTATAACTTTGAAAATAAACAGATCGTTGCAAGCGGGGCTATGATGGAAAGCTCAACAAACCCGGGGAATTATGCCTTCTCTTTTAAGCCGGATCCAAGGCAGTTCCAAGCAGGAAAAGCGTACACTTTCGTCGTGAGTGAAGACACAACGGGAGGACTCGTAGGGGGGTCCGGTTTTATTGAATCGACTTCACTGACAACGATCGCGGGACTTGTGGCTTCCGCACCGGGCGCCGAAACCGCCGCGAAGAAGGCGCTTGATGCGATCAAAGGGATTGAAGCTGCGATGACCAAGGGCGGTGATATCGCGGGGGTGAAAGACCAGATGATGGCCCTCAAAGACATTGTGGTAGAACTACCGAATCAGATCAAGGAGCTGGCGAAAGGAGACACGGGGATCAAGGATGTCACACAAGCCGTGAATGCTATTTCCAGTCAACTCACCAATCTGGCAGGGACGGAAGGTTATGATCTCTCGCAATTAATGTCCAAGGCGATCAGCGAGGCCCCTTCGGTCAAAGATCTAAGACGGAAAGCAGATACGATTACGGCCGGGGTGGATATTGTCCAAAAAACGATCGAAGCGAAATTGGGAGGATCGGATGAGCCCATCGTTGCTGTTTCCTACACCTCGGGGAGCGTGATCGTGCGCGTCGTGGTGGCCAATCCCTCGGATACGAAAATCCAGGAAATCCCCGTCAAGGTTTATTTGCCTCAGGAAACAAAACCCGACGATGTGATCGATAAAGGGGACCTGGAATTCGGGTTTGATGAAGTGAAATCCATCTACTTTGTTTATAAAGATAAAGTCATGTTACAGCCCAAAGAAACCCGCATCTTCGAGGTAGAGTTGAAGGATATCTGGTTCATTCCCGACGAGACGCTGAAAGGGCTGAAGGCTCAAACGGAAAAGATCATGGAGCGTTTGAAGGAAACGCATTATTTCGATCAAGCGAAGATCGTTGCGGATACCATTTACGGGAGACTTGACCGGGTCGCCACGTCGCAGTCGGATGAATCGGTGAATAAAGAGCTCCACATCGGACTTTACAGGGCCAACCTTATTGTGATCGCAAGGGTCAAAGAGGATATCGCCAAGCTTGAGAAAATGATGGTGGCGGTCGGAGCGCCTCCCGCGCCCGAAATGCTGGCCGAGAGCAAACTCAATCTCAAGACGCCTTCCAAAGCAACGACCTGGTTTGTTATTTTTGCCATCATGGTCTTCATCGGCCTTTTGGGCGTTGTCTTCTTCTTTACATGGCAGTCCCAAGTCAAAGATTCGTCCGGTTCTCCGGAGGATCAGGATGGAACAACGTCTTCCAAAACCGACGAGAACTCGGGGCAACCCCCGTCTGATGCGACCTGATGGCCCTCCAGCTTTCTTTCGATGTTTCCATTATATCTCCGGGGGGCGTGGTGTTCGAAGGGAAGGCGCAAAGCGTCATCTTTCCTGGAATGAACGGCACTTTTGAGATCCTCGTAAATCACAAGCCTTTGCTTAGTCGGTTGCGTTCTGGTACGATTGTTGTGGACGATAAAGCGATCCCCGTTTCGCAGGGGGTTGTGCGTGTCTACCTGAATCAAGTCTTAGCCATCATAGAACGGAGGCAAAGTGGGCGGGATTGAACATGGTCTAGAGGTTGTTTTGATCTTTGCGATAGCCATTTTGGGGCCCTCCTTGATCCTGGCGGCCGGCGGCTATGCGAGCATTCAGGCTTTAGGAAGAAATCCCTCCGCGGCCCCGAAGATCTTTACGGCCATGATCGTTCTGCTGGTATTCGGAGCTGCCATTTCAGTGATCGCGCTGCTTGTCCTTTTTCAACTCTATGCGCCCGCATAATCACCCGGGAGAAAACAAATGATCTTTTTTCTTTTGATCTTCATACAGGTCGCTGTCTTTGCGGTGCTGATCCTCATTCTTAAAGGGGTTATTCAACGTCATTTTGGAACGGCCTCCTCGAACCTTGAAGAAATGACTCAGAAATCCGAGGAGCATTTGACAGAAGCAAAGAAGAAAGCCAAAGAGGCAAACGCTTATTTCGACGAAACATTTTCCAAAGCAAAAACGGAAGCTGAAAAGATCCGCCAGCAGCTCATCGATGAAGGATTGAAAGAGAAACAAGGGCTTCTCGATCGTGCCAGGAAAGAGAGTGAAGCGATCATGGAGAGGGCGCGGTCGGCCCATAAGCTTCTTGAAGAAAATTGGAATCAGGAACTTACCGGAAAGGCACGGGAAGTCACTTTCGAGATCCTGCAAGCTGTTTTACCGGAGAAGGTGCATCATTCGTTGCATTCCGAGTGGGTCAAGGATGCCTTGGATTCGAACTTTGAAGGTTTAAATCATCTCAATGTGCCGGAGGATGTGGTCCGGGTGGAAGTGGTTTCGGCGGCGCCCCTGACAGAAGTGCAAAAAAAGGCCTTGGAAGGAAAATTGCGCGAAAAGATCGGCCGGGGGATTGAGATCGACGAGAAGATTGATGAAAAATTGATCTTGGGTTTTCGTTTGTCCATGGGGACGGTCGTCATCGACAGCAGCTTGTCCTGGAAACTGAAAGAGATGCTCCGGAATGAAAAATTCAAAGAAAGTCACGGATCAAGTCAGACGTTCTGACGTAGAGATCCACGAAATCGGGATCGTGGAATCCGTGCGCAAATTCATTGTGCTCGCAAGCGGTATCCCTTCCTGCGTCAACGGACAGATCGTGGATTTTGAAAATGGTTCCCGGGGCGTTGTGATGGGGTTTAAGGAAGATTACGTCCAGATCCTTGTGATCAGTATGGGCGGGGAAATAAGGAACGGCGATAAGATCTACAATCGCGCAGAACCGCTTAGCCTGCCGGTGGGGGAGGGATTTTTGGGCCGGATCGTGAGCGGCATTTGCGAACCCGTCGATGAAATGGGGCCGATCCAGAAAGACGCTCAGTTCCCGGTTTTTTTTGAAGCTCCCGGTATTATGGACCGTTCTCCGGTTGAAAAGACGCTCGAAACGGGAACGGTTGCGCTGGATGCCGGGATTCCCATCGGATTGGGACAAAGACAGCTTCTTATTGGCGACCGGCTGACGGGGAAGACGACGGTTGCGATCGATGCGATCCTGAATCAAAAACATACCGGGGTGATCTGTATTTATTGTTGCATCGGGAAACCCTACGCCAGCCTTCTACGGGTCGTTCAGATCCTGAACGAAGGGGGAGCGATGCCCTACACGATCATTGTGAGCGGTATTTCGCCTGCCCCGGTCGCCGAACAATATCTTGCGCCCTATGCGGCCGCGATGTTGGGGGAGTACTTCATGCAATTAGGTCGTGATGTGCTGGTCGTTTTTGACGACCTCTCCAAGCATGCCTGGGTCTACCGGCAGATCTCGCTGCTTCTCGAAAGGGCCCCGGGTCGTGAGGCTTATCCGGGAGACATCTTTTACAGTCATTCCCAATTAGTAGAACGTGCGGGCTATTTAAAGCCCGAGCTCAAAGGAGGATCGATGACCTTTCTTCCCATCATCGAGATCCTTCAAGGCGATGTGACCGGTTATATTTCCACTAATCTGATCTCCATGACCGACGGACAGGTCTATTTT
This sequence comes from Candidatus Omnitrophota bacterium, assembly GCA_003140935.1. Classification (GTDB taxonomy): domain Bacteria; phylum Omnitrophota; class Omnitrophia; order Omnitrophales; family Aquincolibacteriaceae; genus Aquincolibacterium. Next base: position 11,798 of record PLLJ01000052.1, read on the forward strand.
AACTCCGGTCTATTCAACAAAGGGATCCGTCCTGCGGTCGATTTCGGTCTTTCCGTTTCGCGTATCGGCAGTAAAGCTCAATGGCCCGCCATGCGTGAGGTCAGCAAAAGTCTCCGTATCGAATACCTGCACTACCAAGAGCTTTTACAGATGTCACAAATACGGACTTCCGGACTCTCCAAGGAAGCGGAGGCCCGTTTGAAGCGAGGCGCCGCGCTCACGGCCGTTTTAAATCAGGACCGGCATGCGCCGCAAATAGTCGAGGGGGAGATCTTTATACTTTATGCCCTCAACAAAGGGTTGTTGGATCCTTTGACGGTGGAACAGATCAAAAAATTCAAGGCGGAATTTTTCAAGTTCGTTTCTTCTTCGGCGCCTGAGCTTATCCAGTCCTTGCGGAAAGAAAAAAAGCTAACGCAAGAAATGAGAGTGCAAATAGAGCAAATGCTTCAAAATTATTTCAGCAAAGCGCAGCCTTAAAAGGGTGACAAACGGTTCATGATCCCGCTCTTAAAACTCAAAAAAGATATCCAGTTCAATAATAACCTGTATTCGATCCTCGGGACTATGAAGTCCATTTCCGTCCTTCAATTCCGGATGCTGGAGCAAAAGCTCAAGTTCGCTGGACCGCTGGAAAAATCTTTAGGAGATTTTTTTAACACCATCGACCTTGAGCGTGTCCAGCATCCCTTTTTGGGTTCTTCCCAAGGGCGCGTAGCCGTGGTCGCCGTCACTTCAGACAAAGGGCTTCTCGGTGGGTTGAACACGCGGGTCGTGAACGGCGCTCTCGGCATCCTGAAAGAGCGCGGAGGAATTTTAGTGGTCGTGGGGGAACAGGGCAAAGTCTATGCGCGGCATTGCAAAATATCCTTTACGGGTTATCCCGGGATCGTCGATGATGCGCGGTATCCGCAGGCCTATGAATTAAGGGACTATCTTTTTCAACAGCTACAAGAGGGACACTTTGAAGGGATCCAGGTTGTTTACCCCAGGGCGCTCTCGCTTGTGAATTACAGGATCGAAGCGGCCTCTCTTCTTCCATTGACGGGGCTCCAATCGGAGGGGAATAAACCGGCCGATATGTCCCAGTTTATTTTCGAGTCCTCCCTCGTCAGCATTTTAGAATATCTCGCTTTTCTTTGGGTGGGACAAAGATTGGGAGATATTTTCGGCATGAGCCGTTTGGCGGAGATGGGAGCGCGTTTCACTCATCTTGAAGAGGCCACTCAAAAGATCCAAGAGCTTAACCAAAAACTGCGGCTTCAGTATTTTAAGTTCCGTCATGAAGTGATCGATCAGAGCATGAGGGAACTTTTTGCCGCGAGGGCGCTCTATGCCGAATAATCCTAAGAAAGACCAGCCGTTCGGACGCGTTATTTCGGTCCAGGGGCCTGTGGTTGATGTGAAATTCAAATCGATCGAGGAGCTTCCCTCCATTTACGGACTTCTCAAGGTCAGCACGATCGATGATAAGGAAATATTTTTGGAAGTAGCGGAACACAGGGCCAATCGGGTGGCCCGTTGCATCGCGATCAATTCGACGCAAAACCTTCAACGCAATGCAAAGGCCATTTCGTTGGGACATCCTATCCAGGTCCCCGTCGGAGACGCGATGTATGGCCGGGCGATCAATGTATTAGGACAACCCATCGACCAAAAGGGTCCCATCTTGGCGAGCGAATATAAATCGATCCGGCGGAACAATCTCGAAACAACGTTGCGGCCCAAAGCGATCACGGCAAGCAAATTTGAAGTGCTGGAAACAGGGATCAAGATCATCGATCTTCTCTTTCCTTTAGTCAAAGGAAGTAAAACGGGAGTTCTGGGGGGCGCGGGGCTCGGGAAGAGCGTCATCACGCTGGAGATCATTCACAACATCGTTACAAGACATCAAGGAACCTGCGTTTTTGTGGGAATCGGAGAACGTATCCGTGAAGGAAATGAGCTTTTTTGGGAGCTCCACAATCACGGGATCCTTCCCAAAACGATGATCGCGTTCGGACAGATGAACGAACCTCCCGGCGCGCGGTATGGCGTCGCGATGACGGGTGTGACCATGGCGGAAACATTACAAAGAGAAAATCACGACGTTTTGCTTTTCGTGGATAATGTTTTCCGTTTCATTCAGGCAGGGGCCGAGATCTCGACCCTTTTGGGTCGCGTGCCGTCCGAGACAGGTTATCAGCCTACGTTGATCTCGGAAGCCAGTGAATTCCACGAACGCATCCGGAGCGGGGATGGGCTTTCGGGTTCTGTGACGTGCGTGGAGGCTGTGTACGTTCCGGCGGACGATCTTACAGACCCCGCGGTGGTAGCCATTTTTACATTCCTTGATTCTCTCATGGTTCTTTCGCGCGAACGCGTACAGTTGGGACTTTATCCGGCGATCGATCCTTTGCAGTCTTCTTGCGCGAATTTAGATTCGGAAGTGGTCGGGGACCGGCATTATCAAGTTTCTCAAGAGGTGCTCCGCGTTTTTTATAAATATGAAGAATTGCGCAAGCTCGTTCTCGTGATCGGTCTCGACGAGCTTTCTCCCGCGGACCGCCTGATTTACGACCGGGCAAGGAAACTTCAGAATTTTCTGACCCAGCCCTTTACGGTCGCCGAGGCCTATACCGGGAAAAAAGGCTTTTATGTTCCGATCGAAGAAACGATCCAAGGTTGTGAAGCGATCCTGTCGGGACATTGCGATAAACGGGGTGAGGAAGAATTTTACATGATCGGGCCTTTGGTTCCCTGACGCTTCGTGGCTATGAATTCCGGTTGAGAAGGACTGGATGGATGCCGATAACATAGAGGATACGCCGTCCGGTGATTCAGGCAGAAACAAGGACTTTTCCGGCGGGTCAATAAGCGGAATTTTTTTCGGAGTTTTAAAAGGGCGGTTTCCGAAACAGTGAGCGGGGAATCATCAATGAGCTCGAATTTAGATTCGATTTTGTCAGAAGCGCTTATGGAACAGGGGATCGTGACACGCGATATCCTGGGACCCCTTCTAAAAAAATCCGGACAGACAGTCGGCGGACTCGGGGCTCTTCTGATCCAACAGGGTCTTGTCACGGAAGATGTTGTTTTAAAGATCTATGCCTCTAAACTCAAGCTGGAGAAACTCGAGGGCTCCCAACTCGGGGTCGAAAAAAGCGCGATCGATCGCGTTCCCTTGAAGATCGCCGAATACTACCGGTTCTTGCCGATCAAACTTGAAAACCGGAAGATGACCGTCGCGGTATCCATCCCTTTCGATATCAGAACACAAGATGCCGTCCAAACCGTTGTGGGCTACGAAATCGTCATGGTCTTGGCTCGGGAGCAGGATATTCTCGATGGGATCAAGAAGTGGTACGGTTTGGGAGCGGGAACGATCGAGAAGATCCTCCAGACGACGACCACCTCGGAAAAGCAGGCAACGGTCACCGCGGAAGCGACCGAAAAAGTAGAAGAGATCGAAAAGCTTGCCGGAGATGCCTCCGTGATCAAGCTGGTGAACCAGATCCTGATGGATGCGAACCAGAAAAGAGCCACGGACATTCACATTGAACCCTATCGCGGCAAGGTCAAAGTCCGTTACCGCATTGACGGCGTTCTTTATAACACCAATATGCCTCCCGAGATCAAACAATTTATCCTGTCCATCGCGTCCCGGATCAAGATCATGGCCAATCTCAACATTATCGAGAAGCGCCTTCCGCAAGACGGTCGCGCCATCGTAAAAATATCGGGTAATACCATTGATCTTCGCGTTTCGTCCATCCCCACGCCCTCCGGGGAAAGCATCGTGATACGGCTTCTTCCCATGACCCGGCTTTTCAGTCTTGAAAAGTTAGGATTGAGCAAAGAGGAGACGGATCTTTTTTCGAAATTGATCGAAAAACCGCACGGCATTATCTTGATCACGGGACCGACCGGGAGCGGTAAATCGACGACACTTTACGCCTGTCTTAGCATGATCAATACCGATGAACGCAAGATCATCACGATCGAAGATCCGGTTGAATATGAAATGGAAGGCGTCACCCAGATCCAAGTGCTATCCTCGATCGGTCTTGATTTCGCAAGGGGATTGAGGAGTATTCTGCGCCATGATCCCGACGTGATCATGGTGGGGGAGATCCGGGACTTGGAGACGGCTGAAACCGCAGCGCGTGTCGCGCTTACGGGACACCTGGTCTTTTCCACACTGCATACCAATGACGCGGCCAGCGGCGTTACCCGGTTGGTGGACATTGGCGTGGAACCTTATTTGGTCGCCTCGAGCGTGGAGGCCTTTATTGCCCAGCGTTTGGTACGCACGATCTGTGAGCATTGCAAAGAAGAGGACAAGGGAAAACACGATGAGATCAAAGTGAAGATCGTCAAAGAGCTCGGGTTACCCTCCATGGATGACGTAAAGCTTTACAGGGGAAAGGGTTGTGAGAAATGCAATTCCACGGGATTTTGGGGACGTGTTGCCATTTTTGAGATTCTCCTTGTCGACGATTATATACGCGAACTCATCATGAAACGGGTACCTGCCAGCGACATATGCCGTTACGCGATCTCGCAAGGGATGCATACTCTGAGGCAAAGTGGCTGGCAAAAAGTCATCGCAGGGTACACGACCCCGGAAGAGATCATCGAAGTCGCGCCTGATGAGATCCTGAGCGAAGAAGAAAAAGCGGCAACCCATCCTTCAGAGGCGGCGTCTCCTGTGTTGAAACCGGAATCCTCGGAAAGTCCTACCTCAGAAGAAAAAGAAGGCCGTTGGGTAGAGAAACGTGCCTTTATGCGATTGGATGTTAAAGTGAGCATCCGTCATCGGGTCCTGGGCGCCGTGGAACTTGAAAAAAAGAATTTTAAAATAGACCAATATGGCGTGACTAAAAATCTGAGTGCCGGTGGACTTGTTTTTGCGTCGCCCGAACAGCCCAAGGTGGGCTCGGTCCTGGAATTGGAAATCGAACTTCCCCTGGATAAAAACACCATCCGATGCTATGCGAAAACGGTTCGTGTCGTGGAATCGGAAGAAAAAGGGTATTATGACATTTCGTTGTGTTTTCTGGATCTTTCCGGAGCCGACCGGGCTAAATTGTCTCAATTCATCCAAGAAGAGGTTACTTGATGACAGAGTTCCGTTCGGAGCCCCGGGCGGAAAAAGATAAAGCGTATCCCAACCTACTATGAGAACGAAAAATGACGACTTTTAAATATCGAGCAAAAGAAAAACAAGGCCAAACCATCGAAGGATTGATCGAGGCTGCCAGCGAGGAAGAAGCCGTCGAAAAAGTGAGCCAGCTCGGGCATATCCCGATGCGGGTCGAGCAGACGACTGCCGGAAAAAAGGAAGAAAAAGAGGACATCGTTTCCGGAGTTTCTTTCGCGGAGCGAATGAAGTCCAAGTCCGGAATGTCTTTGGGAGGAAGGATCAAGGGAAAAGAGATCACGGCTTTCGGAAGACAATTGTCGAGCCTTATCCGTTCCGGAGTTCCGATCCTTAAGGCGATCGGGATCATTAGCGAACAGTCTGAAAATCCCGTTTTCAAGAAAATGCTGGGCCAGATCTACGACGATGTAAAGAACGGAGCACCGTTTTCAAAATCTCTAAGTAAATATCCGGATTTTTTCCCCCCGTTATATATTGCTTTAGTAGCGGCCGGTGAATTCAGCGGGAATTTGGATCAATCTCTTCTGCGTGTTACGGAATACCGCCAGAAACAAGAGGAGATTCTCTCTCGAGTGCGTTCTTCCCTGATCTATCCGGCGCTTATGGCCGTTACGGGCACCGGAACGATCATTTTCATGCTGGCTTTTGTGATGCCGCGGCTTTTAGGAGTTTTTGCGCGGATGGGCGGAGAGCTTCCGCTTCCAACGAAGATACTGATTCAGGTAAGTACGTGGGTCCGGGATCCTTGGGTCTGGGGGATCGCACTCGTGGGTGCCATCTTGGTAATCCTGCGGCTCCGGAAAAAAAATGCCAAGCAAAGTGTTGCCATGAGCCGCTTTATCCTGGGACTGCCCGTTGTCGGGTCGTTTACGCTCAAGGTCCAGATCGCACGGTTTACACGGACTCTGGAACTTTTGATCAAGAGCGGCATTGCCATCATTGAGGCGATCCAGACCGCGGCGCCTGTCGTGAGCAGCCCGGTTCTCAGGGATGAGCTTTTCAAATGTTTGAAGGACATCAAGGAAGGCGGATCTTTCGGGAAGAGTTTAAAAAAATCAAAAAGTTTTCCGAATTTCATGACCAATCTTCTAAGCGTGGGCGAAGAATCAGGAAAACTTGACGAGGCCTTAGGGGAGATCGCGAACTTTTATGAGCGTGAGTCCGATGAAGCGACCCGTATCATCACATCGCTTATGGAGCCTCTTATGATCCTGGGGATGGGGCTGGTGGTCGGATTTATCGTGATCGCCATGCTACTTCCCATGTTTGAAATCAACATGATGGTGAAATAGCAAAACATGATGGATCGAAAGAAATTATTTCAAGGATGGGTCATTCTGTTCTCTTGGGCGCTGCTGGTGGCATTGGGTCCGGAAAAGATGCCCTGGGAAGAAATCCGGGGGGACCATTTTATCGTCTTCCATTTTGGCGATGAGCCTTTCGCTCAAGAGGTACTCAAGAAGGCAGAACAATATTATAAAAAGATCGGTGAAGATCTCGGGTATGAACGTCGCTCCGGTTTTTGGCAATGGGGCGATAGAGCTAAGATCTACATTTATAAAACAAAAGAGGATTTTCTTAAAAATTCCGGGAAGGCGGAGTGGTCTGAGGGATATGCCAATTATAATCAAAAGAGCATCGTAAGTTATGAATGGAAAAAAGATTTTTTAGAAGCTCTTTTACCGCACGAAATTACCCACTTAATATTCCGTGATTATGTGGGATTTCAGGGAGAAGTGCCTATCTGGCTCGACGAGGGAGTGGCGCAGTGGGAAGAGCCCGCAAAACGGAACGTGGTGCGTTCCATCATGCGAGGCTATCTCGAGACAGGGAGAGGATATGCCCTGGAGGACTTGACGGCCATAGATGTCAGAAATATCTCCGCCCGACCAGCGGTCGAGATTTTTTATGTTGAGGCGGCTTCCATCGTCGATTTTTTGATCGCGAAATTCGGTTCGGATAGTTTCATTTTTTTCTGTCGTCAACTCAGGGATGGGAAAAGCATCGGAGCCGCCTTGCCTTTTGCCTATCCCACCCAAATGCGCACTGTTAAGGAAATGGAGGAAAAATGGAAAACTTACATCAACGGCGCTTCTTAAAGTCCCGTGCGGGATTCACGCTCATTGAGCTGATGCTGGTCGTGATCATCATTGGAGCGCTTGTGGCGATGGTGTTGCCGCGACTCTCCGGAAGAACGGAGCAAGCGCGGATCCAGGCGGCGCAGGCTGATATCCGTTCGAATATCGCTACCGCTCTCAAACTTTACGAACTGGATAATGGGTCGTTTCCCTCCACAAGCGAAGGGCTTAATGCCCTCCTCGCCAAGTCTGGGGATGCACGGAATTGGAACGGGCCTTATTTGGAAAAAAAGCCCATAGACCCTTGGGGGAGGGAGTACAAATATGAATGTCCGGGAGGGCACCGGACGCAAGACTACGATCTGTATTCCATAGGGAAAGACGGTCAAAGCGGAACGGCCGATGATATCACCAACTGGGACTAAAAAGAGATCGCGGGGTTTTTCCCTGATCGAGGTCTTGATCACAGTGTCCTTGTTGGCTTTGGCGACCGTTTTCATTACCCAGGCCAATTTGCTGAGCGGTGCCGTGTACGGACGCTATGCCAACAGGTTGGAGGTCCAGAACTGGGCCGCACAGAAGATGTGGGGGATCAAAGAATCCATTCTCGCCGAAGATTTTCCGGATGTAAGTCCTACCCAGGGAACCGTTGAGGGAAAGACCCGATCCTACCAATGGAAAGCCACTATCGACCAGCAGAAGGAGAAGCTTACCGAACTGTACCTTGCTCGCTTAGAAGTTTTGTGGCGGGAGGGCGGTCAGGAGAATCGTCTGGACAGGTATGGGGCCATAATGAAGGTGAGGGACAAGTAAGATGAAAAGGGAGGCTGGTTTTACTTTGGTGGAATTATTGGTGGTCGTTTCTCTTATGGCGTTGATCGGCATGTCTCTGTACGCCATGTTCGGAAGCGCCATGAATATGATGCGCAGGGTCAGTCGTTCCGAAATTGCTGAAGATGTCGGTATTTTTCTTGAGAGGTTCGATCGCGAGATCTCTAGCCAGATTATTTTTAAAGGAATTCCTTTTAACGGAAAAGAAACGCTTTTGAGTTTCCCGTCTCGCATCGGGTTGGATAAGAGGGTGCCGTTGAATAGGGGGATCGGCCGGGTCAGTTATTTTTTTGACGAATCACGCCGGGTCTTTGCGCGAAGGCAGGAGAATCTGGGTCAGATCTATAAGCCGGGAGAAGAAGAAAAAGCGACAGCAGTGCTGGAGGGTGTTTCCGGTTTAAAATTCCAGTATTTTATTTATCGTAAGGCCGAGAAGGTATATGAATGGGTCCCGGAATGGGATTCTTTGGGGAACGGGGGAGAGATTCCTTCTGCAGTGAAAGTTGAATTCAGTTGTGCCCGGGGAGAGGAGCCGCATGCATTTGAAAGGACCATTGCGATACCCATCGCAGAGATCACGCGGTAGTTTGCTTATTGTAACGCTTTGGATGATAGCGATACTCACCATCCTTTCGGTCTCGATAGGCGAGTATGTCCGCCAGAAGATCTCTTTGGCGGACCGGCTCGACCGGAGGGATTGGCTTTGCGGCGTTTCGGAAGTGGGAATTTCTCAAGTGCTTTACCGGCTCCGGCAGAAAAAAGAAGCCGATGAAGGTTATCATTCTTTGAACGATACATATACAAGCGGCAAAAAGGATTTTTCGAATGTTGCGGTGGGAGAGGCCACTTATACGATCTCCTATCCCTACCGGGATACAAAGGGTGGAGAACTCAAAACCCACTATGGAGTAGAGGATGAGGAAGGAAAGATCAACATCAATATGCTTGATCCCAATGTCCTCAGTACCTTTTTTCAGAAAGTGGGCGGCGCCGAACAGGAACTAGCGGACATGATAGCCTATAGTGTGGTGGATTGGAGAGATACGGACAATTCGCTTTCACATCCCGAATATGGGGCTGAAGATGATTATTACGAGGATTTGGAAATTCCTTACGAATCCAAAGATGAAAAATTCGAATCGATCGAGGAACTGCTTCTTGTTCGCGGCATGACGCCTGAAATTTTTGAGAAAGTGGAGCCTTTTGTAACGGTCTATGGCGTGGGGGTGGTCAATATCAATACGGCGCCCCGGGAAGTTTTAATAGGGCTTGGGATGGATGAGGTTCTTGCCGATAAGATCATGCTCTTTCGAACGGGGGCCGACCGGGAACAGGGTACCAAGGATGATAATGTTTTCAATCAAGCCGGGGATTGGGGGGCGGAGCTTGGAAAGCGCGTGGAACTGACCCCTAACGAAATCAATTTTTTGAACCAGACCGTTGCAACGGGGCGATTTGGGGTTAATTCTCATAATTTTCGCATCCGGAGTCTTGCGGCAATACCTCGCAAGCAGCAGGCTCTCGAGATCGATGCGATCGCGAATATCGCGGGAAAGATCTTATCATGGTCGGTGGGGGTTCCACGGCGAATGACCCCGCTGGAGTTGGGACACGTGGCGCAAAAAAACCGGAATGTGTCATAAGGAGTAAATGTGAAATTTAACTTTGGACCCATAGGTTCATTTTTTAAGGGATGGAAGATCCCGTGGCCCCGGGGTGGGCTTTTCAAGGGGAAAAAAGTTTCTGCAGCCGCAGGCGGCGAAGAATGCTTGTGCTTTAACTTGCAGGAACAAGAAGTCAAATTGACGGTTTTGGCATCGAAAGCTCTCGGGAACAAACAGGTCGAACAGTTTTATAGCGTTAGCAGCATGGGAGTTCCTGAGGAAGAAATGGGGGATCGTCTTCGTCCTATTATTGGGGGCCTTCATCTCAAACGTCCCAGGGTGATCGGTCTTATTTCCTCCAATGTTGTCGTGACACGAAATATCGAAATTCCCTCCCGCGATCCGGAAGAGATCAGTGAGATCCTGAGCCTGCAGGCATCGCGGCATACACCCTATTCCCGGAATGAGATCATTATCGACTATATCAACCTGGGTGTTTTCAAAAGCGTTTACACAAAGGTTCTATTCATCATTGTGCCTCGGAACGTTGTCATGAAGTACTACGAACTTGCTTCCCAGCTTAATCTCCGGATCGAAAAGATAGTCTTTGCTCCGGAGGCCATCGCACGCTTTTTTTGGAAGGACACGAGCCTTGCTAACGAAAGATTCCCGGTCTGTATTCTTCAGGTCGATTCGACCACTTCCGAATTTTTGATCGTGTTCCATGGTGCGGCTCTTTTCGTTCGCAGTATTTCCATCGGTGCGCGCCATTTTGAAGCAGCCCTAGAAGGATATTCTGTCCGCTATATCGAGGAACTTAAAAAGTCTTTCGATACCTATCAAAGCGAAAACATTGATCTGATGCCGGCTCATATTATTTTCGGGGGGGCTACGCAGGGATTGGAGGATCTAGCTTCGTCCATTCGAGAAACTTTCAATATGTCGGTCAAACAAGTTTCAGACCTGGAAGTTCTGCCCGTTTCTCCAGAATTAAGAGAGCAGCAAGTGGGGCAGAATGTGGCCTTGTTATCGGCGGTTGCACCGGGTCTTCTTGTGGATGACCTGAAGGTGGATCTGAGTTCCGAAGAAAGTAAATTCAACCGGGTCATGATCGAGCGGTCAAAACAGGTGATCAGTTCCGGGATTTTAACGATGATTCTCCTGGGGTTGTCGTGTTTTTTAGTGGCGAGCCATATTTACTCAAAAACGGTCCGTCTCCAACAGCTTGAAGCGCGTTATGAACCGATCAAAAAGGAAGCCAGGGTGCTGGAAGATGCTTATGCGAGGGTCCGCGCTGTCAAAACGTACTTGACGATGCGTGGGACGGCGCTGGAAGTCTTAACGGAGATTTCTTCCCTCATCTCGTCGGACCTTTATCTGACCGATTTTAAATTCGAAGCAGGCAAGAAGGTCAGCCTCAAGGGGTCTGCGTACGGGAAGCCTTCTATTTTCACATTGGTCGACGAAATGGGGAATTCCGAGCTCTTTAAAAACGTTGAAACAAAATACATTACGGGGCGTGTCGAGGAGGGAAAAGAGATTTCCGACTTTGAAATTACAGCCTCCCTGAGAAAAGAATGAGGAATCTAAGATGCAACTTATAGACATGAAAAAGCTGGTTGGATTTTTCCAGCATTTGTCGCCGCGGGAAAAGATCATTTTGTATTTGTCGATCATTGCCGTGGTCGGGGTGGCCGCAGATCAACTTGTCCTGAGCCCCATTCGAAAAAACCTTCAGTCCCTGGATCAGCGAACCCATGATGTGGAGACTAATATCAAGAGAAGTATCCATCTCCTTGGCCAAAAAGAGAAAATGATGAAAGAGGCTGAACATTATGCGGCGTATGTATCGCCTTCCAAGTCGTCGGAAGATGGGGTTCTCATACTCTTGAAGAAGGTCCAGGAACTTGCCAGCCAGGCTTCCGTCAATTTGCTTTACTCAAAACCTGGCGCGGGTGAGACAAAGGAACGCAATGTTTATCGCGTCAGTCTCGAATGTGAGGGGCAGATGGATCAGCTGATAGGCTTCTTTTATGCTATTGAGAACGCAAAGCTTTTTTGCAGGGTCGAGAAATATTCACTTCAGCCCACAGCCAAAGGCTCTAGCGTTATTAAATGCACCGCAACCATTTCAATGGCCGGTATTCCCTAAGAGACCGTGTTCGGTCTTTTCATCCGGGTTTCCAGCGCCTGAGCGATAGCGGTTTTCTTCATTTTTCGAAATTCCTCGATCTGCGCCAAAGCGGAATTCCTGTCTCCCCGATCCAGGAAAATGCCGAAAAGAGCAAGATGCGCTTTATCAAAGGAAGGGTTGAGCGTTAGGGCTTTTTGATAAAAGAGGATCGCTTGATCGTATTGTTTGAGGTTCGTATACACCAATCCCTTCTGATATGCCGCATCAAAACTCTTGGAATTGATCGCGAGCGCTTGGTCAAAGGCTTCAAGAGCCTTATCGGAGTCTTTGCGAGCCGAATAAATAAGGCCCAAATTATAGAATGAAATATAAGACGGATCATTTTTGGCAGTCAGTTGAGCGTAGGAGAGTCCCTTGTCCAGGTCTCCGGACTCGGCATAGCAAAGGCTGATCAGGAGGGTTGCCCGGTTGTTTTTGGGGTTTACTTTGAGGACCTTTTGATATTGTTCAATGGCCTCCGCGTATTGTTTTTTGTTCGCCAATTGGTTGCCCTCTGCGATATAATTAGCCGTATTTTCAGCACAAAGCCATCCGGGGCAGGGCAACATCAACATAAGGGAAGGAATGATCCAAAAAAGTTTCTTTTTCATGTTCATGGGTAGTCCTTTCTTTGACGCAGAAATGATAGCATACTTTAAAAAACCTGTTGAGCCCAAAATGAATTTCAAAAAAACTACTATCCGGAAGATGGCATGGCTAATAGGAGGGATCTTCGCCCTTCTAATTTCGGCGGTTCCTGCGGCTTACGCAAAAATGGAAGACGTGCAGGTTCTCGAGAGAAAGCCCGATGAGTCAAACCCGAAGTACGAGATCGTCAAGGTGGAGGGCGGGCTTATCTTCCGCGCTCCGAAAGATATGACCTTTGTGAAACAGGATGGTGTGATCGCCCCCATATCCACCGAAGAATATTGTCTGAGAAAATTCGATGGGGTGGAGCAACAGATCGCAGCACTCAGTAAGCGGATCAGTGCTCTTGAAAGAAAGGCGAGAACCGCGCCGGATAAGAAAAATCAAGAATCATTGTGACGGGGGGTTGTCGGACCGGGCTTTTATCGGCAATTCAAAAACAAAGTAGCTTCCTTTTCCTTCCTGGCTTTCCACCCAGATCTTTCCGCCGTGCAATTCTACGATCTCTTTGGCGATGGTAAGACCGAGCCCCGTGCCGCTCACCCCTTGCATCGACTTGGACTCGATGCGCGAGAACTTTTCGAAAAGTTTTTGAAAATCTTTCTTGGCGATCCCCGGGCCGTTATCGCGGACGCCGAGTTCGATCCTTTCGGGGCTCGTAGCAGGTTTTCCTATGATCGTGACCGTTCCGCCGTTAGGGGTGAACTTCAGGGCGTTGCCGATGAGATTGGTTAGCACCTGGCCGATCCGGTCCCTATCAGCCTCGATCTCCAGCGATTCGTCAACCTCCGCCTGGATCGTAATCTCCTTTGTTTTGCTCCAAGCCCCGAATTCGTTGACGAGGGTATAGACAAGGTCACTGACGCGAAAGAGAGCCGGTTTGATAGTAAATTTTTTTGCTTCGAGCTTTGAGAGATCCAAAAGGTCGTTAATGAGCCGGGAAAGCCGCTGGACGTTGTTGAGGGCGATCGTGACGAATTTTTCCTGACTCGGGGTCAGCTTGTTGATCGAGCTATCGCACAGGATCTGGAGGGATCCCTTAATGCAGGTAATGGGCGTTCGAAGTTCGTGGGAAATGCTGGTCAGGAAGGCGTTCTTAAGGGCTTCCAGTTCTTTTTGCTTCGTGACGTCGGAGATCACAGAGACGAAACCCACGGTCTTGCCGTCCTCGCTTTCAATGACGGCGTTGCTGGCCTGCAGCACTTTTTTTACTTGATCACTTTTACTTTGGACCACGATTTCTTTGCTTTTTGTCGAATCGGCCGGTTGTTGCACCAAACTGACCAACTGTTCTTCTTTGAGATCGTTTAAAATCGATTGGCCGATCCTGTCTTCCTTCTTTACCCCCAATAATTTTTCGGCGGCCGGGTTCATCAGCATGATCTCGCCCTTTTTGTTTACCATGATCACGCCTTCGGCCATGGAACGGACGACCTCTTCAGTCTGTTTCTTTTCTTCCCCTAATTCTTTGAACGAGGTGTCAAGTTTCTGATAGCGCTCACTTACCACTTGGAATTGTTTTTCAACGAAGTTGATGGACTTGTCTTTTTCTTCGAGTAAGTGCGTGAAGTGTTCGTTGATCTCGGTTGTTTTCTCCATGACTTTTTTCTCAACTTCTGCGGTGACTACAGAGGCGATCTTTTTCGTGAGGGCGCTAACGTGCTGGGAATTTCCCGAGATGTGTTTTTTGAGTTCCTGTTCAAGATCCTGTGAAGTTTCTCTAGAGACGGCGGGGATGGAGAGGCTCACGGTCGCTTTTTTTTTGGCGAGGCCATGGGCCAGGAAAAGGGCGAAGGCGACGGCAAAAAATGTAACGGTCAAAAACGCTAATACAATGGGATCCATGAAAACGCGTTTTCCTCTGATGACTAAGGATTCAAACGCTTCATTGTATTGATGAAACGGAGGCTTGTCAGCTAATAATTTATCACGTAAAGCGAGCAATTCATTCGTGAAATTTTCCTCGGCCTCAAGGGGCGCATTTTTTCTTCGCTCTCATCCTTTTTTAAATGAATAAGTTGCGAAGTCCGGGAGGTGTTTAAAGTACTTAAGGTAGTTACTTTAAGTGCCGAAAACGTATCCGAAGTCAATCATGAGGGGAAATTATGAAGACTGATATTGTGGAGTGTCTGAGCGCCCAGGAGATCGGGGAAAAATTTGAAATCCCTTATTCCAAGATCAATTATTACACTTGTCTGGGACTTTTTGACATTGTGCGTAAGGTCGGCAATAAACGCCTCTATGACGGGGAGCAGGTCAAGCACCGGTTTCAGACCATTTCACGCCTGGTCAACGAGGGGTATCCGCTTTCGTTGATCCGGAAGAAATTGTCCGGAGGGAACGGGCATGAGTTACTATAAAATCTTTGGATTTCAGAAGGAACCCTTTTCGACAAGTCCGGACCCTGATTTCTTCTACTTATCGAAGGCCCACGATGCGGCGTTGACCAATATCCTGATCGAACTCCGCCTCAAGCGCGGGTTGGGGGTCATTTTAGGGGACGTCGGGACGGGGAAAACAACGCTCTCCCGGAAACTCATTCAAGAGCTTAAAAACCGGGAAGACTGCCTGTTCCATATGATCCTGGATCCTTCCTTTGATGATCCCGTTCTATTCTTAAGCTGCATCTCTAAAAATTTCGGGATTCCGATCACGGACAATATGTCGATCCTGTCCTTAAGGGAGGCCCTCGAAAGATTCCTTTTTCAAAAGGCCGTGGTCGAAGGCAAAACGGTGATCTTGATCGTGGACGAAGCGCAGAAGTTGAGCGAGTCCTCGCTCGAAAATCTCCGGGTTCTTTTAAACTATGAAACGAATGAGTTTAAATTGCTGCAATTGGTGCTGTTAGGCCAACTTGAACTGCAGTCTAAGATCAAAGAGATCGCCAATTTTTTTGATCGGATCAGTTATAAAGGAAAACTGGAGGCATTGGATTTTAAGGAAATGAAGGAAATGATCTTCTTCCGGATCAAACAGGCGGGATATGAATCCGATATGAATATTTTCCTGGAGGATGCCTTGTATTGCATCTATGAAGCGACAGGGGGACACCCCCGGCAGGTGACCATGCTTTGCCATCGGGCCTTGAAAACCTTGCTGTTCAAGAACAAACTCGTCGTAGACTCTCAAGTCATCGAGGAGCTTATCCAAGAGGATGTGAAAACAGGATGGCAACGAACGAGTCCCTTACTCCAGAAAAGCAGCTATTAAAGCTCATTGAAAACCCGAAACAAGCGTCGGTGCGCGTTGAAAGCGCAAAGCGCGAGGGGAAGAAATGGTTTTCTTTTCCCGCGTTCAAGGGACGCCTGGATTTTTGGAAGGGCACTTCGGTAAAACAATGGTTTTCGCTGAAGAGGTTCTCCCAAAGTGCCCATGGCTTGGAGCGGATCAATGTCGTCTTGAAGGTCTTGATCGTTCTTGTGGCGATTTATACGGGCTACAGTGTTTTCGAAATGGCCAAGGGGATCAAGAGTGCGGCCAATTTGATCCTGACACCCGATGCCGTAACGCTGGACATACCGGCGCCGGTTACGGGTTTGCAGAGCGTTTCTTATTATTTAGAAAAAATAAAAGGCCGGAACATCTTCGTTCCGGTGCAGCCTGAGACGAAAGTGGTAGAGGAAAAAGCGGCGGATGAAGGAGTCCCGCAGGAGGATCCCTTCAAAGATTTTTCATTGGTCGGGATCGCCTGGTCGAATGACCCGGAAGCCATGATTGAAGATACGAAGCTTAACAAGACGTTTTTCATGAAGCGAGGGCAGTCCATGGCGAACGGGGTCCGGGTTGTGACGATCTTCAAGGACAAGGTGATTTTGGGTTATAAGGATAAAGAGTCGGAATTACGCTAACGGATCGGATTTCAAAAATGAAAATAAAACAGACAGTTAAAAATGCGGTTCTGATCTTTTCGAGCTTTGTCCTGCTCGTGGGTGTTGCGAACGTATTTGCAGCCATGGATGTTCCGAAAGATGCGGCAAAAAAGGAAGCGAAGCCCATCGAGGGATTCAGTCCGGTGGCTCCGGCAGGGAAGGAAGAAGGTTCGGAAGAGGCCGTTGTATCTTCGGATCGGATCTCCCTCGATCTCCGGAGCATTGAAATTTCGGAGGCTTTGCGGTTTTTGGCGACACGAGCCAAATTGAACATGGTCATCAGCAAGGCGGTTTCGGGGCGCTTGTTCCTCGTTCTGAACGATGTTCCTATCAAGGATGTGTTGGATATCATTCTTTTAAGCAGCGGGCTGGCCTATGACAAAACGGGAGAGATCTATCAGATCATGACCGACGCGGAGTATAAAACGAAATATGGGAGGAATTTTTCCGATGCCCGGCAAGTCAAGATCTTCCATCTCCAGTATGCTGTTCCGGACAATGTTTTTGCGGCGATCGAGGTGTTCAAAAGTGAGATCGGAAGGATCCTGGTGGATAAAGAGTCCGGGATGGTCTTGGTGATGGAAACGCCGGAAAATATGGCCGAGATCGAAAAGGTGATCAACAGCTTGGACAAAAAAAGAGTGATCAAATCTTTTTTTCTTCAGTATGCCAAAGTGAAGGAAGTGGAAGAGAGATTGAGACCGCAACTTAACGATAAAGGCACCGGGACCGTCCAGGCAGATGAGCGCACGAATCAGATTATCGTTCAGGCTTATCCGGAACGCATGGTTCAAATAGAGGAACTTATCAAGTCTTTGGATAAGAAGACCAAAGAGGTTCTGATCGTTGCAAAGATCATCCGGGTTGCCTTGTTGGACACTTTTGATGCGGAGATCCAATGGGAAGGTCTTTTCAAGGATATTAATCTCCTGCCGGGTTTTCAGCAGGGATGGATGGGGAGTCACGAGAACAATGCATTGGCGCGCACGGGGAACAGTTTTGTGGATGATTTTATCAATATCCCGCCCACAACTCGTCCTCCAGAGGGCGGGAAGGTTTTTCCGACCTCAAATATGGTCGTGGGACAAACGGGAGTGGATGGGGGCTATGAGGTTCTTTTTAAATTTTTGCAAACGATCGGAAATTCTCGAGTGCTCTCAAGTCCCCGCATTACGGTCACGAATAATCAGGAGGCCAAGATCCATGTCGGGGAACGCCAGGCGTATATCACTTCTACGACCACGACAGGGAGTACGGGGCAGAATACGGTCGCGGAAAGCGTGACCTTCGTGGACGTCGGCATCGAGCTTTCCGTGACGCCGACCATCAACGACGACGGTTTTATCACGTTGAAGATCAAGCCTTCGATCTCGAGCGTAAAGGATACACTGGTGACGGCCTCAGGGAACAAGATCCCGATCATTGATACGTCCGAGGCGGAAACAACGGTCATGGTCAAGGACCAGACTAGTGTCGTGATCGCAGGGCTCCGGAAAGATGAATGGACGGACACCAAATCGCAAGTGCCTTATTTTGCGAAGCTCCCCATTTTTGGAGGTCTGTTTAAATCAGGTTCTAATGCAAAAGATCGTACAGAAGTGATCGTTCTTCTAACGCCCCATATTGTTGGTGGTGAAAAATTCATGACCGGTGAGTCCTCAAAGCCTATAGACAACCTGAATGATTACCGGGGGTATTCTTCCTTGACTCTAGATAACAAAATACGGTCGGGGGACTCGCCCGGCACCATCACCAAGCTTATGAAAAAACTTTCCTTAACTTCTCATGATTAGACTCCTTCTGTTCATCAAACGTCATGCTTGGCCGATCGCCTTTGTGCTCCTCCTCGGTATCGGCATCCTTCTGGGGACCATTTTTTATTGGTTCCCTTTTCGCGGTGCGCAAGCAGAAACATTCGCGCTTGAGCGGCAGCTCAAAGAAGAGAAAATAGAGAAAGCGAGTCTCCAGAAACTTTTTGATACATTAAAAGAAAAATACAAGACACTTGAGGCGGACCGGGACAACATTATGGCTCAAGCCAAGCAGCTACTCGTCGAGAAAGACACTCTCACGAACGTGGAGAATCAATACAAGACACTGACGGCCGAAAACCAGAAACTTCTTGGGGATCACAAGGAGCTGGAAAAATCGTACAAAACTGTTCAAGCTCAAGCAGGTGACTTAAAAAGATCGCTTGAAGCGGCATTAGCCGAAGCGGCGGCCAGCAAAGCGGAAATCGCCAGGATCAAGCAAGAAAATGAAAACAAAATCCTGGAATTTAAAGACAGCGCCGGACAGATTAAAAAACTCGAAGAAGATGTGGCTTATTACAAAGGATTTCAGGAGAGTTTTTTAAGCCTGAGCCAATCCTATGATACGCTCAAGAAGGAACGGAAGTTTCTGGAGGGACAGTTGGACAATCTTCCGAAGAAATTCTCAAAAATGGCCCGGGAGAACAAGATCCTCATTAAAGAAACGGGGGATATGCATTACAATCTGGGTGTCTTCTATGCGGGGGAAATGAACTATGATCGCGCGATCGAGGAGTTTAAAAAGGCGGTCGATATCAATCCCAACGACGCAAAAGCCCTCTATAATCTTGGTTATATTTATGCGGAGCAGCGCGAGGACAGAAAAAATGCCGAGTATTATTTCCGGATCTTTTTAGGTTTGGCTCCCAAGGACCCCAATGCGGATCAGGTGAAAAATTACTTGGTGTCGCGAGACGTCTTCAGTACGAATGTGTTGAAATCATAATTGCTGTATGCTAGCCTATGGCCCAACGGAGGGTCGAAAAATGAGAAAGTCTTCTATGGCTGTAGTTTTTAGCATATTTCTTTTTGTTGCTTTCGTAAGTGGCACTGCCGAAAAGTGTTTCGCAGAGTCAAATGTTTTGTCCACACTCACCGGCAAAAAGAGTCCCTCAAAAAGTCCTTCCAAGAAAGACGATGCGGCGCGTGATGCCCTACGCAAGATAATCTTAGAAAAAAAAGGCGAACTCAACGGCTCGTCTTGGAGCATTAAGATCGATTCTCAGTCAAAGAAAGGCGCATTGCTCGGGGAGGATACGCTCAACTTCCAAAATGACAAGTTCTCATCTGAAAGCTCCAATAAGATCGGTTATACCTCCACCAATTATACCTTGACCGTCCAAGAGTCGGGGCCGACGATCTGGGAGACGATGCAAACATCCAAAAAAGGCGAAGTTTGTTTCTGGCGCGGTGAGTGGAAAGACAACGTAATGACGGGTATCATCAGCCGACAGCTTGAAAAAGGCGCCGAAGAATATTATTTTAGCAGCTCTTCGAGGAAAGATATCCCCAAGACTACCGAAGAAAAAGAAGGGGCTCAGATAAATCCATCGCAGGAAACGACTCAGGGAGCGGCAACGGACGTGCTTGGCGGCGCGGTTGTTCCAACTCAGAAAAGTGTTCCGGCAGCAAAAAAGAAAACGGGCTGGTTTTAGTTGCTTCCTTAAGTCTCCGCTTCACTTTCCACGCTTTCAGGATTTTGGCTGTAGTGTCAGGTAAGGGTTCCAACGAAGGGTGCTGCCTTCCCATTCTTTAAGTTCTGATTTTTCCAGGCTTCTTTATTCCAGCGTCTATTGTGCCCAGTCTCATGGATCACATCGGCGCCTATAAGCAAGTGGCATTTGGTTAACCCACCAAGACGCCGGGGGTTTTTTCCTTCGCTTCCGGGGTGTTATTTTCATTCTCTTCCGGTTTGTCAAAACTAATCTCGGTGATCCTGTTCTTATCCCGGAAAGTGTAATACTCGAGGGTCACATAATCGCCCGGAGCGAGATCGCTTAGATCATCGATGCCTGTGAGGGTTGTGTCGGATGTGAAGTGATAGTCCTGCGCGGCATCCTCATCGTCATCTTCCTCCTCTTTGTTTTCAACCTCATCCGTAGAGAGAAGAGACAAGACCTTTATATTCGGATCAATGCTTGTGATCCGCCCATAGACACTGGAACTCAATTCTTCGGCGGCTGATTTTTCCTCAGAGGTTATTTCCTCCTGGGCGTTTCTCTCGGCTTCCTGTTCGTCCCAAGGTTGGGCATTGGAGCTTGCCAGCAATAAGCGGGGAGCTAACATGAGATTCAGCGCGCATAATAATGAGAGTAAACGAAGCAGATGCAGCGGTTTCATAATACCTCATTCATTCAAGGTTGAATCAGGTCTTTTAGAGTCTTCAAAATACCGATTTATCGTTCATTTTGCAATGATTTTCGATCCTGGCCGCGATCTATCCGCTTCGAAAGTGGACGGGATGTCTTAAGCAGGATACAATCCTCTCATGTTGATTGACACGCATCTTCATTTACAGGATATCAAAGAGCTGCCGATCCGCGCGAGCATTATGAAGTTGGCGCAGGATTTTAAGGTTGGGCAATTCGTGTGTAATGGCACCCGCCCGGATGATTGGCCGGTGGTGGAGGAGGTTGCGCGGGCAGACCGGCGGGTTGTGCCGTTCTTTGGGGTTCATCCGTGGTATGCAGACAAACTTCCGACGGATTGGCACGTGATGCTGGAAGGATTTCTCAAACGAAGGCCGGATTCAGGAATCGGTGAGGCGGGCCTTGATAAGGCGCGCCATGTCGATTTCGCGAGACAAACCGAGGTCTTTCACCAGCAGCTTGAGATCGCGGGACGCTTGGGGCGGCCTCTCGCGATCCATTGTGTGCGGGCATGGAGCGATCTCTTGAATGTTTTGAGAAGGAGCCTTCCTCCCAAGACACGTTTTATGATCCATTCTTTCCAAGGTTCTCAGCAGGTGTTACGGGATTTCTTGAGCCTTGGGGCGTATATCTCGTTTTCATGGAAAAGTCTCCAACGTGATACCGAAGAGTCGATCGCTTTGATGCGGAATGTACCTCTCGACCGGCTGCTTCTTGAAACGGACTTTCCCTATACGGAACCGGAACAGATCGGTCCGGACGCGCATGACGAGAAATATTTTGAAAGTCTTCAGGGAGTTTATAACCTTGCGGTGCGCGCGAAAGGGATCGAAGAAGGCACTTTAGAGAAAGCGGTGTGGGCGAATGGAACGGCTTTTCTGTCTGGAACTCCTGCTCGGTAAGGAAAAGGTCGAGCGGATCAAAAAAGCTTTTGTCGTGGTGATCGGGATCGGCGCGGTGGGAAGTTACGCGACCGAGGCTCTCGCGCGTTCCGGTGTCCGTCACCTCAGACTTGTGGATTTTGATACGATCAAAGTCACCAACTTTAACCGCCACATACTTGCCATTACGCCCAATCTCGGAAAACTCAAGGCGGAAGCTGCCCGCGAACGTATTGCCCAGATCAATCCCCATTGCAAGGTCGATGTGGTGAACGCATTCGCAGCCGAAGAAACGATGGAACGCATTGTCGAAGGGAAACCCGACCTTGTGATCGATGCCGTAGATTCCCTGAATCCCAAAACGCAGATCCTCGCTTACTGTCACGAGAAAAAGATCCCCGTGATCTCCTCCATGGGCGCCGCGCTCCGGATGAACATTTTTTCGATCAAAGCGGGAGATCTTTTCAAAACGACCGGTTGCCCGCTCGCGCGTTATGTTCGCTCGCGCTTGAGGCGGCGGGGGATCAAGAAAGGCATTTTCTGCATTTATTCCGATACGCCGGTCTCAGAGGAACCCATCCAGAAGACCCGGATCCTCAACGCGGAACAGGATAACGATCGCGGTCGCCAGCGCATGAAATTGGGCAGTACGCCGACCGTGACCGGCGCTTTTGGCCTTGCCGTGGCTCATCATGCCCTCCTTTATCTCACCGGCGATCTGAAGCTCGGATAATCCCTGTTTTTTTACATGACTTTGTGGGAATATCTGATATACTTCGTGGCATGAATAATTCATGTA
Organism: Candidatus Omnitrophota bacterium; assembly: GCA_003140935.1. GTDB lineage: Bacteria > Omnitrophota > Omnitrophia > Omnitrophales > Aquincolibacteriaceae > Aquincolibacterium. The sequence goes on from PLLJ01000052.1 coordinate 34,004, forward strand.
TTAAATTAATGGAGGGGTTATGAGCCGGCTGAGTCTGGAAGCGTTCGCGGATCGCGCCATGGAACTTTTCTCCCAGTTGTCGCGCGGAATGATCCGACATGAAACCAATTATTTGTCCAAGGGGGTCATCACACTTCCCCAGGTCTGGGTGATGCGTTATTTATCGCGCCAGCGGGAATGTTCGATGCGGGAACTCGCAGATTATATGAAGATGGGGTTTTCCTCCGTCACCGGGATGGTCGATCGTCTCGTCAAACAAGGGCTTGCGAACCGGCGGAGAACGGAGAAGGACCGCCGGCTGGTCTACGTCGATTTGACGGCCAAAGGCCGGAAAATCGTAAAAGAGATCCTGGGGGAACGTCGCGAAACCACTTTGAGCCTTTTTGAGTCGTTGTCCGCCGAAGAACGGTTAACCTATTTGTGCATTCTTGAAAAGCTAGTTAAAAAACTTTCTTGAAACAGGCATCATGAGATAGAAAACGGAGCATGTTTTTATGAGTCCATCTGAAAATCCAATACCCAAATCGCCGACTTCGCATCTCCATATGATGAATCTTGTGGTCGCGCTTCTTGCCGGGATCATCTCGATCACCGGCGGGATCTATTCCTTAAAGAACAACTTATTTTCCGGGCCGGCCTATGGGAGTCTTCAGGGGACCGTCCGGGACGAACGGATCGCAAGGCCTTTAAAGCTCGCATCCGTCGAGATCTCAGATCTCGGCGGGGCTGTGGTCAATACCGCAGCGACAGACGAAAGCGGGCATTATTTGATCGAAGCGCTCAAAACGGGAAATTATGTCGTAAAATTTACGGCCCCGCTTCACAAGATTGAGACTAAGACCATTAAGATCGAGAAAGATCTGGCATCCTCGATCAATGTGGATCTTTTCCCGGAAGCTCAACAGGCGAATCTATCTCCTATCGAGCCCGCGGCCGCAGTGCGGCAAAATATTCGGGCGCCCTACACGCCTCCCTCCGCTTACCCGGCAACGGCCTCCGTCGCGCCCGTCTACAATCCAACGCAGAACACAGTGCCGGTGGCGACGTCTCCCGCGACCTATGGTCAGATGGAGCCGGTCTCTGATCAGCCGTTCTTAAATCCAGGGTCCTCGGGTTTTCGCAGACATTCTCACCGCAGTTACTCGGGATATCCTGCCGCGACTTCATCCGGGACTTCTCAAAGCGCTTCACAGAGCGATGTTTTAACGCAGGCCGGGACGCAACTGCTCGGAGCTTTGCTTAGCAAAAAAACGGAAAATAATTCGTCAACGCCATCGAACTGATCTGAAAAACAGGATCCCTCTTAGGAAGAAGAAAGATGAAACAGCAGCAAAAAATACTGATGATCGTGCTGGCGGCCTTTCTTCTCGGCGGATGTCTTACGCTCCGTTTGCCGGGAATGCACATTCAGCATCGGCCTCAACCTGAAATAGTGACGTGGCCGCAGCTGGTGCGGAAAACCCTTCAATCCAACCCTGATCTTCAGAGCGCCCGGTACGTGGTGACCTCTACCGCGAGAAGCCGCGATATCGCTTTTGGGGATTACCTGCCTTCTTTTGAGGGAGATCTTCAGCGGAGTGTTTCCCGCAATGGCTTTTCCGGAGGCGGGAACAATGCTTCTTCGGGCTCGGGTGGAGGCGGGAGCGCGCTCAGGGATAATCTTTCTTTGGACCTTGTGGGAAGCCAGTCGTTGTTCAATGGATTCGGGACCACCGGAAATTTTATCAAGGCCCGGAAGGATCTGGATGCGGCGAGGTTCCAGTATGTGGTGACGAGCGCGAATGTTCGTAACGCTTTGAAGCTGGCGTATGTGGATGTTCTGAGATGGAACCGCCTTTGGAAGGTGAACCAGGGGATCCTAGTGCGGAGAAAACAGAATGCGGAAATGGTCCGGCTTCGTTATGAAGCAGGACGTGAAAACCTTGGTTCCGCGTTGCGGGCCGAGGCCCTTGCCGCCCAAGCCGCTTTTGATGTCCAGTCGGCGGAACGTTATATTAATAGTCAAACGCTTCGGCTCGCCCGTGAGACCGGCGGCGAATTCGTGTTGCCGGTCACGATCAACGACTCGCTTGAGCAGGGGGTCCCGTTGGCGATCGTTATGGAGCCCGATTACGGGGAGATCGCGGACAATCTGCCGCAGGTGCAACGATTGGTCAAAGTGGCGGAATCCGCGAAAGCCAATATCGTGGCCGTGCAATCGGCGGTCTGGCCGCAAATAAACGGGACCATGGATTACGGGAAGTCGGGCGAGCGGGTCTCGAATTTGAAAAGCGAGCATTCCTGGGGTCTGAACGTGATCGTCCCGTTCTTCACCGGGGGAAAAAATGTGAATGCGATCCGTAAGGCCAAAGCCGACTATGACGCGGCGCGTGCGCTTGCCGTCAGCGCCCGGGATGAAGCCATCGCCCAGCTTGCGGACGCCTGGGTGAAATACGCGAATGCGATCGATCATATTGTGGTCCTCAAGAAATTCCTTGAGGCTTCGCAAAAACGGGCGGAGATCGTCCGCTCGGAATATGCTTCCGGACTGATGACGTTCCAGGACTTCGATACGGCGGAACAGGAACTGAATAATTCGGAGAATGATTACGTGCAAGGGCTTGCCGATGTGCTGAATGCCCAGGCGAATTGGGAAGTAATCCGGGGCAAAACTTTGGAGGATGATCTGAATGCAAATCACTAATTTATCAAAAGGGTGGAAGATCGGGTCGGTGCTGATCGTTCTGTTCATCATGATGAAACTGTTCTCGTCCTGTTCGCATGGAAATGAGCCATTGCAAGCGCTCCGTTCCGTCAAGGTCCAAACAGGCGATCTGGAGGTCAAGGTGACCGCGACCGGTAGCGTGAAGCCTTATAACCGCGTGGAGATCAAACCGCCGATCCCGGGCCGCGTGGAAGAGGTCTTGGTGGAGGAGGGGGAGCAAGTGAAAAAGGACCAAGTGCTTGCCCAGATGAGCTCCACGGACCGGGCGGCCTTGATGGACGCGGCGAGGGCCCAGGGGCCTGAAATCGTCAAGCGGTGGGAAGAGGCCTACAAAATGGCGCCGCTCCTCGCGCCGCTAGACGGGACAATCATCGTCCAAAACGTCGAGCCGGGTCAGACCGTGACGACAGCGGACCCCGTGGTGGTGCTTTCCGACCGGTTGATCGTGGAAGCACTGGTGGATGAGACCGACCTTGCTTCGATCCAACTCGGCCAGAAGACGGAGATCCAACTGGATGCTTATCCCAAAGAGATCTTTGCAGGCAAGGTTTATCATATTAAATATGAGAGCACACTGGTGAATAACGTGAATGTTTATGCCGTGGATGTGCTTCCCGAAAAAGTTCCGCCGGCCTTTCGCAGCGGCATGACCGCTAATGTGACGTTCATTGTGAAAGAGAAAAAAGGGATTCTGTTGGTTCCCTCGGAAGCGGTGGCGGAATGGCCGCGGAAGGTGCCCAGGCCCAAGGATGCGGAATTCGCTGTTTATGAAAAAACATTCGGCGGGAAGCTCGTGCCGCTGCCGGTGCGTATCGGGGACTCCGACGGCAAGATCACGGAGATCGTTCAGGGACTGCGCGAAGGTCAGGAGATCCAGATCGTACAAAAGAAAAAAACTTCGCAGGCCGTGAACCCCTTTGCCATGGGGGGGTCTCCTCAGAAAACGGGAAGTCAGGGACAAAAACGCGCATGAAATTACTAAAAGTTGAAAACATCGCAAAGACCTACCGCATCGGCGAGGTGGATATCCACGCGCTGCAGGGCGTTTCCGTGACCATCGAGGCCGGAGAATTTGTCGCGATCATGGGACCTTCCGGTTCCGGCAAATCCACGCTCATGCATCTCCTCGGCTTTCTCGATACGCCGGACAGTGGCAGGATCCACTTACTAGACAAGGACACCACGCACCTCAAGGAAGAGGAGTACGCCTATCTCCGCAACCGCGTCATCGGTTTTGTGTTTCAGCAGTTCAATCTTATGGCGCGTTCCACGGCTTTGGAAAATGTCTGTCTGCCGCTGACTTATTCGGGCACCTCGGCGCAGAATGCGTCCGGCGGGCAACAGATCCTGGATCAGGTCGGGCTCGGCAATCGAGTCGCCCACCGTCCGAATGAACTCTCCGGAGGACAGCAGCAACGGGTGGCCATCGCCCGCGCGCTGGTGAACCATCCGTTCATGATCCTGGCCGACGAACCTACGGGGAACCTCGATTCGAAATCCGGCCAAGAGATCATGGGGATCTTCAAGGCTCTGCATGAAAAAGGAATGACCGTGGTGCTCGTGACGCACGATGAAAATGTCGGGAACGCGGCCGAACGGATCATCCGGATGCATGACGGGAAGATCGTCAGCGATGAAAAACGGACCGATATCAAAAAAAAAGAGATCCGTTCGGAGGACCGGCCGAAGCTTCCGGATTTTTCAAAAGGGAAAAAATACAGCACCGGTGAATTTACCGAACACTTCAAACAGGCCTGCCGCATGATCCTGAACAATAAATTGAGATCGTTCCTTTCGATGCTGGGCGTGCTGATCGGCGTGGCGTGCGTGATCACGATGCTCGCCCTCGGGCGCGGGGCCAAGGAATCGATCACCGAACAATTATCGCGTCTGGGTTCGAACCTTCTTTCCATCCGTCCGGGTTCGGTAAAAGTCCACGGCGTCAGTACCGAGGCCGGCGCCGCGACGCGTCTGGATTTTGAAGACGTGAAGGCCGTCAAAGAAGCACCTTATGTCAAACGGGTCGCGCCCCAGGTGTCTGGACAAGGGCAACTGGTCTATGGCGATAAGAACTGGAGCACGCAGGTGATCGGCGCCACGCCCGAATATGCGAGCATGAAAAATCAAGAACCGGATACGGGCCGTTTTTTTGCGGAAGAGGAGAACCAGAACCGGCACCGCGTCGTTCTCCTGGGCCGGACGGTTTGTGGAGCCCTTTTCGGTCAGGAGAATCCGATCGGCCAGTCGATCAAGATCAACCGCATCAATTTCCAGGTGATCGGTATCCTTCCTTCGCTCGGGTCCAACGCGTTTCGCGATCAGGACGATGTGGTGGTGATCCCTCTTATGACCGCCATGCGAAGGGTGATGGGGAAGAATTATCTGGACCAGATCGACGCGGAGATCACCCAACTCGACAAAATGTCTTTAGCCCAGCAGGAACTGCAGGATCTCATCATTCGCAGGCATCATCTGGCGCCGGATCGTTATGACAGTTTCAATATCCGGAATTTTGCGGATATCCAGGCGGCTCTTTCCAGTACGACACAAACCTTTTCCGTTCTTCTCGGTTGCGTGGCCGCAATCTCGCTTGTGGTGGGCGGAATCGGGATCATGAATATTATGTTGGTCTCCGTGAAAGAAAGAACGCGGGAGATCGGATTGCGCAAGGCCATTGGCGCGACCCCGCGCGATATTCTGATGCAATTTCTTGTGGAGGCGATCGTGATCACTTTCCTGGGCGGTCTTGTCGGGATTGTGCTAGCCTCTCTGATCTCCTGGATCATTGCGGCGATCGCTCATTGGAAAATGATCATTACGTTAGACTCGTTGATTCTGGCCTTTTTCTGTTCGGCCTCGGTCGGGATCATTTTCGGCCTTTGGCCCGCCAAACAAGCCGCTGCGCTTGATCCGATCCGCGCTTTGCGGTATGAATAGAGACTCATGGGATTCACACAAGAACCTTCTAATAACTCCTCGGGATTGAAAAATGTTTTTCGTGCCCTGCGGCACCGGAATTACCGTATCTTTTTTTTCGGGCAGGGGGTATCGCTTGTCGGGACCTGGATGCAGCAGGTCGCCGTGAGTTGGCTGGTCTATCGTATGACGAATTCTCCGTTCCTTCTTGGTTTTGTCGGGTTCGTGGGGATGGTCCCCACGTTCGTGTGCACGCCGCTGGCGGGGGTTTTTGCGGACCGGCACGATCGCAGAAGCATGCTGCTTGTGACGCAAGCCCTCTCCATGTTCCAGGCGGCGGTGCTGGCTTTTCTGGTGTTGTCGCACCAGATCCAAGTCTGGCACATTATCGTGCTGAGCGCTTTTATCGGAATCGTCAACTCATTTGATATCCCGATCCGCCAGGCATTCACGGTGGAGATGATCGAGAAAAGGGAAGATCTCGGGAACGCCATCGCACTGAATTCCTCGGTGTTCAACGCCGCAAGGCTTGTGGGCCCGTCGCTCGCGGGTCTTTTGATCGCATGGACGGGAGAGGGGATGTGTTTTCTGTTGAATGCGCTCAGTTATCTTGCGGTCCTGGGGTCGCTGTTCTTCATGCGGATGAAGCCTTCCGAGAAACTGCCGTCCACCCGCAACATTCTTTGGGAACTTAAAGACGGCTGGAATTATACCTTCCATTTTCCTCCGATCCGGCTGATCCTGATGTTTTTGTCCCTGCTAAGTTTAATGGGAATCTCGTATCAGGTCCTGATGCCTGTTTTCGCGAAGGACATTTTCCGCGGAGGGCCGCACACGCTTGGGTTTTTGATAGCGATGTCCGGCGTCGGGGCTTTGACCGGAGCGCTTTATCTGGCCGCGCGTAAAAGCGTGATCGGGCTTGCGGGAATCGCGGCGCGGATGGCGGGGCTTTTTGGCGTTACCCTGATCGCTTTTTCTTTTTCGCGGAACCTGCCGTTTTCCATGCTGATCAGCCTGGGCTTGGGGTTCGGAATGATGGTCCATATGGCAGCCTGTAACACGATCCTACAGACCATCGTGGAGGAGGACAAGCGGGGCCGCGTGATGAGCTTTTATACGATGGCGTTCATGGGCACCATGCCGTTCGGAAGTTTGTTGGCGGGAAGTTTGGCCAGTTGGATCGGGGCTCCGCTCACTCTGTTTTTTGGCGGGTGTTGCTGTATCACCGGAGCGATATTCTTTTTCCGAAAACTTCCTTTGATCCGGGAATGGGTTCATCCGATCTATGTTGCGAAGGGGATCATTCCAGAGGTGGCCATGGGGATCCAGGCGGCCATGGGTCTCGAGGGCTTTGCGAGGGAATAAAAATATTTTTTGTATTGAGAAAATAGACTAAGGACAGGATTCCAACGGCGCGTCCCTTTGATATTTTCCGTGAGAAATTCCGAGGTTTGCGTGCCAGTGAATTTATCCTAGGTTTTTTACAACCGCAAAAAAGGGATTCCGGGATGGCACCTGGGTTGCGAAAGAAAAGAAAATCTGTACCCCGAAAGAAAAAAACTTCCGGCTCCTCCAAACCTTGGTGGTGCGTGGCACCGGATGCGATCGAAAGGATCCTCCGTTTTGAAGAAAGAGATCCCTTCAGGATCTTAGGTCCCCACCCTGCCGGGAACGGCCGGGGCGTGATCGTTCGTGCGTTCCTTCCGCGTGCCCGGGAAGCCTGGGTCCGTGTTCTGGGAGGGAACGAAGAACGCAGACCGATGGAGAAGATCCACCCCGGAGGTTTCTTTCAAGCTGTTTTCGAAAAAGCGCATGAAATCTTTCCTTACAAGATCGGGACCTGCGATGAGACTGGATTTTTGAACGAAGTTTCAGATCCTTACGCTTTTTTCCCCGACCAACTCACGGATTACGATCTCTATCTGATCGGGGAGGGGACCCACCACCGGAGCTACGAGAAATTCGGGAGCCATCTTTCGACTTTGAAAGGTGTCCGAGGCGTTTTTTTTACGGTGTGGGCGCCCAACGCGAAAAGCATCAGCGTGGTCGGGAATTTCAATCACTGGGTCCCCGGAGCGCATCCGATGACCCGCCTTCCCACTTCGAATGTTTGGGGCCTTTTCATTCCGGGACTGGAGGAAGGGGAGATCTACAAGTACGCGATCCGTTCCTTTGCGGATGAACATGTCCGTCTCAAGACCGATCCTTACGCATTCGGTACGGAATTAAGGCCGGGAAGCGCCTCCGTCGTGACCCGTCTGGATACTTTCTCGTGGTCGGACGAAGCATGGATCACCCGGCGAAAAAAGAAGGATCTTTTCCGCTCTCCGGTCTCGATCTATGAAGTGCATCTCGGCTCTTGGAAAAGGGAAGAGAAGAACGGCTGGGGTTTTTTGAATTACAGGGACCTGGCGCACCAGCTTGTGGAATACATTCAGTTCATGGGTTATACCCACATCGAACTTATGCCCGTGATGGAGCATCCTCTCGATGAATCGTGGGGGTATCAGGTCATTAGTTATTACGCCCCGTCGCGGCGCTTCGGTACCCCGGAGGATCTCATGTACTTGGTGGATTATTGCCATCGCCACGATATCGGTGTGATCCTGGACTGGGTGCCGGCCCATTTTCCGAGGGATGGTCACGGCCTTTTCGATTTTGACGGACGGCAGATCTACGCCTCCGAAAACTGGCAAAGGGCCGAGCAGCGCGAGTGGGGAACGCTTGCCTTTGATTTCGGGAAAAAAGAGGTCAGTAATTTTCTGATCTCCAATGCCCTCTTCTGGTTGGACCGATACCACGCGGACGGCCTGCGAGTGGACGCGGTGGCCTGTATGCTGTATCTGGATTATGCCCGCAAGCCGGGGGAATGGGAACCTAATCGTTATGGCGGGCACGAGAATCTTGAGGCGATCGAGTTTCTTAAAGAATTCAACAAAGTGGTTCATGCTTCCTTTCCGGGGATCCTGACGATCGCCGAAGAATCAACGGCCTGGGGAGGCGTTTCGAGGCCCGTGCATCTTGGGGGGCTCGGGTTCAGCATGAAGTGGAACATGGGTTGGATGCATGACACGCTAAAGTATTTTTCTAAAGACCCTCTGTTCCGGAAATTCCATCAAGGGGTCTTTCCGTTCTCAGGTCACTACGCGTTCTCGGAAAACTTTATCCTTCCCATCTCGCACGACGAGACCGTTTACGGGAAACGTTCGCTCCTTGAAAAAATGGCCGGTGACGACTGGCAAAAGTTCGCTAATCTCAGGCTTTTTTTCACCTACCTCTTTGCATTTCCCGGGAAGAAACTTCTTTTTATGGGGAACGATTTCGCCCAACGCAATGAATGGGATTTCAACCGTTCGCTGGATTGGCACTTGATGGAGGCGCCCCGGCACCGGCGGGTGAACCGGTTGCTCCGCGACCTGCACCGTCTTTACCGGGAGAACCCGGCTTTCCATGAAGGGGATTGTTCGGGCGAGTCTTTTGAATGGATCGATTGTTCGGACGGGGACCGTTCGGTCGTAAGTTTTTTGCGCTGGTCGCGCGATTACTCCCAAGTCCTTGTTTTTGTTTTCAATATGACTCCTATGATCCTCGAACGTTACCGTGTGGGAGTCCCCCGGGCGGGTTATTTCCAGGAAGTCTTTAACAGCCAGGCTCATGAGTATGGCGGCTGCGGGTTGGGGAATCTTGGCGGCCTTCAAGCCGAGGGCGTGCCGTGGCAAAACCGTCCCTTCTCTTTGAATCTCCAGATCCCTCCTTTGGGAGCTCTCATTTTCCGCCAGTCTTAAATGCGCGCTTTGCAGGGGCCTCCCTAAAATTCCCGCCCGCGGGAAAATTGAGCTGGGGCGGGTTTGACGGGCTCAAGTCGATCTCCTTCAAAAAGTCCGCTAGCGGACTTTTTGACTCCCCAAAGTAGGTGAAAGCACTACTTCCTTGCAAAAGAATTGTCTGACTGAGCACATCAAGGTTATAATGAACTCGTGTTTGCTTTCCGAGGCATGAGACGAGGAGCGGGAGTCAAAGCATGAAGAAATTTTTTTTTATGATCATGGGGCTAATTGTTGTTTGCGTTGGGTCCCCACGAAACGGATTTTCTAAGGATGAACGTACCGGGCTTTACGCGGGTCCTTTATCGGTTGTGGCAGAGACGCTGGTTGAAAAAGCGGGATCTGTTTCTGAAGATACCGCTGTGCTGCTGAGCGGTGCCAAACAACGGTATCGTGGAGAAACGCGCACCGATAAAAGACAAGCGAACGAAAGTGAAGCGAAAAGTCCTCTCAGTTCTCCTTCCACACCTCCGAGCGATTAATTCCTTTCATCCGACTGTGTTGCGCCACCATTTTGAGACCCGCATCTCTCCTGCAAGGGGAACGACTTTTTCCGTGGGCGAACTGTAGAGTGCGGCAAGTTTTGGATATAGTGAAAGCGGTTGACGAGCCTTAAGCTGACAATATTAGGCATAATAAGCTTTGACAATAGAGCGAACATAGGGCACAGTGGCTATGTAGTAAGCAAAGAGGTAGAACATGATGTGTACCGCAAGGTCGTGTGTTTGCCTTGCGGTTTTTTGTTTTTACCCTGTTTTCAACTCCCCGGGAGGGGATAGCGAAGCGGGCTCGTTCCAACTGCACCAGGTTGATGTTTTTACCGTAGTGAAGGTTGAACTTGTCATGCGTTACTATAATTTGAGGGAAAGGAGAAATATCAATCATGGTACAAGGTAAAGTGAAGTGGTTCAATAACGAAAAAGGTTATGGATTCATCTCCCGTGAGGGTGGCGCTGATGTCTTCGTGCATCACACCGCCATTCAGGGCGAAGGATACAAGTCTTTGGAAGAAGGCGCGTCGGTCGAATTTGAAGTGACCCAGGGCCCCAAGGGCGACCAAGCCTCCAACGTTGCAAAGATCTAAGACGCAACCGAAGTTCTAAAAAGGCCCGGTGACGAAAGTTGCCGGGCTTTTTTCCATCCAAGCGACAAAACGGACAGGTCTGTCTTTAGGGAGTATAATCGATCCTCGCCAACCTGAAGTGCCACAGCCGATAGGGTAAAGACCACTCTGTGAGAACAAAGGACTTTCGGTTTCATGATCCGAAGTCATCCGAAGCTATGATGCCATGAACGAAATTATAAGGAGCATGATGCTATGATCGACCCAAGACTTATCAAAATTCGCAAAGCATACAACATGGCTTGCGACAAATTCATGGTCGGGAAACTCGAGAGGAAAGATTGGATCAGGATTCAGGCAGAACTCACTAAGTCCGGAAACAAGATCAGAGGATTGCATTGAGGAATGAACAAAATCCCACCTATCTAATACTTGCTGCGAGCCGGGCCGCTTAATTTATTGCCGACAAGTACGAGTTGCTGAAACACAAGCCGGAGGCGTTCATCGAGGTGCCGGGCGAAAAATTTTGTTGTAGCACGAAAGATCGGGAGTATAATCCGTTTATTGTTCTTTGAAGAAACCATGATGACAGGCATTTGGGAAGAGAGACCTGCGGTATTTCGCGCAGGGGCTCCACGGTGCCGCCGCTGTCGGTAAGGACGAAAGCGAATGGCCACTGCCTCAGAGTTGGGGCGGGAAGGCTCGCGAGTAGGCTTGTACTTACCTAGTCAGAATATCAAACCTGTCATTCTCAACCAATGCCTCCGAGCAGAGGTCAAGACAGGTCACCCTTTCTTGCCCCTTTGAGGCGGAAAGGGTTTTTTTGTGTCCACGAATCAAAAGATCCGGGGCGAGCAACTCCGGAAGATCAGTTGTCTGTTCCTCGTAGTTTGTCTTCTGAACATCGGATGGAGTTGGCCGTTCTCTAAAAGCCGCGCAACGGACAACGCTCAAAGTACAACGAAAGAAGAACAATCTCAACCGATTGTGACGACAACGCCCACCGATTCCAAGGCGGAAGTGAAAGGCCCTCCCAGACAGGAAGCGGCCGAGGTAACCGTGATTGCCTCCCGACTTCCAAGCGCCAAAGAAAACATCAACGATATGGCGTCGAACATTACGTACAAAAGCAAGCAAGACCTTGCTGAAACGCAACCCGCGACGTTCCAGGAAGCGGTAAAGGACACGGAAAGCGCCGTCTTTTTTGATGAGGTCGGTAACGGCGTCGATTCTACATTTTCTCTTCGCGGGTTCAATGATCCAAGTGCTGTCATTTTTCTCGTGGATGGCGTGCGCGTGAACGACATCGATAACAATATCGCCAAACTGCCTTTGATCCCCATGCGGGACGTCGATTCGATCCAGATCGAACGCGGTTCGACCTCCTCGGTCTACGGGAGTGGGGCCTTTGGCGGGGTGGTCAATGTGACGACGGGTCAGCCCAGCCCAAAACCCGTGAGCCTTTTTGGGGGACTGGAATGGACCAGTTTTCACGGGTTGCGGTTCAACCAGGGGATCAGCGGGACGCTGAAAGACAAACTGACTCCCCTCGGCGGCAAACTCAGTTACTACTTTAACGGCGAGCGCGATGACACAAACGGCTTCCGGAACCACGATGCCATGCGGCTCACCTCGTTTGATATCAAGACGGCCTATGAACTGCCGGATAATCAAGGCCGGTTTTATTTCGGCCTGAAACACATCGTCGACGCGATCAATCTCCCGGGGGAAATCACGCACCAGCAGTTCGATGACAGCGACCTCACGCGCTGTAACAAACCCAAAGACGGGTGGAAGTTTAACAATACCGTGCTCCAGCTCGGCGCGGACAAAAAATTTTGGGACGACCGGCTGACGGCCTCGGTCATGGCGAGCGAACGCTGGAATCACCGAAAAGCCATCACGACATATTCCACGTTCACGGACTTTGTTCACGGATTCGATCCTTATACCGATTCGATCGATGCCAACGGCCGTGACCGGGATTTGACGTGGCAGGTCAAGTACAACGATTCATGGTGGAAATTGGCGAATGAATCGCTGCTGGGGATGGAACTTAGAAGAAGCAACCAGGTGTCGCTTGAGCGCTATGCCCCAGGCGGCGAAATCCGCGAAGATCTCCCGGCCGAGGGAGACAAGAGCGCCTTATATAGTAACCTGGGGCTTTTTTGGCGTGAGACTGTGAAGATCTGCGATAAGGTCATTCCTTATTTCGGAATGCGGCATGATTTCCATTGGTTGAATACTAACGACATGCTGACTCCCACCAACAATATCAGCCAACGCTGGGATAAATCGACGCTCTCAACCGGGGTCACGGTGAAACCTTTCAAGTGGGTCGATCTTTTCGGGAATTATTCTCAAGGGTTCCGGGTGCCGACCCTCGATGAAACGATCCCTTACGCGGGCGCGAACCAGGTCAATTTGCAGCCGGAGAGTTCCAATAGCTATGAGGTCGGGACGCGGCTGCGGTACAAGGACTTTGCGGCTTACAAACTTAGTTATTTCCTGATCGATGTGGATGACGAGATCCAGTGGGATAATTTGAAAAACCAGTATTTTAATATCGCTCAGACACGGCGGTATGGCCTTGAGCAGCGCGTGGATGTGACACCGATCCAGGAAGTGAAGCTCTACGGCAGTTATACCTGGACGACCGCTTATGTTAAAAGCAATGGAGGCACGAGCAGTCTTGCCGAGGGCCGCGCCTTGGGGCAGATCCCGGCCAACCGGTTCACGCTCGGAACCATGGTGCATCCGCTGAAGCGGCTCGGAGAACCTTATGACGGCTTGAGATTCGGGCTGAACGGAACGTTCACCGGCCAACAACATCCTTCCAATTATGAAAGCTCCAGTCAGGCCGTTTTGAATTCCACCGGCAAAGCGGGACATTGGATCCCGGCTTATACTGTCTGGGATTTTATTGTTGCTTATGCCTGGCGGCAAAAAGAGATTTACTTTAAAGTTAATAATCTTTTGAATGAACAGTATTACTCGCGTGCGTTCAGCGGGACGTCTTTCGGCACCAGCATTTATTCCGCAGGGAATTACACCTGGGTGAATCCCGGGGCTCCGCGCGAATTTTTGATCGGCTGCAAATGGGAGTTCTCATGAATAAGCGAAAGGCGATTCTTCTTATAGCGGTCTTTGGCACGGGTCTGTTCTTCGGTGCTTTGCCTTTCCTCGGGCCGCTGATTCCGGGAAAATTTCCGGTCACGGTCAAGGTGGATTTCGGCATCGCGGGGAAACCGGCCATGACACAGACCCTGCAGGTGGACCGGAAGACCACGCCCAAAGAGGCCGTCTCTATGATGCTGCCGGTGATGTCGGGAAAGGTCTGTTCCAGCATGCACGATCTTTTGGAGATCAACGGTGTCCGTCCGGACGCGGCCAAGAACTTTTGGTGGATTCTCACAGTCAACGGTTCGCGGCATGTATCGCCCTACAGGACGCATCTGAAGCGTGGCGATCTTGTCGCATGGCGGTATCTTAAAGAGATCGAAGGAGAAAAATCCGGAAAGGAGAGGAAACCATGAAAAAAATTCTGGGGATCGTGACTCTCATCTTTTGCTTTAGCTCTTCGAGTCTTTATGCCCAGGAGATCGCGGGTCAGGGATGGACCACCTCTGAGTCGGGGCAACGCTCTTCGAGTATGGGCTCTCTGGTGGTGACAGGGGATGTTCGCGACTCTGCCGGCCCCTCTTTGAAGAATTTTGTTCCTGCACCCATTCCGAATGAAAAGGTGGAGGATCGAATGACGCCTTTTCCCGTTTTAATGCCGAAGGCCATTACTTATCCACGGAAAGCGATCCGCAAGGGATGGGAAGGGCAAACCGTGGTCGCTGCGGAGATCCTTCCGGGCGGAACCGTGGGACGAATGGCATTGGCAAAATCCTCCGGTCATGAGGTATTAGACCAAGCCGCCCAGGAGGCCATCAAGACCTGGAAATTTTCAGCGGAGTCCGGGAAGACTGAAGCTCTGCCGCAGTACGTGGATATTCCTGTCATGTTCAAACTTAATGACCATGGGGATGAATAAGGTGAAAGCTAAAGCGGTGATGGTGCTGGGAACGGGATCGGGAGTCGGTAAGTCGGTGATCGCGGCCGGTTTTTGCCGGATCCTTTCGGATTGGGGGTATCGTGTGGCCCCGTTCAAGGCGCAGAACATGTCCAACAATTCGTATGTCACCGAAGAAGGCGGCGAAATGGGGCGCGCGCAAGTGGTTCAGGCGGAATGCGCGCGCGTCCGGCCGCATGTGGATATGAATCCGGTCTTGCTGAAACCCGCGGCGGATAATCATTCGCAAGTGGTCGTGCAAGGGCACGCCATCGGACATCTTTCGGCCGTGAATTATTATGCCCAGCGCGAAGTGATCGCCCGGGCGGTTCGCGAATCGTACGAACGGTTGGCCTCGGAATATGAAGTGATCGTTCTCGAGGGTGCGGGTAGCCCCGCCGAGGTGAATCTTAAAAAAAACGATCTTGTGAACATGCAGATGGCGGAATGGGCGGATGCTTCATGTGTGCTTGTGGGGGACATCGACAAGGGCGGGATCTTCGCGTCGCTTTTGGGCACATTGGATCTTCTGACCCTGGAGGAACGCGGCCGCATCCGGGGGTTGATCGTCAATAAATTCCGCGGGGATCTGACGCTCTTCAAGGACGGAGTGGATTTCATCGAAAAGAAAAGCGGCAAAAAGATTTGGGGCGTTTTGCCTTATACCCACCATATCAAACTCGATGAAGAGGATGCCTTGCCGGAGAAGAACGCTCATGCGCCGTCCGTTTCCGCGAACGATCTTGATATCGCGGTGATCTTGCTACCCCGGATGTCGAATTTCACAGACTTCGAAGTCTTAAGGGCAGAACCCGGCATCCGGCTCCGCTACGTGGAGAGCGCCGCGAAGCTTGGGGTTCCGGACCTTGTCATACTCCCCGGAACCAAAGCGACCATGGCGGATTGCCGTTACCTGATCGAATCGGGTTTCAGGGAGAAGCTCCGGGCGTATGTGGATCGCGGCGGGTCTGTCTTGGGGATCTGTGGCGGTTATCAAATGATGGGGGAAAAACTACTGGATCCGGAGCATGTGGAATCCGGAGCCCCGGAAATGGAGGGATTTGGTTTTTTAAATATGACGACACGGTTTGGAGAGCAAAAGGTCCTGCGGCGCGTTTCCACTTATTTGGACGTGCAATGGCTGGGGCAGGCGATCCGTGGAAAAGTGGAAGCTTATGAAATCCATATGGGCAGCAGCATCCTTGACGGAGTGGACGAGGCCGGTGTCATGAGTCCTCTTTATTGTCACGAAAATTTGGCCGGGACGTATTATCACGGTCTTTTTGAAAGCGCGGAATTCCGAGAGTCCTTTTTAAACGCCTTGGCCGCGCACGCCGGTAAACAAAGGAGCGTCGATCGGAATGCCGTATCGGCATGGACAAGAAAAGAGGAGCATTACCGGCTTTGGGCGGATCATTTGGCCCGGAACCTGGATCTGGAGCTGCTTCGATCATGTCTGGACCTGTCCTTGTCTCCCGATTCATTTTCTAAACGGTGACAAGGGCTGGCCCAATTAACCTTTAAATTTTTGAAAGAGAATTGGACCTACCCGAAAGGAAAGGGGTCTGCCTATGAAGGTTTTTGTTTCGTGGAGTGGAGGCAAGGATTGCATGCTTGCCTGTTACCGGATCATGCGACAACCGGAAATAGAAGTCGCGTTCTTATTGAACATGCTGACGGAAACAGGAGAATGTTCGCTTTCGCATTGCCTTCCTGCAGATCTGCTTCAGGATCAGGCCAAAGCGCTGGGTATCCCCATCCTTCAGCGCAGCGCGTCCCGGAAAGAATATGAAGGGGAATTTAAAAAAGCGATCGTTTATCTGAAGCAGTTAGGCATCAAAGCGGGCGTTTTTGGGGATATTGATCTTCAGCCGCATCGCGATTGGATCGAACGGGTCTGCCGGGAGATGGAAATAACCCCCTTGTTTCCTCTCTGGGACGAAAAACGGGAAAGCATGCTCGAGGAATTCATCGCGGCGGGGTTTAAAAGCCGGATCGTTGTGACGGATGCGACAGTTCTTGGTGAAGAATGGCTTGGCTGTGAGATCGACAAGGATTTTATTAAAAAAATGAAGGCCCTGCCGCATATCGATGCCTGCGGTGAAAAAGGAGAATTTCATACATTCGTTTACGACGGGCCCGGATTCAAGAGCCCCGTCGCATTTCATGGGCAAGAGCATCGCCTGATCGAAAAGCATTGGGTTTTGAACCTTAGCGCTGGCATCGGACAAGAGGCTCAAAAATGAAGCGCGGGTTCGGCCTGCTTGTATGTGTCTGGAGTTTGTTAATTTCAACTCCAGGATTTTCGGCAGAAGCTTTGCCGCAGCGCATCGTGTCGCTGAGCCCTGTGGCCACCGAAGAGCTTTTTCTTTTGGATCGCGGAGACCTTCTGGTGGGACGGACACGTTTTTGCACGAAACCGCCGGAAGCGCTTAAAAAAGAAGAGGTCGGGAATGTCCTTGAGGTCAGCGTGGAGAAGATCCTGGTGCTCCGTCCGGACCTGGTGCTTGTGGGCTCCATGACGGACCCGAAGGCCAAAGACAAATTGAAACAACTCGGCATTCGCGTGGAGGAATTTCCGGCGGCGGACGACTTCAACGGTGTCTGCGAGTCTTTTTTAAGGCTCGGGCGCATGGTCGACAGAGGGAAAGAAGCGGAAGCGATGGTGAAGACCGCGCGGGGCAAGGTGGACGCATTGCGTTCCCGGATCCCGGAGAGGAGGCGGCCGACCGTTTTCCTGCAAGTAGGCGCGGATCCTTTGGTCACGATGACCGGGGGGTCGTTCCTGAATGATCTGATCGAATTCGCCGGCGGGGTCAATGTCGCACGCGACGCCAGAAGCCGGATCTATTCGC
Organism: Candidatus Omnitrophota bacterium; assembly: GCA_003140935.1. Lineage (GTDB taxonomy): Bacteria > Omnitrophota > Omnitrophia > Omnitrophales > Aquincolibacteriaceae > Aquincolibacterium. Next base: position 51,423 of record PLLJ01000052.1, read on the forward strand.
GAGAAAAGGTCCTTGCCGATGATCCGGACATCATTATTGTCTCCGGGATGGGGTTCGTGGGCGAAAAAGAAAATGAAAAAGAAAAAAAAGTCTGGCAGGGATACCGCGACCTGAAGGCGGCCAAGAACCATACGGTCTACGTAGTGGAGTCCGACCTTTATTGCGCCCCCACGCCGCTTTCTTTCGTGAACGCACTTCAAAATATGATCCGGTTACTTCATCCTCATGATCCAGCCTAGGGCGAAACAATGGCTTTTTTGGTTGTGGCTTCTGGGGGCACTTGCGCTCCTGGCAGCGGTCGGTGCTCTTTTGATCGGTCCTTCGGGGATCCCGCTGGGAAAGATTTTCCAGGTGCTTTGGAACCGGCAAGGAGGGATCGAGCACAGCATTGTCTGGAATATCCGTTTACCGAGGCTACTCCTGGGCTTTGCCATCGGCGGGGCCCTCAGCCTGGCGGGCGTCATCCTGCAAGGCATGTTCCGTAATCCTCTTGTGGAGCCCTACACGCTCGGGATCTCGGGCGGCGCGGCGGTCGGTGTTTCATTAAGCATTCTGCTCGGCTTGAGCCGTTTAAGTATTTTTAGCATGCCGCTCGCCGGATTTTTAGGGGCCTGCGCCATGATCCTCTTGCTTTACCGTTTGAACGCGAAAAAAAAGGTCCTTTCGCTCCAAGGATTGCTTTTGACGGGGGTCATGATCAATTTCATCGCGTCTTCCCTGATCATGTTGTTTCTGGCTTTGTCCCGCAGTGAAGACCTGCAAGGGATCATCTTCTGGATCATGGGCTCGCTCGATGAACCAAACGGGCTTTTAATCAAAATCGCGTTAGTCGCATCGCTCCTTTTTCTTTTCATCACTTATTTTTTCCACTCTGACCTGAACGCTCTTGCGTTGGGGGAAGAGGAAGCCTTGCATCTCGGGGTGCCCGTGGAAAGAACCAAAGGCCTGCTTTTTGTGATCACATCCCTTTTGATTGGTGTGAGCGTGGCGGTGGCGGGCATGATCGGATTCGTGGGGCTTGTGGTGCCGCATTTCATGAGAAGGATCGTGGGGCATGACCACCGGATCTTGCTGGTGGCGTCCTTTCTTGCGGGAGGAATCTTTTTGGTCTTTTGTGATACGATCGCGAGGACGGTGATCGCCCCGTTGGAACTTCCGGTCGGAGTGATCACCGGGATTCTAGGAGGTTCCCTTTTTGTCTGGGTGCTGACGCGCAAAGGCGGAGGGACGGTCTGATGTTCTCCGTGAAAGGGGTGGTTTGCGGCTATGGCCCGAAAGTCGTGCTGGACGGGATCGATCTTTCAGTGGCGCAGGGGGAATTCCTTGGCGTGATCGGTCCGAACGGCTCCGGCAAAACGACGCTTTTGCGCGCCCTGACGCGCGTCCTAGCTCCCCGGCAGGGGGAGATCCTTTTGAATGGGGAAAATATTTGGCGCGTTCCTTTAAAGAATTTTGCCCGGCGCGTGGCGGTGGTGTCTCAAACCGTTCCTGCCGTCCCCATGACGGTGGAAGAGTTCGTTCTCCTTGGAAGGATCCCGCACTACCGCGACCTTCAATTCCTTGAAACGGGAAGGGACGCCGAAGTGGCCGAACGTTCGATGCGCATGACCGGTGTCAAAGAGCTCCGCGGACGGTGGATGGACCAACTCAGCGGGGGTGAAAGACAATTGGTGGCGATCGCAAGGGCCCTGGCCCAGGAACCCGAATGGCTTTTTCTGGATGAACCGACCGCGCATTTGGATATCGCGCATCAGGTCAGGATCCTGGACCTTCTTTTGGAATTGAATCAAAGCTCCAACCTGACGCTCATCATGGTCCTGCACGATCTGAATTTGGCGGGGGAATATTGCCGGAGGCTTTTACTGATGCAGAAAGGCCGGATCCACAAAAAAGGTAGCGCGGAAGAGGTCTTGGACCGTGGGATCATCGAAGAGGTCTACGGAACGCCGGTGGCCGTAGGGAAGAATCCTCTTTCGGCACGTCCCTTCGTGCTTCCGGTTCCCGCCGGAAAACAAACCGAAAGGAAAAAATAATGAAAACCAAAGGTTTGGTCCAGGTTTATACGGGCAACGGCAAAGGGAAGACGACCGCCGCGCTTGGCGTGGCGCTGCGGATCTTGGGACATGGCGGGCGGGTCGGGGTGGTCCAATTTTTCAAATATCCCGTCCGAAGCAAGGCTTTGGATAAAGAGGGCGCGTTCCGCGCTTTGAAAAAATTCTCGGGCCGGTTCCGCGTTTGGAGTTTTGGCGGAGGATTTACCTGGCGGGTGGCGCGTGAGGAGAATGCCAAAGCCGTCCAGAAGGCATGGAAGAAGTGCTGTGAACTCTTGCGGGACTCGAAATATGATCTCGTCATTCTCGATGAGATCCATATCGCCCTCCGGTACCAATTCCTCAAAGTCTCCGATGTGGTCAAGGCGCTTAAGCGTAAGCGGTTCAGTCAACACGTGATCCTGACCGGCAGAGGCGCGCCTCAGGCGGTCATTCGCCTAGCGGACCTTGTCACCGAGATGAAATGTGTGAAACATCCCTTCCATCGCGGCATTCTCGCCCAACAAGGGATTGAGTTTTAAGAAAACCGGGTTCCCGGACTCCGCCATAGCTGTCTTTTTCCCGCTCTGATTTTGACGTCAGTTTGGTGTATAATGGAACCTTCGAGTAGTGAGCCTGGAACATTGTTAAGGCATAACCTTTAAACAGCAAAGAGGTATGGCCATGATCCAGAGCGTGAAGTTGGGAAAAGAGTTCGTGGTGGTTTCAGAGAACAAGGTCGGCGTGCTTTCCAAAGTAGCGGCGTTATTGGCAGATCGCGGGATCGACATCGTGGCTATTTCAGCACAGGCGGCTGGCGGTGTGGCGCTGATGAATTTTGTAACGGACGACGCACTACGCACGAGAGAGATTCTAGCCAAGAAGGGGCTTAAAGCTCAAGAGAATGCGGTGTTGTTGGTGGAGGCTGCGGACAGGCCGGGAGTTTTAATGCGGATCACCCGAAAACTCGCGGCACAAAAGATCGATGTTCTAAACATCTATGCAAGCGCGCCGGCATCTTACGGGCCGTGTACTCTCGTTATCGCGACTAATAACAACCAAAAAGCGCTCGTCACTCTGAAACGATAATCCAACAACCGAATCCTCGATGATAATAGGAATAGCGTTCGGGGATTCTTTTATTTTTAAAAGGTATTATGGAAAAATATACAGATCTCAGTCTCGAAACTTATCTGGAAAAACTCGCAAGTGACGCACCCGTTCCAGGTGGGGGCAGTGTTTCGGCCTATACCGGGGCTTTGGGCATGGCCCTGACGCAAATGGTGGCGCGCATCGCACTCAGGCGAAAACCCAAGGCCGATCTTGCGCCGGAACAGAAATTCCAGGACGAGGCCAATCGTCAGCGTATGCGGGAAATCGTCAATTCTCTGGAAAAAACCCGGAAGGATGCGCTCCAGGTGGTGTCGCTTGATCCGAAGGTCTACGATGAGGTGATGGCTTGCTATAGAGAAGGTGCGGGGCCCGAGAAACTGGAAGACGCGCTCCAGAACGCATTCCGCTTGCAGGCGGATCTCGCGCTGATCCTTGTGATGGCAAAAGAATGGAACGAGCACATGAAAACCCTCGTCAAGGGCGCAGTCGCCAACGATCTGATCGTAAGCAACGGCCTTTTGACTGCTGCGTTCGAAGGGGCTTTTCATACCGCGCAGATCAATGTGGTCTATATGAAGAACAAAGAGCGGAAAGAGCGCGCCGAGAAGGCCTTGGCGGAACTTCGCGGTCGCTTCACAAAAGGGAGCTGAAAAAGTGGAAGCGAAAAGGCTTGAAGGGAAAGTGATCGCGGCGGAACTGCAGGAGAAGATTGTCGAGAAGATAAAATCTTTTATCGGCGCGGGACTTTCCGAGCCGTCTTTGGTTGCGATCCAGACCAGCGAAGACCCATCGGCGGTATGGTATATCAACAGTCAGGAAAAACTGGCCGGCAAGCTTGGTATTCATTTCAAACGCATGATGCCGGATCAAGTGAAGGGCGAAAAGGCTTTGCTCCAGCAGATCCAGGAGATCAACGCTGATAAAACGGTCCATGGGCTTTTCATTTCCATGCCACTTCCTGCGGGGATCGACTCCGACAAAGTTTTGCTTGCCATGGATCCGAAGAAGGATGTCGAAGGTGTTCATCCCACCAGCCTTGGACTGATCGTTTTACGGCGCGGAAAATTGATACCGCCCACGGCGCTCGCAGCCTATAGATTGATTAAAGCAAGTGGTGTCATGCTGCGCGGCAAAAAGGCGGCGATCATCGGTCAAAGTGCGATCGTGGGACGTCCGCTTCAGCTCCTGCTAGGCGAGGCCCGAGTGACGACGCTTGTTTGCAATACCGGGACGGGCGAAGAGGATATGAAAAAGATCGTGGGTGCAAGCGATATCGTCGTGGCCTGTTCGGGGAAGCCCGGTCTTGTGAAGGGCGCCTGGATCAAACAAGGCGCGGTTGTGATCGATGTCGGGACCACGGAAGTCGACGGAAAGCTTCAAGGGGATGTCGAATTCGACGAGGCAGTCAAAAAAGCCAGTTTTATCACGCCGGTCCCGGGAGGTGTGGGGCCGCTTACCGTGACCATGCTCATGGAAAATCTCATCACGGCGTATGAGTGGCAGATGAAATAAAAAAGAAACACGAGATCCGGGACACGTACAAATAAAGGATTCCGTTGAAATTTCGTGGAACTTGTCCCGGGGGGGAATTATGAAACACACATCCCAGACCATCTATTCAAAAAAGCAAGCCGGCGAGCGTATCGTCTCGCTTAGCCTCTACGATTATCCAAGCGCGAGGATCGCGGACGGGGCGGGCGTGGATGTTATCATGGTCGGCGATTCGGTCGGCATGGTGCTTCTGGGCCATGAAAATACGCTTGGTATGACGATCGAACACATGCTTTATCACACGGCGGCGGTTGCCAAGGCCGTGAAGCACGCGCTTGTCGTTGCGGACATGCCGATCCATTCCTATAACGATCCCGAAAAGGCGCTTACCAATGCGCAGCGTCTGCTTCGGGAAGCGGGAGCCGATGCCGTGAAACTCGAGGGGGGCGTGAAGATCCAGGCTCAGATCAAAAAGCTTGTGACGGAAGGCATTCCGGTGATGGGGCATGTCGGGATGCTTCCGCAAAGCGTCGGAGACGGAAAATACCGTGTTTACGGCAAAGATCCGGACGAAGCGACCCTGATCCTTGAGGACGCAAAACTGCTGGATGGGATGGGAGTGTTTGCGGTCGTGCTGGAATGCGTGCCGGCAAAACTGGCTGAAGAGATCACCAAAGCCGTGCGATGTCCGACAATCGGGATCGGTGCGGGACCCGCGACCGACGGGCAGGTGCTTGTGTTCCATGATCTGTTGGGGATCCGATCGGGAGTGAGCCCTCGTTTTGTGCGACGTTACGCGGATCTTGAAAAGATCATGAAAAAAGCAGCCGGCGATTACTGCCGTGATGTGCAAAATAAGAAATTTCCCTCCAAGAAAGAAAGTTTTTTATGAAGGGAAAGAGGATCCTGGTCGCGGAAAAAGACGACGCGACAAGGGAACTGATTCTGATGCGTCTTCACTCCCGCCACCACAAGGTTTTTGAGGCCTCGAAAAGCAGCCAGGTCTTGAGATTTCTGGATCGTGAGGTCCTGGACCTGATCCTGCTTTCAAGCGAAATGGAGCCCGTGGGCGGCAAAATGCTCATCCAGGTCATCCGTTCCCGTTCTCATCTTATGTCGGTCCCGGTGATCATGATCACGGAGGAACATAAACTGACAGAACTCATGCTCAGCCATGAAAAAGGTTTCGACGATTTTTTGATCAAACCCTTCAGCCCGCTCGTGTTGCAACTGCGTGTAAATCTTAATATCGCAAAGACCATGGAACGGGTGGAAGCTAACGCGCTCACACATCTTCCGGGTAACCACGCTATCGAGAAGATCGTTTCGAAGAAAATCCAAGCAGGGGAAAAATTTTCGGTCCTTTATATCGACATCAATAATTTCAAAGCCTTCAATGACCATTATAGTTTTCAGAAGGGGGATGAAGCTATTCTTCAGACCGCCCGGATCCTCGTGACGACCAGCCATGCCATGGCAAGAGACGGGGAGTGTTTCATCGGGCATATCGGCGGAGACGATTTTGTCGTGGTGCTTTCCACAGAAGTTGAGGAGGTCTTCGCGCGCCAATTCATCGATGATTTTGACCGGATCATCCCGACCTATTACAACAAGAAGGACCGGGATGCGGGATTCATTCGCGTGGAGAACCGGCGCGGCAAAATGGAAAATTTCCCGCTCATGTCCTGCTCGGTCGCCGGTTGCACCAACCTTTACCGGAATTACGCGAACCTCCGCGAGATCGCGGAGGACGCTGGGGAGGTCAAGACGTTCCTCAAGAGTCAGCCGGGGAGCCATTATCTTCAAGACCGACGTTCGTCTCCGATCAAAAAACTGGATGAGGCAGTCCATATCCTGGAGCCTGAGGTCAAGCCCCCCAAGCCTAAAAAACACGTGGATCCGCTGGGTCAGGCCCTTGTGAGTACCGGACTGATCACCGAAGATCAGTTGAGCGCGGCCCTCAAGCAGCATCTCCAGACAGGGCATCGTCTTGGCCAGACCCTGATCAATATGAATCTTATCTCAAGCCAGGATGTGGGAAAGATGCTTGAAAAGAAACTCAAGGTTCCTTATTTCAGTTTGAAGGGATGGATCCCGGATCCGGCGATTTTTCATCTTTTTAACGCGGAATTCATTTTTCACCACCGTGTGGTCCCAATCGGGGTTTCTGAAGGCTCGGTGAGAGTCGCGATGTGCGATCCGTTCGATCTGAGGACCTTGGACGCGATCGAGCGGATCACGGCGCTCAAGCCTGTACCCTATCTTGCCCTGGAGGATGAATTCGAACAGTTCCTGGAGCATTTGATCCCGGAGACGGACTCCAAGGTCGAGACGGAGACCCGAAAAATACTGTGAAGGTTGTAGCCTCTTTAGCCGTTCTTATAAGGGGTGAAGAACGCCGTATCGAGGGGCTATGGGGATTGAATCCTTTCCAGAGATCGAGAATTTTCAGAAGTTGCCGCGCGAAGTGATCATCAAAGGCGCCAGCACCCACTTCAACGAGGCTGAAGGCGCGTCTCTTCAAGGCATTGTCATCAACAACATCGGTCATCCCATCAAAGGGATTCGTGCGCAACTGGTGATCTTTGATAAGAATCAGGTTCCTCTTTTGGGGACCAGTGTTCCGACCGAGCCGGACCACCTGCCGCAGGGCGGGATCGCAAATTTTCAATTTCAGTTGAAGGAGCATAAGGCAGAAATTAAAAAATATTTTTTGCACGCCAATTGGGGCTTTGACGAAAAGGCCTAGTTCGTTTAAGCTATGGACTGGTCACGAAGGTCTGTAGCATCTCCCGGAGATGGGCCCCTATGGAAAATTATGTGTGTCCAGTTTGCAAGGAAGAGATAGAACATGATTTGATGGTTTTCCTAAAACATACGGACCATCACATTATTGATGTGATCTTGAAAGAACATCCCAACTGGGTGCACGGGGATGGGATCTGCCGGGAATGTTTCGATTATTATAAAAAAAGCGTCGGGCATACGTCTTACATGGATGAACCTGATCAAAGTGGGCTGGAAGGTTAAGGTATAAGGAAATGCGTAAATTCTTAAGTGGAGTTATTTTATCTTTTTCTCTGGGCGTTGTTTTTTTGGGAGCAGTTCCGGCGGTTCTGGGTGCGGACGGGCTCGAGCCCGTGGCGCAGTCCAAGGCATTCGAAGAATTTCTTAAAAAACCCGAGAACGATCTTGCCAAAATGATCTGTATTTTGAATTATTTTGGCGCCGCGCCCATTGTGGTCCGGTACGACGGGATCGATTATACAGCTCAGGCGGCATATCCTTTCGGGCTGGTGTATTTGATGACGAATTACCGTAACGAAAATCCGGAGGATTGGGCGAGGAAGCATTGCTACCGGTCGCTTTTTGAAAACAACATCATTTTTTTTAAGTTCCAGGATGGAAGTTCTCGACCGGCCCGGGATGTGATTTTGGAAAAATACCATGAGCTTGAGGAAGCCCTTCGGGAGCGGGCTTCCCGGGCCTAACGGGGAGGTGCTTTGATGGTGAAGGAAATGGATATAAAATCTGTACAGTCGCGCGATCTTGCATTAATCGGTTATGATAACATGACATCGATCCTGGAAATTGTCTTTCGCGCGGGCGGTGTGTACCGCTACCAGGGGGTGCCTGAAAGCGTTTATCACGGACTCATGACCGCTCCATCGCACGGGATTTTCTTTCAAAGACATATCAAGACCCAATATGCTTTTGTGAAGGTTAGCTGATTTGTGCGATGAAAAAGATCCTTTTTTTCGTTTTTCTTTCCCTTATTTCCCCCCTCTTTTTTCCCAGTCCGATTGTTTGGGCTGAAGACTCGCTCCTCAAGATCCAGGTGTTTCCCGATCAAAATTCCGTTAAAAGCGGGATGATGTTCCTTGTCCATGTGCAGGTCTCGAACTCGAGTTCCGATACCTCGGCCGAATTTTGGAGCAATAGTTGCTCCTATGAAAAACATTGGGTCACGGACAACGCCGGGGTGCTCATCCAGTCCTGGACCTGCAACGAGAACACTCTCGAACAAGTTGCGCTTGGACCTGGCGAAACTTATGAAAAAAACATTATCCTCTACATCCCTAAAAAGGATAAAACCGAACCGGTTACCTTCCGGCTCGGGTTCCAACGCATGAGCGAGGATGGTGATGTTGCGGAGCCTCTTTGGAGTGATCCGATCACGATGAATGTTACTGTTCCCGAGGAAATGAAGAAAGCCACGCCGCCTCCCGATGAGAATGCTACTTTCAAGACTCCCGACCAAGCTTCAGTGGCTCCAGTCCCCCAAAACGATACGCCTTCGACTGCGATGCCCGATTCTGCGGTGCCGATGGGAAACCAGTCCTTGGCGTTTCGGGATCCAGGCGTTCCTATCAAGGTTCCGCCCGGCGAAGAATTCTCGATCGTTTTGGGCAGTAATCCTTCGACCGGATTTCTCTGGAAAATGACTCTGCCCGAAGAGCAAAGGGAGGTTAAGTTTTTGGGGTCCGAACATGTCACATCGAAGGAAGCGATGCCGGGTATGCCGGGTGACGATGTTTACAAATTTAAAGCCATGACTCCCGGCGAGACAAAGGCTGATTTTGTCTACAAGCGGCCTTGGGAAACCAAAACAGCTCCGGCCCGCAAGATCTTTACCATCCTTGTCCAAGAGAATTAAAGATCCATTCATTCCTGTTGCTGGATCCCACGAATAAACGCCATGATTGTCATTAATCGAAAATTAATTGGAAATTATGACAGTCCAAGTCAACATTCAAAAAAGAAACGCAAGACTTGGGCGCCATGATTGTCATAAATAAAAAATAAATTAAAAATCATGACAGCCCAAGTCAACGTTCAAAAAAGAAATCCAAGACCTGGGCACCGCGCGGTGATCATCGGGGGTGGTATTTCCGGCCTAAGCTCCGCTTTCTTCCTTTCCCAAAGAGCTGCAGAGGAGCATTTTCCTCTTAGGGTCACCGTATTCGAAGCCTCGAACCGTTTTGGCGGGGTGCTTCGTACGCTGACACATGAAGATTTTCGAATGGAAGCCGGAGCGGATGCCTTCTATGGCGGCCAAAATGACACCCTGGACCTTTGTAGTAAACTGGGTCTTCAGGAAGATGTGATCGAGTCATCCCCATGCTTTCGGCGTTTTGTGGGCCTGAAAAATAAACAGCTTTATCCTATTCCAGGTCTTTCCGGATCATTTTCTGATATCTTTCGTTTTCTTAGTAGCCCTCACCTGAGCTTTTTTGAGAAATGCCGGACGCTTGAGGAGCCGCTCGTTCCGTGCCGGAAGGAGGGTGGAGATGAAAGCCTCGCGAGTTTCATTCGCCGGCGTCTTGGGCAAGGTTTCTACCAGGCGTTCGTAAAACCCTTGGCGCAGGGCGTTTGCATGATGGATCCTGAGCACTTGAGTCTGGAAGCCCTATTCCCAAGGTTGCGCCAAGCCGAGAAGACTTATGGAAGCCTTGCCAGGTCTTTTTTGAACAAAACAAGCTGGAGAAAAGAAAAGGGTCGGGCGGAATTTCTTACTTTGAGGCAGGGCCTTGAAGGCCTCATCCACGCGCTTGTGCGGGAATTAGGGGAGTGTGAATTGCGGAAGCTCTCGCCTGTCCGGCAATGTTCTTACAATGAGGGTTGGGAGATATCGATGGAGGACGGCACCGTATTGCGCGCAGATATCTTGGGACTTGCCATGAATGCCTGCGATGCCTCAAACTTGCTATTTGAGGCTGCTCCCGGACTTTCCCGGGAACTTTCGGCCATACGGTACGATTCGATCGCGACGGTGAATCTTATTTACAAGGTCGAGGATGTGCCGGCTCAGGGCCTGGATTTCGGGTTCCTGGTGCCTATGGGCGGTGAGCGATGTCCTTTTTCAAGTCTTAAATGGTTCGGCAAGACCTCGGATGGAAAATATCTTTTGATGCGCGCATTTCTGTCTGAAACAATGCTTCCCGGGATCTTTCATGAGAGTGACGAAATGCTCAAACAAAGGATGCGGATTTTTTTGAGCGATTTTTTTGATGTTCGGGCCAAGCCGTTATTCACCGATATTGAACGCTACCCCAGCGCATTGCCTCAATATGAGACGGGACATTTTGAACGCGTGGAGCGGATCGAAAAAACGGCTCTTCAATATCCGGGCCTTTTTTTCACGGGAAACGGATTTCGCGGATTTGGTATCACGGATTGTATTCACCAGGCCAGAATTTCTGTTTCCGGCCTCCAGTTCCCGCTCTTCTAAAAACCATTCCTAGTAGTCCCTCTCAAGATAGGGTATAATAAATCCCCATGCAGATTCAAGAAAATCCAACATCTTTCATGCCTTGCAGCTCTTTGGAGGCCCTTTCTGAGGCCCAAAGTGAGGGGTCTCTCTTAGCGAGTTCCCACAAATACAAACGCCTCCGTCTCTTTCTGATCAAACCCTCCAAATATGACGATGAGGGGTATGTGATCCGCTATTGGAAAGGCGTTCTTCCCAGCAATACGCTTTCTTGCTTGAATGGATTAAGCGAAGACGCCCGGAATCGTGGTGTTTTGGGCAAAGACTTGACTTGGGAGATCACTCTCATTGACGATACGGTTCAGGGAATTCCCTATAAAAAGATCATAAGAAAAAGCCATCAGACCGGGACCAAGACCGTGATCTGTCTTGTGGGGGTCCAATCAAACCAAATGCCGCGGGCCTCGAATATCGCGATGAAGTTCCGCCAGGCCGGGATCGAAGTTTTGCTGGGTGGTTTTCATGTGAGCGGCGTCATGGCGACTTTGCCCGATCTCTCACCGGAACTCGTGACACTTCGTAATGCGGGCGTGAGCCTCGCGGCGGGCGAAGCCGAAGGAGGGCATTGGGAGCAAATACTAAGCGATGCCATCCAGGACCGGCTCAAACCCGTTTATAATTTTTTGAATAATATTCCGGATATTTCCAAAGCTCCTTTTCCACGCATCAATCCCAAACATCAGACCCATTACGCGCTGCAGCATTTTGGAACGCTCGACTGCGGCCGGGGATGTCCCTTCGGTTGCAGCTTCTGCACTGTGATCAATGTCCAAGGGCGCAAGATGCGGTTCCGTGATGTCGATCTTCTGATCGACACGGTTCGCGAAGGTTATCGTCGCCACCAGATATCCCATTATTTTTTTACGGACGACAATTTCTGCCGTCATAAGAATTGGGAAACGATTCTTGACCGGTTGATCGAATTGAAAGAAAAAGAAGGGATTCCGTTCCATTTTATGATGCAGTTGGACACCCAGGCCCACACAGTACCGAATTTTGTGGAAAAGGCCGCCCGGGCCGGTTGCCGTCAAGTTTTTATCGGGATAGAAAGCTTAAATCAAGAAAATCTCAAAACCGCAAAGAAAAGCCAGAACGACACCGATAATTTTAAAAAGCTAGTAGACTCTTTCCATGAGGTGGGGATTGTTTGTCACTTAGCCTATATCATCGGGTTTCCTCTGGATACGGTGGCCTCAGTCAAAGAAGATATTGAAAAATTGATGTCCTTCGGTGCGGGCCAGGCGTCGTTTTTCATGATGACGCCGCTCCCGGGCGCTATGGATTATAAAAATGCTCTTGCTCAGGGGATGTTACTGGACGCAGATCTTAATAATTACGACACCTTTCATGAAACGCATCGTCATCCGCGGATGAAACCCGGGGAATGGCTTGCCGCTTATGAAGCCGCCTGGCAGACCTTTTACAGCACCGAGAATATGAAGAAGATCCTGCACCGGGATCTCAAGGGTGATAATTACTGGGGTATCTTTTCAAACTTTATGTGGTACAAAAATTCCATCGATGTGGAAGGCGGGCATCCGATGATCAGCGGTTTTTTTCGTTTAAAAGGACGTTTAGAGCGCCGGACGGGCTACCCGATCGAGGAACGATGGATTTATTTTAAACGGAGATTTTGGGATATCCTGCGCAGTATCAAAGGCCGGTGGAAGCTAACGCTTGAGCTTGAAGAGGTTTGGCTCGCAACGCGCCACCGCGGGCCGCTTGAACAGAAAGTGATCTCTGAGATCGGGCGGCTGACCCAGTGCGCGAAGGAATGGCGGGACCTTCGGACCTCTGAGCTTTTGCACCTCTACCAGAAAGCCGCGGCAACGCTTGAGAAAAAGAATATTTACCGGTTCCGGATCCCTTCCCGGTTCCAGATATGGATGAACAAGCTGAACTTTTTCTCGCTTCGTCTGACTGCCACACGTGAGCCCCTCCAGAGATTTTGGGAGAATGTCAAAATCTCTTGGCGGCGGGGGGATGTGCTGAGGATCAATTATATCCGTGTTTTTCTTGCGACGATCGAAGAGTCGATCTTGTTTTTCCGATTCATGCTTTCCATGTTCATTTCCGGGATCTATTTGCGGAAGCATTAAAAATATGTTCATGACGATGACTCTCTTGAAAGAAAGCGCAAGCCGACCGTGAAAGTTTATCTGATCAATCCTCGTTTTCAGCCGACCATATGGTCCTTTGAGGGGCTCCAGCCGCTCACCGGGACCCGTTTTTCTACCACGCCTCTCGGTCTGGCCACTGTTGCCGCTCTTACACCTCAACCCTGGGAAGTCGAGATCGCCGACGAGAATGTTGAGGATATTGATTTTGAAAATTCTGCGGACCTGATCGCGATCAGTGCTTTCAATGTTCAATATCATCGAGCGCTCGCGATCATTGCGGAGTTCAAAAAACGCGGCAAAAAGATCGCGGTAGGCGGGCCTTACAACAGTCTTTTTCCTGAGGCGTTCGAGGGGAAGTGTGACTACCGTATTGTGGGAGAAGCTGAGGAGATCTGGCCCGAGTTCCTCCGTGATTTTGAGCAGGGGACAGCCAGGGAACTTTACAAGGCCGTTGCCAGGGCGGACATCCGTAAAAGTCCGGTTCCGCGCTACGACCTTATCCGTGGGGACCGGTATAATATGTTCTCGCTCCAGACAAGCCGGGGTTGTCCTTTTAACTGCGAATTCTGCGATATTATCGTGATGGACGGGCGTGTGCCGCGTACGAAGACCATTCCGCAAGTGCTCGCGGAAGTGGACCATTGTGTAAAACAAGGCGCGCATTATATTGTCTTTGGTGACGCGAATTTCATCGGCAATATTCCGTTCGCCCGGGAACTTCTTACGGCCCTGGCGGATTATTCAAAAAAGAACGGTTACCCCATAGAGTTCTCCTGCGAGTTAACGATCAATGTGGCTCACCATCCCGATCTTCTGGAATTGCTTCAGGCCGCGAATTTTTACGCGCTTTTTATCGGGATCGAGTCCCCGCGCCGTGCAAGTCTTGTGGAATCGGGCAAGGTGCAAAACACACGCGAAAATGTCCTGGAAGATATCAAGCGCATCCACTCGTATCACCTGACAGTCGTGGCCGGGATGATCGTGGGGTTCGATGCGGACGATAAAAATATCTTCAAGGAGACTTTTGATTTCCTGCAAGAACTCGGGATTCCGTTCACGACGTGTGGAACGCTTATGGCGCTTCCCAACACACCCTTGATCAAGCGGCTTGAAGCGGAGGGCCGTCTCTTGAACCTGGATTGGACTGAGACGAAGGGGCACGGTTCCGCCGACTGCAATTTCATTCCGAAGAACATGACGTCCGAAGAACTTTATCAAGGTTACAACTGGCTGAGTCGATGCCTTTATCGCTATGATACTTACGGGGACCGGCTGGTAACGGCCTTGAGTCGTTTCAGAAATCTCAACCCGGAGCACAAGCGAGCGTCTCTGGATTTTAAATTTACTTATCTTTTATTCAAACTTTTAGTTTACTATCTTTTAACATTCGATTTTGAGCGGATGAGATTTTTTTCCGGAACCTTTTGGCGCGTCGCCAAGGGCGGGCCGTTTTCCGTGAGTAAGTGGCTGGAATTTTTCCGTTGGATCGCGACCCACCGGGCTTTTCGCAAGTATGTGACCGAAACTCAAGGGGTCCCGGAAGGCCAGGATCCGAAGAAGCCGCCTTTTGAAGATGCGGGGGGATCCATGAACACAAGCTTCAAACTTGAAAAGACAAAAGAAATCCCAGTGGCAGCATTATGACGAATAAGATCCCTCTCGACAAGCGGGTGTGGCCCGGCGTCATATTTTTGTGCATTCTCATCGTCGCGGAAAAGGTCTGGCCTGTTCCGTACGCGGCTCCCGTGCTTGTGCTTTTTCTTGTAGCACAGCTTGTTTTTTTTAGAGACCCGCAACGGGAGCCCCCGAGAGAACAGGGACCTCTTGCGCCTGCGGACGGGACAGTGGTCAAGATCGACGAGATCTTTGAAGATAAGTTCCTTCATGAGCAGGCGGTGCGTATCCGTATCTTTCTTTCGATCTTCGACGTACATACCACACGCACGCCTTTGGCGGGGATCATCAAATATCAGGATTACGTAAAGGGGAAGTTTTTAAACGCGCTGCGCAAGGATGCTTTCGACCATAACGAATCCAACTGGATCGGGATCGAAAACCGCGCGCGACGGGTCCTGGTGCGTCAACTGACCGGCGCGATCGCGCGGCGCATTTACTCCGACGTAACCATCGGACAGGTCATGGGGCGCGGAGAAAAGCTCGGCGTGATCTGTTACGGATCCGGGGTTGAGGTTTCTATCCCACGGAAGATGTTCCGGGTGGATGTCCGGGTCGGACAACATGTTACCGGCGGAACGACGCTCCTTGGAGCGTGGATCGAGGAGGGCTAAGAGCATGAAAAAACGTTTTTATTTTACGACCGCCGCTTTTCCCAACATGATCACAATGCTCAATCTCGTGTCGGGTTTTTTTTCGATCTTGATGAGCATTCAGGAAAAATATGAATTTGCCGTTTGGCTTGTTTTCCTTTCGCTTATTCTCGATTCCTTGGACGGTCATGTAGCCCGGATCTTCGGAAATGAAACGGAGTTCGGTCGCGAGCTGGATTCGCTGGCCGATGCGGTCTCTTTTGTGGTGGCTCCCTGCATGCTCGTTTACAAGGCTTTTTCCCACCATTCTCCCATAGCGCTTCTTCTGGTCATCGTGTTCTATCTTTGCACCGGCATTTTTCGTCTGGCACGGTTTAACGTGAACCCCATCCACGGCGGAGGATGTTTTGAAGGACTCCCGACGCCGGCTGCAGCCCTGACGCTTATGATGACCATGCTGGC
Organism: Candidatus Omnitrophota bacterium; assembly: GCA_003140935.1. Lineage (GTDB taxonomy): Bacteria > Omnitrophota > Omnitrophia > Omnitrophales > Aquincolibacteriaceae > Aquincolibacterium. The sequence goes on from PLLJ01000052.1 coordinate 67,177, forward strand.
CTTTCACAAGAACCTGTGGGGCGACCGGTCCTTATCTTTGATCAGCGAAGTATTTCTGATGACAGCGCTTGGCTTTCTCATGGTGAGTGATATTCCTTACCCGAAGGTTTCGGCCATCAAGTTCCGTTCCTGGCGGACTTTGTTCGTCGTGCAGGTGGCTATGTTTTTCGCGGTCTTTTTCTACCTCAATATCGAAAGCGCCATCGCCGCAATTTTTTTAACATTCATTGTGCTTTCGCCGTTCTACTGCGTGTCATTCCGTAAAACCTCGGACGACGATGCCTCGGACGAAGGAGGGTGCGCTTAATGTTGCTCGGGATCCTGGCCGGTTTTCTGGCCTCCTGTTTTGGCTGGCAGATCGATTTGATCGCGATCCAGCGCGGACTCAAGCGGGGACGCACAGCAGCTTTTTTGGTAGGTTGCGGGGCGGCTCTGGCAGATATCATTTTTCTTTCGATCGGTTTTACGGGTACTCAGCCTCTTTTGGACCATCCGGAATGGTGGGGGATCATTCGATGGGTCGGGATCGGGGTGATCCTAACCTTGGCTGCACGTGGTTTTTTTGTTCATAGCAAACCTCGCAAACGGGACGAGGAGGTTATTAAAAGGAATCCAACCAAAAACTTTCTCGTCGGATTTTTGGTGGTTATCACGAATCCTGTGGTTTTCCTGATGTGGCTTGCTATTATCGGCTTTCTCAGGACCCATTTTCCCGAGACGCGCACACCATGGTTCAAGGAGCTCTTCCTCGGAGGCTTTCTGATCGGCTCTGTGCTTTGGTTTTTCCCGCTGGCATTCATTTTCTTAAAGAAATTGAAACGTTGGAGTGAGGAGAATCACTCGTTTCTGTATCGGATTTCTTCCGGGACGCTCTTATTGGTTGCTCTTTACCTGATCTTTTTTGAAAAATTCAGGTTTTCTTGATTTTTTTGGTTCAAAGGAGTTGTTTGGCGTTCCCAAGGGAGGGGAGGGGGGGGGCTTCCCCGGGTGGAAGTGAAAATATCACAAAAAAATTCGCCTATTGCCATGCTACCGTTCTTTTGGTATCATTCAACACCGCATCCCATCCGGTCGTGGTGAATACTTGGCAGGGTTTTGGCGCTATTATTTTCTCTATTCGCTTATAATGGTTTTATTCTTGAGCTAGCGCGTGAAAGTAAGAATGTTTTTTTTGCTGCGTGAAAATGATCCCAAAAAGGGACCGGATCGATGGCCTTGTCGCCTCGCAAGAAAACCAGGGTAGTCAGTCAAGAGCCTCTTAAAAAGGCGCAAGGCAACACCTCCGCAAAAAAAAATGCGGCCAAGCCGGCCGCATCAGCCATTAAGCGGGTTCCCGTCATCAAACGATCTGCTGCGGTCCTTTCCCAAAAACATCCTCTGGTGCCTGATACCGAGGCTCGGGTCATGCCTCCGGAAGTCGAAGCGCGGACTTATCAAGAGATGCCGCGTGAACTTCCGGACAACTATGGCGACAATCAGATCTATCTTCTTGTTCGAGATCCGTACTGGATCTATGCCTACTGGGAGATCCAGGAGGGTCACCAGCGGCATCATCTTGCGGAACTCGGTGGAAGTTGGGAGAGTGTCGTCTCGGTGCTTCGTGTCTATGATGTTACGGAAGAAGGCAAGACGCCTTCCTTTTCTGATATCGTACTCCAGAATATGGTGAGATCTTGGTATCTCAACACCCAGCCGAACCGCAGTTATTTCGTCGAGATCGGCCTCCTGCACCGTGACGGTCGATTCATCTGTCTTGCCCGCTCCAATCATGTGACTACGCCAAGGTCCGGGATGTCCGAGATCATCGACGATCAGTGGATGTCGATCGATTTTGACAAGATGTATGCCCTTTCGGGGGGGTTCCAGGTCGGCAAAAGTTCTGCCGAACTCCGCAAACTCATGGAAGAACGCTTGAAAAATGCGATCACATCAGGCTCCGGGGCCGGTGCCGTTTCTAGTCTTGCCAGTCCGGTCAGGATCAAACAGCGTGGTTTTCATTTCTGGCTTGAATGCGAGCTTATCATCTATGGTGGCACAGAGCCTGATGCCAAGGTCACCATGCAGGGAAGACCCGTTCAGCTAAGGCCGGACGGCACCTTCACGCTTCGCTACGGGCTTCCGGACGGAAAATTCATCTTTGACTGCCATGCCCAATCGTCGGACGGCGTCGAGGAAAGGGTAATTACCCCGATCGTGAGTCGCAATACAGAAAGGCCCGCGCCTGTCATTAAGGCAGGAAAGCACCCGTAACTATGGAAAAAGGTTTTCTTTCCATAGTGCTTCACGCGCATCTGCCGTTCATCCGCCATCCTGAACACGAATATTTCCTGGAAGAGGCCTGGCTTTACGAGGCCATCACTGAGACCTACATTCCCCTCATCCACATGTTCGAAGGTCTGGAGCGGGACCGCGTTCCTTGGCGGCTCACGATGTCCCTGACGCCTTCGCTGATGTCCATGATGCAAGACGAGCTTTTACAGAATCGCTATCTGCGGCATCTGGACAAGATGATCGAATTGGCCAATAAAGAGATCGATCGCACGCGCTTCCAGCCGGAGTTCCATGAAACGGCGCTTCATTATTACTGGGAATTCACACGCGCAAAAGATACCTTTTTGAACCGCTATCACAAGGACCTTACGCAGGCTTTCCGGAAATTCCAGGATCACGGGCATCTCGAGATCATGACCTGCGCAGCCACCCATGGATTTCTTCCCTTGATCAACCGTAACGAAGGGACCGTCCGTGGTCAGATCAAAACCGCGACGGAACTTTATGAAAAAGTGCTCGGTCGTCGTCCGATCGGCATTTGGCTTCCCGAATGCGGTTATTACCCGGGTGTGGATAAATACTTAAAAGAGCAAGGCATCCGCTATTTTCTGACCGATACGCACGGCATTCTTCACGCCTCACCGCGTCCCAAATACGGAGTTTTCGCGCCGATCTTCTGTCCGAGCGGTGTCGCCGCGTTCGGCCGTGACGTGGAGTCTTCCAAACAGGTCTGGTCGGCCATTGAAGGATATCCGGGTGATCCGGATTATCGCGAATTTTATCGCGATATCGGTTTCGAACTGGATTTTGATTATATCCGGCCCTATATTTCTCCCGATGGTTTGCGTGTTAACACCGGCATCAAATATCACCGCATTACGGGCAATACGGAGGAAAAAAAGCCGTACGTACGCGGCTGGGCTATACAAAAGGCCGCAAATCATGCCGCGAATTTTATGTTTAATCGCGAAAAACAGGCTGAATATCTTTATGATTTTATGGGCCGGAAGCCTCTCATCGTAGCTCCTTATGACGCGGAGCTTTACGGACATTGGTGGTATGAGGGTCCGGATTTCCTGAATTTTTTTGTGCGTAAGACCACTTTTGATCAGAAGACGTTCCGTTTGATCGCGCCCTCGGATTATTTCAAAGAGTATCCTGTCAATCAGGTTTCCACGCCATGTTTTTCAAGCTGGGGCTGGAAGGGGTACAGCGAGACCTGGCTTTCCGGAGCCAACGACTGGATTTATCGTCATCTTCACAAGGCGTCGTTGCGTATGAGCGAGATGGCCCAAAAATTCCGTGGACAGAACGGAATGGTCGGCCGAGCGCTCAAACAGGCCGCGCGCGAGCTCTTTCTTGCGCAATCAAGTGACTGGGCTTTTATTCTGCATACCGGCACGGTGGTTCCGTATGCCGTGAAACGCACGAAAGAGCACCTCCTCAATTTTACGAGGATCTATGAGGAACTCATGAACAACCGTCTTGATGAGGGTTGGCTCAAGGAGCTGGAAGGGAAGGACAATATTTTTCCGGATGTGGACCAGGATGTTTTTTAGGATTTTCTATTTACATCATTCTAAATCAAAAAGGGGATGAACATGCAGGAACAATATTACGGAATCGGCGAAACAGCAGGGAAGATCTATAAAACATTGGAGCGTAAAGGGGAAATGACTTTAGCGAAGCTCCTCAAAGAGGTCGGAACGGATGAAGCCCTTTTCAACCAGGCCATCGGATGGCTTGCTCGTGAGAATAACATCAACTTTGGAAAGATCGGCCGGATCGTCAAGGTATCTCTCTTGAAGGGCTGAGCTCCTGAATAGCAATAAGCACGCTTTCCAAGGCGTGGGCCGGTTCTGCCGCCCCACGCCTTTTTTGTCCCACAGCTTGGCTGGTTCCTGCGCTTGCTTTTTTCTCCCGAGTCATTTTTTAAGCAGTGCTTCTGACGCCTAAAGTCTTTTTGATTTTCCATCGATATTAGGTATACAATAGTCATGGAATTGTGCTGTGCTTTTAACATCGCCTGATTATCGATTTTAAAAAGCAATTGGAAATCAAAGCTGTTCAAGTCGCCGTCCATAAAAATCATAAAGACTTGGACGAGGGTGAAAAGCCATGGTCACTTTCCGCTCGGTTCTTTGTCGATGGATGTTTGCGGGGGCAGTCTTCTGCGGGAGTTTTGCTTCCTTGGGCGCTGTTTTTGCTCCTCTTAGTTCCCCTTTCCAAAGGTTTCCCGATCCTATGCGTTTGGGTCCTTCCGTGGAGTTGGGGATTCTTTCCGGTTCGGTGGAGGCAAAACCTTCTTCCCGTCATGCTATGATCTTAAGTCGCTTGGAAGAGCTCGTCCTTACTCAGCGCGCGATCTCTGCTTCCGTTTAAGATTCGCTGGAATTTTCCTCAAAAAAAGCCATAATGACGCACTATGTCCTATCGATTTGTCTGCAACCATTGCGGGAAAAAATTCGAGTTGGAGACTCCTGAAGCCAAGGAATGTCCCGGCTGCTTTTGGAGCTCATCCGTTAAACGAGAGGATGAATTACTTTCTCAAAAAAAAGACGCTTCACGTTCCTCTCAAGCTGCTGGATCCATGCCGGATCATAAAATTCCTTCAGGGAATTTAAAGTATCTCTTTCTTGCGCTGCTCTTTATCGCCCTTCTTGCCGCGGTCGGATTTTTAGCTTTTAAGGCTTACAAGATATTTATTTCGTCTTCTCCGCAAAGCTGGGGAACGTTTTCGATCAGGCCTCCAAGCGATAGCAAACGGTCCGAAAAGCCGGTGGCTGATCCGGTGGCGTTGCTTCCGTCACAGGAAAAAGCAATGCTCATTCGTGAAGTAGCAATCCCAATGGATCGGACGCCGGATCCGGGCGAGCAGGAGATCCTTGGCCGGTCCGTTTCATTCCAAACGGGGTGGATCGAAAAATTACCTTCTGCCGCGTGGACGCTCGATCAATATCAAAAAATGATCGCGAATCAGGAAGCATTCTATAAAATGCCTTTTGCGAGAAGCTATAAGAAAAAGCTCGAGGAGTTATTTAAGACCCGATATCTCGCGGCTACGGACGCATTCGCAAAAGGAGATGCGCTATCGGCCCGGAATCTCTGGGTAGAATCTTTGGCGTTTCCTCTCTATTCCACGGATCTGAAGAAGCATCGCGCTGTCGCACTCACGATGCTCCGGCCTTTTATCAACGATACCCTTTCTAAAGTAAGCGCCATGAACCAGAGCCTTCTAGACAGGGGGAAAAAGGCCAGAGAACAAGCTTTAAGCGTGGCCTATCAGAAGCTCACTGGGCTGATCGCCCAAAAGAAATGGGAAGAGGCACTCGCCACGGTCGGGCAAATGATCCCGGAGGTCGATCAACTGCGCAAGAATACGACGCCTCCGGAAGTGCTGCCGCCTTATCCGGCGGCCTTCGGAACGATCGACTCGGATCTTCAGCGACCCTTGATGGATTTAATGGTGCCGAGTCCTTCCTCTACCGCCGATCTCCAGCCCTTGCAACAGGACCTGGTTGAGAAGAAAGAAGTGATCGAAACGTTCACAGAAGCCTATTTAAAAAGCGCTACAACGGTTTATCAGTCGGCTTTGGGATTAATCCGTGACAAAAAGTGGCAGGAAGCGATCCAGGTGTTGGAATCCATCCAGGGACCGCAAGTGCTTCAGCAGGACGCAGCAGGGAAGATCGCGATTCTCAAAAAAATAGCAGGGCCAGTACTTGATTCATCCGGGAAAACCAGCTAAGCTTCGAGGGTAGTGCCATGAGTGGCGATGCATCGGGTTTGAGGACCCTAAAAACGCGCCGGAGCGTTTTCGCTCTTGTGGCAGATATGGCCACCGCAACCCAGATCGTTAAATGTGCGGCCGGACTTCATATTGGAGTAAGGAATTTTGACAGTACGGAAAAATTAGTGGCACAGGCCGCAATCGAGAGGCCTTTTCTTGTGATCCTCGATCTTGAAAAACGTGAGGCCGAGGCGTTTCGGGTGCTCAACGAATTACATAAAAATGCCGATTTAAGGAATGTCCCTACGGTGGGCTTTGTAACACAGGCGAAAGTGATGGTAAAACCCGAGGCCGAGAAGGCCGGTTGTTTCCGGGTCTATCTGAAAACGGCGTTCGGCAGGGAACTTCCGGACCTGATCGCGAGGTATGCGGTATGATATTGCACTTAGGACATGATCTTCCTGTGAAAGAAACGAGCACGCTGGATTGCGAGTCTCCGGCCTTCACTTCGGAAGAGATACGTATCGTCAAAAACCAGATTCGCAGGAACATGGCGGTGATCGACGCGCACGTCCGCCGGATCGATCTTTTTGTGAACCATGAATGTCACGCGTCGCGTGCGGGATTGATCGAACATTTGCGGGAGCGTCTTGGGGTCCTGATGGAAGAGAACGATACTTTTCGCAAGGTCCTGTGGAAGCAGTACCAAAACCTAGGAGTGAATCTGACATGAGCCGGCGCGTTACGACCCTGATCCTTGGCGGCGGACAGGGGAAGAGGTTATTTCCGCTTACGAGTTATCGCTCCAAACCCGCTCTTCCGATCGGCGGTAAATACCGCCTAGTGGATATCCCGATTTCGAATGCCATCAATTCGGGTCTCCGACGCATCTTCGTTCTGACACAATTCAATTCCGCCTCGCTTCACCGGCATATCCACCGGACTTATCCTTACGAGGCGTTCACTAAAACGAGCGTGGAGCTTCTCGCGGCCGAGCAAACGACCGAGAACACGGACTGGTTCCAGGGGACCGCAGATGCGGTCCGGAAATGTATGCCGCACTATCGAGCGGATGCTACGGATGTTTTTCTGATCCTTTCCGGGGACCATCTTTACCGGATGAATTACAAGGAGATCCTGGGGTTCCATGAAATGCAACGGGCGGACGTGACGGTCGCGACGGTGCCTGTACCGGAGCGGGTCGTCAAGGGATTCGGTATTATGAAGCTTCAAAAGGACGGCCAGATCACGGATTTTCTTGAAAAGCCCACCAAGAACGATGATGTGGGGTCCTATACCATGCCTAAGCCCCTTTGCGATCTCCATCACGTAAAGGCCAAAGGCCCCATGTATCTCGCGTCGATGGGAATCTACGTTTTCAATCGCAATGTGCTTTTGGACGTCCTTGCCGGGAGCGAAAAAGATTTTGGCAAAGAAATCATCCCGAAGGCGATCAAGAACTACAAGGTTTTTGGTCATGTGTTCACGGATTATTGGCGTGATATCGGAACGATCGGCAGTTTTTATGAGGCGAGCATCGAACTCACGAGTGCAAACCCGCCGTTCAGTTTTCTTTCTCCGGAGGGGCGCATCTTTACCCGCCCCAGGTTTCTGCCGCCTTCCAAGATCCTCGGAACGGAACTGGATCATGTTCTGATGTCCGAAGGCTGCATTCTGACGGGCGCCAAGATCCACCAATCGGTGGTGGGTTTACGTTCGGTCGTAGGGACAGGGACCGTCGTCAGTAAAAGCATTCTGATGGGGAATGATTATTATGAATGGCCGGATTCGTCGCTGGATTGCCGGATTGGGGTCGGCAAGAACTGCGTGATCGAGAATTGTATTATCGACAAGAATGCGTCGATTGGGGATGGTGTTAGCATTACGAACGCCAAGGCGATCGACGAGAAGGACGGCGACCATTATTACATTCGCGATGGTATCGTGATCATTCCGAAGGGTGTTCACATCCCATCCGGCACGAAGATCTAGAAGGAACCCTGCTCTTGATCGAATGAACCGATAGGTTCAATGGGGACTTGGTTGGCAGGGATGCATTTCAAACATATTTCAACACAGCGAAAATCATGAGCGATAGACCCTTAAAGAACCTTGCGGGTTTTTATTTTTTTTGTCTAAGTTTCTTTCTCTCTTTTTCTCCTCTTGCCTTCGCTCAACAGAAAACTGGGTCCGAAGAACACGGGCAAGAAACTTCTGCGTTGCAGGCTCAAACTACCATGGCGTCTCTTTTTGGTCGTGGCGCTAAAATGACGGCCATTCCGAGCATTCGCGGAACGATTGCGCTTCCTGCCTTTGACAATTCAGGAATGAAAATTGATGAAAAGGGGTTAAGTGCTGCTCAACGGCAGAAGCAAAAGTTTGAAGACTAACGATCATTCTTCGGGACTCGGGGTTTGTAACAACGAGGCATCCCAATAGACACGAGGAATGAGCCCTCCCGTTCCACGAAACTTCCTTTTGGAAATCAGTAATTCGCTCGTTCCAGTTTCAGAAGTGCGAACGTCGCGAAAATGATATTTCCGCCCCACGCACTTAGAAATGGGAAAAGTCTTCCGGATTTTCCCAAAGCAAAGAGAACTGCGTCGCTTACATGAAAGGCGAACACCAGGGCTGCGCATACCAGAACGCTCATAGCGACTGCCTTGCGGTTGCATACACTCCCCAGGAAAGGAATGGCGAGGAGCAGCATGACGAGCCCCTTCCAGGGGGTGGCCATGCGGTTGTAAAGATCCGATTCTTCCGCATACACGGGGATGTCGTTCTCTTTGAGTTTATCAATCGTGTATTTAAGTTCGTGATAAGAGAGAAATGAGCTATCGCTTGTTGTGTTAATCAAGTCCCGCGGCGTGATCGTAACCTCAGGATAACTTTTCTTCGGAATGATCAAGGGGTTTCCGAGAATCTCGCCTCGGACGTCCGTTTGATATTCTGTGATCCCTTCAAAAGACCACCGGTCGTCAGCCCAAGAACCTTTTTGCGCAAAGATCTTTTGCGTGGTGTGATGGGTCGCGGGATCCAGCCAGATAATGATCGCGCCTTCGACGGTTTTGGGTTTTGGGGAAAATTTCCGGAAATAATAAAGCGTGTTGCCTCCCGAGTAATACGTGACGTTTTTGAAAACTTTTCGATCTTTAGAGTCTTTTTTCTTCTCGATGTAGATCTCCAAAAGTTCGTTGGCCGTTCGGGAAGTTTTCGGCACCACGCGGTCGGCGACGAGAAAGGTAATGATACCCAGCAATAGTCCCAGGAAGATCATCGGCCGGACAATCGTCAGTATCTTGAGGCCGGCGGCTTTCATGGCCATGAGTTCGTTATGAAGGCCTAATTGGACCAAAAGGAAAATGGTCCCGAGCCACACCGCCCACGCGATCGTCTGGGTAAAGGAGATCGGGATGAGTGACAGATAATAGCGAAGGATGATCAGGATCGGTGTCTTGTTCCTTAGGAGTTCGTCGAGATTGTCAAAGAGATCGGCCACCAGGATCAGGAAAATGAGCGTGAGAGAACAAAAAATGATCGGGAAGATCAGTTCCCGCACCAGGTATCGGTCTAAGACTTTCAAAAGGGTTTCTCCTTTGGAGTTGCGTTATGGAGTCAGTATCTTATCCGCGCTTGGGGTGAATCTCAAACTGTTTTTATGAGTGGACGGGAATGGTCCGCTCCCCGGCCTTAGAGGAGCTCGAGGGCGATTCCAGGAAGCGCATTTTTTCAAGGTTTGGAGCTGTTTTTGCGAGAGCCATGAAATCCACACGTTTGGCGCCGTGGAGTTTCAGGAGGCGGGCCGCTTCATTGGCGGTCGCACCGGTCGTCAAGACATCGTCCAGGAGAAGAAAAGATCCGCCCAGGACCTTCGCGTGGTGCTTCAATCTGAAGGAGCCATAGACATTGATCGCACGTTCGCACTGACTCAGGGAAGTCTGGCTCGGGATAGAACGGTGTTTGATCAAAAAAGATCGCTCGACGGGCGGTGTGAGCCAAGGCTCGAGCATCGTTGCGAGGACCTCCGCCTGATTAAAATGTCTTTTCATGAGTTTCATGCGATCGATCGGTATAGGCAGGATGGCATCGTACCAGAAATCAGAAGTGACGGCCTGCGCAAGTCCGGCGGCACGTTTTTGGCAGGCCTTGAGAAGATAGTCTTTGCGTGCGTACTTGACCCCGTGCAGCAACTCTCGGATCGGTGAACCGTAGGCATAAACGGTCCAGGCATGGTCCAAGTGCTCAAAACGTTCATCGGTCATGGCTTTCTCCATGGGCCAGGCAAGGGCGTCCAGATCCCCGACGCAGTGTTGGCATAAGATTTTCTCTTCAAGATCAAGATTCGCATGACACACTTCGCACGCCGCAGGATAGAAAAGACGGATGAAAGCTTCTCGGTAGTAGTGGAACATGGGGGCATTCTAACATAAAAAAATGAGAGCATGGAATAGGAAACCCGGCAGGTTTTTCGTTCCTTGCTTTCGTTCGGAGTTCCCCGCGCGAGAAGGCATCGCGGGAAGGCGTTATTTCCTTTGCCTCAGGACGGGTTTTCCGTATAATACCGCCTCCATTAATCCACATACGAGAGAGGGTGAAACCGAGTGTTAAAAGTAGACGTTGGAAATCACGAGCCGCTTGAGCGGGCCTTGAAGCGCCTGAAAAAGAAGATGGAACGCGAGGGGATCTTGAAGATCCTGAAGGCGCGGAAGAATTACGAAAAGCCCAGCGAAAAGAGGCGTCGTAAGTCCCGCATGTCTAAGTCCCGTAAGTTCAGCTTCTAATTGGGACCCATCCGCAGAAGTTTTTCCATTGATAGCACCAGGTGAAGACTGCGCATTTCCATATTGTGGAAATGCGCTTCTTCTTTTATAGTATGACAGCAGTTCGGCACAAGGACTGTGAAGCCTCAGAGACGGGTTAAGAACGAAAGGGCAGCGGCACTCCATCACTTATGACGGCAAAATATCAGGGTTTCCCCGGGATGGACGACATTCTTCCCGGTGAGATCGAAAAATGGCAGTGGATCGAAGAAAAGACGCGCGTTTTTTTCGATGCTGCTGGATTTAAAGAAATACGCACACCTCTTCTCGAACCCACCGAACTTTTCGTCCGATCCATCGGCGCGACCAGCGATATCGTCCACAAGGAGATGTTCTCCTTTAAAGACCGCGGGGAGCGGGATATGACGCTTCGTCCCGAAATGACCGCCTCGGTCGCGCGGTCGGTGATCGAAAAAGGGCTTCTTAAAACAACAAAATCCCTCCGGCTTTATTACATGGGTCCTATGTTCCGTGCGGAACGGCCCCAGGCCGGCCGCAAACGCCAGTTCCATCAGATCGGCGCCGAGATTATCAATGAAGACGCCGTCTCTGATTTTGAGATCATCACGCTTCTTTATAAGTTCCTTCAGTACGCGGGTTTAAAGAATATCCGGTTGAATCTGAACGATCTTGGCGAAGAGGAAGATCGTATCAAAGTGCGCAAGTCACTTACGGAACATTTCTCCAAGGAGAAAGCTAAGCTTTGCAAGGATTGCCAATGGCGACTTGAGAAGAACGTACTCCGCGTGTTCGATTGCAAAGTCCCGGGGTGCCAACCTGTGATCGAGTCGGCCCCGTGGGAAAATTTCTTTCCCTTGAGTGACCGCTTCAAAGAACTTGGCGCGAAACTCGAGGCCCGTGGCATTCCTTACACTGTGAACCGGCGACTTGTGCGCGGTCTGGATTATTACAATGGCGTAGTTTTTGAGATCACGGCGGAGGGCTTGGGGGCGCAAAATGCCGTGGCGGGCGGCGGGCGTTACAATAATCTTTACCAGGATCTTGGCGGAAGCGCGACGCCCTGCACGGGGTTTAGTATCGGGATGGAACGGCTCCTGACGGCGATCGAGGCTCAGGCCCCCAAAGCTTTTGATGTGCTCCGTCTACGAAAAGTCTATTTTGCTCCGCTGGAAGATAACCTTGAGATTCAACGGTTTTGCCGGGAGAAGGCGGTTTTATTGCGTGAAGTAGGTGCGCGTCCCGAGACCGGGTTCGGGATTTTTTCATTGAGCCAGCATTTGAAAAAAGCGAATCAGCTGGGACTGCGTTTTATGGTGATCGTCGGCCCCGAAGAACTCCAAAAGAAAAAAATGATCGTGAAAGATCTTGAAAAAAGAGAGCAGGAAGAAGTGGGGATGGAACAGGTTGTGGCCCATTTAAAAAAGGTGATGAACTTATGCTGAGGACGGTGACGTGCGGGGAGCTGAACAAAAGTTTTGTCGGAAAAGAAGAGACCTTGACCGGATGGGTGGATACACGCCGCGATCATGGGAACCTGATCTTTGTGGACCTGCGCGATCGCTGGGGCATCACGCAGATCGTTCTTAATCCGCAGACTAATCCTGAGATGCATAAAAAAGCGGAGTCGCTCCGCTCGGAATTCGTGATCCGGGTGAAGGGGAAAGTAGCCGCTCGCCCGGCCGGCACCGTCAATTCCAGGATCCCGACCGGGGAGATCGAACTTCAGGCCGAAGAGCTTGAGATCCTGAACCCATGCTTGCCGCTGCCGTTCGAATTAGAAGAAAAAAGTGTGGGTGAGGAGCTTCGTCTCCAATACAGGTTTCTCGATCTCCGGCGGCGCGAAATGGTGGAAAACCTAACCTTCCGTCATCGCGTGCTCAAACTCGTGCACGAATATTTGGATAAGCAAGGCTTTATCGAAGTGGAGACACCATATCTGACAAAAAGCACGCCGGAAGGCGCGCGGGACTTTTTGGTGCCGTCCCGCCTGAATCACGGGACATTTTACGCGCTTCCGCAGTCGCC
>PLLJ01000010.1 GCA_003140935.1 Candidatus Omnitrophota bacterium
CAACGCGCTCTTCCAGGGTGAGAAGCTGCCAGGAGCCCAGGTCTTCAACGGCGCAGCGGCCGGCAGCAAGCTCGACTCCTTCGATCTGACCGCCGAGAAGAAGCTGTCGCTGAAGATCGCCGTCACGAGCGAGAAGAACCACGCCGAGAACGTCATCGCGATGATCGAAGGGCGTGACCCGGTCCTCAAGAGCGAATACGTCGTGATGAGCGCGCACCTCGACCACATCGGCCTTGCCACGCCCGCCGCGAACGGCGACGGGATCAACAACGGCGCGGACGATGACGCGTCGGGATGTGCGGCGCTGATGGGCATCGCCCGCGCCTACGCCACCGGCGCGGCCAGGGGCATCCGGCCGAAGCGGACGATGATCTTATTGTGGGTGGCCGGCGAGGAGAAGGGGCTCTGGGGTTCGCAGTACTTCAACCAGTTCCCGCCCGTCGACATCACGAAGGTGGTGGCCGACCTGAACATGGACATGATCGGCCGCAGCAAGACACCCGGCTACGTCGATCCGGCGGCGTACAGGCTCGCTGACGTGAACGAGGTCTTCATCGTCGGCCCGCGCGTCGCCAGCGACGAGCTGGGGAAGGTCCTGCAGACGGTGAACAACAGCTACCTGAAGTTGAAGCTCGGTGACTTCTACGACACCGTGGCGCCCGACGCGACGCACGACAACCTCGGGCCTGGCCCGGCGGGGCAGCGAATCTTCTACCGCAGCGATCACTACAACTTCGTCAAGATGGGGATCCCGATCGCGTTCTTCTGCGACGGGCTGCACAGCGACTACCACCGAGTGACCGACAGCCCCGAGAAGCTCGACTACGACAAGATGGAAGCCGTGTCGAAGACGGTGTACGCCGTGAGCTGGGCCCTCGGGAATTCCGCGATCCGGCCCAAGCTCAACGACAAGCTGCCCGAGCAGCTGCTGAACGACATGAAGACAGTGAAGGAGCAGNNCATGCCGTTCTGATCGAACCGCTCTTCGTCCGCGGGGGCGCGCTGGTCTGCCGGGCGGCGCGCTCCCGCCCGGCATTCACGTCCCGACGTGCTCGTGCCGATACCTGAAGAGGGATGCCGGGCTCGGGGACGAGGATTCCGCGCCCGAGGCAGATTGTGGAAGATCTCACCATCCAGTTGCCCGGCGCCGAGAGCGAGCCTGCCGCCCAGGTGGGAGGCGCGCGTGTGCCGGCCATCATCCTGTACGACGGCGACGAGATCGGCGGGCTGCACAGCCTGACGAAAGGCGACACGGTGATCGGCCGGACGGCCGGTTGCGACATCGTCATTCCCGAGTCGCGCGTCTCGCGGCGCCACGCGATCATCCGCCGGATGACCGAGGGCGAGGACCGCTTCGAGGTCGGGGACCTCGGATCGACCAACGGGACGTTCGTGGACGGCGACCGGGTGGGCCGCCTGATGCTCGTGCGGGGCAGCAAGGTGGCGATTGGGGGCCGCATCCTCAAGTTCGAGATGCTGGACAAGACCGACCTGGCCTACCAGTCCCGCATCGTCCAGATGATCCACCTCGACGAACTCCCTGGCCTGCTGACGAAGCGCTCGCTGTTCCGCGCGCTCGAGATGGAGCTGATCAGGACCGAGCGGTACCACCACCCGCTCTCGGTGCTGATGATGGATCTCGATCACTTCAAGCAGGTCAACGACACGCACGGCCACCTGGTGGGATCGCACTGCCTCTCGGAAGTCGGCGCGCTCATCCGCGAGGCGACGCGGGTGACGGACGTGAGCGGTCGGTATGGCGGGGAAGAGTTCGTGGTGGCTATGCCGGAGACCCGCGTTGCCAATGCGGCCGAAGTCGCCGAACGTATCCGTTCCAGCATCGCGAGGCATGATTTCCTGGTTTACAATGTCAAGACCAAGGTCACCGTCAGTCAGGGCATCACTGTATTCGGCGGCGAAGTGGCCGCTCAAACCGAACCCATTAATGTCAAGGCTCTTGCTGCAGAGTTGATACGGGAAGCTGACGAAGCGATGTATCGCGCCAAAGAAGAAGGCCGCAACAGAGTTTGCCTGCATAAGGATATCAAGAGACCGTGAATAAAATGTTTCAAATGAAGGCCCTCAGGAAGCGAAAAGCCGCTTTTTTCGTCCTTCTTCTTGTTTTTTTAGCGAACGCCGTTGTTTTGTCTGCCGAGGATAAGACGTCCACTCCCGCCAAAGAACCGGCTAAGGCCACAGGCCGGGATCTTCCGGTCCAGGATATTCTTAATACCAGCAGCGCCAAGGTCGAAGCGGTGGCGGACAGCCTGGAATATTCAAAAGATTCCCAAAAAATGATCGCGCGCGGGAACGCGGTCATTACTTATCAAGGCATCCGTATTCTCGCGGATTATGCGGAAGTCGAGACCGATGCCAAGAAGGCTTATGCCAAGGGTCATGTCATGATCTTCAAGGGGGATGAGCCGCGACTTCAAGGTGAAGAGATCTATTATGATTTTGGAAATCACACGGGAAGTTTTCCGAACGGTCACGCGATGAGCGGGATTTGGAACGCACGGGGGGAGGATGTTCAGCAGGTTCGGGAAGGGGTGTGCAAGATCAAAAAGGGAAGTGTCACCAGCTGTAATCTTGAAAAGCCGCATTACGAGATCCGTTGCAAAAGTGCGACGCTTTATGTCAACGAAAAACTCATCCTGCATAGTGCCACGATCTATGTATTGGGCAAGCCGGTCTTCTGGCTTCCCTGGTTGAATGTGCCGCTCAACTTGCCGAATATTCCTCTCCAGGTCACCCAGGGCTACAACAGGAAAAACGGCCTTGAACTCGGGCTTATCAAGGGGATCACCCTTAATAAGCATTTGTGGGCGCAGGCGAGGGTGGATTGGCGTCAGCAACGGGGCGTCGGGGGAGGATTGAAAACGAACTATGATTATGAAAAGTGGGCGAAAGGAAACATCAAGCTTTACTGGACCCAGGATAAAAAGGCGCCCACGATGACCTGGGTTGACCCTATTACGGGGAATGCGGGGAATCCTTTTGACCGGACGGAAGACCGTGACAGGGGTCAGATCCTTTGGCGGCATCGTACGGATCTTGATGATAAGACCACGGTGCTCTTTCGCTATAACCGTGTGTCGGACCCCTATCTCGTGCAGGAGTTTAAAGAGTTGGAATATCGCGACGAAATTCAGACCCATTCCTTCGTCACGACCACGCGTAATACCGAGCAATACGGGGCGATGGTCCATGTCGAGAAAAAGATGAACAACTTTGAGACCATGGTCGAGCGTTTGCCGGAGGTCAGGCTCGATTGGAAAAACCAGCCTTTTTTTACTGACAAGGTTTTTAACGAAAGCCGCGTCCAATACGACAATCTGAAATTGACCTCCAATTCCTACGCTACCCCCAACAATACGGCGGCCCGCACGGATGCTTATAGCCGCTTTTTTGTCCCTCTCAAGTGGAATGATATCAGTTTTACGCCGACTGCGGGATATCGTGGAACGGGATACAACCACGAGCTGAATTCAAACGATGGAACGTACCGGAATGTGATGGAGTATGGCGCCGATCTCCGGACTCATTTCTACAGGATCTATGATGTTTCGACCGATAAAATGGGGATCGATATTAACCAGCTGAGGCATATTGCGGTGCCCAGCGTTGCTTTGCTAGGTGCGGTCTCGTCGGTCGACCGTCAAAAACTGACGAATTACGACACGACCGATACGGTCGACGATTCCGCAAAGGTGGCTCTGGGTTTGGAAAACCGCCTTCAAACCAAGCGTGTTGTTGGCGGAAAAATGGAACGCGTCGATGTCGTCAGCTTGAATACCTACCTCTTTTTTGACATGAAGCCTTCGTATGAGAATCCCAACATGAAAGGGGCTCGCTTTTCAACTTTCGAAAATAATTTGGTGCTTCGGCCCTACGAATGGCTTCAATTCCAGACCCGCGTTCAAAATGATTATGCCAGCCATTACTTGAAGAAAGCGGAACAGGACGTCATCCTCCGGAAAGGAAAATGGCGCTTTCTTTTCGGCTATAGCTATGTGCATGATTATTACGATTATTTCATCAACCAGGCCATTCAAAAAAGCCATCAATACATCTTTGATGCGCGGTACAAGCTCAATCATTTGTGGCTGGTGGGAGGCTATATCCGGTGGGATAGTGCAAATCAGCCCAATCTGAACGAACAGAATTGGCAGAACGGTTTTAACAGCGTGACGAATAATTCTCAGGGGCGTGGGATCCAGGAATATGAGATCTCGGCCATACGGGATCTGCACGATTTCATCCTGGAATTCGGCGTCAATTCGAGACATTCCTTTGTCAATAGTGCCTCCGACAACAAGAACAACTTGAACTATACTGTGTTTGCCAGATTCACGATGAAAGGCGTCCCCCTCTCGTTTGGCCAGGCCGGGCAGGCGCCGTTTACAGCGCCTCGTCTTGGGCAAACTGTCGCAGGGGCCAATGAAAGCGGCGGCTTTTTTGATTCTCCATGGGTGCCGGGAGAAGGCCAGCCTCATCCTTCGTACTAACTTCACCGGGCATCGTCCAATGGGTCTAAGGGCATTCGCCAGGATTGTATAAAAAATGAAGATCGGGATCATCGGTTCAGGGTATGTGGGCCTCGTGACAGGGACATGCCTCGCTCATTTGGGCCACAGTGTCACCTGTGTGGATCAGGACAAGGCAAAGATCCGTACGCTCAAGACAGGGAAGATCCCGTTCTACGAGCCCGGGCTTATGGAGATGGTGCTGGAGAACGTGGCGGCCAAGCGTCTATTTTTTACCACGGAGATCTCCCGGATCGTCAATCATTGCGAAGTGCTTTTTATTTGCGTAAATACGCCCCCGAAGCCGAATGGCGCAGCGGATCTCAGCTTTGTGGAGACGGTCGCGAAGCAGATCGCGATGCATCTTCGCAAATACTGTTTGATCGTTGAAAAAAGCACGGTTCCCGTCGAAACAGGAGAATGGGTGCGGCAAACGATCAAGCGCTATATCAAAAAAGACATGCATTTCGACGTTGCCTCGAACCCTGAGTTCCTGCGGGAAGGGTCGGCGATCCACGATTTTCTTCAGCCCGACCGGATCGTGATCGGCGTTTCAAGCGCACGCGCGGAAAAAATATTCCGGACGCTTTACAGCCCGCTCAAGGCCCCTATGATCGTGACGGACATCAAGAGTGCGGAGCTGATCAAACATGCCGCCAATTCTTTTCTGGCAACCAAGATCTCGTTCGCGAACGCGATTTCAAGGATCTGTGACGCCGTGGGCGCGGATATCGAGAAGGTCACCTTAGGGATGGGGCTGGATCCCCGCATCGGTAAACAATTCCTTAAAGCGGGAGTCGGGTTCGTGGGTTCGTGCTTTCCGAAGGACGTGAGCGCCTTCTTGTACATCTCTGAAAAACTGGGCGCTCGTTTTGAACTTCTCGCTGACGTGCTCCGGATCAATGATGCGCAGGCAAAATGTTTCGTGGAAAAGATAAAAAATTCCATGAAGACGCTTCGCGGCAAGACGGTCGGAGTGCTGGGACTGGCGTTCAAACCGGACACGGATGATATGCGCTGTGCGCCCTCGATCCCCATTATTCAAATGTTCCAAAAGGAAGGTGCCCGCGTGAAGGCCTATGATCCGCAGGCGGCTTTCAAAGCATCGTCCATCCTCAAAGGTGTGGATTATGTTGACACGCCGTACGAGGCCGGAGAGGGAGCGCACGCGATCGCGGTGCTTACGGAGTGGAGTGAATTTTTGAATTTGGACTGGGAACGCCTCAAAAAGTCCATGAAGGGACGGTTCTTCTTTGACGGTCGCAACATGTTCTCTCCCGCGGAAATGAAAAAGCGTGGTTTTCATTACTTCAGCATCGGTAGGCCCTCGGCCTGAGGAAAGGAGACTTTGATGAAAGGCGTTATTCTCGCGGGAGGTCTGGGAAGCCGGCTCCTTCCTCTCACCAAAGTCACCAATAAGCATCTTCTTCCGGTCTACAACAAACCGATGATCTATTACCCGATCGAGACGCTTGTGCGTGCCGGTGTGCGCGATATCCTGATCGTGACGGGCGGAAACTCCTCCGGGGACTTTCTTAAACTTCTCGGGAACGGCAAGCAGTTCGGCTTGAAGCACATCAATTACACCTATCAGGAAGGGGAAGGCGGGATTGCGCATGCCCTGGGCCTCGCGGAACATTTTGTCGGCGAAGAAAAGATGGTGGTGGTTCTCGGGGATAACATTATTCAGGAAGATATTACGCCCCATGTCCGGCGTTTTGATGGGCAACCGGAAGGCGCGCGCCTTCTGCTTAAAAAGGTGTCGGATCCGGAGCGTTTCGGTGTCGCTACTTTTAAGAAGGGTAAGATCACCGGGATCATCGAAAAACCCAAAGATCCAAAAAGTCCCTACGCCGTGATCGGGGTCTATATGTACGATGCGACGGTTTTCAGTTTTATCAAAACGCTCAAGCCCTCCCGGCGCGGCGAGTTGGAGATCACGGATGTGAATAACTGGTATCTCAAGCGCGGCGTGCTGGAATACGATCTCCTAAAAGGTTTTTGGACCGATGCCGGGCAATTTGAGTCCCTGCATCGCGCCAATGTGCTCGTGGCCCGCCAAGAGGGTTGTAAAGCGCCATGATTTTCCTTATTAAAAGCGAATTGGAAATCATGACAGTCCAAGTCGCCATCTATAAAAAGAAAATAAAGACTTGGGCGTTATGAAGCGACTTCTTGTGACGGGAGGTTGCGGGTTCATCGGCTCGAATTTTATCCGGTATTTTCTCAAGAATCGTCCGGGATGGGGAGTGATCAATCTCGACAAGTTGAGCTATTCCGGCAATCCCGCCAATCTTCGCGACCAGAAGGGCTCTTCCCGTTACGAATTCGTCAAAGGCGATATCACCGATAAAAAACTCGTGCTCAAGCTTATGAAAAAAGTTTCAGCGGTGTTGCATTTTGCCGCCGAGACCCACGTGGACCGCTCCATTGAAAGCGCGGATGATTTCCTCCGGACGAACATTCTTGGGACGGCTGCCTTGCTTGAGGCATCGCTTGTGTGCGGGATCAAACGATTCGTTCATATGTCGACCGATGAAGTCTACGGATCGATCGCGAAAGACTACGCGGATGAGCGGGCGCCGCTTTTGCCGAATAGCCCTTATTCCGCCTCCAAAGCCGGCGCCGACCTTTTGGTGCGCTCTTTTCAGGAAACTTTCAAGCATCCGGCCATGATCGTGCGTTGCACGAATAATTATGGGCCTTATCAATTTCCGGAAAAGGTCATCCCGCTTTTTGTGACGAATTTACTGGAAAATAAAACGGTCCCGCTTTACGGGAATGGCAAGAATCGACGGGATTGGATCTATGTCGAGGACGCCTGTCGCGCGCTTCTTCTGGTCCTTGAAAAAGGCAAAAAGGGCGAAATCTACAATATGGGAGCGCACCATGAAATGAGTAATCTCGATTTGACCCGTGCGATCCTCAGGCATTTCAAAAAAGGCAAGGAAATGATCCGCTATGTGACGGACCGTTTGGGGCACGACCTGCGTTATGCCGTTAATTTCAACAAATTGAAGCGGTTGGGTTTTAAACCCCGCTGGAGTTTTGAAAAAGGCCTGATCACGACCGCGAAGTGGTACCGGGACAATCCGGAGTGGTGGCAGTCTCTTAAGCAGGACAAATATACGGTGAAATCATGACTTCGATGAAGATATTGATTACCGGCGCAGGCGGTATGCTCGGAACGGACCTTGGTAACGTCCTCAGCCCGGAGTTCGAGATCGTGGGGCTTGAACGCCGTCCGGTCACGCACTTGACCGTTCCTTACGATATCTGCGACCTGACGCAGGCCCGCAAGACCCGCGAGGCCATCCTGAGCCACAAGCCGGAGGCGATCATCCACACGGCCGCGATGACCGATGTGGACTATTGCGAAGAACATCATGATGAGGCTCTGGAGAACAATGTCGCGGCGACCGAGCATGTGATCAATGCCGCCAACGAGATCGATGCGCCGGTTATTTTTTTCAGTACGGATTATGTGTTTGACGGTAAGAAAAAAGGGGAATATGAGGAAACCGATATCCTCAACCCTTTGAGTTTTTACGGGAAGACCAAGCGCATGGGAGAGGAATACATCCTCCAAAATGCGAAGCAGGCGCTTATTTTCAGGATCACCTGGCTTTTCGGGATCTGGGGCCGCTGTTTTCCGAAATCTATCTTAAGGCAGGCCGAGACCATGCCGCAAATGAACGTGGTCAATGA
The DNA here is from genome assembly GCA_003140935.1 of Candidatus Omnitrophota bacterium. Lineage (GTDB taxonomy): Bacteria > Omnitrophota > Omnitrophia > Omnitrophales > Aquincolibacteriaceae > Aquincolibacterium. The sequence goes on from PLLJ01000010.1 coordinate 8,235, forward strand.
CCAGACCGGCCGTCCGACTTGGTCGTGGGACGTTGCGCTGGCGATGAAGCAATTGCTTTGCACTAAAAAGGATGTTCTTTTCAAGCCCGGGACCGAGATTTTTCACCTTGGAAATACGGGAACGGTTCGTTGGGCGGATTATGCCCGTTTCATCCTAAAAGGGGCCGGACTTGAGTCTGTAAAGGTGAAGAATATTTCGAGTGCGCAACTTAAACGCCCTGCGCCGCGTCCAGAGAATTCCGTTCTGGCGCTTGAAAGGTCGAGGAAGGTCTTGGGGCTGAAATTGCGATCCTGGGAGGAGGCAACCCTGGAATTTTTGCCGAAGCTGAAGGAGGAATTAGCGGCGATCGAAGCGAAAGCCAAAGCCCAGGCTGCCGAAAAGGAGAACAGGGAATAATGGCGATCCGGAAAACGTACGTTGTGACCGGGGGTGGCGGGTTTATCGGGTCTCATCTTTGCGAGAGGTTCCTGGAACGCGGGCATCATGTTATTGCGATCGATAATTTTCTCACGGGTAACGAAAAGAATCTCGCGCCGTTTAAAAAGAACTCTGCGTTCAAGCTGATCCGTCACAATGTCAGCAAGCCCATCCGGGTTCCCGGGCGCGTGGACTATGTGCTTCATTTTGCTTCTCCGGCGAGCCCGCTGGATTATCTTCAATTTCCCATCCAAACTCTTAAGGTCGGCGCTCTCGGGACGCATAACGCCCTGGGGCTTGCCAAGGAGAAGAAAGCTGTTTTTTTTCTAGCGTCCACCTCGGAGGTTTATGGCGATCCTCTTCTGCATCCCCAGGTCGAGGAATATTGGGGGAATGTCAATCCCGTGGGGCCTCGCGGCGTTTATGATGAAGCAAAACGTTTTGCCGAGGCCTTGACCATGGCTTATCACCGGACGCACAAGATGGATACCAAGATCATACGTATTTTCAATACCTACGGGCCGCAGATGCGCCTCCATGACGGTCGCGCGATCCCGGAATTTCTTTCGCAGGCCCTCACCGGGAAGTCGCTTACGGTGTTCGGCGACGGGAAACAGACGCGAAGTCTTTGCTATATCAGCGATCTTGTGGACGGGATCGAGAAGCTTTTGCTTTCGCCGGTCAACGAACCGGTCAATGTCGGGAACCCGAACGAGATCTCCATCCGGGACCTTGCAAAAAAGATCATCCGCATGACCGGCAGCACGAGTCGCATCGTGAATAAACCGCTTCCGGTGGATGATCCCAAGGTGCGCCAGCCGGATATCACGCGGGCCCGGAAATATCTTTCCTGGACCCCGAAAGTCGGCCTGGACGAAGGATTGAAATATACCATTGAGTATTTTAAAGAAGCCCTTAGAAAATAATATGACTGCTTACCTTTCCGTTGTCATCCCCGCTTTCAACGAAGAAAAACGTCTGCCGCAGTCCCTCGCGGTTGTGATGGACTTTCTTAAAAAACAACCCTATACGTCGGAGATCATTGTTTCCGATGACGGCAGTCAGGACCGGACGATGGCGCTCGCCAAGGAATTGTTGAAGGACTTTCCGCATCAAGTACTGATCACGCCTCAGAACCGCGGGAAAGGGCACGCGGTCCGGCAGGGGATGCTTGCGGCGACCGGCGCCTACGTTCTTTTTACGGACGCGGACCTTTCGACGCCGGTCGAGGAGGTCACGAAGTTCTTAGCTCATCTTGAAAAAGATCAGGACGTTGTGATCGGCTCGCGTGCGCTTCCGGGCTCTCAGGTCGAGATCCGTCAGAATTTCCTGCGCGAGACCATGGGAAAAATTTTCAATTTAGTTGCGCAGATGTGGGCCTTTAAGGGCGTTCATGACTCGCAATGCGGGTTCAAATGCTTCCGCCGGGAAGCCGCCCAAAAGCTTTTTAGCCTTCAAAAACTCGACGGGTTCAGTTTTGACGTGGAGATCGTGTATCTGGCCCAAAAGCTCAGGCTCCGGCTTTTAGAGCTTCCCGTGATCTGGCGCAATTCCGTCCAAAGCCGTGTCCAAGTCCTTCGAGATCCTCTTGTGATGTTTTGGGATGTCCTGAGGGTCCGTAGCCTTCACGCTCGATGAAACTCCTTCGTTTCTCTCGCGAAACGGTCCTTCTCTCCGGGATCCTGGCCCTCGCTTTTATTTTACGGCTATGGGGTGTGGAGTTCGGCCTGCCTCATCTTTATCACGCCGACGAGCCGATCGTGGTCAACCACGCCCTGGCCTTTGGGACGGGGGACCTGAACCCGTACTTCTTTAAAGTTCCGCCGCTTGTCAGCTACCTGCTTTTTATTTGCTACGGGATCTATTACGTGGCGGGCCTGGGAGCGGGCCTCTTCCATTCCGTGCGCGACTTTGAGCAACTCTTTTATTTTGACCCGTCCTCGTTCTACCTGATCGCGCGCCTGGTCTTCGGCGTCTTTTTAGGCAGTTTTTCAGTTTATGTTCTTTTCCGTCTTGTGAAATGCTTCGGAGAAGTGCGGACGGCCTTGTGGGCGAGTTTCTTTCTTGCCGCCAATTTTCTCCATGTCCGCGACTCCCATTATATCTATGCCGACATCCCGCTTCTTTTGGTGCTCCTCCTTGGTTTTTTTGTTATCTTCCGCCTTTCTGAGAACCCTTCCTCCTGGAAATGGCACCTTCTGGCGGGCGGGATGATCGGGCTTGCTACGGCGGCCAAATACAACGGTGTTTTTCTCGCGATCCCTTATCTCTGGATCTGTTTTCGATGCGTTCCGTGGAAGCGGTGGTTGGTTTTCTGGCTCCCAGCCGCTGTTACGGCAGGCGCGGTTTTTATCATGCTGAATCCTTATTCGGTCCTCGACCACCCCTTTTTCATCAAAGAGCTTACGGAACAATCTTCCTCGAATTCCGGGGGTTTTCCGTGGTTTCATCATTTAACATACTCGCTGGCCGGGGCATTAGGCGGGCCGATGCTTGTTGTGGCTCTTCTGGGAGCCTTCCGGGCGCTTTTCAGCAGGAACGCCAGGTCTCAGGCCTTTGCGTTGTTTGTAGTGAGCTATTATGCGGTTTTATGCCGTTTTGGACAGCCGTATGACCGCTACGTCTTGCCGCTTATTCCCTTCATGCTGATCCTGGCCGCGGAAGTTTTGGGCTGGCTCAAAGCAAGATCCAGCCTCCTTTTCTGGATCCTGATACCCTTCGCGGTCTTGCCCTCCATCATCAAAACGGTCCATTGGGACCGGCTGATGTCGATGCCGGATGTCAGAACGGTCGCGAAAAAGTGGGTCGAGATAAATATTCCTGCCGGGAGCCATTTGGCTTTGGATGGCACATTTTATATGCCTCGACTGTCTTTTTCTCCCCAGCAACTTGAAGTGAAGAAGCTGCTTGCCGGGGAACGTCTTCAGTCCAAAGCGAAAATGCGCCGTGTCGACGCGCTCTTGTCAAACCCTTATCAGCCGTTCTATGAACTTAATTTTTTGACGAACGATCCGGAGCAATCCGTTTTTTTGTTTGCGGAGCCGCTCGTTCCTTTTGATCTGGAGGTTCTCAAACAAAGGGGCATTCAATATGTCCTCTTGATCGATGCGCTCCGACCGGCGAAAGATCCGTTCTTTCAAGCCCTTCAGGCGAACGCGGATCGTGTTGCGACATTCTCGCCTTACCGGGACACCCGCGATCTGACGATCCATGATCCGCAAACCATGACTGGGGGACCTTTTCTCTGGGAGGATATTTTGCCGCGCGAGCGAGGCGGCTATCCGATCAGCATTTATCGTATCCGTTCGTAACTGTTGCTTTGGGCGGAAGTTTTTGTACAATAACGGAATGATTTGACCGCAGCGAATTAAGGAAAGCATTTTTTATGGAATATGAAAAAACGTTGGTGATGGGGAATGTGGCGATGGCGGAGGCCGCAGTACGGGCGGGATGCCGTTTCTATGCGGGCTACCCGATCACACCTCAGAACGAAGTGAGCGAGTATTTGGCAAAGCGCCTTCCGGAAGCTGGGGGAGTTTTTGTCCAGGCGGAGTCGGAACTCGCCGCGATCAATATGGTCTTCGGTGCCGCCTCGACCGGAGCACGAGCCATGACCTCTTCTTCGAGTCCCGGGATCAGTCTCATGCAGGAAGCCATTTCCTATCTCGCCGCGGCCCAAGTTCCTTGTCTCATTGCCAACATCATGCGAGGGGGGCCCGGTCTCGGTAACATCCAGGGAGCACAGTCGGACTATTTTCAAGCAACGCGCGGCGGCGGGCACGGGGATTACCGGCTCATCGTCCTGGCGCCGTGGTCGGTCCAGGAAATGTATGATCTTACGGTCCGGGCCTTTGAACTTGGCGACCATTACCGTAATCCGGTGTTGCTCCTGGCGGACGGGATCCTGGGACAAATGGCCGAGGCGATCGAATTCCGGGAACCCGCCAAGAAAAAGTCGGTTTTGAAACCATGGGCCCTCACGGGATGCGCAGGCCGTAAGCCCAACGTGATCCGGACGCTTTATCTCAAGGAAAAAGATGCCTTGGAAGAAAAGAACATAGAGCTTCAGGCGAAATACGAAAAGATCACTTCGGAGCTTCAGCTTTCCGAGACGCGTTTCGGTGATGATGCGGAGATCGGAGTGATCGCGTACGGAACGCCGGCCCGGATCGCCCATTCGGCCGTCAAGCAAGCCCGGGAAGCCGGCGTTAAAGTCGGACTCTTCCGGCCCATCACTCTTTGGCCGTTCCCTGCGCGGGAACTGAGGAAGCTCGCGGCCCGTTGCCGGAAGCTCCTGGTGGTCGAAATGAGCCAAGGACAAATGATCGAGGATGTGCGCCTTGCGAGGATCCCGGCAACAGAGGTGGATCCCAAGATCGAATTTTTGGGACGTGGGGGCGGCTGGTATCCTAAGCCGAAGGAACTTTTGGCAAAGATCCTGGAGATCGCAAAATCATGACACCCGAAGAAAAAACGATCAGACAAGGACGAATGCACTATTGCCCTGTCTGCGGACACTCCATCGCGCAGCGCCTGATCGGGGAGGTCATGGACGAGCTGGGGATCCGCACGCGGACGATCGGAACGGCGCCGGTGGGTTGCGCGGTGCTTCTCTATGACTATTTTAATTGCGATATTATCGAGTGCCCCCATGGCAGGATCCCGGCAGTCGCTACGGGTATCAAGCGGATGCAGCCCGAAAAGATCGTCTTTACCTACGGAGGGGACGGGGATTTGCTTTCGATAGGATTGGCGGAGACGATCCATTGCGCCAATCGGGGCGAAAATATCACCATGTTCTTCATCAACAACGCCGTGTATGGGATGACGGGGGGACAGATGGCGCCGACCACGCTGATCGGTCAAAAGACCATTACCACCCCGGAGGGAAGGATCGCGGCCACCACGGGGGCTCCTTTACGGATCTGCGAAATGCTGAAGACGCTTGTCCGTCCCGTTTATATCGAGCGGGTCGCCGTACATGACGCGCATCATGTGGAAAGGACCCGGCAGGCTATCCGCAAGGCTTTTCTCAACCAGATCAACGGGAATGGTTTTTCGTTCGTGGAGATCCTCTCCATGTGTCCGACGTATTGGAGGATGGGGGGGAAGGATGCGTGTCAATTCGTGGGCAACGAAATGATGAGTTATTTTCCGATCGAAAAATTCCGGGATGCGAGCGAATAATGGAAGAAAAAATATTTGTTGCGGGATCCGGGGGACAAGGCGTGATCGTGGCGGGGAACATCCTCGCCCATGCCGCGCTTGAAGAAGGCCGCCATATTCTGGGGATGGTCTCGTACGGCGTGGAAGTCCGGGGAGGCGCCTCGCACAGTTTTGTGATCATCTCCGATCAGGAGATCGATTGTCCTATTATCGATGAAGCGACTCTTGGGTTCGCGCTCAACCAGGCCGCTTATGAAAAATTCAAGACCAAAACGCGTTCCGATGGGATCTTTTTTATCGACTCTTCCCAGGTCCAGCAGATCGATCCCGCTCAGACGACCGGACGCATCATCGAGATCCCCGCGACGCAGATTGCCCGGGAGATCGGCAACGAAAAAGTAACGAACATGATCATGCTCGGCGCG
>PLLJ01000035.1 GCA_003140935.1 Candidatus Omnitrophota bacterium
TTTGAGGACGGGACGCATATTACGCCGCGGCCGTCGGGAACGGAGAACAAGATCCGGTTTTATGTTCAGGTGAAGGCGAATCATGTGACGGAGGCAACGCTGGGGAACATCCTGGCGGACGGGAATGTGGAGGCCTATCGCCAGATCATGGACCTCCAGGCCCAGGTCCAGCGCTCGGAGGCGAGGGAGGAGACGATTGAGACATTGAGGGCGCAGGGGGTCACGATCGAGGCCTATCATGATGATTGGGAACTCACGAGGGAGTCTGTGGAGTCTTCGCTCTCAACAAAGCCAGAAGGCTTTTATGCGGCTACGGGGGGGAGGTCCGTGGGATATCAACCTATTATCATTACAGCGCGCAAAGATGGTGAGTCTAACGCAGCCGTCCTTTCTGTAGACCTTCGCGGCTCGATCGGATTTTTGCCATTGGTTTTGATCCAGTTGCCGCTAGGGATAAATTTAAATAAGCAAATTCTTAAAAAAATGGAGACACCCGACGTTAGCCAGAGAGTTGGGAAGTTGCTTTTGGAAAGTGCTGGGAAATTCAGCCCGGCATTGGCTGATTATTTGACCAGCGTTGTGGCCAGTGTGGCTGCGGCAAAATTCCTTCCCGGTGACAGCCGTTCTGAGGTGAGGCTGGATACGATCGTGGCATTAGCAGCGAAAGGGGTCACGATCGAACCCTATCAAGGCGGTTGGAAACTCGGCGGGTCTTCGAGACCTGCGCTCGTGAATCGCCCGCAAGGTTTTCAAGCAGCCACAGGGTCTTTGGGCTACCGGCACGTCATTTATTCTGCGTATCGTGATAACGATCGTGCGGATGTTCTTTCCTTAGATCTAGGTAATGAAGCTCTGCCGCTGATCTTAATTCAAACGCCGGCCGGGCAATATATTAACTCACAGATCTCCGATAAAATGAAGATTCCTGAAGTCGACCAGCGCATTACGCGGTTGTTAATAGCAAGCAAGGGGCAGGCCAGTCCGGAATTGGTTGATTATTTGACCGGCGTTGTCCGCGAGGTTGCTGTTTCAGTATTCCTTTCCAGTTCCACCCGTTCCGAGGCACGTCTACTGGCGGAAACGGATATCGCACAGGTGAAATGGAACAAGCAGTCGCGCGTTCTGGAGAATACCGCGGCGCGGGAACTGGCTGGCCGCATTTTAACGGAGGGATATACGAAGATCTTCGCGCCAACCACCGTTGAAGAACAGGCGGCGTTGCCGGCCAGCACAGCGGTAGCCCTGGTTCCAGGAAACATCCCTTTGTCGAAGGGCGATCTTTTATTCATTCCTTGGTACACCTCGGAAGTTCTGCTTGTGAGGCAAGGGACGCCTTTGCGCCAAGTCGTGGATGGATTGATCAGAGGGGGATACGCGACGAGGGTTGAAAGCAGCAGCGTTGAGGTCGCCGCTCGTTCGGAAGCACGCGAGGGAGTTTTGCCGCGCGTCAATCCATCAAGAACGTGGGAATGGGTAGCGCTCAAGATTCTCTCTCCCTTCGTGAAAAGAATGAACATTGCGAAAGCGTTCGAAAATGATCCGACGAGACGCGAATGGCTTTCGGTGGATGCCGGAGATATTTATTTCGACGGTTCCAAGAACCTCATCACAAAAGGGGTCCTTAACCTTCTGTTAGGGCTTGCCCGAAAAACGAAACTTCACGAATCGATCGAACTGATGTTCACAGGAGCGAAGATCAACGAGACGGAAAACCGCGCCGTGCTGCATACAGCCTTGCGCAATATCCGGATTGATGAAGCCACCGGCCAGTTGGTTTCGGCGGGGCCGGTCATCGTGGACGGCCAGGACGTGATGCCGGAAGTCCTCAAAGAGCTTAACAACATGGCCGATTTTGTCCGGGAAATTTATTCCGGAGTACGGAAAGGATATACCGGCAAACCATTCAAGAATGTCGTCAGTATCGGGATCGGCGGTTCTTATCTTGGTCCCGAAATGGCTGCGTTAGCTCTATTGGCGTCGCGGGTGACGGGCATGAATTTCTATTTTGTCGCCAATGTCGATGGCGCGGATGCCGCAAGCAAGGTGACAGGACAGATACCGGGCATTCCGGAAGGGCTGAATCCCGAGGAAACGCTTGTGATCGTCGAGTCCAAAACCTTTACGACGGCGGAAACGATCAAGAATGCCGAAACGGTTAAAGACTGGATTCTGAAACATTATAACGGTGACAAACAAGCGATTGACAGCCACTTCGTGGCGGTTTCAACGGCAACGGATTTGGTTAAAGCATTCGGAATTACCCCTGACAAAAAGCACATGTTCGGGTTCTGGGATTGGGTCGGCGGCCGTTACTCCATGTGGTCCGCCATCGGGCTTCCGATCATGCTCGCCATCGGGCCGGAGAATTTCTACCAGATGCTTGCCGGCGCTCATGCGATGGATGTGCATTTCCGGACCGCTCCGTTCGCGAAGAACATTCCGGTCCTTAAGGCCCTCCTGAATATCTGGAACCGTATTTTCCTGGGAATGTCGTCCCTTATTATAGCGCCTTATTCCCAGCTTTTAGGCCGCCTTGGGGCCTATCTTGAGCAGCTGTTCATGGAATCGAACGGCAAGAGTATTGACCGTAACGGCAAAAGGGTGACTTACAACACAAGCTCCGAAATTTACGGAGAATCCATGACGAACGGTCAACACGCCTACCAGCAGCAACCGCATCAGGGACACCTGCTGATTCCGGAGGACTTCATCGGAATAGTTCGCGCTTCACATACCGTACCGGGACATCAGACGGAACTCTTGGCGAATCTCTTCGGTCAAACCGAAGCTCTTGCAGTCGGGAAGTCTACGGCGGAAGCTTTGCGGGAGATCAAGGCCGATCAGGTGAAAAATCCGGGAAAATATACGGGCTGGACCGAAAAGGATTTCCTGTGGTTTGCGAAACAAAAAACATTTGAAGGCAATAAACCTACAAACCTGATCTTGATCGATGAATTGACCCCGTATACGTTCGGGGAAATGATCGCTATGTACGAGCATCAGGTCGCCACAGAAGGGTTCATTCTCAATATCTTCAGCTTCGATCAATGGGGTGTGGAATTGGGGAAGGCCCTGGCGAAAATCATCAGCCCACTTCTACGCGGCGTGAAAGAAATAGCAACGGCAGGGCTGACCGCTTCCACCGCTTTCGCGATCAAGCGAGTGCTTGAACGTCAAAAACCGGCGGACGTGAGTCCTATGGCTTCTGTCGTGCGAGTCGAGACTCCTGCAGCGCAGAAGACCGACGAAACGTCCCGTTCGGAAGTACGCCAAGAGATGATCATGGGGGACTTGAGCATTTCGATGGGGTTGATCTCTCTTGAGCGGAATCCCACCCTTGAAGCCGCGTTGATCACAGCCGAAAAAGTGACCGCTGGGATCCTTTCACGTTTGGATGCGGCGAAGGTGTTTGTTAGCGGGGTTGTGATCAAGGTCGCTCAAGAACTTTTCCCCGGGCATTTCGGCATGGTGCCGACTGGAACCATGGCCGTCGAGGCCCGGGAAAAAGCAAGTGCGCTTCTCGGAATACGCACTCCAACGGCTTCGGACGTCTTTGTTCTGGGCCACGGCTTTTTCTCACAGGATCATCGTGTGGCGGCCGGTTTGCGTGAAGTTTATCCTGCTACGACTATTGTGGCGATCGTTAATACAGCCGGGGAGCGAGCCTTCCTTGAAGAGCTCAATCTTCGTCTTGCGAAGGAAGGCCTGCTGCCGGTCCTTGCAACAGGTCCCGAAAGTCCTGCTGAGCTCAGGGCGCATCTTGCCAAGGTGCAGGGCACTGTTCGTGCGACGGCCTTGCTGTATAGCGCTGAGAGCATTCCTTCTGCGTTGAAACAACAGCTTCCGAATACAGTCATCGTCACATCAAGAATGCTCAAGGGCTTTCTGAATGCTATCGACATGCTCGTGAGCGGTCTTGTCAAGGATCTCAAAGCGCAGTTCGCGATGGCTCGAAGCGCGTAATTACCAAAAAGGGGCAGGCGTCGTATTCTACGGAATCGTCGTCTGCTCCTTTTTCAATCCTGCCTTTTTCCGCAGTGTCATTCCTCAAGTTCATTCTCTGAAAATCCAGGAGCGGCTAAGTTTGCATTATTGATATTAGCAATAGATAGCAAATATAGCTTTTTATAGCATATTATAGCCAATAACATCTAAATAAATACTTTAAAGCTCTTGAAATATCTTAGTTATCATGGCAAAGTTTCTGTAGAGACAAGAATAGGAGATTGCAGCCTAACTTTTGGAGCATAAAAAGTCACATAACCTATGACCATAAAAAGTAGACAAAACTACGGCGCTGCTTTGCGAGCCATCGTTTGGGGAGTGGTCTTTGTATTCACACTCACGAGTGTGACATGGACGATGCCGACTGCCCACGCGAATACGACGCCTTCTGTCCGCCCGGGTCCTGTTGTGCCGTTGAAGGATCTGGCGGATGTCTCACTCCCCGCTGAGATCGGAAAGATCCGGGAAACCTACCGCGGGACAAGCGACAAGACGGTGATCCTGATCCAGGACGCCCATTCCATTCCTGACGCCCAACGCAGCATCCAATCCGCGATCGATCATTTCCAGAAAGAATACGGAGTCACTCTCATCGGGCTTGAAGGAGCTTCGGAGAGGCTGGACCCGCAGATCTTCCGGAGCTTTCCAGATAAGGAATTGCTCCGCAAGACATTTGATGATTATTCCGGAAAAGGGGAGCTCACCGGCGGGACAGCGGCCGCCTTATTCAATAGCTCCCAAACCGCGGTTTATCAGGGCATCGAAGATTGGGAGCTTTACGAGAAGGGGATTGCCGGCTTCTTGGGAGCCATGAAAACAGAAAGCGAAGTCACGGCATCGCTCGAGCAACGGATCATAGACCTGGAACGGGAAAAAGGGACGAGTTACCCCAAAGATCTTCTTGAGGTCGACCGTCTTCTTACGCAGTTCGGCGAAAATAAAACCAACCTCGCGCAAGTCTTGAGCGGGCTAAGTCCATACCTGCCGCCCCCCGAAAGTTCAGAACTCGCCGTATTGCTTAAAGAAATTCAAACAAGCCAAAGACCTGAAACTGGAGACCTGAGATTTGAAAATGAGATCAAAAAGATCGCGGCGCAAGTCGAGTCGGTTCTCAAGAGCCGGTCCTCCTCACCGGAGCTCAAGCAGGACCTTCAAGCATTCTACGAGAAACGGCAGGAATACCAGACATCGCAAATGACGTCACAGGCCTTTGCTTTGTTTTTGAGGGACCTCGCAAAGCAACACAAAGTGAGGGTTAAAGTCTCCCGCGAGCTCGCCTCCCTAGTAGAAGATCAAAAAAAATTGCGGGACATCGAAGGAACCCATCTTTTTGAAGGCTTTAAGCGCTATGCGGATGCCGTAAAAGAAAAACTGATCGGGAAGTCGGAGCCCGCGGTCCAGGACTTGATCAAACAATTAAATATTCGAACCCAAGAACTGGCGCTTCTCAAACGCCTCGCTAAGTTGGAACTCAGTTTCGAGGATTGGACGATCCTAAAGAAGACTATGGTGAAGCCATGGACTCTTGATCCTGAATTGCGGACGAAACTTGAGTCTCATCTCCGGTTCTACCGCATTGCCGAACAGCGCGACGAAGTTTTTTATAATAATTTGACTGATCTGATGAAGAGAAACGAATCCCGAGGTATGAATTCCGAGCCTCGTGCCGCGAATGCAGCGATCCTTGTGGCTGGCGGCTTCCACACCGGAGGGCTGACGCAGGCGTTTAAAGAAAAGGGGATTTCTTACATTCTCGTAATGCCCCGGATCGATCGTCTTCCCGAACAATCACTTTACCGCGAGCACATGCAAGGTGACGTATCCTGGAAGAACTATTTCGAGGTCAAGAACGGCAAAGTGAATCTCTACGATGCTTTTGTCCGTGCTACTCGCGATAAGCTTCTGAATACGAAGAGCTTAACGGGTCCCGAGTCCCGAATCCCGAGTCCCGTGTGCAAACAATGGCGCGATCAGATCATCCGCGACCTGGCGGAGCAGGGACGGATTGCTGAGGCCTCTGCCTACACCCGGTTCATGGATGAACTGGGTGGCCCAGGTGCAACGAATGACACGCAGCGGCTCAAAGAGACATGGCTCGCTAACATCGACCGCTTTGGGAATGGCCTCAAGAAACTCCAGGCCGCAGGCAAACTTAGCGCATCCGGTATTGCCCAACTCCTTAAATCCTTCACTACTGCCGAACCTGTTCTTGCCAATGTTCTCGCGCCCGGAACCGAGATCCAATGGCCTCTGTCGGCACAACGTTCTGAAACGAGAGAGGCAGACAGTTTCAAAGCCTTCTGGACGGCTGAAAATTTTCTGAAACAAGAGCCGTTGATTTGGGAACGATTCAAAGAGATGGGGCTGAAGAACGAACCGGTGATCGTCAACCTTGAAGTGGATCGTCCGGAAATGGTCTGGCGGAGTATTCGGGACAAAATAGAAGCCCTGGATGATGATCAATTGGTCGCGTTGTCTCTTGTCGTTCATGATCCTCAAAAGGATTGGACGCATTATGTGATGATTGTTGATAGCGTCGGCAATATCGCAAGCGGGGCCCTTCCGCTCGGTCTTCTCAGCCTGCTCCCATTCGGAGATCAGGAATTCATTCTCTATGTCATCCAAGATAATAAAAATACCAATATCCATTTCAGGAACATTATCTTCGGACGAAGAGGCGTCGGGGACATCAATCCCTTGCGCGGTAAAAAAATAATGAAACCTGTTTTTGAGCGTCTGGAAGGCTTTTTAAGGAAAAGTTTCGAGGGATGGACAGTCAGCAGCTATTCGGTCACAAGAAGCACGCGCCGGTTTATGGACCGATTTAATGCGGTACAGCCTCCGAACAACATTTTTATGGACTATCGGGCACGCGACTATGAACCTCTCATGCTTCCAACGGATGTTGTCGTCGGCCCCGATGCGAGGATGGATTTTGTGGTCGGACGTATCGAGAGTACTCCGCCTGCCACTCCCGAAGTGAACGCGGCTGGTCGGTCCGAAATGCGTGAGAAGGCAGCGACGGAATACGCCAAGCTGTTCCTTCGATGGCAAGATCAGGAAGCTTTTGTGGATCTTGTCGTTCGCGGGGAATTGGATAAGGCGGCTGCTTTGATTCAAGAAGCGCAAAAAGCCGGACGGACGCATTACGCGGATTTTCAGCTGAAGCCGCAGCGCGCAGTCTATCCCGGCGGGCTGGACCTCAGGATTTTAGAGCTCTTTCCGGACCTGGAAGTGGTGCATTTCATCAATCTACAGCCGTTCCGGGTTGATCATAAAGTTAATAAATTGACCTACAAGGACCCTGAGGGGCACTCTTTCAAGGGTCGTCCGGCCCTCCAGAAAATGCTCGACCGGTATTTGTGGATGGCCTCTGTGAAACCTTACATCAGTGATGAGACACAGCGGGGGATCCTCTATCCCACCGCCGAAAGAGCGAGTAGCAGGGACCCGCAGATCGGCGTGGAGCCGTTCATGAGGGCCGATCTTGAGAGGATCGGTGCCTCGAACATCCAGGTCAACCCAGTAGCCGACGAACATCCGGGAATCAAGGTGTTCGAGATCCGGTTTAGTGATATTTTAGGGCGGATACGCACAATCTATTATCACGAAATGGACTTTTTCGGGAAAGCCTACGCGCAAGTCTTGCAGGATGACCTGAAGGATAAAAAGATCGGCCTGTTATTTGTGAAAGGATTTAACCCGGGCCGTGAGGCGGCTGAACGAGGCTACCCGCGGGTATTTTTTGACGGGCTTACGCCGGACGGGTTGCTGGCCAGGGACCATCCGTCCCTTTCGCATCTCAAGGGATTAGAGGTGGGAACGGATGTGGCATTGCTGTCGGATGCACGGACGAAGGTGTATTTCGAGCTTATCGGTTCTTTGGGCGGCATCGGAAGTGTTTGGGGCGATATCGGACACAGTGACAACACCGGGATCCCGCCGGGCATGGACGTTTTCCAACTGTCTGCCGATCCTCTCTTTGCTCAAAGGCTTTTCGATGATGCAAGGGAGATGGTTCGGAGGAATGACAGCTTGTCACTCGCTTCGGCAATGGCGATTGTGCGGCGGCAGATGACCGATGCCGCAATTAAAGCGGAAGATGCTGCAAGAGGTTCCCGTTCTGAAATGCGGCCGCTTCCGGAGCTGAATAATAAGATCCTTCTGGACGAGGCCACGGGGCGGATCGCGTTCGGGGACGAGCCGGTTGTCCGGTTGGATCTGGAGCTTTGGGGTGTCCGGCATGGGATAACACCCGCCAATGAAGTTAATGAAAGACTTCTCCCTTCCGAGCGGGACAAAAAAGGGAACTTTCAAGGCCAGGTCGACGAGGGAATCGGTGAACCCGAAGGATTTAATCAACTGACACCCAAAGGAAAGGAGCAGGCAGAAACCGCTGCGGATGCGTTGGTCGCTCAGTTCAAAGACAAGATCGAAGCCGGTGAAGAGATCGTCGTTGTGATGAGTCCGAGGAACCGCGCTGTGGAGACTGCGAAGGCGTTTATCCGAAAGTTTACGGCTGCGGGCGGCAAGGTCAAAATAGTCACTAATCGTGAGATCAGGGCCGGTGCCGATGAAATGGATTTCGGTTTCTGCGATAACAAAGCCACGAATGATATCACCATCCCCGCGAGCAGGGAGTTTGTTCATCGGTACCGCGACGGGCTTGATGTTACCGCCCATCCCGGTCCGCTGATGGAAGGAACTCGGGTGCTGAAAAAAGGGGAGAGATATTTGGACCTTTTGGTCCGGGAAAAGAAATTCGCGGAACGGCTTAACAGCATGTTCCGGGGCCGGACCGTGGTTGTTTTCGGTCACGGAACACAGTTGGGCGCTCTCCGGGTCATTTTGAGAGAAAAAAAGTTAACGGATGAGTCCGGCCGCATTAATTGGCGGCGAAGCCGGCTTCCCAATGCCGCGCCCGTCCTTTTATCGAAGCCTTTGTCCCAGGGCCGTTCCGAAGTGCGGGAGCCTTTGATGCGGAGACATTGGGTTCAATTGGCTTTGGGTTTGGTGGCCGCTCCTGCGGCTACGATCGGAGAGGCACTGGCCCAGCCGGGATCTTCGTTATTCTCGAAAGCGTCATCTTTTTTCTCATCTTTTGCAGCTCAACGGTCCGAATCACGGGAGGAAAAACCGGTCGTGGGGTCCTTAGGTGAAAAAGAGTTGCAAGACAAGATCGCGGAGATTGGGACATATAATGTGCCCGGCCGGTATGCCCCGATCATCCGTTGGATCAAAGGGGAGAGCAATCTTTATCTTCCCGAAAGTGAGTTGACGGAAGAGACCGCCATCGTGGATCTCGGAACGAGCACCGGTTACGGTGCCCTGGACCTTCATGAGGCGTTTCCGGCGCCGTATATTTATGCGGTTGACCCGAAAGAAGGCGGGGTGGCGCTCGAGCTCCATCCTTCCGACAAGATCATTACGAAGAGAAAAATAGACCACCGTCTTCAGGGCATTGATTTTGTGAACAAAGAGGGAAAGCTTTTGAAGGTTAAGGTCATCATTTTATTTAATGTCATGCAATTTTACAGCCCCGATGAAGTCGCGGATATTGTCAAGCAGTCTGCCCAAAAACTGGATGAAGGAGGCCTTTATATCCTGGGGGTCAGGTACCCCGTTGGAAGGATCAAGAGCTTTTCTGTTCTGAAGTTCATGATCCTGCAGAAAGTCAACGGGGCCATGGTCCCGCGGGAATTGATCTTACGGCAATTCACCGATAATAAGGGCATGGGTCTGGCTGATTGGGCACGTTTCATGTCGGATGATTCGGCCCGGGTTTTCGGCCCCCGGTTGGCTAAGATCGACAGAAAGATCAACACTGTCCGGACAGCGATGTTTCCGCCCGGCACAGCCAACATTTTATTTCAAGAAAATGCGCCGCCGATCGAACACAAGATATTCCAGGCGCAACAGAAGACTTTACTTGAGGAGGGTGTGCAGTTCCGCCCATTCAATTTCCCCAATGACCTTTCCAGCAATGGATCACAAAATGAAAGCATTCCAATCGCCATTTCCTTTGACCAGCCCGCGTTGCGGGGAAGCTCTCCGCAGTTTCCAAGCCGTTCCGAAATGCGAATTGGGGATACCCCCCGGCCTGTGGCGATGGACCCATTTCAGGATATACAGTTTAGGATGGGTGCAAAAGTAGAAATCGAGTTTCGGGGGACAGGTCTGGCCAGAAGTTTTACCCTGGAGCGTGATCGTAGCGGGAACCTCGTGGTAAGTTCTACGCAGGATGAAGAAATGCTGCTTCGGTTACTCGATATGAAACCTGTCGTGGTGAAGAAAAATCCTTCCAACGGGATTTACTTGTTAACCTCTGATGAGAGTTTTGGCCCGGAGGGACTGCTGTTCTACCTGGCAAAGAATAGCAACGGCTCGGTCTCTCTTGTCAACATGGGCGAAGGTAAACTGACGCTCTCCGGCGACTTTACGCCTGAAGCGGAAGAGCAACGCTCCGAGGTGCGGGAAGACCAAGAGGGACCTCGTCTCATCAAACCCGAGCTTAAAGTCTATGACCATCACGATCAGGCCTACTACCAGATCAAGGATGCAGTCGATGCCAAAAGGATCCCGTCCGGGCTTCCGCTCATTCTTTTTGACCACCACAGCGATAATGGCGCCAAAGAAGAAAAGATCGGCATTGAAAATTGGGTCACTTATTTGAAAGATGAACGTGTGATCGGCGATGCCTTTTGGGTCTATCCTGACGAGGAAATCCATCCCCATTTCGGAGCTTACGAAATTAGCCATCAGCGGACATTCAAGATGAAAGGATATAATCTCGAAAGTATCGTTCGGAAAAATGCTGCAGCGCTCCAAGCGGGTGTGGTCCTATCGTTTGACCTGGACTATTTTGCCGCGAATTATGCCCATGGGGGGCCTCTCTATCATCCTCCGACAGGAGAGATCGCAAGAAAGATTGCCGCAGTTTTTATGATTCTTCGAAGAAACCACATTCCGGTTTATCTGATCAACGGCTCTTATTCCGTTCCGCACTATGCCCCGGCGAATTATAAAGGGGAGTTCCACCAAGCCCTTTCCCACGCCGCGGAAAATTATGAAATGCCGTCTGTCCGTTCCGAGGTGCGGGATGAAAGGAAAATGATCGCGGGTGCCGAGGAAGAAATGAAAACGATCGACCGGTCGGTCTCAACGGCCTACCGGAATACTTACGGCAAGGCATTCCGCAATTATTTCGAGGATCTGGGACCTCAGGCCGAGTTCCTTTTTGCCGATGCCGCGATGCATTTTTATTTTAGTCTTAGAGTAAATCAAAATAACACTCTCCAGGGAGCCGTTGGCGATCTTTTTGATCTGATACCTGATCTGGAGATCTATTTAAGAAGCCAGTGGATCCGTGTTCTGCTGGCTGGCTCCAAAGGGCCGGCGGTGTTCTCAGGAGATCTCACGAAAGCCATGATGGACCTTTTCGGGACTGTTCTTAGTTTGGCGGAAAAAAATCCGCAATTCGCGGAACAACTGATCCGCCGCAGGGCTTTGTGGATGGGGCTCAACCTATTAAAGATGAAGACCGCTGTGCAGCCGTTGCCCTTCCGGATCGATTCCGACCCGGTCGTAAACCGTGCGCCCTATGTGGATATTGCCACAGGGCTGAACGGGATGTATGCCTTGCCGGGTCTCGTGGAGCCGGGGCGGGAAGTGATCTTCGTGGATCCTTCCAAAGAGATCGGTATTTATCTGAGCAAAGCCATCCAGTTGTTTGGCGTCCAAGGCCATGTCAGGCGTTTGCGTGCGGATGCTCTAACATTGGCCAGCCATTTCAAACCGGAAAGCATCGGGACGATCCGTTTACGGTACATAGGACATTTTGTGGAAGGGATCACCCCGGAGTGGATCGAGGGACTTGGCAAGCTTCTGGTTCCGGGGGGCCGTCTTATTATTTCTACCTATCCGAAGAAAGGGGAACCAAGGGCCTTGGATCAGGACGCTTTTCTTGCGACTTTTGACGGTTCCAAGAATCAAAAAATGGTCCAGGATGCTAAACAAATTTTTTCCGCTCAGAAGGGTTGGCGCTTGGAGTACGGGCATATCGGAAGGGACGGGAAACTTGTTCCCGGTGTTCTGGGCTATGAAACAGAGGGCCATGACAATTATTTTTTTGCAGAGCCCTTGTTTGTTTTTACAAAGCCGAACAGATCCCGCTCCGAAGCCCATCAACAAACTGAGACCGTGACAAAAAAACGATCCGAAACGCGGGCAGTAAATGAAGAACCGGATTTTGTTTATCCGAAAAGATCTTTAACCTTACCGCCTCGATTTGCAGCGGATCAGCAGGTCCGTGTTGCTCTATGGATTTCCGATATTGATCAAACGATCGCGCCGGGGGATTCTCTGCTGGAAGGTGAGAATTTGGAGAGTCTCATCGCCTTGCTGGAGCAAGAGAAGCCGGTGATTCTCATCAGCGGCAGCCCCTATTCCCGAATATACGCGGGGATCGATTTTACCAACGCATCGATTGAAAGACGCGTTGTTGAAGTTCTGTATAAATATTTTGAAGCCAAGCATACCCTGCAAAAAATGAAAAATCTTCGGATACGGTTCATGTCTGGCCGGGGGACCGTCACTTTTGATGAAAACGCACGAGCGACCATTACGGAAGATGAAAGCAAGAATATCCCCTTGAAGATACAAGTTGAGGTTGCAAAAAGCTTAGCAGTGGCTTTTGCAGCGAACCATAAAAAACAAACCCTCGAAGATTTCTTGAAGGACCCTGTAGCTGCGGACATATTTCAGGCTGCTTCGCTCGCGGAGATCGAAATTATTTTGCGTGAGAAGACCCCTTTTAAGGATGTTCTGTTCTGGCCTTTTGAAAGCGAACTGGCCCTGATCTTCTTTGACCCTCAAGCTCCTGAGGGCGACCCGGTTCAACAAGGGGCGCAGCAACTATTGGCAAGGAGAGGTATCGAATTGCCAAAAGAAAAGTATGAATTCACCGGAGGGCATGCCTTTGCGAAGGTTTCCTTGATCCGTAAACGTGATGTCATTGAGGAAGAGATCCGTCGCATTAATCCCCGCGGGGCCGTTCTCGGAACGGGGGACTCAAAAACAGACAATTTTTTAACGCTTCAAGGCGAAGACATTCCTTCGGAGGCAGTCTACCTTCCTGTGTATTTCGGGAAAGAAGGCGATTTTCCGGATCATCCCGGTGTTATTGTTGCGCGAGACAGGCAAGGCAAGGATGGAGTGAGATTGCGCGGATTTTCCCGCATCGTTCAGAATATGCTGGTGGCTGAAAACGAAGGGCTGAGTTATCGAGACTTAAGAATATTTTGTGGTGGCTGGTTTACACTAAGAGAATTAGAAGCGAAGGGCGTTCAAATAGATTTTTCCCGTTTCGAGAAACGTTCCGAAATGCGGACGATACCCGTCGGCGTGACGAATGGCACGCATGTTATGATCCAGGCGCCGAACCCCACCGAAGTGGGCATCAAGCAGCGATACGATAGTCCCAAGCCACAGAGCAGGATCTCGACGGGTTTTCATTATGAGACTTTTGTTCTTAAGGCGGCGGACAGGCAAAAAGTTCCGGGGAGTGTTTCGTTGCCTGTCCGCGTCGTGCTGCCGGGGGCGTGGAAGATAATGACGCCGGACCTGATGGTCGTGGACCGCTTGTTCTTTGTTTATATGCGTCTTCTTCAAAAGATCGCCGCAGATCGGGATCTTCGGGATGTTGTTTTGAATTTTGGCGATCCGATCAAAGCGAATGATGGCAAAGAACGGAATATTGTCCGCCTGTTCCAAACGGGACGGGACGGTGGGACTTTAGCAATGTTTTGGCACGCCAAGGATGAGGAAGAAAGCAATCTGGAAACCGGTGTGCAAGGCCAATCCATTTTATTTTACAGGTTAGGGAAATTGTTATTGGCAAAATTATCGCGCGAGGAGGCTGAGCAACTTAAGGATGGGTTGGGACGGTGGACTAAAGAAAGAGAGCCGTCCACGCCTGACGGTCTGTTGAAAGAATATGTCACGACAACCGCTGTGCAGGTTTCCGACGATACGGTGCTCCGGCCGGAATTGGAGTGGGTTCTCCGCCATGAGAGAGCCCATTGGGCGTTACGTGTTAAGGCCACTACGGCGGATAGGGTGACGTTGAGAAAAGGCTATGTTGCGTTTCTCAGATCGGCGAACGGACCGAAGGTATTGGAGGAATTTTTTCTCGAAAACAAATCTCCGTATCACGATCGGGTCAACGAAGATGTTGAACGGGTCAAGACGGGCCGGGAGAAACAGGTCAAGTTTACGGATGAATTCTGGGCTCAATTGGCTTATCCGGAGGAGGTTTTTTACGAGTCGTCTCCCCTGGTACAGGTCATTGAGGATTTGCGGAGGACTGATCCGGTGTTCGAAGAGGCGTCAGTGCTTTTTGAGAGGTTAGTCAGGCAGGAGGGGGACGTCAAAGCCGGGGAAGATCTTCGGGCTATTGTAGCCGATTTCGGACTTCATCAAATGTATCCCGAGGCTGGACTTGATGCAGCCCGCTCCGAAGTGCGGCTTGTTCCGCCAGTGGTCGGAAAACTTGCAAACATGCTGGAGCCGTCACGGAAGGGTGCCGCCTTGGACGCAACGGAAATGATTGCTGTCTATGAATTAGCGCAAAAGGACTTACCGGCGTTAGTCCAGGCATTGAAAACCGCGGCGGAAGAGCAGATGGCTCAAAGATCCATCCAGGCCGGAAAGCTTTATGACAGTATCAAAGCGCACCAAATCAAGATTTTCCAAAAATGGACCGCCGAGCCGGCGGATTCTCCAGAAACGGGTATTTCAGTGGCCCTGATGATGGATGAAAAGACCAACCAACCGTTTCTTTCCCGGTTCGCGCAAGTTTTGAAAACTTATGCAGGCCGGAGAAAAGTGGAATTGATCGCGGATCCCGCGCTTTTGAATACCCCGGAACTCAGGGCCTCGGCCGGTTTTTATAAAGAACACCCGATTGATCCGAAGTCCGTGAAAGGCGCCTTAACGGTTCTGGGTTCCAATGCACAGGTTCCGCTGGGATTTGATGCGGCGGCGGAGAAGGCGGCCATTTCCATGGTCGATTTCGGGTTCCGTCCTCTTTCCGTGGCTTATAAAGCGGGCAACACTCCTGATGACGTTCTGATGCAGGATCACCTGGAACTTATTTTTGCCGTTACGCTCCTTCATATGGCTGAACTGATCGCGGAGCGCAAAAAAGAAGACGGTCCGATGACGGCGGCAATGTTGAAGACACAACTCGAAGCCTTTTTCGGGATCGGGGGAATGTTCCAAGCCAATGCAGACGGTTCACTTTCCATTCTCGGAGCCGTCGTCCAGCAATATCTCGCCCAGTCTGCGGTCGGCAAAGCCGCATAGACAATTCCGAGTTCATTAAATTGACGGCTCTCGATCACCCTGTTAGAATGCTTCCCATCTCTAACTCTTTTCCAACTTGGGACTTAGGAAATGTTCTTACCCGTTAAGGAACAGCTGGAAGTTTTCAAAGAAAATCTCGTCGAACTTATTTCCGAACGTGAGCTTACAGCCAAGCTCGAATCTTCTTTAAAGAATAAACGTCCTCTTCGTATCAAATACGGGGCCGATCCCTCGGCGCCGGACCTTCACCTCGGTCATACAGTCCCACTTCGCAAGCTTCGTTCGCTTCAGGACTTGGGGCATACCGTTGTTTTCATCATCGGCGATTTTACGGCGCGGATCGGCGATCCTTCCGGGAGGTCCGAGACGCGGCCTCTGCTTACCGAAGAACAGGTCCGGGCGAACGCTAAGACCTACCAGGAGCAGGTGTTCCGCATTCTTGATAAGAAAAAAACCGAGGTCCGCTACAATTCAGAATGGCTGGGGACCATGCGGCCTGAGGATTTTCTCAAGCTCACGGCACAGTACACCGTGGCGCGCATCCTTGAGCGCGATGACTTCTCGAAGCGCTACAAGGCGGGGGAACCCATTTCGGTGGTGGAGCTTCTCTATCCTTTGATGCAGGGGCATGATTCCGTGGAGATCAAGTCCGATATTGAGATCGGCGGGAC
The DNA here is from genome assembly GCA_003140935.1 of Candidatus Omnitrophota bacterium. Taxonomy (GTDB): domain Bacteria; phylum Omnitrophota; class Omnitrophia; order Omnitrophales; family Aquincolibacteriaceae; genus Aquincolibacterium. Next base: position 16,041 of record PLLJ01000035.1, read on the forward strand.
GGATCAAAAGTTCAATCTGCTGGTCGGGCGCGAACTTCAAAAGATCGACGGCCAGGAGTCCCAGGTCGTGATGACGTTACCGCTGATCGAAGGTTTGGATGGCGTGCAGAAGATGTCCAAAAGCCTGGGCAATCATATCGCGCTCAAAGACAGCCCCCGGGAAATGTTCGGCAAGGTGATGTCGATCCCGGATAAGATGATGGAACGGTATTACCGCTACGCGGCCGCGCTTTCCTCCCAAGAGGTCGCGGAAGTTTTGGGAAAACTGAAGAGCGGTGAACTTCATCCCCGCGACGCCAAAGCGCAGCTCGCGGAACGGATCGTGTCCCTTTTTCATTCCGAGGAGGATGGAAAAAACGCGCGCGTCGAATTCGATGAGATCTTCAAGAACAAAGGGATGCCGGATGAGATCCCGACCGTCAAGATCAGCCAGAAGACGATCGATATCGTGAGCCTTTTGGTCGAAGCAAAGCTCGCGGCAAGCAAATCCGAGGCCCGCCGTCTCATGGAACAGGGCGGCGTGAAGATCGGCCACGAGAAGATCACGGACCCGAAGGCGGTCATCACCATCGGAACGCCCATTGTCCTGCAGTGCGGCAAGCGCAAATTTGCGAAAATCCAAAGCAGTATGTCGTAAACAGTATGTCGCCTGACGATCTTCATGAATAATCCCGATCCCTCCAGTCTTATCCAGTTCGAAAATGTTTCCAAGAAATACGGCTCCTTCTACGCGCTTCGCGATGTTTCCTTCGAAATCAAAGAGGGGGAGATCGTCGGATTCTTGGGGCCGAACGGCGCGGGCAAGACGACGGCCATGCGCATCCTTTCCGGATTTTTTCCTCCCACGAGCGGGCATGTGTTTATCCGCGGCGTCGATATGTTCAAACATCCCCATGAGGCAAAACAGGCCATCGGCTATCTCCCGGAGACCGTGAGTCTCTACCCGGATATGAAAGTGATCGAATATTTGCGGTTCGTCGCAAAGCTCAAAGGCGTGCCGGCGTATGAACTTCAGGGGCACATCCGGAGCAGAATGTCGTTTTGCGGTCTGCAAGATTCGGGGCATCGTTTGATCGGACGGCTTTCCAAAGGCTACCGGCAGCGTGTCGGGCTCGCCCAAGCCCTCGTGGCCGATCCGCCGGTCCTGGTCCTGGATGAACCGACGACGGGACTTGATCCGTCGCAGATCAAAGAGATCCGTGAACTGATCCGCGCGCTGGGACAGAACCGCGCCGTGATCCTTTCAACGCATATTTTGCCTGAGGTCTCGATGCTTTGTGATCGTGTCATCATGATCAATCAAGGGCAGATCCTGGCGAGCGGGACTGTTCCGGAACTCGCCTCATGTTTGAAAGATCGCGAGGCGATCCACATCCGGATCCTAGATAATCAGGACCGAAACCTCGCGCTTAAGCTCCTGGGTTCGATCCCTGAGGTCGAGGCACTGAAGGCCGAGGAGGAAGTCAGCGGTGAAACTTTTATTTCTTTCGAAACTTCACCGGAGTTGGACCTCCGGCCCCGTATCATGAAGCTTTTTGTAGAACAGGGTATTTCGCTTGCGGAGATCCAGCGCCAGCAGCTCACACTGGAGGATATTTTTCTCGGCCTTTTGAAAACCGGAAAACTCGGGGGACGGTTCTCATGAGAAAAGTCCTGACGATCGCGCGGAAAGAGTTCAGCAGCTGTTTTCATTCCTGGGTGGGGGTGTTGATGGCGACGTTCTTCTTTTTGGCCTCCGGCGTCTTTTTTGTAATCCTCGTGTTAAGCTATGCAAAGATCTCCACGAATCCACAGCAGTACGGGCTCTCGAATTTTTCCGGGATCAATCAAACGCAATATATCTTTGGCTCTTTTTTCTCGAACCTGAGCATTATGCTTCTTTTTCTGGCGCCGATCCTTACGATGCGTTCTTTTTCGGAAGAAAGACGGCAGGAAACGCTGGAACTTCTATTCACCTACCCCCTGTCCGATTTTGAAATCGTCGCCGGTAAACAACTGGGGATCCTCTGTTTCTTTGCGACACTTCTCTTGCCTCTTTCGGGGTATTTGGCGGTATTCCGTTCGACCGGCGGGGAATTCGAATGGATCCCGGTACTCCTCGGATTCCTCGGTTTCTGGCTTTTGGGGTCGGCGTATCTGGCGGCGGGGGTTTTTATTTCAAGCCTGACCAAAAGTCCGGTCGTCAGCGCGCTCGGGACTTTCAGCGTCCTGCTCGTGTTCTGGATATTCGATTGGGTGAAGGATATCGCGACGGGGCCCTGGACGCATATCTTTTCCGAACTATCACCGCTAGCTCATTACAAAAATTTTACATTAGGGATCCTGGACGTCCAGGATATGGTTTTTTTCTGCTTCTTTTTCTTTTATTTTCTTTTTTTGACACTTCGCTCGATCGAAACAAGGAACTGGAAGAGCTGAGCGGATGACCCGGACCATAAGACGCTCCGAACCCATGATGCTGAACTAACATGAAACAATTCTTTTTGAAATTCCAACTTTTGTTCGAGGCCGCGATCCTTTTGGCGACGCTCACGCTGGTCTATGTGGTGATCCAGCCTTTCCATGAGCGGTGGGACTTGACCCAGGACAAAGTCTATTCGCTTCCGCCGGCGACTACCGGAGTTCTGTCGGACCTGCGGGGCCGCAGGATCAACCTGCTTCTCTTTTTTGCGCAGGACGATCCCGCACGTCAAGGACTGGAGGTTTTCCTCAAGGAATGCAGCCGCCACCATCCGGATTTCCATTACGATTTCTATGATCCGAACCGTCGGCCGCAGCTTGCGCGCAAGTTCAATGTCTCGGCCGCCAAGACGGTGATCTTCCGCTCCGGAGACCGGGAAGAGCGTCTGGTGGGACCGACTGAGGAAGCTTTTACGAACGCATTCCTTAGGCTTCTTCATCCCAAGGACCTGGATGTCTGTTTTGTGACGGGGCACGGGGAGGTTGATCTCGATGATGATGCGACGGGCGGGTACCGGCATTTCAGGGACTCCCTTCAAGGGTATAACGCCAGGGTCCATGGGATCGTGCTCACTCGCGATCATGTGCCGGATGCTTGCCAGGTTGTGGCCGTGGGCGGTCCGCGGTGGGATCTGACAGCCGAAGAGTTTGCGGACCTGGATCAGGCTTTCCAAAAAGGAAAAGGCGTTCTTCTTTTGATCGATCCGATGGACCCGGGCCAGGGAGGCGCATTCGTAGAGTTCGCCAAAAAGCACGGCGTGGCGCTCGGACAAAACGTGGTCGTGGATAAGGTCAGTCGCATGGTGGGAGGAGATTTTTTAATGCCACTCGTCAGCCGGTATTTAGTGACGCATCCGGTCACAAAGTCCATGAAACAAGCGACCTTTTTTCCGCTGGTGCGTACCGTTCAGCCGTCCGCGGACGTAGTTCCGGGGCTTGATGTGATGCCGCTCGCTATGACCGGAGAAGGGAGTTGGGGAGAAACGGATCTTGCGGCGTTGGAGAACGGGATTGCGGACTTTGACATGAAAACGGACGTTGCGGGTCCCTTGCCGGTCGCAGTAGCTATTGAAAGATCAGGAGACTCGAAAAGCGAAAATCCCAAACGAGTTCCGAGTTCCAAGTCCCGGGTTTCGCGAGGAAGGATGATCATCGTGGGGGACGGGGATTTTTTGACGAACGGATATCTGGATCTTTCCGGGAACAAGGAGCTGGGGCTGAATATGGTCCGATGGCTTGCCAGTGATGACCGTTTTATGGATGTGAAACGTCCCGAGCTTCGCTTTAAGCCTCTCTTGCTCGATGTGCCGCACCAGACTCAGCTGATGATCTTTATGCTTGGCGTTTATCCGCTGACGGTCCTCATACTCGGCGGGATCTATCTCGGAATCCGATCTAAAACGTCATGATTATCCTTTTTGAAGAAAATAATCGGGTGATCATGACAGTCCAAGTCGCCATTCCGGAAAAGAAGACAGAGACTTGGGCGTCATGATCCTCCTTCTTGAAGAAAACAAACGGGTGATCATGGCAGTCCAAGTCACCATTTTGGAAAAGAAAATAGAGACTTGGGCGTCATGAAACTCGTCCGGACGATCGTTTTCATCCTTCTCTTTGCCATAGCGGGGGCGGTCTATCTCTTTCAGCTGCACGTGACCCAACAGGCTCTCAAGATTGTTCCTGACGAAGTGAACCGGACCGTCCTGATCTCAAAGACCGATCCGGTGACCCGAATAGAATTGCACGATCCTGTCCAAAAGACAAAGATCGCGCTTCAAAAAACGAACGGTGCATGGATGATCGAGGTGCCCGTTCACTATCCGGCGGAGGGTCTGATCGCGGAGGGGTTTGTGACCGCGGCCCGGATGGCGTCCCAACAACCCCGTTTGCGGGCTGAGAAAGAATGGGAAGAGTACGGGCTCGCGAAGCCGGAGTTCGAGGTCCTGTTCGATCTCCAGGGCAAAAAGACGGCAACACTTTTGATAGGCTCTCAGACGCCCGTTGGGAAAGCGGTTTTTGCCCGCTGGGCGGAGGAACGCGGTTTTTTTCTTCTGCCTGTGGAGATGAAGGCTATGTTCCGCCAGAGCGTCTACGGGCTTCGCCAAAAGCGTTTGTTCCGCACTCCGGTTGACAGGATCCGGAAGATTTACGTGGAAATGGGAAAATATAGTTGTCAGTGGAAAAAAGACGGCGACGCGTGGTATTGGATCGAGCCCGTGGAAAAATTTGGCCAGAAGATCACAAAAGAGCATATGGATCTTCTGCTGGAAGGGCTTCAGAGCTTTCACGCAAGGGAATTTCTTGACACCAATAAAAAATCCAAGGCCGAGCTCGGGTTTTTCATGATTCATGACTGCATCTGGATCGAGTCCGAAGACGGAAAGAGAGAAGCGTTTTATTTCGGCAATGAAGTTCCGGAGCGGAATGCCTATTATGGATTGCTTGAAGGCGAGAATGTTGTTTTTTTTGTGGATCGTGTGAACGTGGTGGGTTTTTTTGACTTCGTACGGAAAATCCAGGCAACAAATCTAAAACTTGAAACGAAAGATCTGAATCTAAAGGCCCAAGTCTGAAGTCCATGATGTTGTGAGCCGAACTGAACGAGGGAATCGATGACGATAGAATCGGCCATCCAAGATCTGAGGCGGTCGATCCATGAGACTGCGGTCAAGGCGGACCGGGAGCCGGGATCGATCCGGCTTGTGATCGTCACCAAGACGATCTTACAGGAAAGGATCTTGGAGGCTTATCAAACGGGAGCAAAGGACTTCGGGGAAAACCGTGTCCAGGAGTGGCGGGAGAAAAGGGACGCGCTCCCGAGGGATATCCGCTGGCATCTGATCGGGCATCTGCAAACGAACAAAGTGAAGCATGTGATCGGTCAGATCGCGCTCCTCCATTCGCTCGACCGGCTCGAGCTTGCCGACGAGATCGAAAAGCAGGCGAGATCCAAAGGGATCACCGAAGTGCCGTGTCTCGTTCAGGTGAATATGTCCGGAGAAGAAAGTAAGTCTGGTCTTGATCCCGCCCGCGTCGCGGATTTTGTAAGGCAAATGCCCTTAAGGTCCTCGATCAGGATCCGCGGACTTATGAGCATTGGGCCCTTGACGGAAGATGAGGGAAAGATCCGCGAGTGTTTCAGGAAAACACGAGAGCTCCGGGAGGATTTGAAGAAGGAATTTTCTCATTATGATTGGGACGTTCTTTCTATGGGAATGTCGGCCGACTACAGAATAGCTATTGAAGAAGGCGCAAATATGCTTAGAATTGGCTCCTTAGTCTTTCCGAGGGTGTCAAAAAATGAAGACATTAGGGAATAAGAAGATCGGTGTTGTCGGCGTGGGAAATATGGGCGCCTCGATCCTGGAAGGCGTTCTCACCCGGAGGATTGCAACTCCTTCCAGTGTATGGGTTTATGATAAAGTTATGAATAAGGCCGAGTCTTTTGCCCGTCGGCTTCACGTTTGCCGGGCATCTTCGGTTTCGGAATTATTGAATAAAACGGATATGGTGCTGCTGGCCATGAAACCTCAGGATTTCGCAAGCTTTGCTCTGGAGCACCGGTCTTCCTTCAGACCGGGGCAAGGTGTCATCTCGATCCTTGCCGGGATGACGACGGAAAAGATCGCGCGGGCTCTCGGCAAAAACATGACGATCGTCCGGGCGATGCCCAACCTGGGAGCCAAGGTAGGTCAGTCCATGACCGTGGTCTGCGGAAAAAACAAAAGGGCGCTTTCTTTTGCAAAAAAACTTTTCGATGGATGCGGAAAGGTCGTAACGCTTCCGGAAAAGATGCTGGACCTTGTGACCGCGATAAGCGGTAGCGGGCCGGCCTATTTTTTCAATCTGATGGAACTCTTGGCGGATTTCGGCGTGAAACAGGGACTTCGGCCCGAGGTCGCCGAGATTTTGGCCGTTCAGACCGGATTGGGAGCCGCACTTTTGGCCGAGAGCTCCCAGGAATCTTGCGCGGAATTGCGACAGAGGGTGACTTCAAAAAAGGGAACGACAGAAGCTGCGCTCAGGACTTTACAGCGCGGGAAATTCAAAAAAGTTTTTCAACAAGCGCTTCGAGCGGCCATGAACCGGAGCAGGGAACTAAGAAAATGAATGATTACAAAGCCATCCTAAACGCCTTGCATTCGAGGAGGAGATAAAAATGTTTATCATTGGGACTGTGCTTCAAGGTTTGGCCATGCTTGTGAACGGGGTCTGCACGATCCTCTATTGGCTGATCTTCGCGAGGATTATTATTTCATGGTTGCCTGTGGATCCTTTTTCCAGCATAGTGCAATTTTTGAACCAGGTAACAGACCCGATCCTGGAGCCTTTAAGACGGTTGCCACTCCGTATCGGGATATTGGATCTTACACCGATGCTCGCATTTTTCATTATCTACCTCACGAACCAGATCCTCGTCGCCATTCTTTTAAGGCTCGCTTATCGATTCCAATAATAATAGGAGAAAAACAGCAATGCCGATGAAACCTATTCGCAAGAACAAAAATTCGCTCATAGAACATATCGAAAAATGTCTGGCCCATATCCGCAAGGAGACTTCCTTTAAGCCCGAGATCGCGTTGATCCTTGGGACAGGGCTCGGAGATCTTGCAAAACGCATCAAGGCCGAAAAGGTCTTCAACTACGAAGAACTTCCTTTTTTCCCGAGGACCACGGTCCAGTCGCATAGCGGCAAGCTGATCCTTGGCGAATTGGGGGGCAAGAAAGTTGCGGCTATGGAGGGACGGTTCCATTTCTACGAAGGTTATTCACTCGAGGAAGTGACGTTCCCGGTCAGGGTGCTCCGGCAGTTAGGGGCGAAGATCCTGGTCGTCTCGAACGCTGCGGGAGGCTTGAACCTAGGCTATAAAAAAGGCGAGATCGTGACGATCGCGGATCATATTAATTTTATGGGGGTGAATCCCCTGGTAGGACCGAATGAAGAGAAACTCGGGCCTCGGTTCCCGGACATGTGTGAACCGTATTCAAAGCGGCTGCTCGAACTGGCCGTGCTCGCGGCGAAGGAAGCGAAAGTCCTGATCAACCGGGGTGTTTATATCGGTGTAACGGGCCCTTGCCTTGAAACGCGCGCGGAGTATCGCATGATGCGCCAATGGGGCGCCGACCTTGTCGGCATGTCGACGGTGCCGGAAGTGATCGTGGCCGCACATATGGGCATGGAAGTGTTGGGAGTGAGCGTGGTGACGGATACTTGTGACCCCGACCATTTGGAACCTTGCGATATCCGAGAGATCATCAAGACCGCGAATGAAGCCGGCCCGAAGCTCGATAAATTCATCACGGCCGCCATCCAGAAATTCTAATGAAAAAGATCGGGACTTGCACCTCGGGACTGGCACCTCGTAAAAATCAGAACGAGTCCCGAGTCCCGAGTCCCGTTTTTAAGGTCACGGATTATGACTGAACCCAAAAATTATAAAGACACTTTAAATCTTCCGCGGACTTCCTTCTCCATGAAGGCGAATCTGGCTCAGCGCGAGCCGGAGATGCTCAAGGCGTGGGAATCGGAAGGCGTGTATCCTGCGATCCGCGCAAAGTCCGCGGGCAAGCCCAAGTACATTCTTCACGACGGGCCGCCTTATGCGAACGGCCATATCCATATCGGGCACGCGCTGAATAAAGTCCTCAAAGACCTCATCGTGAAGTACCAGACCATGCGCGGCCATGACGCACTCTATGTCCCGGGATGGGACTGCCACGGATTGCCGATCGAACACGCCTGTTTGAAAGAAATGGGCAAGCGTAAAGAAGAAGTGGACCGGGTCGAATTCCGCCAACAAGCGCGAAAGTACGCGGAAAAATTCGTCGAGATCCAGCGCGAAGAGTTCAAACGGCTCGGCATTTTCGGGGAATGGGATGATCCCTATCTGACCATGAATTACGGGTACCAGACCTCGATCGCGGCATCTTTTCTTAAACTCTATGAAGAGGGTTTCATCGAGCAGCGCCTGAAACCCGTTCCGTGGTGCTATGACTGCGATACGGCGCTGGCTGAAGCCGAACTGGAGTACGAGGATAAGGTCTCGAAATCTATTTTTGTAAAATTTCCCGCGGAAGATCCTCTGGATGTTCTGCAGCTTCCCTCTGGGGCGGAGGCTTTCTTTCTGGTGTGGACCACTACGCCGTGGACGTTACCGGCGAATGTCGGGGTCGCCGTGCATCCGGAACTCGAGTACGCAGTCTTTCTGAAGGGCAACGAAGCTTTTATTTTTGCCGAAGCGCTTAAGGCAAAACTAAAAGACAAGATCGATCTTGGTGGCTTTCGCAACATCCGGTCCATGGCGGGGCGGGAACTCAAGGGCCTGCGATATCGGCATCCTTTTCTAGAACGAAAAGGGGAAGTGATCCTGGCGGATTACGTTTCCAGCGAAGACGGAACGGGGATCGTGCATATTGCGCCGGGACACGGTGAGGACGACTACCAGTACGGGCATCTGGACAACAGCCTGCCGATCTTTTCGCCCGTGGATTCCAGGGGAAGATTCACCGAGGAATTCCATCATTGTCACGGAGAGCACGTCTTTAAAGCCAACCCGAAGATCGTAGCACTTTTGTCCGAAAAAGGATTGCTCCTTAAAGAAGAGGATCACCCCCACAGTTATCCGCATTGCTGGCGGTGCAAAAAGCCGATTATCTTCCGCGCGACCACGCAGTGGTTCATGAAGATCGACCATAAAGACCTTCGCAAGCGCATGCTTGGGGTCATCGAAAAGGACATTCAGTTCATTCCGGATTGGGGCAAAAACCGCATCAAGGCCATGGTGGAGACACGGCCGGAGTGGTGTCTCTCCCGTCAGCGCTATTGGGGTGTGCCGATCCCGGTGATCCGCTGCCGGCACTGCGCCGGTGTTCACTTTGTCAAGGAATCCAAGGCAAAGATCCTGGAACTTTTTGCAAAAGAAGGGGCGGATGCGTGGTTTGCGCATCCGGCTATCGAATTCATGCCGCGCGGCATGAATTGCCCAAAATGCGGGAAAAATGAATTCGAAAAAGAAACCGACATCATCGATGTTTGGTTTGATTCGGGCGTGAGCCATCAGGCCGTGCTTCACCGGCATCCGGGGCTCCGATATCCCGCGGATCTTTATCTTGAAGGTTCCGACCAGCACCGGGGATGGTTCCAAAGCGCGCTTACCACGGCGATGGCGCTTGAAAATAAAAGTTCATTCAAGAGCGTTCTGACCCATGGGTTCGTGATGGATGGGCAGGGCAAAAAGATGTCGAAATCCGCAGGCAATGTCGTAACACCGCAGGACGTGATGAAGGAATTTGGCGCGGATGTGCTTCGCCTCTGGGTCACCTCCTGCGACTACCAGTTCGATGTCCGGCTTTCCAACGAGATCTTAAAACAGCTCGTGGACACCTACCGCAAGATCCGCAATACGTTCCGTTATTTTCTTTCGAACCTTTATGATTTTGATCCCGCAAAACATACCGTCCCTTATGAAAAATTGCATTCCCTCGACCGGTGGGCAATGGTCAAAACGGATCAACTGGTCGCGTCGGTGACGGAACTCTACGAACGTTTTGAATTTCATGAGATCTATCGCGAAGTCTACGATTTCTGTGTGGTCGATTTGAGCGCTTATTACCTGGACGCTCTGAAAGATACGCTTTACACCGCGGCTCAGGACTCCTGGCTCCGCCGCTCCGCCCAGACAGCGTTTTTTTATATCCTGTCGCGCATGGTGAAGATCGTGGCGCCCATTTTACCGTTCACGGCGGACGAAGTTTGGAGATCCTACAAGCTCGAAGAACGCGTGACGACGGTCCATGCGAGCGCCTGGCCCGTTCCTCAAGGCGTAAAGCCGGGGACGGAATTCCGGGATTGGGAACATCTCCGTGAGGTCCGTAATGCGATCACGCCCTTCCTTGAAAAAAAGCGCGAAGCCAAGGAGATCGGGGCGGGACTCGAGGCGAGGGTAATTTTTACTTCGGAAGATCCGGAATCGGTCGAAATACTACGTAGATATGAAAAAGAACTCGCTCGCGTTTTTGTCGTCTCCCAGGTCGTTTTGGAAACAAAGATCGTGGAGGGTATGGAGGCCGCAGAAGGTGTTTCCGCGGTGCTCCAGAAAAAATTCGGACTGAAGGTTCTCGTCACTCGGGCGGACGGCGCGAAATGCGCTCGTTGCTGGAATTATTCATCCTCCCTCGGCCGGGATCCCGATTACGAGTCCCTCTGTCCCAAATGTGTTGAAGCGCTCCGGGGAACAAAATTATGAAACAAAAGGGATGGACCTCTCTCAAAAGAGACGCGCCATTTCACGTGAGAACTCCGAAGACGGTCCTGAAAAAAGTGCTGGTAGGTCTCGTCCTTTTTTCTTTCGGAGCTTTCGTCGCTTACCTGCTTCCTTTTCTGATGTCTTTTTCCGGGGCTTCAGGTCCGTGGGTCCATCACCCGTTGCTCCCGATCCTCGTGATGACCGCGATCTTTGTGTCCGCCTATAAGTCCACGGAACACCGGATTAAAAAATTCCTCGAAAAATATTTTTTTCATAAAAAAACATTTGCTCAAATGACCTTGATGGATCTGACAGGCGAGCTGGCCGTGAATTTGGATATTCAGGAGATCGCGAACCTGGTGGTGAACACATTCGGCGAAGTGCTGCAGTTGAAGACCGTAGCCCTGCTCGTTCCGGACCCGCTTGAGGATCATTTCGAGATCGCCTCGGCTTTCGGATGGACGATCTCGGCTTCCAAAAAGGTCCGTCTTGCGGCCGATACGCCGCTTTTAAAAATGATCCATCAAACGGGGCCGCATGTCTTGATGCGCGGGCCGGTGCTCCAGAGCCTTTCCTGGCAGGAGGCGAATGCATTGGCGCGTGACCTTGATTCTCTGCAGGCCGCCTGGATCATCCCGCTTTTCGTAAAAGGGGAGTTGACAGGGCTTCTCGCGTTCGGGGCGCTTGTGCCGGACACCGTGTTTGACCAAGGGGACTTCCATTTTTTCCGGGAATTTGCAGCGGCGATCGCTCCTTGTGTGCATAACGCCATGGTCGTGAAGCGGCTGAGGCAGCTTAATTTCGAACTCCAGGATTCCCAGTCCCAGTGGGTTCAGAAAACTAAATTGAACGCGATCGAAAAATTGGCCGCCGGTATTGCCCATGAGATCCATAATCCATTGGCCATTATTTCCGGAAAGGCCCAGGTCCTGCTCATGCAGAGGGGACCCAAGCAGCTTGAACCGAACGTTCAGGAAGCGCTCAATGCGATAGTGAAGCAAACGCATCGGGCAGCCGATATTACGAGGAAGCTTTTGATGTATTCTCAGGGTTCCCGGGGACCGCAGGAGAGGATCTCTTTGGAAAAAGTGCTGGACGAGACGCTTTCGTTGCTTGCGTACCAGGCTTCGACCGATAAGATCGAGATCGTGAGAAATCTGGATCGGGAACTGCCGCTTTTTTTTGCAAATATGCAGGAAATCCGGGAGATCTTCCTCAATCTGCTTTTGAATGCCGTGGAGGCAGTAGGGGCGGAAGGGAAGATCGTTGTGGAACTGAAGTATCGCCGGGATGAGGAGCTGATTGAGATCGTATGTTCGGACACGGGGAAGGGGATCCCGGTTGAGCATCTTGACAAGGTGTTTAACCCGTTTTACACCACGCGTCACGAAGCGGTGGGACTCGGACTTTTCGTGACTAAGCAGATCGTGCACCGGTACGGCGGCTCCATTCGTGTGGAAAGCCAGGTGGGGATCGGCAGTATGTTCACTCTTCAACTGCCGTACGTGGCGGAAGCGATGCGGGAAAAAGAACCGGTAAAGACCGGCGCGGCGGTTTTAAACCGCTGATTTTTCATTAAGCAAAGAACCATGAAAACGATTTTCGAATATCTCGGGTCAGAAGATTCTCAGACGGTTTTCATCAATGGTGAGGGGTGCTCACTTAAAGGAGGAATGCCAGGATGAGTAAATTATTGATCGTGGATGACGAGGTCGAGATCTGTGAATTTCTAAAATCCTTCTTTGAGGATCGCGATTTTGAGGTTGCGGTTGCCAATGGCGGGTCCCAAGCCCTTGAGAAGGTGGCCGCTTTTCATCCTGAGGTTGTTCTTTTGGATATTCAAATGCCGGGGATGGACGGTCTCCAGGTCTTGAAAAAGATCAAAGAAACGTATCCCAAGGTGAAGGTGATTATGGTGACCGCTGTGGAGACACAAGAAAAAATCGAAGAAGCGATGCGGTTCGGAGCGGATAATTACATCACCAAGCCCCTGAGCCTTGAATACCTCGAGAAAGATGTCCAGGACAAGATTGATATCCTTGCCAAGGGTTTTTAGTGGCCGACAGACCCAAGCTGTTGACGGCTCTTTTTTTGCTGGATCCCAGGTGATGCCCGCGGGTCCAGCCAGCGCCATAGATTATCCGGAATCTTTATGACAGGGACAGTAAAAACGGAGTTCTTGCCGCCAACGCGGTAAGGCCCAGGAAGAAGCCCCGCGCACCGGGGAAGGTTTCTATGCCGACGAAAGCGGATTCTCAAGACATTCCAAAATTCGATTATCAAGAAGTCCTGCGGGACGTGGCCCGCAGCATGGTGCGTCTCAAGCGGCCCGAGCGCCTGCTGAAGCTCATCACCCGTTTTATTGACCGTCAGTTCGGCCTCACGCATACCTCCCTTCTTGTTCTCGACCCCAAAAAAGGTCGCTATGTCTTTGTGAACTCCAAAGGAGCCAAACGGCTTCCCGTCGGCCTTGTGAAATTCGACATAGACCACCCGCTCATGCAATGGTTCTCGGGATCCAAGAAAAAGCTTCCGGTCCAGAAGGATTTTCTTTTCCTTTCGGATGTTAAAAAAATGCTTTCCCGCGCGGAATTCCGAATGGCGGCGAATTCCAGGGGCGACCTGCTCGCAGGGATCCAGAAAACGATGCAGAATCTGAACATCGAGCTGCTTGTTCCCGGTTATTTCAAGGACACGCTTGTGGGACTGCTGATGTTGGGGCGGCGCGTGAACGGCCGCAGCTTTACCACGCAAGAGGTCACTTTCTTCCAGACACTGGCCCATGATTGTTCGATGGCCGTCAAGACCACGGAATACAATCAAAATCTTATCGAGCAGAACCAGGAACTCGCGAACCGTCTTGAAGAAATCGAAAGAATGCGTGCTAAGGAACAACGGACCTACTATGAGATCATGCGTTCGCTTGCCGAAGAAGTCCACGCCAAGGAGCCCTATATTTTCAGTCATGTCTCGGAAGTGGAGCGCCTCGGGATCATGACCGCCCGGGAAATGGGGATCGGTCTTTCGGGGAAGACCAAGGACTTGCTTTCCGCCGCGTTGGTCCTGCACGATGTCGGAAAGATCGGGATCCCGGATAGCATCCTTTGCAAACCGGGGCAGCTGACCCCGGAGGAATGGCAGATCATGAAGACCCATGTGGAAAAAGGGGCCAGGATCCTGGAGCCGCTTACGGATTTCAAAAAAGTCCGCGAGATCATCATGGCGCATCACGAGCGTTTCGACGGGAACGGTTATCCGCGCGGTCTTAAGGGGGATGAGATCTTGATCGAAGCCCGGATTATTTGCGTGGTGGACAGTTTTCATGCCATCGTTTCGTCCCGGTGTTACCGGGAAGGGCATTCGATCGATTATGCCATCCACGAGATCCAAAAATGTGCGGGGGCTCAGTTCGATCCGGTCGTGGTCGATGCCTTCCTGAGGGCTCTGAAGATAGAACTTCAGAAAAAAGGCGAGGTTCCGAGTTCCTTGGCCGAATACATTTCGAAATGATTCCCGCCTTATTTTAGTCGACTTAGCACTTGCGTCCCCAGAGGAGCATCAGTATAATGCCGCCTCGTTTCTAGCACTCATGAAGGCGAGCCTCGTTTGAACGGACGCCTCAATCTTTAAGGAAAGCGAGTTAAATTTTATGGCAAAAGCTAAGAAAACTACCAAGAAATCAGCCAAAAAATCGTCCAAAAGGTCCGTGAAAAAATCTTCCAGGAAACCAGTCAAAACGTTGAAGATCAGACGGCTTCCCAAGAAAGAGCTTGATGTTTACAAGAAAATGCTTCTCCAGCTGCGTTCGAAGATTGCCGGAGACCTTCAACAAATCGAAGGGGATTCACTGAGCGGAAATCAACCCAGCCACACGGGGGAGCTTTCGGACGTGGCCGATTTGGCGACCGATAATTATGACCGGGAACTCAATATAGGTTTAGCGTCTAACGAACAGCAGCTCTTGAACGATATTGATGTTGCCCTCAAAAGGATCGAGGAAGGCACCTACGGTCTCTGCGAGATCTACGGAACGGCGATCCCCAAGAAACGTCTCTTGGCGATGCCTTATACCCGTCTTTCAATGAAGGCCCAGGAAGAAGAGGAGAAGAACAAACGTCTTCAGTGATCTTCTTCTACGCCCTTGTGGGGGCCGTAGTCCTCATCGACCAGCTGTCCAAATTTCTCGCTCTCCAATACCTTTCTCCTTATACATCGGTCCTTCTTATTCCACGCGTCCTGGACCTGACGCTCGTCAAGAACTCCGGCGTCGCGTTCGGACTTTTTAGCGGCTACGCGCCTGCGCTTTTTACGGTGATCACGGTCAGTCTTGTATTTCTCTTTCTGATTGCGAACCGTTCGCACGGCAAGACGGCCCGCCCGCGGCGAGGCTCGCCTTCTTCACTGCAAGAAACAGAGGCGGTTCATGGAACTTCGATCGCGGACCGTTGGGCGCTTAGCTTGATTCTGGGCGGTGCGATCGGGAACTGGATCGACCGGTTACGTTTCGGGACCGTGATCGATTTCATCGACTTCCGGATCTTTCCGGTCTTTAACATTGCGGACACTGCGATCACGATCGGTGTCGGCCTTTATTTCATTCACGTTTTCACGTCCAAGGACAAAACATGAAACCGATCTTGTTTTCTTTCGGAGGGATCCACCTCTATTCCTACGGTCTTTGTATTGCTCTTGGCGTTCTGCTTTCTATTTTTCTTATGAAACGCCGTGCCGCGAAAGAAGGGTTCCCCGGGACCGAAGAAGTGCTCGATCTGTCCTTTATGGTCCTGGTGTGGGGATTTCTCGGGGCCCGGCTCTTCTACGTGGTCCAGAATTTCTCGTATTACGCGGCTAAGCCGTTCAAGTTTTTCGCCGTTTGGGAAGGGGGGCTGATCTTCTATGGCGGAGCGATCTCGGCTTTTCTGGGTCTTTGGCTGATGGCCCGGAAGAAAAAGTGGCCCTTTTGGAAAACCCTGGATTTCCTCGCGCCGTACGGCGCATTGACCCACGCCTTTGGCCGGATCGGATGTTTTATGAACGGATGCTGTTTCGGCAAGGCTTGTGACCTGCCTTGGGCCGTCCGGTTTCCGGAAATTCCGTATGCGGTGCATCCCACCCAGCTTTATGAGGCTTTTTATGACATCCTGCTTTTCGCATTTCTTATCGCACGCAGAAAACGAATCCGGTTCGAAGGCGAGATCAGCCTTCTTTATCTTCTTCTGTATGGGATAGGCCGGTACCTGATCGAATTCGTACGCGAGCCGGGCTGGATGTGGATGGGGCTCACCTCGAACCAGTGGCTGAGCATCGCTATCATGATTGCCGCTTTCATTGTTTTTCAATTCCGCCGGCGCAAAGGCTCGTCCCGATGATGCTATTTATTTTCAAGATGGTTCATCGGGACTGCACTGATTTCCCGAGTTATTTTTTAATAGAAAATCAGGCGTCCTGATGATGTCATTCATTTTCAAGATGGTTCATCGGGACTGCACTGATTTCTCGATTCATTCTTTAATGGAAAATCAGGCGTAGCATGCCCAAGAACCGTTTTACGGAATTCGTGGTGGGGCCGATGGAGGCCGAACAACGTCTCGACGTGTTTCTTGCCCAAAAGATGTCCGACCAGCACTCCCGGTCGCATCTCCAGAAAATGATCAAGAACGGCGGTGTGCTCGCGGACGGGAAAAATGTGACGTCTCACTATCCGGTCAAGGAAGGCGAACGGATCCGCGTTGAAAAGCTCGACATGCCGGAGGAGGATCTTCCCGCCGAAGCGATCCATCTTGATATTGTCTATGAAGATGACGACTGCCTGGTCGTGAATAAACCGGCGGGCATGGTCGTTCACCCGGCGCACGGAAATCCGCGTCATACGCTGGTGAACGCGCTTCTTTTTCATGTGCAAAGCCTTGGAAACGCCAAAGACAAGGTCCGGCCCGGGATCGTGCACCGTCTCGACAAAGACACCTCAGGACTTCTGGTCGTGGCCAAAAACGACTACGCCCACGCCAAACTTGCGCTCCAGTTCAAAGAGCACACGATCGATCGCGTCTACAACGCCATGGTTCGCGGTGTGGTTCAACATGACGAAGGCGTGTGTGAAGAGCCCGTCGGGCGCGCCTTTCTTAACCGGAAAAAAGTGGTCGTTCGTCCCTCAGGCGGCAAGGATGCCGTCACTTATTTCCGCGTGCTGAAACGGTTCCCCAGCGCGACTTTTGTGGAGATCCGTCCGAAAACAGGCCGCACCCATCAGATCCGTGTGCATTTCGCGCATATGGGACATCCGGTACTGGGGGACGCCCTGTATGGGGTCCAGTTCCCGCCGATCAAACGGCAAGCACTTCACGCCGTGTCGATCGGTTTTGAACAACCGCGTACGAAGAAATGGATCCACCTGACGAGTGAGTTACCCGAAGACATGCAAGGCCTCCTACGCTTTCTTGAATCACGGGTCTGATTGCCTTATAATTGAAGCTCATGAACCCTGGCCATTGGTTTTTCTTCATCGGAACCGTCGTCGTCTCGCTGGGTTTTGCGCTCTACGGGCGTTGGGTGTTTTGGAAATATAAAAAGCCTTCCTACAGGACGACCGTAACCGGCTGCGAGATCGCACGCTTTGTCCTGGACAAGGCCGGTTTTGTTCAAGTGCCGGTGACTCCTGTTGAGCCTTCGGAGGAATATCCGTCCACGGAAGGTCTTTTTCTGGAACCCAAGATCTATGAAGGGCGCGATTTCCTTTCCATCCTCCGGGCGGCACGCCAAGCGTTCCTTAAAAGCCAGCTTTCCAATATGACTTTTTGGGTGCGCCTCAAAAAACGGATGGCTTTTGTGATCCGTTTCACCGTCTTGGCGGGATGGATCCTGCTGGTTCTTGGGAATAGTTCTCCCGGCTTCCGGTTCCTGGTGAATCTCGGGCTCGGATGCTTTGTCGTGGTCATGTCCCTCGTGATCTTCGACCTACCGTTCGAATTGGAGGTAGAGGAAAAAACATCCAAGCTCCTCGGGCATTCCGGGTATTTTCAGCCTAATGAAATGGCCCATCTCAAGAAACTGGGCCGGGCCGCGGCGCTTTCGGGGCTTGCGGCGATCGTTCACGCGCCCTTCGATAAATGTCTCTGCCTCGTGGGAAAAAAGGGAGTGGATTATGGGCTTTAAGAATCTCGGGGAATTTCTGAAAGCCCTTCGCGAAGAAGGAGAGCTTGCGGAAGTGAAGGCGCCGGTCGATCCGGAGCTGGAGGTGACGGAGATCTATGATCGTGTAGTGAAAAAGGAAGGACCGGCGCTTCTTTTCACGAATGTCCGAGGTTCTTCCATGCCTCTTGCGATCAATCTCTTCGGTTCACAGAAACGCATGGCCATGGCGCTCGGCGTCAACTCCATTTCCGAGATCACAGAGCGCATCCATTCTTTTCTGGATCTCAGGCCGCCGCTAAATCTTTTCGAAAAGCTCGCGATGATCCCCAAGCTTTCGGAGCTGAACTCCGTGCTTCCCAAGTTCGTCCATCATGCGCCTTGCCAGGAGAAGATCATTCTCCCGGGCGAAGGCAAGATGTTGGATGGCGTTCCCTCGATCCAGTGCTGGCCCAAGGACGGAGGCAAATTCATCACGTTTCCGCTCGTGATCACCAAGGATCCGGAGACGAACGAACGGAATGTGGGACTCTATCGCATGCATGTCTATGACGACCGGACGACCGGCATGCATTGGCAGATCCACAAGGACGGTGCCGAACATTTCCGGAAGCTGGAGAAGGGGAGTAAAAAAAGAATGCCTGTTGCGTGTGTGATCGGTGCGGATCCGGCCACGATGTTTGCCGCCGCGTGTCCGCTCCCGGGTGGTTTGGATGAGCTGATGCTCGCGGGATTTTTGCGGAAAAAGTCCGTGGAACTTGTGAAATGCAAAACAATCGATCTGGAGGTCCCGGCCGAGGCTGAGATCGTCCTGGAGGGTTATGTGGAGGAGGGAGAGATGCGTCTCGAGGGACCGTTCGGGGACCATACGGGTTTTTATTCCCGGGCGAAAGATTTCCCCGTGTTCCATATCACCTGCATGACGCATCGCAGGGACCCGGTCTACGTGACGACTGTCGTGGGCCGGGCACCGATGGAAGATTGCTACATGGGAAAGGCTATTGAGAGGATCTTTCTTCCCATGATCCAGAAACAATTTCCCGAGATCACCGATATCTGTCTTCCGTGGGAAGGCGCGTTCCATAATTGTCTCATCGTTTCGATCAAGAAAAGTTATCCCGAACAGGGAAAGAAGATCATTTATGCCCTTTGGGGCCTCGGGCAAATGATGTTTTCCAAAATGATCGTGGTGATGGACCACGACACGAATATCCAGGATCTGAGGGAAGTCTCGTGGCGTGTCTTGAACAACATGGACCCCCAACGTGATATCGTGTTCGGCGAAGGACCTCTGGATGAACTCGATCACGCCGCCGCCAGGGATTTCGGAGGGTCCAAGATCGGCATCGATGCTACGCGTAAAAGCAGCGCGGAAGGAATGGAACGTCCCTGGCCCGAAGACATCGTGATGACGGAAGCGATCCGTAAAAAGGTCGCAGAGCGCTGGCGCGAGTACGGGCTGGATGAAAAATACTTATAAGACCGGGACTCGGGTCTCGTACATCGGGACTCGTTCTTCGATCCGGTCCTTCGTTTTTGCGAGTCCCAAGTCCCGAGGGACGAGTCCCAATCAGTAAGCTAGTCCCTGGCAATCTCACAAAAGTTCTATTTTTTTATAATAACCGGGTGAACCATGCTAAAAAAAATCACTGTTTTCCTAGAGACGATCAAGTTCGAACACTCGGTCTTCGCCCTTCCGTTCGCTTACCTCGGTCTTTTCTTTGCAGAAAAAAAAATCCCAAGCCTTTTCCTTTTTCTGTGGATCTCGGTGGCGATGGTGAGTTTCCGCACTCTGGCGATGGGCTTGAACCGGCTGCTGGACCTCCACATTGATGCCGAAAATCCGAGGACCCGGGATCGGGCGTTGCCGCAAAAGAAGATACGGGAAGGTTTTGTTTGGCTGGCGGTGCTTGTCTCGCTCCTTATTTTTGAATGGAGTTCTTTTACTCTCAGACCCCTGTGTCTTTGGCTTTCACCCATTCCCGTGGCGCTGGCGTGGATCTATCCTTTGACCAAGCGTTTTACATGGCTCTCACATTTTGTATTGGGGCTCGTGCTCGGCATTGCCCCGTTCGGGGCGTGGATCGCGGCCACCGGAAAGTTCGCGTGGGCACCGGCTTTCCTGACAGCGGGCGTGGCCTGTTGGGTGGCGGGATTTGACATGATCTATGCGCTTCAGGATATGGATTTTGACCGCTCGCACGGACTTTTCTCAATCCCCGCAAAGTTTGGTGAGACACGGACGCTTCTGCTCACGCGAGGGCTTCATGTGCTGGCCGTTTTTTGTTGGGCCGTGGCGGGATCTTTGAACGGGGCAGGATGGACCTACGGTCTCGGGCTGCTTCTGGTCGCTTATTTTCTCGTCCGCGAACATCGGCTTATCCGTTCTTTCGGAGTCCGAAAAATGAACGAGGCCTTTTTTATCATGAACGCCGTCGTGAGCGTTACGCTTCTCATCGCCGTTGTGCTGGATGTGGTGATCCCCTAGCGTCATAAAGACCTTCCGGGTGAGCACCTGCACCGGGCTCAGAAAGAAAATCCAGAAAGCGCTCGTCTTGAGGCAACAAACCTTTGTCCGGTTTTCCCGGTCAGTAAAAGGATCGAAGAAAGAGGCAGGCATCAGAATTCCGTGGTAAAATCCCCATGCGGTGTCTAGCGCCTGGTATCTTTCAAAAAAACAGGAGGAATGGCCATGCAAAAAATCGCATTGAATGTGGCGGGGATCGTTTTTATCGTGGCTGCCGAAATTCATCTTGTGCGGTGGGTGTTGAAAATTCCCCTGATCGTGGGGGACAAGTCGATCTCTCCAGAGGCAAGCGCCATAGGCGCTATGATCGTTTTGCTGCTGGCTGTCTGGATGCTCATCGCAGCGAGAAAGGCGGCACCTGGAAACCAGGGAGCGGCTGCTTCCAAAGCGAAAGTCGCGATCAAGTTGGAAGATTGATCCTCGCTGATACGCATCCACAGTATCGGATAGGCGGAGATGCGTGTCGGGAAAACAGGAGAAATAAAAATGAAAAGTTTGTCAGTGACGGTCTGTTTTATGGCGCTGTGCCTTGCAGGAGGAAGTGCGTTCGCGGATAACAACCAAGATATCCTGGCCGTAGCGAAAAAAATAGTTGCGGAAGACAAGGCCCGGTTCGGGATCGATGTTAAAAAATGCCGGCTTGAATGTGAAAGGGTTTATTCCAAAGAGCATTGCATCAACAAGTGCGCGGAGATCTCCAATCAGTTGAGGGCTGAAACCTTTCAGCGAGAGGCTGAGGAAAAAATAAGGACGGAAGAGGAAAAGCCTTTGAAATACAAAGAAGTCGCAGAGAAATATCGATGATCGGACATTCCGGTCCCTGCCTTGCAGAAAGCGCTACTTTTCCATTCGGAGTTTAAAAAGGAAAAATGAAACCTTATATTGTGGCGATCACAGGGGCGAGTGGGGTTATTTATGGGGTGCGGCTCGTCCAAGTGTTGGCGGAGCAATCGGTCCCTGTAGAGCTGGTTCTTTCGGATACAGCCAAGATCGTGGCCCGGGAAGAAATGGGGATCGATCTGGCGGAGACCGTCCCCCAAAAATTCGTCCACCTTCATGATTTCAAGGATTTCACGGCGCCGATCGCGAGCGGTTCTTACCCCACGGAAGGCATGGTCGTGATCCCGTGCAGCATGGGAACGCTTGGGGCGATCGCCTCAGGTCTGAGCCAGAATCTCATCCACCGGGCCGCGGATTGCACGATCAAAGAAGGACGAAAGCTCGTGCTCGTGCCGCGCGAAACGCCTCTGAGCGCCATTCATCTTGAAAATATGCTAAAGCTTTCGCGGCTCGGTGTCCGGATCGTTCCTGCCATGCCCGCATTCTACTCCGGCCAACAAAGCGTGGAAGAGATCGTTGATTTCATGGTGGGGAAGGTACTCGATCAAATGGGCATCCCGCACGCGCTTTTTCCCCGATGGGTTGGTAAAATAGCCCACGGCCTGTAGCCTAAAGCAATAGCGTTTGGACAAGGGCCGTGAGCTACGGGCTATCGCCCAATATAAAGGATCTTATGACGACTCAGGCAAAGCTTCGGATCGGAAAGATCCGCTATCTCAACTGCCTCCCGTTCTTCTTCGGTCTTGTAGAAACGCTCCGGGGAAAGGGTGTGGAGCCGGAGGTGAGTTTTTTTGAATCTTATCCGTCTGAGATCAACCAGGCCCTGGAGAGGGGGGAGATCGACGCGGCGCCGGTGTCTTCGCTGGAATATCTCCAGCATCAGGATGATTATCTTCTCCTTCCGGATCTCGCGATCGGGACGCGGCTTTTCGCGCGAAGCGTGCTGCTTTTTTCCAAAAAAAAGATCGAACAACTCAACGGCGCGGTGATTGCCCTTTCTCGGGAAAGCCTCAGCTCCGCCGTTCTGGTGCGAATTCTTCTCGCAAAAAAATATCACCATCGCAATACCTTTGAACTTACGGAGCAGGACCCCGAGGCCATGCTCCAAAAATATCCGGCCGCGCTCGTCATCGGAGATCAGGCGCTATTTTGCCAACCTAAAGAATTGATCTATAAATACGATCTGGGAGAACTGTGGCATTCCTGGACGGGAAAGCCTTTTGTGTTCGCGTTGTGGACGGTGCGCAAAAGTTTCGCGGTCCGGGAACCGGAACTGCTTAAGACTTTTCTCGAAGGCCTCAGAAAAAATCTTTCGCAGAATTTGTCGGATCCGGAAGGACTTCTGAAACGGGCGCTTGGGATCGCGCCGTCAGACAAACGGTTTTGTCAAATGCTCGGTTACCTTGTGAACCTTCAGTACACGCTCGAGGCGGACATGAAAGAAGGCGTGCTCCGTTTCTTCGAATTAGCTTATGAAGAAGGCCTCGCGCCCGCCCCCAAGCCATTGGAATTTTTCCCTCACCCCAGTCCTCTTGCGGTGGGAGAAGGCGGATGAAGTGGCATTCATGAAGGGTCACGCCGAGATCCTCGAAAAACGTCTGAAGGGCGAACGGTTGACACTCGATGACGGGGCGGCACTCTATGACTGCGATCTTTTGAGCCTGGGTGAAGCCGCCCAAAGACTGACGCCGAGGCTTCTGCCTGATGCCGTGACTTTCGTGGTGGACCGGAATATCAGCTACACGAATGTTTGCACGATCGGTTGTGATTTTTGCGCGTTCCATTGCGCACCCGGGGCGCCCGGAGCGTATGTGCTTTCCCAGGAAGAGATCCTCGGCAAAGTGGCGGAACTCGAGGCCTTGGGCGGGACGCAGGTGCTCATTCAGGGAGGCATTCACCCGGATCTCAAACTCGATTACTATCTCGATATGGTTCGCGCCATCCACGGGAAGTTCCCCAAGATCCACATGCATTCCTTTTCGGCGATCGAAATGGATGTGCTCTCTCAAAAAAGCGGGATACCTTTGCCTGAGCTTTTCCGGAAATTCAAAGAAGCCGGGCTCAATTCGCTTCCGGGAGGCGGGGCCGAGATCCTCGTGGAGCGTGTCCGGCAGCTGATCAGCCCACGGAAGATCTCATCCGGGCGGTGGCTTGAAGTGATGCGGGCGGCTCACGAAAGCGGATTGAAAACGACGGGCACTATGGTGTTCGGCCATGTCGAGACGAAGGAAGAACGGATCATGCATCTCCTCCGTCTCCGCGAGTTGCAAGATCAGACGAACGGTTTTCGGGCTTTCATTCCGTGGAGTTTTGTTTCGAAGAACACTCCCGGTATGGGAGACCTAAAACCCGCGGGCGGAGATGATTATCTGAAAACCGTGGCGATCTCACGCCTCATGCTCGATAATTTTGAACACATTCAAAGCGGATGGCTTACCGAAGGGATGAGGCTCGGGCAGATCGCGCTGGCCTTCGGGTGTGATGATATGGGTGGCACGTTAATCGAGGACAAGGTTTTGGAACCCACGGGTATCAGGGTCCGGACGCGGCGCGAGGATCTTGTCCGTCTTATCAGGGACGCTGGTTTTATTCCCGTTCAGCGCGACACAAATTATCAAATTCTGAAGGTTTTTGAGGAGGTGGGCCATGCCTGTACCTGACAAGGAATTTATCCGCGATGCCTTTGATTCAATCACGCCATGTTATGACTTGCTGAATCAGGTCTTAAGCTTGGGGATGGCAGGATCCTGGCGCGAGCGTTCGGCGAAGATCCTCCTGAGCGATCCCCGTTTTTCCCCCAAGACCCTTCTGGATATTGGCTGCGGTACGGGGAAATTCCTGGAGTGCTTTTTAAAAGCGAGGTCCTGGGAAAGCGTGACCGGAGTGGATTTTTCGGTTGCCATGCTTAAAAAGGCGCGTAAGACGATCCCGGGGAATGTGATGTGGCTCCAGGAGGATTTTGATGCTTTACCTTTTCTCGAATCAAGTTTCGATCTCGTGATCTCGGGGTTTACGCTCCGGAGCGTTCAGAAACTCACGGAATTTTTAAGCAACGTTCATCGCATCCTGACCCCGGGCGGGAAAGCTGCTTTTTTGGATCTGACGCGGCCCCGGAATTTTTGGGTCCGGCTGTTCTTCTTTCCGTACGTAAGATTTATGTTGCCGCTTCTGGGGTGGCTTTTCTCGGGCCGTCGGAAGGCTTACGATTTTTTGTCCCATTCGGTCCGGAGCTTTCAATCTCCGGAAGACACGATACAGCTCATGAAGGCCGTCGGATACCGCGACCTGACGAGTAAAAGCTTTTCTTTTGGTGCCGCTACGCTTATCATAGGCACGAAGTAACCTCAAAATGATGACTCCTGAAGAAAAAATCATACAACTAGGTTTGTCTCTGCCGCCGGCGCCCAAGCCTGCGGGGCTTTACCAGCCGTGTGTGGTATCCGGAAATCTTGTATTTTTGAGCGGACAGATCTCCAGGGATATTGCGGGAAAGATCCTGGAAGGGAAGGTCGGCGACGGCCTCTCTTTGGCGCAGGGACAGGAAGCCGCAAAGCTTGCGGCACTGAACGCCCTGAGCATCATGAAGAACACGATCGGTTTCTCGAAAATTGCCCGTATCGTGAAAATGACCGGGTTTGTCCAGACGGCGCCGGATTTTCATGAGATCCCGGCGGTCTTGAACAAGGC
This sequence comes from Candidatus Omnitrophota bacterium, assembly GCA_003140935.1. Lineage (GTDB taxonomy): Bacteria > Omnitrophota > Omnitrophia > Omnitrophales > Aquincolibacteriaceae > Aquincolibacterium. The sequence goes on from PLLJ01000035.1 coordinate 40,929, forward strand.
CTCGGAGCTTTTTGCCGAAGTGATGGGGGAGCCGGGGGCCCATGCCCGCTCTGCCGTGGGTGTGACCAGTCTGCCGCTTAATGCTGCAGTGGAAATCGAACTTGTCCTTGAATTGAAATCCTAGGAGTTTTTAGTTATGAAAGGTTTTTTGAAATTTATCGGCGTGTTGGCAGTGATCCTTCTACTGAGCGCAGTACTTACGCCGCTTTTTTACAATTTTTTCCAAACGTTCCATCCCTTTAAATTCGAGCGGATCTTCAATCGCATTGTAATGATCCTTTCGCTTGTTGTGGTCGCGTGCTTTGTCCGTATCAAAAAAGAGACGCTCATGGCTTACGGTCTTGCCTGGAAGCCTCAAAGTCCTGGACTTCTGGTGAAGGGGTTTATGGTCGGCGTTCTTGTCTTGGGGGTGGTGGGGGGGCTGCGGGTCCTTTTTGGCCAAGCGGTCTTCGCGCCGGATCCCCATTCTTGGGGAGGATGGATCGTTAAATTTTCTTTAGCGCTAGCCACGGCCCTGTTGATCGGGACCATGGAAGAATTCTTTTTCCGGGGATTCATCTTCCGGTCGCTGATGCATTTTTTGAAGAACCGGGTGTTCTTGAGCGTCGTGATCACGACTTCGTTCTATGCGATCATCCATTTCGTCGGGATGAAAAAAATCTTTGTCGATTCGTCCCCGGATATTATTGACGGATTACGGTTGATCGGGGCACCTTTTCTTTCGCTTGCCCAGTGGCCGAAGTTCTGGCCGGAGGCGGCGGGTCTCTTCCTTTTCGGTCTGGCCCTTAACGGCGTGGCCTACCGGAGCGGGTCCCTTTATCCTGCGATCGGATTCCACGCAGGCTGCATTTTTTTTGTAAAACTGGACGATTCTTTCTTGCAATACCCAACGGGCAGGACTTTATTCTGGGGATCCAAGATCCTCTACGACGGTCTCGTGGGATGGTTCTTTCTGGCGGTGATGGTATGGTTTTTTTGGAGGATCCTGGAGCCGGTGGCCGCGGGCTCCGCAAGCTCATCGAAGGACTCCAGAGTTTAGGCATGACCACGTTCAATAAGATCACCCGCGAGAAAGTCCTCGAATGCCTCAAACAGGTCCGGGAGCCTGTCGTGGGTGAGGACATTATTTCGCTCGGACTTGTGCGAGAGATCGAGATTAATAAGAACCATGCTTTTCTTCATCTGGAATCTTCCGTCGAAGATCCGTCCCTTCAGGAAAAATTGCGTTTGACAATTGTTCAGGCAGTACGGGGGGCGGGCGCGAGCGGGTGTGAAGTTCATTTTTCAGGAAAACCGAAATCGGGGGTTAACGTCCAGGTTCTCCGGTCTATTCCCGGCGTAAAGCATGTGATCGCAGTCGCGAGCGGCAAAGGCGGCGTCGGCAAATCTACGGTGGCAGTCAATCTGGCGCTTGCTCTGAAACAACACGGCGCCAAAGTGGGTTTGTTGGACGCGGATATCTACGGGCCGAATATCCCGATCATGCTCGGTATTCCGACCGAAAAACGTCCTGAGGGAAATTTTGAAACCAAGATCCTTCCGCTCGAAGCGCACGGCGTGAAGGCGATCTCGATCGGATTTTTCGCGAATCCCGAGCAACCGGTGATCTGGCGCGGGCCGCTTCTGCATAAGATCCTGGAACAGTTTTTGCACCGTGTGGATTGGGGCGGACTTGATTATCTGGTGGTGGACCTGCCGCCGGGAACGGGGGATGTTCAGTTGTCCCTGTCGCAGTGGGTGAGTTTGTCGGGAGCGGTCGTGGTGACGACGCCACAAGAAGTGGCCCTGAGCGACGTCCGGAAAGCGGTGGCTATGTTCCGTCAGATCGAAGTCCCGATCCTGGGCGTGGTTGAGAACATGACCGGAGCGATCTTCGGAAAAGGCGGCGGCGAAAAAATGGCCGGGGTGTTCCAGATCCCTTTTCTCGGGGACATTCCGCTTGAGGCTCAGGTCCGGGAATGCGGGGATTCCGGATTGCCGATCGTGGCGGGGTATCCGAAGAGCCCCCTCAGTGAGCGTTTTTTGAAGATCGCGGAAGCGGTCCGTAAAGTCTTGAAATAAAATAGGATCGGGGGAAAAATGGAAAAGAAAAAAATAGAGCCGAAAGAAGAAAAATTCGAAGGGCTGGTCAAGGAGATGCTCATGCTTTTGGGGGAGAACCCCAAGCGCGAAGGCCTTGAAAGAACACCGGCGCGTGTGGCGAAGTCCCTCCGGTATCTGACGCAAGGGTATCAAATGGACCCCCGGGAGATCCTGAATCATGCGATCTTCAAGGAACCTTACGACGAAATGGTTATCGTCAAGGACATCGAGATCTTTTCGCTTTGCGAGCATCATCTTTTGCCGTTCTATGGCAAGGCCCATATCGCTTATATCCCGAACGGGAAGATCATCGGGCTATCCAAGATGCCGCGCCTTGTGGAGGTCTTCTCCAAACGACTCCAAGTCCAGGAGCGGCTCACGACGCAGATCGCCGAATGCCTGATGAACGCGCTGAATCCCAAAGGGGTTGCGGTCGTGATCGAGGCCCTTCATCTCTGCATGTCCATGCGCGGCGTCCGGAAATCCGATGCCTACACGATCACCAGCTCGATGCTCGGCGCCTTCCGAAAAGACGCCCGCTCCCGCAGTGAATTCCTGAGTTTGATAAGGCTCAAAAAAGAAGCGTAGTCTTACCTGCTGTTCGGGAAAAGGAAGACGGGGGAGGGCGAGGTTCCGATTATTTCTCTGTCTGCTCTTCGGGTGAAAACAGCAATCCCATCATGATCCACCAGATAAGACCGACTGCCGGAAGAAAAAAAGTAAAGTCCACGAGGTTGTGGATAAGAAAGACGCAGGCCCCGGCGAACAAACCCACTTGCCGCTTTTTTTCCGGCGATCTCTGAAGGTCTTTCCAGCCATTTCTCAAGATTACGGCGATCAGCCAAAAAAAGAAAAAGACGGTGGCGATCCCTGCCTCGGCCCAAAATTGAAGGAAAATGTTGTGGGCATAATAGGCACGGCCCGGAAGATCAAAACTTCCGAGCCCCGTACCGATCCAGGGATGCGCCCGGATGATCCCCCATGCGCCTTTCCAGTATCCCAGACGTTCCCCTATGGAGAAAGTAGGCAGGAGGTGGAGTGCAGGGTTGTTCATCCTAATATAAAAAACGAATCCGAGGATCGCTCCCAGAATGAGAGGGATCAGGACCTTCTTTTTCTTGGAATGATCCCCTAAGGTAAAAATGACCGTGGAAACAAGAGCAAGACTTACAAGAGCGCCAAGGGACCTCGTGAGCAAGAGGGCCAAAGCCAAAGGGATCACAAAAAACTTTCTCCGTTTCAAATTGAATGCGAGAGGAAGCACCATGGCCAAATATCCGCCCAGGATGGTCGGCTCCGGGAAAGGGAAGAAAACTCTTCGTTGAGCGATCTTTTCCATGACATAAAGGTCGTTGATGTTCGCTTCCTTGAGATAATCCGTCAGAAGATGAAAACCAAAAAAATATTGAAATAAAGCCATGAGACTTATGCAAAAAGCGCTCAAAACAATCGCGGAGGTAAGCTGCTCCTTTTCTTCCTGGGATAAGGAGGCGGCGATCACGAACAAAAGCAAACCGATGAAATACTTGCCGATCTCTTCCGGGCTTTTTAATTGTACGGCCGGGCAGCAGGCGACAGCGATCATCAGGAAAAGAAGGGTCAGGAGGAGGGGGTACTTGACCGAACGGAATTTTTTTATGGGGAGTCCCCGGAGCATGATCCAAAGGACTGAAAATGCCAATAACACAACGAGACAGAAGAAGCCTGAAAGCGAGTAGGGCTCAGCCGCTGATGCGGACGAAAGACAGAAGGGAAGCAAGAAGATCAGTAGACTCAGTATCGTGAACATAGTGGCGACATTCTATGTAAAGTTGTAAGAAAGTAAATCCTTTAGTAAAGGCAGGGTGGCGGGGATTATTTTTTCGAAGCGTCTTCCAGCTTTTTCTCCAGCTCGGCCACTTTTTTCTTTAACATCCTGACGTCGTCCAGGGTTTCGGCCGCGCGAAGCTGCGCGCCGATCTGACGCCGGGCTTCCGCGTAGGGGCGGGCAGGTTGTCCGAATACGATCTGTTTTCCCGGGACTTTCTTATTGGAGGGAAACCCCGCGCCGGCGCCCACCATCGTCCAGTCGCCGATCTCCACATGGTCTCCTACTCCGACGCTTCCACCCATCGTAACATGAGAACCGATCTTGCAGCTTCCGGAGATGCCGGTTTGGGCAGAAATAACCGTGTGCGGGCCGACCACGACATTGTGGGCGATCTGAACAAGGTTGTCGATCTTGCAGCCTTTTCCGATGCGTGTGGAGCCTATGGCCGCGCGGTCGACCGTCGAACAAGCCCCGATCTCCACGTCATCTTCGATCACCACGTTGCCGATCTGCGGAAGTTTTTCATGGGCCGCCGGCGTCGCGACATACCCGAAGCCGTCAGCGCCGATCACGGTTCCGGCATGGATCACCACATGGGCGCCCACTTCGCAATTCTCATAAAGGGTCACATTCGGATGGATCACCGAGTGCGTGCCGATCTTGACGTTCTCGCCGACAAAAACATGGGAACAAAGAACGGCATCATCACCGATGATGGCACGGTCCGAGATCGTCACATACGCCTCGATCGTGACATTTTTTCCGATCCGGGCGGTCGGGGCGATCGAAGCATGAGGAGAGATCGTTCCCGGGAATTTTTTGGCGGGAAAAAGTTCCCGGAGGATCTGCGCCCACGCCCGTTTAGGATATTCGACCTGGATCAGGACTTTAGAGGACTGAGAGATCTGTTTCGGGACGATGATGCAACTGATCTCGGAAGCCTCAAGCGTCCTGAAGCTTTTTTCATCTTGCGCGAACGAGATATGCCCTTTGAGCGGGCTCTCAAAATTCGTGATACCTTCGATCAATGTAGCACCGTCGCCGATGACGACGCCGCCGGCAAGTTTTGCGAACTCTTGAACGGTTTTTTTCACCCGTGAGATCTCCCAGTCAGGTTCAGTGTTCCAGGATAAAAATTCTCTCTTGTTGTTTTTCGCATGTCCCGACCCATTCCTTGCATTGGCAGCGCAAGAGATCTAGTGGGGTTCATAGGGCCGCAAGTATAACAAGAACAAGAGAGCTCTTCAAAAAGAATTTTGTATGAAGGCTTTCAACTTTAATCTACAATATTGATTGTCTCGGATACTACTTAACCTGGGAGGGAATAAACTATGTCAAAGGAACAGATCAATTATCTCTTGGCGCTAGCCACTCTTATTGTTGTTTGGCTCTATTTCAACACTTTCTTTGTTGCGGCGAAAAGAAATTATGTAGCGATGCCGACGGGAGCAATGATGTCCGCTTCCGCCCAAAGATTCCCGAATCCTATAGGGATGCAACCTGGGGGGGTGATGAATGTTCAGCAGCCTCCCAACATAGCCGAGCTTTTGAGGAACCAGAGTCGGGCCATGCAAGCTTCCGTCAAGCCAGTGCCGCCCGCGCCTTCTGTGATCCCTCAAAAGGACAAGAACGCTAAGTCTTAAGCGCCGGTATCCTGAGAAAAGCCGTAGATCCATGGCGAGTTGGAGAAAAAGCGAATATTAAAGAAGATTCCCGCGACTACTTTTTCTGTTCGAGTGGCGCGGGTTCTTCCTGCTGGGGTTCCGGAGCGAGGTAGTCTTTAAGGGCAGCGCGCTTATTGACCTCGTTTGTCCATATCATAAAATCCGTCTTCTGCTTCGTCGTAGCTTCTTCCTTCGCCTTCGGATCCGTCAGTTTGTCGGCCCCGGCCGGAACAAAACGTGCGATCTGCACACGCAAGAGCTTTTGGATGCGTATGAACTCCCTGAGTCCTTCCTCGAATTCACGAGGGGAGAGATGAAGTGAACGGGTGAGCCACATCTTGTATTGTTCTTCCGTCGGGCTGACCAGACCCTGCTGCTTGAGGATATTCGAGATCTCCCCACGGACCTCTTCATCCGTGATCTTGATCCCTTTGAGTTTAGCCTCGCGGGCATAAATAATGTTCTGCCAGGTGTAATCGCGCAAGAGTTTCGGGTCTTCGACCGGTTTTTCGGACGGCATGAAAAGCTGGGTGGCGCGAAAGAACTGGTTGTATTCCTGAAAGCTCACGGATTTGCCGAAGGCTTCGCCCGCAAAGCGGCCTTCTTTTTTGAGAGCGCTGACCGAATAGCCGCCCCATAGGATAAAAGAACCCACGACGAACCAAATAACAACCTTAGTGTAACGACGAAGAACCTTTAGCATAATGGCGGACAATGTAGCACGGAGTGAAAAATAGTGAAAGGAGAAAAGTCGGATCGTCTTAAAATAAAAACAGAAAACGTATGACAAATATAAGCATTTCATAAAAAAACGTTGATAAGCTCATGGGAGGGATATATCATAACATCATGAATCACAAAGGGATGACGTTGGCTGAGATCGTGCTGGGCATGCTTGTCTTGGCGGCTGCCGCTTTGGCGGCCACTTCGGTGATCGCCGTTGTCAACAGCGGCAAGATGAGAAACGCTCGCAGCGATACTCAGGGCGGCAGTCTGGATCTTCAGGCCCTGAGCCATGCCAGGGCAACTCTCGAGCTGTTGAAGGATGCGGTGAGCACGGATGCTACACGTAGCGCGCCGCTCGTGGTTTCCGTAAATTCCTACGATACGACCAGTAGCCTGCCCGCCGCTTTTAAAAATGCTCCTATCAACGGTACACGGACCTATTTAGTTTCAAGCGTTGCCGGAACCGATCTTAAAAAAGTGAAAGTGGCCGTTGCATGGACCGATCCCTGAATACGAGCGAAGGGTTTACTCTTCTCGAGCTTCTTATTGCCTTAGCGCTCGGCTCTGTTATTTTGCTCACGGCGTCCAATTTTCTGGTCAATTACGCAAAATTTTCTTCGAATGTCATCAAATCTGAAGCCTCGCTCATGCAGACATCATTGGCCGTTTTTGAGGAGATCGTTGACAAGCTCAGCGCCTCGAGTAAGGCGGTCTGCGGAGCTGAGGCAGCCATGGATGTGCCCGCCACGGCTCGTCCCGGCGGTTGTTTAACCGACGGGACTTGCGTCCAAATAAGATGCGATACGATTTCGTCGATCAACTTATATCAGAATACCCCTTCAGTTTTCAGCGATGATACGGTCTACACCTATTGGTTGAATGGAACCGATTTACATAAAAAAGTAGATGGGGCGGTCACAATCGGGGATACCGTCATCGCGCAGAACATTAATACTTTTTCGGTTTACCGGGTCGACAATACTAACTCTGCTTCACCGGCCTATTTAAATACGATCCGGGTTGTGCTTGGAGTCCAAGCTTCCAGCGGGACGACCAGCGGCGTGCTAAAGGAATATCTGGACACCACCGTTGAGATGCGGGAGAAGAGTTTGAATTAACTATGAAAAACGGATTCGCGCTCATTACTTGTCTGGCGGTCGTGATCGTGATCGCTATTGCCACAGCGGGAATTTTACAAGCCGTGGGCAGTCACGCCAACATGAAGGCGAATACTCTACAAGAGGTTCAGGCGAAATATCTTGCAGAAGCCGGTACGGAATATGCCCTTTGGAAATGCAGGGCAGTCAACGGGGGTTGCTCAAATGCGACTTACAGTATTGAGGGAACAAATAATGTCACTGTTACGGCTACCTCATTAGGAGGCGGCCTTTACACTCTTGTAACGGGAGTCGATTTCGTCAACCAATGATCAGTTCAAGGAAGCTTGACACGGAATTTTTCCGAGGAGGGGTTATGAATGGAAAAAACGGATTTACGATGATTGAAATTCTGGTGACGATCTTGATCCTGGGTGTTCTTGCTGCGGTCACCATTCCCGGTTTCACCAAGGCAAAGAGTAAAGCCGAAAAAGACCAGGCGATCGCTTATCTGAGGACCGTCCGGACCTCGATGAGAATGTATTACGGAAAGTGGAAAACTTATTTACCTCTCGCGAATACAGCGGCGATCAAAAGCACCCTGGGTGCCGAGACTCAAACGGGGAATTATACCTTTCAGGTAACGGCCCCGACAACGTCGACATTTACGGCGTTTGCTACTCGATCTTCCGATGGCAAAGTGATCACCTTGAATCAAGATGGGACGTGGGGCGGGGACTCGGGCATGCCGCCTCCAAGCTGAGCGGGTCTTTTTTTATAACAAGTTAAAGAGAAAAAAGCACTATGAAGAAAAGGGGTTTTGCTCTCGTCGAGATCTTGGTAGTGATCACGATTTTGGCCGCTCTTGCGATCATCACATTCACCGCTTTTGACAAAACAAAAGTTAAAAGCGATCAAAATCGAGCGATCGCTTATCTGAGAGCGATCCGGACTGCGGAGAAACTGTATTGGCCAAGGTGGAAAACTTATGCGGCGTGTGCCGATATCTCGGCGATCAACACGACACTGGGCGTTGAAATTCAATTGCCGAATTATACCTTTTCTGTGGCATCCGGGACATCGACGACATTTACGGCGACGGCGGATACGACAGGCACTACGAACGATCTCACCATTGACCAGGACGGCGCTTTCACGAAGGGCGGCGCTGCCTTTGCACCGTCTTACTGACCGGAAAAAGCCATTGATGAATGTACAACGAGTGGGTTGGAGCGGGGATCTCAAAAGAAGGGGCATGAGATGAAAAAAGGATTTACGATGTTAGAGGTTTTAACATGCCTGGTCATTATCGGTGCTTTGGCCGGGATTTTGTTGCCCCGTTTTACAACCACAACGGCAAAAACCAACCAGCGCCTGGCGGAGTCTAACCTCCGGGCCATCAGGATGGCACAGAAGATGTTTTACGCAAGGAACGGATTATATGCGTGCTCGTCAGCCTGTGCCAACGCGGCTGCGATCCAAACCGGGCTCGGCGGAGGCGATTCGATCAACCTTAAGGACGGAACTTATGTTTATTCCATGTTATCCTCGGACGCAACGCATTTTACGGCAACGGCTACGGGAGGGAGTGCGAATCTTACCGTGAACCAGGACAATGCCTGGACGAAGGGGGGGGTTGCCTACACGCCGTCTTGAGTATTTTTTATAATGTTCCCAGGTTTTATCTGTTAAAATTTTAGAGATCTTCAAGTGAGGTGTAAAGTGTTTCAAAAAAACCTGCTTGCCGGTATGTTAGCTTTGATGTCCACTCTCGCGCCCTCCGCTTACGCCGGGAAAGTGGAATATCCCACGCTCTATCCCGCCCCGAATGGTGATTATCAGAATTTATATAGCACGAAGGCTTCTTACTTTGCCACGAACGCGGGAGGAGAGAACGTCGGCATTGGGACGACGACCCCAGACGCCCGCGCGAGATTGGATGTTAATGGTAATATTTTTAATACGGGAGGTTCTCTTATTTTTTCCACCGCAACGGGTGACCATACCGGTATTGGCAATACCGCCGGCTGGGCAGCCATTGAAGATTCCATATCTTATAACACCTTGATGCTTTTGGGCCGCTCCGGCGGTGTCGGGGGCAACCGTTCTGTGAGTATCTGGGACCGCTTGGATGTTAATGGGACCGCCTATGTTACTGGCGGTGCGTGGAGCGGTTCTGACATAAGAAGGAAAAAGAACATTGTGCCGTTATCCGGAAATACCTTGGATAAGGTCTTAAAATTAAGAGGCGTGAAATTTGACTGGAAACAGGAAGAAAGTAAAGAGATTAAGTTTCCCAAAGAAAGGCAAATAGGACTCATTGCTCAGGAAGTAGAGAAAGAATTTCCGGAGTTGGTCTCTACGGATGGTCTGGGATATAAGGCTGTTGCCTATGATCGATTTACCGCGGTGTTGTTAGAAGCCATTAAGGCTCAGCGAAAAGAGATCGAACTTTTAGGAAAAGAAATCGCAGATCTGAAAAAAACTTAAGAATTTGAAGGCGAAGACCGGAAAAGTTTAACAAGAAAAAATCCGGGTTGATCAACAGTTCAACGCATCGAGAAGATGGAGATAAAGTGATTCAAAAAAATATTTTGACCGGCTTATTTATTTTGATACTGGGGCTTGTGCCCTCTGCTTACGCCGGAAGAGCGGAGTTAACCACGTATTTTCCCATCCCGTATAGCGAGTACACGAATTTAAAGAGCACGAAGTCTTCTTGCTTCGCCACGGACTCGGGAGAGAGAGTCGGCATCGGGACGGCGGCCCCAAACCCAAGCGCGACTTTGGATGTTAATGGCAATATTTTTGATACGGGAGGTTCTTTTATTTTTTCCACCGCAGCGGGTGTCTATACTACGATTGGCAATGCCGCTGGCTGGGCAGCCATTGAAAATTCCGCAGCGGATAACACCTTGATGATTTTGGGCCGTTCCGGCGGCTTAGGGGGCTTGCGTTCTGTGAGTGTCTGGGACCGCTTGGATGTTAATGGGACCGCCTATGTTACTAGCGGTGCGTGGAGCGGTTCTGACATAAGAAGGAAAAAGAACATTGTTCCGCTATCCGGAAATACCTTGGATGAGATATTAAAATTAAGAGGCGTGGAATTTGACTGGAAACAGGAAGAAAGTGAAGATATTAAGTTTCCCAAAGAAAGGCAAATAGGACTCATTGCTCAGGAAGTAGAGAAAGAATTTCCGGAGTTGGTCTCTACGGATGGCCTGGGATATAAGGCTGTTGCCTATGATCGATTTACCGCGGTGTTGTTAGAAGCCATTAAGGCTCAGCAGAGGGATATCGAAAGTTTAAAAGCAGAACTTGATCAATTGAAGAGATCAGAATCCAAGTAATCAACGTATTCAGGCGGAATTTTTGAATGGGGGGCATTCACAGGCGAATATTTTTGTGGTGTGCAGTCCGCGGTGTTCCTGGAAGGCCTTAAGGCTCAGCAATCGGAAAAGGAGATCAGGGAGCTGAAAAAGCGATAAGCGGGTTCGCGGATACAAGAATTTCGCGTAATTCCGGGGACCGCCGCCTGTCATGCAGTGAGGCAGGCGCATTACTTAATTCAAATAAGGTGAAAAATGTTCCTAAAAAATGTTTTCCGAGTCGTGTTTTTTTCGGCATTCGTGTTTACATCCGTTGCTTATGCCGGGAAAGTGGAATTGACCACTTATTATCCCAGCCCGTATGGCGAGTATATGACTTTAAAGAGCACGAAGGCTTCTTATTTTGCCACGAACGCGGGAGGAGAGAACGTCGGCATCGGGACGAGGACGCCAGACGCCCGCGCGACATTGGATGTTAATGGTAAATTTTTTAATACAGGAGGGTCTCTTATTTTTTCCACCGCAACGGGTGTCCATACCGGTATTGGCAATACCGCGGGTTGGGCAGCCATTGAAAATGCCTCAACAACTTATAACACCTTGATGATTTTGGGCCGTACCGGCGGCATAGGGGGCGTGCGTTCTGTGAGTATCTGGGACCGCTTGGATGTTAATGGGACAGCCTATTGCTCTGGCGGCGCGTGGAGCGGTTCTGACATAAGAAGGAAAAAGAACATTGTTCCGTTATCCGGAAATACCTTGGATAAGGTCTTAAAATTAAGAGGCGTGAAATTTGACTGGAAACAGGAAGAAAGTAAAGAGATTAAGTTTCCCAAAGAAAGGCAAATAGGACTCATTGCTCAGGAAGTAGAGAAAGAATTTCCGGAGTTGGTCTCTACGGATGGTCTGGGATATAAGGCTGTTGCCTATGATCGATTTACCGCAGTATTGTTAGAAGCCATTAAGGCTCAGCAAAAAGAGATCGAACTTTTAGGAAAAGAAATCGCGGATCGGAAAAAGCTTAAGAGTCTGAAGGCGAAGACCGGGAAAGCCTGACGGAAAAAATTCCGGGTTTATTGACATTCCCCGCGCGGTTTTGTATGATACCGCAAATGGGACACCTAATAGTTCAACTTACACATCCGTTTAAGAAAAACCCTCTCAGTTCTCTTCTTGCCCACACACCGAGTACAACAAATAATACTTATCTAAAAGGGGACAGGCGCGTGATTTCCGCGATAGCCTGTTCTCTTTTTTTTCAAGGTTAACCGGAGGAATCTACTATGTCAGTTTTTATCGGTCGCGACCGTAAGGCGCGCAGAGCTTATGGTTTTGACGAGATCGCTTTAGTACCCGGAGACAAGACCATCAATCCGGATGAAGTCGATATCAAGATGCCTTTGGGAAAGATGACGCTCGATATTCCTTTCCTGGCATCGGCCATGGACGGGGTCGTGGACCCTGCCTTCGCTAAGGCCATGGGGAAGCTTGGCGGTCTGGCCGTGCTGAACCTCGAGGGGATCTACACCCGCTATGAGGATTACAAGTCGATCCTTGAGGAGATCGCCAAGGCATCGCCCGAAAAGGCGACCCAGCTTGTGCAAAAACTTTATGTCAAACCCATCAGCGAAAAGTTGATCGCCAAGCGCGTCAAAGAGATCAAGAAAGGCGGCGTGCTCTGCGCCGTGAGCGCTATCCCTCAGCGCGCCGAAAAATTCGGCAAGATCGCCGAAGACGCGGGCGCGGATGTTTTCGTGGTGCAGTCGACCGTGACCACGGTGCGTCATATCGCGAAAGCCTATCAGGTCGTGGATTTCGGAAAACTCTGCAAAAAGATGAAGATCCCCGTGATCCTCGGGAATTGCGTGACCTACAAGGTCGCCTTGGAGCTGGCCGAGACCGGCTGCGCGGGACTGCTTGTGGGGATCGGTCCCGGTTCGGCTTGCACGACCCGCGGCGTTCTCGGGATCGGTGTGCCCCAGGTGACCGCGATCGCGGATTGCGCCGCGGCGCGCGAATTTTATCACAAGAAAACAGGCAAATACGTTTCGATCATCGCGGACGGCGGCATGTCGACGGGCGGCGATATCTGCAAGTCGATCGCAAGCGGCGCCGATGGCGTGATGGTGGGCTCGGCCTTTGCCCGCTCGAAAGAAGCCCCCGGCCGCGGATTCCATTGGGGCATGGCCACGCCTCACGCGAATCTTCCGCGGGGCACGAGAATTCATGTCGGCACGACGGGGACCCTGGAAGAGATCCTTTTTGGTCCCGCGCATCTGGATGACGGAACGCAGAACCTCGTCGGGGCGCTTCGCACTTCCATGGGGAATGTCGGCGCGGCCAATATCCGTGAGATGCAGATGACCGAGATCGTGATCGCTCCGGCCATCAAGACCGAAGGAAAGCTCTTTCAAACCGCGCAAAAGCTCGGGATGTGTAAATAGCTAAAACCAAATGAGGGGACTCGTACTTCGGGACTCGTGCCTCATAAAAATTTAAACGAGTCCCTAATCACGGTCTTTAGACTAGGGTTTTATGGACGAAAACATTGTCGTGCTTGATTTCGGATCGCAGTACACGCAGCTAATCGCCCGCCGTGTACGCGAAAACAAAGTCTTCTCCAAAGTCCTTCCCTTTAACGCGCCGCTTGAAAAGATCCTTGAGGGAAAACCCGCGGGGATCATTCTTTCCGGGTCTCCCGCCAATGTTTATGCCAAGGGCTCGCCGATCCCGGATGAGCGGCTTCTGCTTTGCGGGGTCCCGGTCCTCGGTATTTGTTACGGCATGCAGGTGACCGCGCATCTTTTTGGCGGCCGCGTTCACAAGTCCAGTAAGCGGGAATACGGATTTTCCGAACTCCATATCGACAAATCCGATAGCCCGCTTTTCAAAGGCCTCCCGAAACGTTTGACATGCTGGATGAGCCACGGGGATAAGCTGGAGCGTCTCCCCAAAGGATTCGAACGCCTCGCGCATACGGAGAACGCGCCGTTCGCGGCCATGGGCGACGCCCGGCGTAAGATCTATTGCATCCAGTTCCATGCCGAGGTCGCACATACGCCGCTCGGTTCCAAGATCCTCAAGAATTTCCTGTCCCGGATCTGCGGTTGCCGCATGACCTGGACGCCGGAATCCTTCGTTACCGAAAGTATCCGGGCTATCCGCCGGCAAGCGGGGAACCAGCGCGTGGTGCTCGGTCTTTCTGGAGGCGTTGATTCTTCGGTAGCGGCCGTGCTTCTTCACCGGGCCATCGGCAAAAAACTCAACTGTATCTTTGTGGACAACGGGCTTTTGCGGCTCGGCGAAGCCGAAAAAGTCGAAAAAACTTTCCGCGGCCACTTCAAGATGAACCTCAAGGTGGTGGATGCCGAAAAGATCTTCTTGTCGCGCTTGAAGGGCGTGATCGATCCCGAAAAAAAACGCAAGATCATCGGGAAGGCCTTTATCGATGTGTTCAGCACCGAGGCCCGCAGGCTCGGGAAGGTGCCGTTCCTCGCGCAGGGGACGCTTTATCCGGACGTGAT
>PLLJ01000006.1:0-11430 GCA_003140935.1 Candidatus Omnitrophota bacterium
TGCTCAGACTTGAGCAATTGCTCGATCTGAGCATGGGATGATGGAAAAAAGTGTCGCAACGCTTTCAAAAACTTTTCCCGCTCCTTTACGAACGCGTTTTTATCAAATTTCGCAGAAAGTTCTTGGACCTTGAAAATGCGAACGAGCATCGGCCAGTCGAGCTGGCGNNACCCATCGGCCAGTCGAGCTGGGCGCCAGGTTGCGTCAAGTCGAGCTTCAACCGTTTCAGCGATTCTTTTTTCATGAGGGAAAGCCAGGCGTCGAACGGAAGCTGGTTCTTTTCAAAACTTTCAAGCTGCTTCAGGTAATTTCTCAGCGCGTCATTGAGATATGCCGCGGAAAGGCGCTCGATCCCCTCGTTCATGGAGGCGAGGAATTTCTCCGTTTTCTTTTTTTCTTTCAGGACATCGACGAACGACAGCCCATTCTCGCGGTACGCTTCAAGATTTTCGATACCGTATGCTTGCGGCACGGGACTCGTTTTACCGCTTAATTCATCCAGCAAATAAAGCTCCGGTCCTTTCACGAGCGCTTGTTTCGTGAGCGCGTCGTTGACCTTTTGCGTGAGCTTGGGATCTTCCGGGAAAAAATTAAGGATCCCGGGATCGAGTTTGAACGCACTGCCTTCGACGAGGAGTGTCCGGATGCCGTATTGTTTGTCTAAGTGATGGAGGAGTGCTTGGATCTGTTTCTGCGCTTGATAATGGCCGTGCGCGGTCTGGAGATGAACGACCATCGGACCTTTTCCGGCCTTAAAATATTGGAGTGTTCCGAGTTCCTGGGGAATCGAGAATCGAATACCGGGATCCAACTGGGCTTGATAAGGGATGAGAACTTCGGGAGCGGCAGAAGCCGGAACGCGGATCGCTTGCGCTGCGGCGAAACTGTCCGGCGCCCAGATCACACTTGTTGTTAAAAAAGTAATAACGGTGAAAAGCGCTAAGAGCGCTTTCAGCGGTCGAGAGTGGTTCACTCCGTGATCCTTTCGCTCAAGGGACTCCTGTCTCCTTATTTCCAAAAAGATTTTATTGTTCTATACCGTATTTTAAAAAAGTCAAAAAAAATATAACTGACAGAGGTTGATATTGCAAGGGTTAGGCATGATTTTTCCTCGTTTTTTGTGGAAAATTAAACAATATAAAACGCCGCGAAATATCCCTCTTATTCGTTGCAGGATATAGCAATATTAAGCACGGTATGCTTTGTGAATGGAGAAGGGCTATCAGAGGATCGATACAGAGCACGAAATTAATCACTTTAAAATGGGGAATGGAGAATACCAACCCAACAGAATTGTTTTTTCATTCATCATTTCCCGGTCCGCGTTCCCTGCCAGGTGAAATGCGCCCTGTTATCCGCATCAAAAAATAAAGAACGTGGAATAAATCACCCTTTTGAGGAAAACTGGTGTATAATGTTTTCCGTCACATGAGAGCTTAGCGGTCCCCTAGGTGACACCAACACTGAAGCTAGCCCGTCTTGGATGAAGTTATGCGTGAAACCTCTCGAAAAAATGATCTACCCAGAATCTTCACAAAGAGGCTTATGAAAAAAGAAAAGATCGAGAACGGCCATCTGCTTTATCACCCGATCCATGGCCTCTGCCGTGTAGAAAGGGTGACCCGGCCAAGCCCGCCTAGCCGGGGGGACTTGTCCTACTCACTGGTGCCGAAAGTAGCCACTAAAATGAAAGCCCGTTTTGTCATTTCAGCGTCCGATCTGGAAATCTCCGGTTTTCACGGTCTCGTTTCCCCCAGAGAGGCGAATAAGATCCTGCACTATTTAAAAGCCGGGAACGGCAAAGGCCATCCCGGAACCGATTCCTCCCAGCACCTTCAGGATCAGGCTTGGGGTCTTGCACGGGCCCTTCAAACCTTTGCTTATGACAAGTTCGAAGCCAAGGATCAGAGAAAGCGTCAGGCGCTCGAACGTTCGGCGAGAGGTCTCGTGGGAGAACTTTCCTGCGTATTTAAAACGAGTTTAAAGAAAGCGGCGGACAAGGTCCTCAAGAACCTGGGACACACGTCGAGGATCAACCCTTCGGTCCTTTCGGCCTTGGCGCTTGCCGGAGAAGATTAAGAACCACAGAGATCGCGCGCCTGTCCCTCTCATTTAAAATAAAAACCCGGACGTAAAAGGAGCCCAAGCAACATGAGTGAACATTCAGAGGAAAATGAGGAGCTTTCCGCTCCCCCGCAAGCTGACATGGATGTTGTGTCTTTGATCAAAAAGATGCAGCAACAGCTGAATTTTCTTGAAAAGAAAATAGACATCTTGATCGGGCAGTCACCGGAAAGACCGTTCGGGGATAGAGAAAAGCGGTTTTCAAAACCTTTCCGTCCTTCCTATGGTGGTGGATCCCATCACGGCAGGGGGAATTTCAACCGCGGGCCACGGAAAGAAGGTTTTTCTCATGATCGTCCCAGAGAAGGCGGATTTTCGCATGTCCGTCCCCGGGAAGGCGGTTTCTCAAAGGATCGGACGCGCGAAGGCGGATTCTCACAGGACCGCCCAAGAGAAAGAAGCTTGGGCCAGGAAAGGCCTTTTGACCGGAAGCCGGGAGCAGGACCCCGCGGATTCGGTCACGGCGACAAACCTTTTTTTCGGCACCGGAAAGGTCCCCGGTAGTAATAACGCGAAGGGTTTTGAGACTTCGCACGATTTTCAACAAAGGAGTGGTTTTTTCGGGAATTTTTTCCCACAACTGCACTGACATCAGTGCCAACGAGGAGGAGATAACATGGGGTTTCAAGGAGAAGGCCGTGGTTTCGGAGGCGCGCCGCGTGAGATGCACAAGGCGACCTGCGGTGAATGCAAAAAGGAATGCGAAGTTCCTTTCAAGCCGAGAGAAGACCGTCCGGTCTATTGCAAGGATTGTTTCGCAAAGCGCAAAAGCGCCAGCGGCCGCTAGTCATTCAGGAATGCGGAGGGTGGATGGTGCCGTATTATTTCGCCATCCGCCTTCCGCTATCCTTTTTACCTGAGTAAATATCCCATCCGCTTAACGGCCTTGGCCATGCGCGCCAGGGCAATTCCCACCGTGTTCCCCTCGGTAAGATTATTCATGAAGATCGCGGCATAGCCGCGCCGGTTACGGATTTTGAACGTCGTAATTCTGTTCGTGCTGAGTTTTTTTAAAGCTTTCTTGGCCATAATGGATCCTCCTCGAATAAGTGGATTGCCTCGGCTAAGGTATCGACTATATGGGGAAAGAATAAAGTTAAGGATTGGGAAACGCTGCATGGGGAACGAACCGTTGGAAGTTTTCCGTTACATGTCCTCTGCGCGTCTTAGACGCGGACGACTTCTTTGACTTCGGGGATGCGCTCTTTAAGGTAAGCTTCGATGCCCATTTTGAGCGTCATGGTCGCGCTCGGGCATCCGGAACAGGCGCCTTTTAAGTGGAGTTTTACAACACCGTTCTCAAAACCGCAGAAAACCGCGTCTCCGCCATCCCGGGCAAGGGCCGGACGGATCTGCTCATCCATGATCTCGATGATCGTTTTTTCGATCGCCGAACCTGGATTCGTGGCATCCGCGCATTGCTCACAAGCCTTGGGGCTCGTTTTGCCGCAGGCGAGAAACTCACGTATCGTCTCGGTCACGCGTGGGATCAAAACGCTCCAGGACTGTACTTTTTCATCGCGCGTCACCGTCACGAGATCGGAGCCGATCATCACCTCTTTGACGTGTTCGATCTCAAAAAGCTTGGCAGCTAGAGGGGACTTCCCGGCCTCAGCCTTGGACGCAAAATGGACCGTCCCGTGCGCGCAGATCGGTACGCTCACATTGAACTTTAGCGAGTTCGGATTCGGCGTAAATTCGGTAGTGATTGAAATGTTCTGCATAAGAAGAGTATATCTTAAAACAGTGGGCGGCGCAAAGCGCAAAGTTCAAAAGTCCCGGGATCCAGAGACAATGCAAAGCTTTTCGTTGCGCGTTGTGCGTTTTCCGTTGTCCCCAAAAAGAAGCATGACCTTATCGGTTTTTGTGAGTATAATCTCGCGGGTAGCAATCCGGCAACTAACGGACATGGCTCAAGGAGGTCTATCATGGATTGGGGAATGAAGAACAGATTGAATCAACTTATGCCGAACGGCCACTGTTTTTTCATGCCGATCGATCACGGCTATTTCCAGGGACCGACCACCGGACTCGAACAACCTTGGGAAACGATCAGACCTCTCGTGGCCCATTTTGACGCCCTTTTTTGTACACGCGGCATGTTACGCTCGGTCATCCCTCCGACCTTCGGAAAGCCCGTTATTTTGAGAGTATCGGGCGGCACCAGTATGGCCGGCAAAGACCTTGCCAACGAAGTCGTCACCACATCCATCGAAGAGATCATCCGGTTGAACGTCGCGGCCGTGGGCGTTTCGATCTTCGTCGGGAGCGATTATGAAAAGCAGACGCTCTCCAACCTTTCGAAACTCGTCAACGAGTGCGAGAACTACGGGATCCCGGTGATGGCCGTCACGGCCGTGGGAAGAGAGATGGAAAAACGTGACGCGCGATATTTAGGTCTCTCGTGCCGCATCGCCGCCGAACTCGGCGCGCGTGTCGTCAAAACCTATTGGTGTGAAAAGGATTTTGACAAGGTCGTCCGGGGATGCCCGGTACCGGTGGTCATGGCCGGCGGCCCCAAATGTGAGACCGATCTTGAGGTCCTGGAATTTGTCTGGGACGGAATGCAAAAAGGCGCGGTGGGGATCAATCTCGGCCGGAACGTCTGGCAAAATCCGAACCCCCTCCCGATGGCTGCGGCCTTAAATGCCATCATTCACCACAACGCGACGGCTCAGGAAGCTCACGAGGTCCTCTGCGAGCAAGTTCGGCGCAATACCCAGTAGAAATCAAGATGCCTTTCGCAAAAGCCGTCATCCCCAAAGCTATGCGTGTCGCTGTTTATTACCGCAATAGCGACATACGGCTGGAAGAGCGGCCCGTCCCCAAGATCGGTGAGGGCGAGATCCTCGTCAGGATCAAGGCAAGCGGGATTTGCGGCACCGACGTTATGGAATGGTACCGGATCAAAAAAGCCCCGAGGATCCTGGGGCATGAGATAAGCGGCGAAGTGGTCGAGTCAAACTCCCCGAAATATCACGCAGGCCAGCGGGTTTTTGTCAGTCATCACGTCCCCTGTTACGAATGTAAATACTGCAAAGAAGGCCACCCCACGGCTTGCGAAACCCTGCATACCGGCAATTACGATCCGGGCGGCTACAGCGAATTCGTCAGAGTCCCCAAGATCAATGTCGATCACGGTGTTTATGTCCTGCCGGAGAACGTTTCCTACGAAGAAGGAACCATGATCGAGCCTCTGGCCTGCGCGCTTAGGGGGCAGGAGGCCATCAACGTCAAAAAAGGACAAACCGTTTTGATCCTGGGATGCGGGATCTCAGGCCTCCTCAATATCCGGGTCGCCAAATGGAAAGGGGCTAAGGTGATCGCAACGGATATGGAAAAATGCCGGCGGGAGAAAGCCAAGACATGCGGTGCCGATGAAGTTTTTGATCCGAAAAACCTTCCCTCCATCAAAGCGGAAAAAGTCATTCTCTGCACAGGAGTTCTCCCGGCGGTCAAACAGGCCTTTCAATCCCTTGACCGGAAAGGCACTCTCCTGCTCTTCGCTATTCCGGAGACCGATATCCAGCTCCCGACCGTGGATCTCTGGAGAAATGAGATGACGGTGACTTCTTCTTACGGCGCAGCGCCGGACGATCTAAAGAACGCGATTCGCTTGATCGAAGAAGGCAAGATCCCCGTGAAGGATATGATCACCCACAGACTCCCGCTCGCGGAGATCCAGGAAGGTTTCCGTCTCGTCACCGACGCCAAGCAAACCTTGAAAGTGGTTCTACTTCCCTAGGTAACACCCCTACAGCGCCGGCATCGTCTATGCGTGCCGGATGCCTGCCTTGGCAAACGCCTTTTTCCATAAACGGAGTTTGATCTTGAAGCTCAACCCCGCATGAGCGGGGCTGGTCGACGGCACATAAGCGTACGGCAAGGACACCCTCCGGCCGAAGAAACGGACAAAATATTTTTCGGCTGTTCTTCCGTTCAACAGAATGTGACGGATGCTGGGATGTTTTGTTAAAAATCCGGAGATATCATTGGCCTTGGCCTTCCGGATCGACAGGTCCGAAGATCCGCTGCGATGACAATTCTTCACGACGTCCCATACGGCGATCCCGTGATCCCGGAGCAGGGCTTTCTTACTCTGATAATTCCGGGGTTCGCTAGCGCCAAAGATCTCTTGGAGAACGTGCCAGAACTGGTTCATCGAGTGGCCGTAATACTGTTTCAGTTGAAGCGACCTCTCCCCCGGCATGGATCCGAGGATCAAGATTTTGGCGCCGGGATAAACCATCGGCGCAAAGCTGACTCTCGTTCTCTTTTTCATCTCAAACGACTTCGCAGAGAAGTCCCTTGAGGTACTCGCCTTCGGGGTGATAGATATTGATCGGATGGTCGAATGCGTGGGAGATTTTTTTGAGGATCCTGACGTCGCGTTTCGCGTCGGAGGCGGCACCGAAGACGATCTTTTGAAAAAGATCCGGCGTGATGTAAGACGAACATGAGAATGTGAAAAGTAGGCCGCCTTTCGGGAGTTGTTTCAGGGCCTGCAGGTTGATATCCTTATAACCTCGCGCAGCATGCTGGACCTGGCTTTTACTCTTACAGAAAGCCGGCGGATCGAGGATGATCATATCGAATTCTTTTTTGGTTGCGCGCAAGTAATCAAAAACATCCTGCTGGGCCCAAACACTCGCGCCCGCACCTAACCCGTTCCGATCGAGATTCTTGCGCCCCATGGCCACCGCGGGCTCGGACGATTCCACGGACACGACTTCCCTCGCGCCGCCTTTAGCCGCATAAACGGAAAATCCGCCCGTATAGGCGAAACAATTGAGCACCCGCTTACCAGCGCTGATCCCCCGGACGCACTCGCGGCTTTCGCGTTGGTCGAGAAAAAATCCTGTCTTCTGACCTTCTTTGATATCAACGCCGAAGAGAAGTCCGTTTTCCCGGATCTCGATCGCTTCCGGAGGCTCTGAACCTACGAGCACCCCTACGGAACGTTTGAGACCTTCCCATTTACGGAGATCTGAATCGCTCCGTTCAAAAATGGAGTGGCTGGGGAAGTATTTTTGAAGACATTTCACGATCACCGGCTTCCAAGCATCGATCCCGGCCGTGTTGAACTCCGCGACTAAAAAATCCCCGTAGACGTCCACGGTCAATCCCGAAAGAAAGTCCCCTTCGGAGTGGATGAGCCTGTAGGCATTCGTCTCGGCAGGTAAGAAACGCCGCCGCATCTCAAGTGCGTGTCCGATCTTTTCGTCAAAGAACGGTTCATCAATCGCGATATCCTCGAACGCCAGCATGCGCACTACGATCTGGGACTCGGGATTGAGATAACCCACCCCGAGGAATTCATCTTTGTCGGAGAGGACGCGGACAAGATCGCCGGCCTCGAACCCCTCGTCGATCCGGTCGATCGCGCCGGAGAATATCCAGGGATGACGGTTCTTGACGGGTCGTTCTTTGCCCTTTTGGAGAATACAACGAACCGTTTTCATGTCTTCAGGAAAGAAGTATGGAGGTCAGAGCAAAAAGGCCTACGGCAATGCAGTAATAGCCGAAGAGATAGAAGCGGCCCTTCCTGACAAAATCCATGAGCCAGCGGATGGCGATATATCCGGTAATGACCGCAGCTAAAAATCCCGCGAAGGTCGGGATGGAATAAGAGGAAAAAAAATGCGCTCCATGTCGGAGTTCCATGGCCATCGCCGCCAGGATCGCAGGAATAGAAATAAGAAATGAGAATTTAGCCGCCGTATCTTTCCTCAAGCCAAGCCACAAACCGATAAGAATGGTAATGCCGGATCGCGAGGTCCCGGGCATCAGCGCGATCCCCTGCGCCAGGCCGATCCAAAAGGCGTCCCCGTAGCTGATCATGTCCAAGTCTTTTTGTCCCTTTTGAAAACGCTGGCTCAGGATAAATAAGGTCCCCATCACGAGCCACCGGACGGCGATAAAACCCAACTTTGCGAATCCGTGCTCGAAAAAGTCTTTGAAGAAAACGGCGATAAGACCCGTCGGGATCAGCGTGATAAGGATACAAACCCACAAACCCTTATGAGGCGGCTGAGGCGCCGAAGTGACTACGGGCTTTTTGGAGATCTTGGCCTGAATGCTTTCTGTGAAATCCAATAATATATCACGAACATCTTTCCAGAAATACACAACCACGACAAGCAGTGTCGCGCCGTGCAGGGCAACATCGAACGCCATCATCGGCTCTTCCATCTTGAAAAGATGTTGGAACAGAACCAGGTGCCCGGAGCTGGATATGGGAAGAAACTCCGTAAATCCCTGGACGATCCCTAGCACCATTGCTTGCCACAAGGTCACCGCAAAACCTCCGGGAAAAACCTGTTAACGAAAAGCCTGCGCGACAGGTTCGACACTCCACGCAAAAAATCTGTGGAGTAAGCCCCTGGAAGGGGCCTGCTCCCCGAACATTTATTTATTTACGTACCTTCTCGTCGCGGCCGGAATAGACGCTTCGGCGGGCTCCGCGGGCGTAGCGGGAGCGGATTCCTGCACCGCAGCAGGCGTGGCCGGGACCGCCACGGCTTGAGCCGCAGGCGCCGGAGTTTCTGCCGCCTTTTTCTTGCACGGACATGACGAACAACCCGAAAGCGCCAATGCTAAAAGAAACAATATTAAGAATTTGTGGGACATTTTCATGGCAGATCTCCTTTTGTTTGAAAAATCGCTAAAGAAAACGATGCATCTTCCTTTTTTGAAGTTCGACGACGATCTTACGGATGGATTCCGTTTTGCTCACCGGACAGACCAGGATCGCATCTCCGGTATCGACCACCACATGGTCTTTGAGACCCACGGTAGCGATCAAGCGTCCCGTCCCTTTCACCACATTCCCGGAACTTTCCACCAGGATATTGGTGCCGACAGAGAGATTCCCGGCACGGTCGACCGGCAAAAGATCCCCGAGCGACGCCCAGCTCCCGACATCATTCCATCCCATCGAGACCGGGATCGTCAAGATCCCGCCGGAAAGTTTTTCCATCAGTCCGTGATCGATCGAAATGTTCGGAACTTTGGTGAAAAGTTTCTTGGCGACCACCGCAGAGATCCCTCCGGCCGCAAGTTTCACAATCGTTTTGAAAACAGCGGGAAGCTCACGCCGCGTGGTCTCAAGCAGACAATCCGCGCGCCAAATAAAGATCCCGGCGTTCCAGAGGAATTTCTTCGAGCGAAGATACGCCCGGGCCTGCGCGAGCGCCGGCTTCTCGTGAAAACGCTTGAGAAAAAAGACCGGCGTACCGCGCACCGTGGCTTTCTTTCCGGCTATTTCGAGATAGCCGTATCCCGTGTGGGGTTGATCGGGTTTGATCCCAAGCGTCACAGGCATTCCCGATCCGTCGGCCTGCCCAAAGGCAACACGGAGAACTTTCGAGAAAGTGATTTCATCTTTAATAAAATGATCCGCGGGAAAAATACCCAGGACCGCCGAAGGGTCTTTTTTCAAGACGAGCGATGCCGCCCACGCCGCACACGGCGCCGTGTTGCGTCCGGCCGGTTCCCCAATCACTTGCGAACGCGGAATAGGAAGCAGTTTCGCCGTCGAAGCGGCTTTGTCCGAAGCGGTAAAGACAAGAATGCGGGACGGAGGGATCACTTTTTTGACGCGGTCGAAGGTTTGTTCAAGCAGCGTCTTAGGGCCGAAGAGATCGAGGAACTGTTTGGCGCGATGCTTACGGCTTTCCGGCCAGAAACGCGTACCGCTTCCGCCGGCCATGATGACCGCCCAGTTCATCAGCTCATCTCGCGCATGAGTGCCGTGATCTCGTTCTCCACGATCGCGCGGATCTCCTCGAGGCGCTTCTGCGTCACAGCCTCAAAGCGCATCACGAGAACCGGCTGGGTATTGGAAGCACGCACAAGCCCCCATCCGTCCGGGAACTGAACCCTGGCGCCATCAATATCCACCACTTCATATTTCTTTTTCAGATCTGCAACTGCCCGCGCCACAACCTTGAACTTGATCTCTTCGGGACAATTAAAACGGATCTCCGGCGTGGAAACGAGAGGCGGTACGTCCGCCAAAAGCGAGGAAAGCGGTGCCTTCGCCTTGTCCAGGATCTCAAGGATACGGCATGCCGCGTAGACCGCATCATCGAAACCGAGCCACCGATCATTGAAGAACATGTGACCGCTCATCTCTCCGGCCATCTCGGCGTGGGTTTCCTTCATTTTGGCCTTGATCAGCGAATGCCCGGTTTTCCACATCAGGGGTTTCCCGCCGCGTTTGGCGATATCGTCGTAGATCTGTTTGGAACTTTTGACGTCCCCGACAATGATCGCGCCGGGTTTCCGGGTCAGGATCTCGCGGGCGTAAAGAAGCAACAGCTTGTCGCCGAAAATGACTTGTCCTTTTTCATCCACCACCCCCAGACGGTCCGCGTCCCCGTCGACCGCGATCCCGATGTCTGCCTTCATCTCCACAACTTTTTTCTGAAGGTCTTTCATGTTCGCAAGGACCGACGGATCGGCCTGGTGATCCGGCATTTTGGGGTCCACATTTTCAAAAAGGACGGTTACGTCATGCCCGAACCGGCGAAGAAGTGTAGGCGCTGTTAAGGCCCCGACTCCGTGTCCGGTATCCAAGATGACTTTGAGTTTTTTCGTGAATTTGAAACCCTGGAAAATAAAATCCTCGTAATCCTTCATAAGGGCCTCATGGTCCGGACGCTCGATCTTGCCCTGGCCGGTCGCAAAATCATTCTTCTCGATGATTGCATACAACCCCCGGATGTCTTTTCCAAAAAAAGAACGGTCGGCAAGCTGGAACTTAAAACCGTTTTCATCCGGAGGATTATGAGAACCCGTGATCATGACTCCCGCATCGAGTTTTTTGCGGGCCACATAAAAATAAAGAAGAGGGGTGGGAACAAGACCGATCTCGATGACCATAAGGCCACAGTTCTGGAGACCGTTGGAAAGTCCGCGAAAAAGGAATTCCGCGCTCCAGCGGTGGTCATGCCCGATCGCGACCGTCTTTTTGCCTTCGCGCTTAAGTAAAGTTCCGAAGGCCTTCCCGACCGCGAGCGCGACCTCTTCGGTCAGTTCCTTTCCCGCTTTTCCGCGGATATCATATTCTCTAAAAATGTGGGCGGGTATCGTTTCGGAAGTCATTTGTGTTATCACCTTTTGTTGAATTTAAAAAATGCGTTCGTCGTAGGCGATCCACCTTAGATCGTCACAGCGACGTACTTTTTTATTGAAAAAAAGTGCGTTCACCGTAGACGGCCATCTCTAAGCCGTCACGGTGACGTACTTGTTTAATAAAAAACAAGTGCGAGCGAGAGGACTTGAACCTCCATGCCTTGCGGC
>PLLJ01000006.1:11446-11610 GCA_003140935.1 Candidatus Omnitrophota bacterium
GCTTCCTTGACGGCCTTGACCTTGCGCTCTTTCTCAAGCACCGCTTCGACCTGGCCAAGTTCGGTGTCGAGCTTCTTGATCTCTTCGAGCACTTTTTGCATCTCGGGAGCGTCAAGCTCGAGCTTTCCCCCTTGTCTTACCGTCGTTTGATAGACCTGACTGCC